>OZ244904.1:3950292-4608674 GCA_965221615.1 Psychrosphaera sp. | reverse complement strand
CCTTCAACCTGCACATGGATAGATCACCGGGTTTCGGGTCTATACCTTGCAACTAGACGGGCAGTTAACCCTCGCTTTCACTACGGCTCCCCTATTCGGTTAACCTTGCTACAAAATATAAGTCGCTGACCCATTATACAAAAGGTACGCAGTCACATAACAAGTATGCTCCTACTGCTTGTACGTATACGGTTTCAGGTTCTATTTCACTCCCCTCACAGGGGTTCTTTTCGCCTTTCCCTCACGGTACTGGTTCACTATCGGTCAATTGGGAGTATTTAGCCTTAGAGGATGGTCCCCCTATCTTCAGTCAAAGTTTCACGTGCTCCGACCTACTTAATGTGTCCAATATAGCTCTTCGTGTACGGGACTATCACCCTTTATTGTGCAACTTTCCAGAAGCTTCCACTAAACTATACTGATTCGGCTGTTTCCCGTTCGCTCGCCGCTACTTAGGAAATCTCGGTTGATTTCTTTTCCTCCGGGTACTTAGATGTTTCAGTTCTCCGGGTTTGCTTCACATACCTATGTATTCAGTATGTGATACCCTAAAAGGGTGGGTTTCCCCATTCGGAAATCGTGGTCTATAACGGTTTTTATCACCTTAACCACGCTTATCGCAGATTAACACGTCCTTCATCGCCTCCAATTGCCAAGGCATCCACCGTATACGCTTATTCACTTAACTATACAACCTTAAATGCTCTCGCACTTTCAGTCGTTAATCTTGTGTCTTATTTATCCATATGAGCTTGTATCTTTCTCATACAGTTGACATAAATAACGCTTGAGTTTTCTCTTACAGTGATAATCAAAATTATTTTTGTTTCTTATTAAACAATCATGTTGAATAACAATTACAATAAACAATAATGTTTACCTTAATTTATCAGCTTTCCAATTTGTTAAAGAGCAATGTATTTTATTAAAAATACTAAAGAATAACTTCTCGTTGAGAATCTATTATTTAGCACTTTCTTACGCAGAAGGTTTCCACTTTAGCGAGTAGATAAGTTATCAGGAAGGTTTCCTTCCGATTAAGTAACTTATCACGCCCACTTGCCAGTCAAGTGTTTGTGGTAAATGGTGGAGCTATGCGGGATCGAACCGCAGACCTCTTGAATGCAAATCAAGCGCTCTCCCAGCTGAGCTATAGCCCCATTTATGTATTGGTAGGCCTGGGCAGACTTGAACTGCCGACCTCACCCTTATCAGGGGTGCGCTCTAACCAGCTGAGCTACAGGCCTATATTCAAGTCACAAGCCTTCAGCTTATGCCTTCGCCTGCAACCTTCTTGCTCACAATTCGTAATTAATTATCTGTGTGGACACTGCGTAAAAGGTGTAACTTTCGTTTATAAGGAGGTGATCCAGCCCCAGGTTCCCCTAGGGCTACCTTGTTACGACTTCACCCCAGTCATGAACCACAAAGTGGTGAGCGTCCTCCCGAAGGTTAAACTACCCACTTCTTTTGCAGCCCACTCCCATGGTGTGACGGGCGGTGTGTACAAGGCCCGGGAACGTATTCACCGTAGCATTCTGATCTACGATTACTAGCGATTCCGACTTCATGGAGTCGAGTTGCAGACTCCAATCCGGACTACGACAAGCTTTATGGGATCCGCTTACTCTCGCGAGTTTGCAACCCTTTGTACTTGCCATTGTAGCACGTGTGTAGCCCATCCCGTAAGGGCCATGATGACTTGACGTCGTCCCCACCTTCCTCCGGTTTGTCACCGGCAGTCTCCTTAGAGTTCTCAGCCTAACTGCTAGCAACTAAGGATAAGGGTTGCGCTCGTTGCGGGACTTAACCCAACATTTCACAACACGAGCTGACGACAGCCATGCAGCACCTGTCTCAGAGTTCCCGAAGGCACTAAACTATCTCTAGTAAATTCTCTGGATGTCAAGGGATGGTAAGGTTCTTCGCGTTGCATCGAATTAAACCACATGCTCCACCGCTTGTGCGGGCCCCCGTCAATTCATTTGAGTTTTAACCTTGCGGCCGTACTCCCCAGGCGGTCTACTTAACGCGTTAGCTGCGCAAAACCTCTCTAAACGAGACGAGCTGCTAGTAGACATCGTTTACGGCGTGGACTACCAGGGTATCTAATCCTGTTTGCTACCCACGCTTTCGTACATGAGCGTCAGTGTCGGCCCAGGTGGCTGCCTTCGCCATCGGTATTCCTTCAGATCTCTACGCATTTCACCGCTACACCTGAAATTCTACCACCCTCTGCCGCACTCTAGTCATCCAGTTTCAAATGCAGTTCCCAGGTTGAGCCCGGGGCTTTCACATCTGACTTAAATGACCGCCTGCGTACGCTTTACGCCCAGTAATTCCGATTAACGCTCGCACCCTCCGTATTACCGCGGCTGCTGGCACGGAGTTAGCCGGTGCTTCTTCTGTCGCTAACGTCAAAGCTAGCAGGTATTAACTACTAACCCTTCCTCACGACTGAAAGTGCTTTACAACCCGAAGGCCTTCTTCACACACGCGGCATGGCTGCATCAGGCTTGCGCCCATTGTGCAATATTCCCCACTGCTGCCTCCCGTAGGAGTCTGGACCGTGTCTCAGTTCCAGTGTGGCTGATCATCCTCTCAGACCAGCTAGGGATCGTTGACTTGGTAGGCCATTACCCCACCAACTATCTAATCCCACTTGGGCTTCTCTAAAGGCGAGAGCTAAAAGCCCCCTTTGACCCGTAGGTATTATGCGGTATTAGCAGTCGTTTCCAACTGTTGTCCCCCACCTCAAGGCAAATTCCCAAGCATTACTCACCCGTCCGCCACTCGTCAGCAAAGAAGCAAGCTTCTTTCTGTTACCGTTCGACTTGCATGTGTTAGGCCTGCCGCCAGCGTTCAATCTGAGCCATGATCAAACTCTTCACTTTAAAAAGTTTAATCAACTACTCATTGAATTCTGTTCAAATAAATCTTCGAATAGACACTCAATGTTAGTTACAAGTTGAAGAACTAAGTTCTTCTAATGTTGTTACTACTCATTCACGAGTGCCCACACAGATAATTAATTACAATTTGTTAAAGAACGATTTAGACCCTTTGGTCATGGTTGGTAGCGCTTGGCGCCTGTCTCAACCGAGGTGCGCATCATACGCTCCTGATTTTCGTTGTCAACACTTTATTTTAATTTAATTTTTAAAACATTTTGTTGCCAACTTTCCGTTGGTTCTTCAGCTTGTTTTTGCTGCGTCCCCGTTGGAAGAGGCGCGCATTTTAGGGAACTTTGAAAATTGCGCAACCCCTTTTTTAAAGTTTTTTGCAAAAAACCTTTCAAGCGAACAAATAACAAACAAAACGTCTATTATTCGGTCTGTTTTATAGGTTTTGCCACATAATTAACGCAACTATTAATGTTTTAATAAGTTAATAACTCTAAATAGATAGTCTTGGATTTATAGCAAAACCCAACTTAATCCCAAAACATTCAATTATTTCTCTGCAATTTTAGTTATCTTTTTATATGGCTAACTGTTCTTCTATAAACTTTAATTCAAATAGATAGCTATTTATTGTCTATCTATAAATAGTGAATACAAAAAACAGTTGCTAGAAACCTTACTACTATTGTTCAATATTAAGGTAATAAAGTTGTATATGGCTAAAAGAGTAATATTTCTCTATATATAAAGAAGCTACTACTTATCCAAAACCATATAAAAGTCAGGAACAGGATACTGTGAACTCAAACTTCCACCTTAAACATATGTCTGAACAAGACTTCAACTCCATCATTGAACTGGGCAATCAAGTTCACGGTGATGGATACTTAGATCTTCCATCAATAACGGAAATGCTAACTAAGAGTATTAAAGACGAACTTAACTCTAGCTATGTAATGTATGACAAAGAGAAGCTTGTTGGTTTCAGAATCACTTATGCTCCGAATAAGTGGCCATTAGACCAATGGTGTACTCCCGATTTATGGCCTGTAGCAAAAGATAAAGTGGCTTACTTCAAATGCAACACCATTCATCCTGATTATCAAGGTCAGGGACTGGGTGGACAGCTACTACGCGCGTCGGTAGAAACATTGAAGTTAATGGGAGCCACTGCAGGATTGAGTCATATTTGGATGCAAAGTCCAGGCAACGCTTCTTTTAAGTACTTTACGAAAGCAGGTGGGCAACTAATAAAAACTCATGCGAGAAGATGGAACGACGATCCTAACCTACCAGATTATGTTTGCATTCTATGCGGTGAAGATTGTTATTGTGACGCATCAGAAATGATGTTGGAGTTCTAGTGTTTGATCCTCTTATAAGTGAAGGTTTGAAATCAAATCAAGCGAAGCCCAACTCTTATTGGCAATCAACCGCTGAGTATTTAAACACAGAGCAATTAAATACAGATATAAAAGCAGACGTCGTTATAATTGGAGCTGGTTATACTGGTCTAAGTTGCGCCATCGAACTTGCCAAACTTGGCGTTTCAAACATTGCTGTATTAGAAGCTAATGACATTGGCTGGGGTTGCTCTGGTCGTAATGCAGGGTTTGTATTACCTGGTTCAGGCAGACTCAGTTATCAACAACTAACAGAAAGATTTGGTAAAGAAGGAGCACTCAAACTCCACGAAGACTACCTAGCCGGAACAGAGCTGATCGAATCCCTCAGTAAAGAGGCCTCTACTTCTGTTGATAACTGTGAAGTTGGTTACTTAAAACTAGCACATAGCCAAGCATGGTTAAAAAAGTTAGAAAATTCCGCTCGCTATTTGGAAAGAGAGTTTAATTATCAAGTTGAGTTTTTATCTAAGCAACGGCTGCAACAAGACTTTGTTGATCATCAAAAAGCAACAGGAGCCATCAGATATACCAACGGATATGGTATTAACCCGTTAAAGTTAGTTAATAGTTATGCAAATTTAGCGTTATCACTTGGAGTAAAGATTTATACTCAAAGTGCAGTAACTGAGATTCAATCAAGTAACAATGGACACTTAATTAAAACGGAATTGGGTTCTGTTCACTGCGAAAAGCTGGTAATGGCCACTAATGGTTACACCACAAGTAATCTCCAAAGTCCTCTGAAAAACAAAATCTTGCCTGTACTAACTAATGTAGTTGTAACTAGACCTTTGTCACAACAAGAGCTGGAGAGGACTAATTTTAAAACTCGTCAAGTAATGATGGACACAAGAGAGTTAAAGTACTACTACCGCTTATTGCCAGATAACAGGTTGTTATTTGGTGGCCGCGGGGCTATCGCAGGTAAAGACGCTGAAAATCCAGTTTTTCAACTCAGGCTATTGAATGAGATTAAGTCAACATTTGTCGGCTTAGACAAAATCAACATTGATTACAATTGGATTGGCTGGATTTCTGTTGCTATGGATCAAATGCCGCACATATACAAAACTCAAGAAAATATCTATTATTCAACAGGATATTGTGGCTCTGGAGTTTCATTTGCGAGCTTAGCAGGTAAACAACTAGCTGAACTTGTGAAGACAGGAACGTTAGAATCTCCACTTTATTCGGCTCTACCTAAATTTCCATTTGCGAAATACAGAAGGCTCGGCCAAGCTTTGTTTTATCAATATGGTCGAATTAAGGACAGCTTAGGAGTGTAAAATGGCAAATATATTAGCAGTTGATGACCAAAAAAGTATGAGGGAGATGGTGCGCATCGTTTTGCAATCAAACGGCCACCAAGTGACTTTAGCTGAAGATGGAGTGGAAGCTATGTCGGCAGCAAGGAATCAAGCATTTGATCTCGTTATTACTGATATCAATATGCCGAATATGAACGGCATCAGCTTTGTTTCTAAATTGAAGTTACTAGATGAATATAAGTTCACACCAGTTCTTATGTTAACTACAGAAACAAGTAGTTATAAAAAAGACAAAGCAAAAGCTTTTGGTGCTAGTGGCTGGCTTACTAAGCCATTTGATCCAGATAGATTAAACAATGCAGTAATAAAGTTGCTCGGCAGAGGTAAAGGTTAAACCAGAGTTATCTGTTATATAAAGAGAAACAAGATTCAACAAAAAGCTCCTCGTAAGGAGCTTTTTTGTTATGTGTTTAATATAGCAATGCGTATAGTTTGCGTCGGTACTTAGCAACTAGCTCATCGCCTTCTGGCAAACTTGCAATAATATCTAAATAGGTTTTCTTCGCGTCAGCAAAGCCGAGATCTAATCGCAATACTGAATAAAGAAGCTCTAAACTTTCTTCATTTCTATTCGCTGTACTATAAGCAATTCCCAGCTTTAGTTTTAAATCTAAGGATTCAGGTTCTTGCTCCAATAACTTTTGCAGGGACTGTATTTCTGGAGTATCCGCTGCTTGTTTGGCTAAATCTAACTTGGATACAACTTGATGATAGCTAGCATCCTGATTAACCATGGTGATGGTTTCTAGTAACTGCTCAGCTTGCTCAACTTTGCCAAGTTCAATAGCTACATTAGCTAACGTGATGGTGTAAGTCGGATTCTCAGGTTCTGCATCATTACATTGTTTTAATAATGGATAAGCTTGCTGCCATTGTTGCGATTCCATTAAAGTCACGGCTTGTGCAAACCACTCTTGCTGAGGAGAAGGCAAATATTTTTGCAACAATTCTCTTATTTGACTTTCCGGCTGCACTCCTGTGAAACCATCAACAGGTTGGCCATCTTTCATTAATGCTACCGTTGGCAAGTTTCGAACGCCAAATTGCATAGCAAGTTCTTGCTGCTGGTCACAATTTACTTTTGCTAACACTATTTGCTCAGAAAACTCACCTGCTAACTTTTCTAATACAGGCATTAACTGCTTACAAGGTTCACACCAATCAGCCCAAAAGTCGATAACGACAAGCTTTTGTTTTGAGCCTTCCAGCAATACCTGCTGGAAATTATCTAAATTTACTTCAACGATATTATTCACGCACAACTCAGTAATCTATAAAGTTTTCTTTTATGTAAGGCCGAAAAGGTAGAATTACAACCACAAACTTAGCCAGTAAATGAACTAATTTTTGCTAAACTACCCTAATGCCCTACTTTGCGAATTAAGTACAAGATTTAAAACAATAATACACACAACAATAAATACATATAAGGAAAGGCACAAACATATGTTTGGAATTAGGAATAGAGCTGTTCAAAGCGATTCTGGAGAATTAACAAAGCTTAGAACAGAAAACCAAGAACTAAATTCAACCTTAGCCGCTATTAACAATTCGATGGCTGTAATTGAATTCAGCCCAGATGGCATCATCAAAAAAGCAAACAGTAACTTTTTAAAGTGCGTTGGTTATTCAGAGCAAGAGATTGTCGGTAAACACCATAGAGTTTTTTGTTCGTCAGAGTTTGCAAACAGTAGTGAATACAGAAACTTCTGGCAATCGTTGAATCGAGGGGAATACGTCAGCGGGGAATTTGAACGCGTAAATAAAAATGGTGACAGTTTGTGGCTTGAAGCCAGCTATAACCCTATTTATGACAACACCGGCAATGTAGTAAAAATTGTTAAGTTTGCTTCAGACATCACAACTAGAGCAGATAAATCCCGAGAACAAGAAAATATGGTTAATGCCATCAGCAGATCTATGGCTGTCATCGAATTCGAAATGTCAGGTAAAATTATCACTGCAAATGACAATTTTTTATCTGCAACGGGTTATCGCCTTGAGCAAATTCAAGGTCAACATCACAGTATGTTTTGTGAACCTGAATTGAGAAACTCGAATGAGTACAAAAACTTTTGGGCAACACTAAACCGCGGTGAATTTGTTTCGGGACAATTCAAACGCATTGATTCAGCAGGCAAGGTTTTATGGTTAGAAGCTAGTTATAACCCTATTTTTAACATCAGGGGGGAACTATCCAAAGTTATCAAGTTTGCTACTGATGTTACTTCTAGAATTAATAGCTCGCATGAAGCTAGAGAAGTTGCTTACTCAACTTCACTTCAAGCCGATCAGGCTGCACAAACAGGCTCTCAAGTAGTAAACGAGACGATTGAAATAATGACTTCGCTGTCTAACGATATAACAACTGCATCTAGCAACTTAGATGCTTTGTATAAACAATCGGATCAAATTAACAATATTGTCTCGACTATTAGTTCAATTGCAGAACAAACCAATTTACTTGCACTAAATGCTGCAATTGAAGCAGCAAGAGCAGGAGAACAAGGTAGGGGTTTTGCTGTTGTTGCAGATGAGGTTAGAGGTTTAGCAGCCAGAACAAGTAGCTCAACAACAGAGATTGCTGAAGTTGTGAAAAAGAATGTAGAGCTTTCTCAATTAGCAACAAATACGATGCAAGCAAGCATAACCCAAGTTTCACAAGGTACTGAACTAGTAGAGAAATTGAGTTCCAGTATTTCTGAGATCAACTCAGGTATAGATAAGATAGTTCAAACTATGGATAACTTAAACCAAGGCTAAGAGTTATCTTTGAGATCAAATAGGTAGGGTGTTTACTTCCTAACAAGAAGAGCAGCTTTTACTGCTCTTTTTTTGTTTCCCGTAACCTATTATTCTGCCTTGAGCGTCTTGCTCAAATTCACAACACTGTTCAAATAATCGTTTTAACAGCATCCTACTTTTTTGTACTCTCGACTTTAAGGTCGAATAACTGATCCCATGTTGCTCAGCGTATCGCTTTTGAGAACCAGCATTTAGTTCGACATCTAACAATAATCTGGCTGAAGCTTCTGGCAACTGCTTTATAAAAGGTTGCAAACATTTGAGTAATTCATGCTCAAGCTCTTGTTCATCAAAGTACCACATTTGGTCTATATCTATTTCTTTCGTCTTAGCCTGTGAACGATAAAAATCAATGACTGAGCGGTTGGCGATTTGTAATAACCAAGATTGAGTACTCGAATATTGAGCTAATGAGTCGATGTTGTTGTGAGCTTTAAGCATAACTGCTTGCAAGATATCTTCGACATCGCTTTCATTAGCTACTCGCGATAATAAAAATCGTTTTAACAACACAGAGTACTCTTGCCAAATTAACTCAATATTCATGAATTATGCTACCTTCATCAATCAACTAGACTCCACAACAAGCGCTATCACCGCAGCAATTGTTATCTCTGTTTGTGCAAGCTTCAGCAGCTAATTTGCCAAGGTAAGTTTGCTCTGATAAATAAAACTGGGTAAATACCTGTTCAAAATCATCAGCAACAGAGCGACTCGTAATTTCTAAATTCAGTAGCCATTGCTGCCATTGTTTTGTTTTAGGGGATCCCTCTAATAAATCATAACAAGTATGCTCTTCTATTATACTTGCTCTATGCAAAAGCGGTAACCAAGCAATATCTACCATAGACAAATTTTCACCATTAAAATATGGCTTATCTGTTAGTTCCATTTCAATGGTAGCAAACGCTTTGCTCAGCTTAGCCTTTTTTTGCTCCAGCGTTTCAGTATCAGAACTTCTCATCGTGGAGCACTGTACTAGATAATTTTTAGTAGCTAAGTAACTCCAAGCTCTGTTTTTTGCTTTTTGTTCTAAAGAAACTTTAGACTCTAGAGGAGGATAAGCTTCTTCCAAATATTCAACTATTGCGTCTGATTCAAACAGCGCTTGCCCACTTTCTAATATCAAAAGTGGAACTTGTCCATTTGGAGATAAGTCTAAAAACCACTCAGGCTTATCACTTAAGCTTATATATTCAATCTCGTAAGGGATAGATTTTGCTTCCAATAATGCGGTAACACGCTGAACGAATGGACATATTTTAAAACTGACTACTTTTATCATTTTTACTTCTTCTGTTTTAATTACTTTCATAGGTAAGACGAAGCAAAGTAAAAAAAGACGAAATTTAGATAAAATAATTGCAAAATAGTTAACTAATAGTTAACTAATAGTTCACTAGATTTTGCCGATACTTAGTTAAACCTTGGTACTAATAGAAGACTTATGAAAATTAATTGTTACTTATTGACTGTTTTGCTGATGAGCTCTCACTTGAGTGCCAAACAGCTTAAATTTGATAAACAGTTAGTTGATGATAAGTATCAATTTAATTATGAGTGGCTTGATGATTCAGGAAAAGAACAAATGCTTGAGTTTGCACTTAGTACCGAATCGGTTAACGGTCACTACCGTCATTTCAAGGCACTAAGACCTTCGTTATTGCAAATGTATTCAGTTAGAAAATTGAAACAAGCTGCCGCTAAACTTGATCCTAAAAAAGGCTCGGTCACTATTCATTCAAGAGTAAATAGAGTTGAATTTGAGATATCTAGCCGAGAACAAGAATGGATAACAGAACAATCAATAGAACTATCCGAGCTATATGAATCATCTCTAAGAGAATACTTAAAGCAAGAGTACTACACAGAATTTCCAGGCTTTCATAATTTCTCAGATACCAAGATTTACAAACCTGATCACATTCGATTTGCTCAAGAGAGCGCTAAAGCATTAATGCCTATCACTGAAAAGATAAAGGAAAAGATGCCAAAAGCCACCGCTAGAGGAATTGCCGTGTATTTGCTTTCTTGGCTGCAAACGATTCCTTATGACACTATGGAATCCAGAGCAACATCTAATGGTTCTGGTTATGTGCCACCTGTTAGATTACTGGCGAACAACAAAGGAGATTGCGACAGTAAAGTGACACTAATGGCCAGTATAATGAAAGCTATGTTTCCGAGGTTGCGAGTTGCTATCATTTATATTCCTGGCCATGCACTTATAGGAATGAATGTCTCTCACCTAGCCGAAGATGAAAAGTTAGATATTGACGGTTTAGACTACACCTTAGCTGAGCCTGTTGGCCCAGCCTTGCTACCCTTTGCTGAAATATCAGAACAATCAAAGCGCTATTTAGCTTCAGGGAATTACCGAGTTGAGCTATTGTAGTTGTGTAATGGCTTTGAACAGTTCATCAACCTGTTGCTGCCACTTTACAAAAACGTCAGCTTCAATCTTGCCTCTTGCTTCTATTGTTTTCTCAACTTCAACGCTTGCTTGATACGCAGACTCAGCACCTATATTCCCTAACATACCTTTGTAGCTATGTACCCTATCCTTCAGCTCTTTTGCTTCTAGTTCTTCAAATTCTTGGCATAGAGACTCAAACTCTTGCTGTTGTGAACTAGCAAAACTCAGTAACACCTTTTTTGCAATCGGCACTGAATCATTAAATTGGCTCAGCAAAAACTCAATATTGATATGTTCAACAAGCAAAGCTGAAAAAGGTTCGTTTACCAGCTGCTTTATGGTGGACACTAATTCTGTTTTGTTTATTGGTTTCGTTAGATGTTGATTCGCGCCAGCCTTTATCGACTTACTTACATCGTCTTCACTTGTGTGAGCTGAAACAACAATAATAGGTGTGGCTTTAGCTTCGTCTCGAGATCTCAACTTTTCAATTAACGTAATGCCATCCATATTAGGCATTTGTACATCGGTAATGATCAACTGGAATCGCTCCTGAGCAACTCGTTTAAGTGCTTCTGTTCCATTGTCGGTTACCTCAACTCGTGCACCTTCCGCCTCCAACATCAAGGTTAACACTTGTTGATTTACTTTATTGTCTTCAACAATAAGTACGTTGATACCCGCTAATTCAGAACTGTTCCTAGCATCCCCATTAGGCAAAATCAGTACCTCTTGAATAATATTCAGCATCATAGTCTGAGCATTAAAAGGCGCTGTTAGCATGGGCAGATGAGGCAACTCTGACAACAAAGTCGGATCTGGATTATAAGTATACGAAACTGGCTGAAGCTTTATTTCCCCTGATTTTATCTTGCCTATTATTCTAGCGGGTAAATGACTGAGTGCTTCTGGTCGGCAGACCAAGATGTAGTTAACATCCGGTTGAGCCTCAAAATCAGGGAGTAATAAAGTCGTATCTAAGCCAAAACTTTTAAGTTTATTGCTAAGTAGAGCGACAACATCTTCATCGTGATCCCAATAAAGCCAGTCAGCATCGGCAATATTAATTTCAGGCTGTTCTTGCAATCTCTCAAAGTCGAGGATTATTCTAAATACTGTTCCCTTACCGACTTTGCTTTCTAATTCAATAGAACCACCTAATAGCTCAACAAGTTGATAACTTATGGTTAAGCCAAGTCCTGTTCCACCGTATTCTCGAGTGACAGAGTTGTCTGCTTGAGAAAAGGCTTCAAATACTTTTTCCTGTTGTTCAGGTGCTATGCCAATCCCAGTATCGCGAATTTCAAAGCACAATTTTTGTGACAAACCAGACTGTTCAAGCACTTTAGCGACAACGACAACCGAACCTTTCTCGGTAAACTTAACTGCATTGCCAATTAGGTTAGTAAATATCTGACCCAATTTAATTTCGTCACCTATTAAATACTCAGGAAAGTCTGGTGCCAGTCGAGTATCGAGCATTACACCTTTTTTCATTGCTTTCGCTGCCGAATTAGCAAATGAGCACTCTAGGACGTTGGAAATAGAAAATACTTCCGAATCAACTTCTAATTTCTCTGCGCTCGCTTTTGAAAAGTCTAAAATATTATTGATAACTGACAGTAGGTTTAATGCTGAGGTTTCTGCTATTTTGATGTAACTGTTCTGGTTTGCATCTATAGTAGAACTTTGTAATAGCTGTAACATGCCAATAATGGAGTTCATTGGAGTTCTGATCTCATGACTAATGTTAGCAATGAACTGACCTTTAACTTTATTCGCTCGCTCAGCTTCTTCTGCAGCGATTGATAAGTCAGTAATATTTTTATGCTGCTCAGTGATATCTTGACCTAATCCCAATATCCCTAGAACTTCTCCTTTACCATTTGTTATAGGTGAATAAAGCCAACGAATAAGTACTTGCTGACCTGTGCTATCAATTAAGGTCTCTTGTTCTATATATTCTTTATTTGACGAAATAATTAACTGCTCAACTTTTTCTATCTGTGCAGCTTTTTCTGGATAAAACACATCGCTTGCGGTTTTTGCAACAAGCAATTCTTCCGTAAGTCCGACTAATTTTTCATAGGCTTTGTTACAACCTAAATAACCACCTGACACATTTTTATAATACAAGCTGTCAGGAATCGTATTCATCATGGCTCTGTTCAGCGCCAAATTTCTATCTTTAGAAATGGTTTGCTGCATCAGCTCACGAGTTCTCTGTTTAACTTTGTTATCCAGCTCTTTGTTTTTTTCCGTCAAATTACTTAATAGATTACGATTATCTTCAAATGAAAGCTGAATCTTGTCGAACCAAGTAACCCAGCCCTTTGGAATATCAGGTTTATCTACCTCAAATACAGAACTTTGTTGTTCAATGAATTGGATAAGCTTCGATGTTGGACTGGCTAAAAACCGCAAGATAAAAGTTAAAAACGTAAGTAAAACAAGTAAACCTGATAAGAAAATTAATAAGCCAAAACGCAAAGCACTTTGAGCTGACTCCTTGATTAAACTTTTGCCTGATTTAAACAACAATATTTGATAGTTATCGTCAATGAATGACATCTTAGTGACAATTTGCGGCGGTTCATTTTCAGGATAAGCTATTTCAACATCGGAAATGTCTAACTCAGCCCGGTAAATAATGTGCTTTTGAATCTCTAACGGAAGTGATGAAACAGCTAACAAAGGATTTGACGATAGTATGTACTTGTTCACCTGAGGTTCAACATTAGAGTAAACCAAAAAGCCACTGCTAACATGCCAAAGTACGGCTTGCGATTTTAATTCCATAAACTCAGCAAGATCGAAAATATCAGGCTTCAATTCCAGTAATACAAAAAACTGCCTGTGCTCGACGATAAAACTATAGATCATATAGTTTTGGTTTAATCCACTTTGTTCAATTCTAAAAGGAGGAGAAAAGAAAGGTTTATTTACCAACTTTTTACTTTGATGACTATAAAGCGCAAGCCAAGTCAGGGCTTTAGTTGGAGGCTTAAAATTAGAATCGTCTGACAACAAGCGCAAACTATCAGATTGGTCTTGCCAAACAAAAAATGCATTCTGCACATTTTTGAGTTCACCGAGATTTGCTATTGAAGAAACCAGTAAATCGAAATTCTCTTTAACATTTTGTTGCTCAATTAAACTTGGCTCTAGTGTTTTTTCCCCCATCAAATCAACTCGATAAGCCAACTGATTTGATGTCGAAAGCTTAGTATTAGGATGTTTTTGCTCTAACACCTTTGCTAGCAACTTTCCCTGCGCATCTAACGCTATAAACTCAGAGTTAAAGGATTGATTTAATTGTTGAATACTAGATTTTTCGGAATGAAACTCTTGTTGCATCAGCTCGGAAAATTTTACTCCATAGCGCCAATGTCCCAACAAAATACTCACAACAAATAGCGCTAAAAACGCAACAACAAAAGCTAATCTTAACTTTTTAGCAATGAATGAATTCAACAACAGGCTCCGTCATTATTCCAATCAAAATTATAAACCAAGGAAGACTATAACAAATAGCCTCATACCCCCTCAGTTAGCGGCGTTAGAAACATGAATAACTCAATCTATCTTAACACCTTACTAAAATGCAATTAATTGATATCTACCAAACGTTATTTTCCATAATTTTCTGAAGCTCAATGCGGCCACATTTCAGTACGTGGATCACAAGTCATAACCAACAAATATAGAGTTCGTTATATTTTATAGAGAAATTTCTCCAAATTAGAGAAAAACACCTCTTTAAAGTGGAACCTAAGAAATGATATGATAAATGAAAATCATTATCATTTATGGAGAAATTGTATATATGTTCGCAAATAACAAACTGAACTTTCCAGTTGCCCTCTTAGCACTAAGTGTTTCTCAAGCTTTCGCTGCTGACACCAACAAAAATGACAAGGAACTTGATAAAGAACTTGAGCACATTACAGTTGTTGGCCAACCTTCTAAATTCGGTGCTACAAAGTCGGAAATTCCAGTTATCGAAACTTCTCGTTCAGTTTCAATTATTACTGCTGATGACTTTATCGAGAAAGGAGCATTAGATCTTAGTGCTACTGTTGATTACACCTCAGGTATTACAGGTAATGCTTTTGGCCCTTCAACGCGTTCAGATACATTTAATATCCGCGGCTTAGATGCACCACAATATCAAGATAACTTGCAACTTAACTTTGGAACCAATAACAACACACGAGCTGATATTTATACGCTTGAGCAAATCGAAGTATTAAAAGGTCCTGCATCAGTTTTATACGGACAAGCAGCTCCAGGTGGCATCATCAGTACAGTAAGTAAGGTTGCCAACTCAAGCCAAATCAACAATGAAGTCGTATTAACTTTAGGCAATAACGAGCGTTATCAAGCTTCTTTTGATGTTGGTGGAGAATTAGACTCTAGCGGCAATTGGTTAGGTCGATTTGTTGGCGTGTACCGCGAAAGCAATACTCAAGTAGATCATGTTAACGATGATGCAATTGTAATTGCTCCATCGATCACCTATGAAAATGACACGACTAGACTTACCGCTTTAATTAACTATACCGATAGAAAGAGCGATACTATTGCTCAGTTCTTGCCTCTATCAGTAACAGGCTGTCAATCTAGTGATGTAACTATTACAGGTGGTTTTGTTTGTGCTCAAGCTCCTGAGCAACAAATTGATAACTCAGCTTACTTAGGCGACCCTAACTTTAACCGTTTCGACAGTGAATCTATTACTGTTAGTTTATTTGCTAGCCATGAATTTAACGATACTTTCTCTTTCGATGGCACAATGAGATACCGTGACAATGAAGCTGATTATTATCAGTCTTGGGTTACTTTCCCTTCAACTCTTGGCCTACCCGATGGTTCACCTCGCGTATATCCAGATGGTACAGCAGTGGCAAGAACTTTCTTTGGCGGCCCAGCAGGCTCTGACCAGTTCGCTTTTGATTTCCGTTTAAATGCAGATTTTGAAACTGGCGCGGTTTCTCACCAGCTAATCGCAGGTGTTAACTATCAAGATGTTGATACTTTCAATAAACAAGACTTTGGCGTCGCTTTCCCAAGCACGTTCAACGTGTTTAATCCAGTTTATGACGGTAGCGAAATTCCAGCTGACGGCTCGTTTATTCCTCTACACTCTAGTGACAATACTAAGTCTTCTGATATTTACCTTATCGACAATATGAACATTGGCAACTTGGTTGTGAATATTGGCATTCGCCACTCTTCTGTTGACTCAAAAGATGAAGAGAACGATCAGGAAGATACTGAAACACCAATCTCACTTGGTTTATTGTACAAAACTGACTTTGGCCTAAACCCATATGTTAGTTACTCAGAGTCATTCCGAGCTACAGTGGGCACCGATGTTGTTAAGAGTTCACCACTATTGCCTAGAACTGGTGAGCAAGTGGAAGTTGGTTTCAAATATCAACCAGTTGATAGCAGCAGTTACGTAACTGTGGCTTATTTCGATCTTGAAGAAGACAACTTAGTTGAAAGCATTGCTTTAGGTAGCACTCAGCCAGGCTTATCAATCGCAACTAAAGGTTTTGAAATTGAAGCATTAGTTAAAGTTGGTGATGTCACATTCGACTTCGATTTATTACACCAAGACGCTAATGAAGTTGACGAAAATGGTCTAGAAACAACAAGACGTAGCTTGCCAGAGAACACAGCTTCACTTTGGACAACATGGAAACCAAGTCAAGGTCAACTTGAAGGCTTAGAGCTTGGCTTCGGTGCACGCTATGCTGGTGAAAACCAAGACAGCGGCATGGTTGTTTTACCAGGTGCTGAAAGTGCTACACCTTATATTATCGAAACAGATGGTTACACTGTGTATGACTTGTTTGCAGCCTACAACATATCAGACTCATTACGCGCAACGCTTAATATACGTAATGCTACTGATAAAGATTACATAGCTACTTGTTTAGTAAGAGGCGATTGTTTCCCAGGGGAAGAGCGCAGTATCGTTGGTACTTTAAGCTACACCTTCTAAACCTTGTTTAGGACGGGTCAAGTTCAATAAAAAAGGTGAGTCTAAGACTCACCTTTTTTATGCTTTGCGTTGTAGCAGCTCATCCAATTTGTCATTCCGATAAGCATCTAGGAATAGCTTAAACTTCATTTCATCTTCATCATTTTTAGCTTTGCATTCAGGCAACAATTGTTGTGCTAACTCAGCAGATAAAACAAACACGCCATCATTGTCTAACAATGCTAACTCTCCTGTTTTCAAAGTAACTTGATGTTGACTACCTTGATAATGAATCTCTTCATGTAAAGTGCCAATTGATCCTTCACTTTTAAACGTAGTGATAGATGAGACCCCTAGCGCAAAAACAGGAAATTCTAACTCGGCTATTTGCAAGGAATCGGTTACTTGACCAATAACAATAACAGCTGTGAGTTTTTCGTAAATTGCAGCGCAAGTTCTAAGCGCTCCCCAACAAGCTTTTTCACCTAACACTCGTGCATCAATACACAAGATATCAAAAGGCTCAGCTTCGATAAGTGCTTGTTTGATAATTTCAGTATTATCAGATGCTAAAGTAACAGTTAAGATCTTACCTGCTAAAGGCTCTGCGCAATGATGAATTGCTTTTATATTGGGCAAATATCCCGTATCCGTAAGATGCCCTAACGTTGAGGTAGCAATTCCTTTATAGCCTTGAATAAGCTCATTTAAATCAGTTTTCTTCATTTACCACCTCGCCCATGTTTTCTCGATTTAAATTTGCTAAAGGATTTATTGCCAAACTTTCACCTGCAGGCATGCTGCCATGAGGATCCGCTCCCCTTTCTATCACTGGTAACAGTAACGTTTTATGAGGGTAGTCTCGTCTTTGTAACAGCTGCTCTTGAATCACTTGTTTTTGGTCTTCATCAAAGTCGATATCTGTTACAGATTGCTTAACACTCAACTCTACCTGTTGCCATAACATACCTTCAGCAATCTTGTAGTGCTCGGATAACGATTCAACTATGGCTCGAATGTTTACTGACACGCCTAGAGATTGAAGATAAAAAATCAACTCTTCCGGCGTTTCTCGATATAGCCTATTTCTAAAATCTGGCGGACTTAAATATTCAGGATCATTGATATTATGTCGAGCTAACCAAGGTAAATGTATTCGAACCGAGTCGTGATCTCGTAACAACAAGCTAGTGAAGCTAGAGCCCTGAACAGCAATAACTATGTTTTGACCATGCATTTCTGGAGCAAAGCCCATCTTTAGGCAACGTAGCATAGTGCCAAGAAAGACGTCACATAAGTTATGAAAACAAGAAAGAACTTGCTCTTGATTTGGCTCATTCAGTATTTCATCAAAAATATGGTGACTGGCATCTTGTTTATAAACAAGCATGCCCAAACTGGCCATCGGCAGTAATTTTGTTTCGTCGTTGCACAATTCCAAAGGAAGTGTTCTAAGCATAGCGCCTAAATGAGTCGGTTTTTCTTGATAAAACCAAGGGTTAATCGAACTCTTATCTTGTAAGTGTTCAGGTGACATATAACCCCACCAGCAAGCTTCATCCCAAAGCTTTAAGCGTTTTTCAAGTTCTTGGTCTTGCTCAATAGCTTGCGTCAAAATAGCCTGATTCTTTTCGCCATTGATTAGCTTAAGAGCAGGTAAGTAACGTTTAGAGTTTAACGCATGTACGCCCATAGGCAGCTTTATGCTATTAGCGTTATTTGACATTGATAACATGCTTCTCATTGATGAGCTGGCATAAGTGACATAGTCATTAAATTCTAATTGAATCACAGTTCCTATTGCCAAATCTTCAGCAAAAAACTCTTTCAATACATGAGTGACTTGCCAAGGAAGTACAGGAATAGCAACGTGAGTGTCGTTTAGGTTTTTTTTTGTTAACTCTTGCTGCATTACTTGGTATTGCACATCGTCTAGCAGGTAATTTGCTGGACTTTGTTGTTTAATATCTTCAATTGCATCGGCAACCATAAGGTGTGTTTTTGCTACCGCGAGCCAAGTTAACTTTATAGGCTGATTAAACTCAGCCATGTACAACTTATAATCCTCTGCCGAAAGCGCTAACTTTGCCTTAGCTAATGGATGGAAAGGTCGATCCATCAATGAAGCCCATTGCTCTGATGCAATTAAAGTTTCATACCAAGGTTTTTCATTGTAAACCTTAGTAGTGATATCGCTATGTGATGAAAGCGCCATTGCTTTTTGCGATTCAATTAATGTTTGTTTCAGTTTTGATATGCCGTCAGTATCTAAAGAGTTTTGAGCCATCATAGATAAAAACATTGCTAGCAACTCTGTGACATCGGTTACTGGTATGATGGACTGCTTGGCAACATCTTTTGATAGCAGTAATGGTAGCCAAGGCTTACGCATACGCCATTCAGAACAGAAACCAGCTTCAACAAGTAGTAACAAATTACTGCTTGGGTTCACTCGAATCACTAGTAGTTCACTATCGTCCAATGACTCAAGTTCGGTCTTCGATGATGACGGTAATAAACTTTGAAAACGAGCTAAATCGCCAAAATAATCTGAGACTTTAGTTGTATGTATTAACTTTCTCTCAACCCATTGCTCAAGCAAGCAACACTCAACTAGGTTATGCATCAACTGCCAAGTAATTGCATTATCGCTATTAGATTTGTCTATCCCTGCGCTTTGCACCGGAAATACTGTTTGCATCACGCGTCCCCTTTGCTTTTAAACAACGGGTTGTTGATGAACTTAATAGGGAAAACATGATCACCAAATAGTCTTCGCTTAGCTAAGGATTCGATTCTTGTCTTTTCGGCAAACACATCAAATAATTCAAATCTTGCTTGATGTTCAGGATGTTGCTCTTGATATTGTGTGATAGTTGCACTGACAGTTTGCCAGAACTTTTGTTCTGAATAGCCATATTGGGTTTTCATAAAAATAGCAATATCAGCGAAAGCGACAAAAAATAAGCATGCTACTGTCATATCACGAATACCGTCGGTGTCATCAGTTTCAATAAATGACCCTCTGTTTAGCGCAGCATGTGCCGCAGGAAGATTATGTAACTTAGGAAGTAAGTCTTTTCTGCTGATATGTTCAGGAGAATATCTCACACCGTCATGCAAATCTTTCAGCAAGATCTTTTGCGGTAAACCATCTTTCAACACCAAAACTATGTTTTGTGCATGACACTCAAGCGCCATACCGAACCCAAATAACACGTGAAGTACAGGAGGAACAGCCGCATTTATCATAGCCTCAACCCAAGTATCAATACCGTGTTTCTCGATCCAAGGTGCAATCAAAATTGAGCCATCACTGTTAACGTATGACACACCATTTAATGGAAATGCTCGTTCTTCTGGTGCTAAATGCTGGCTCACATTTTCACGCCAAATTGCAGCTAGACCACCATATACCTCAGGGTGCTGATATCCGCGCTGCTGAACAACCTCATGGTCTAAGCTAATACCAGCAGTTTCACCTAAAATAGCCAATTGTAATTGCTTAGCAGACTCATCTTCCTCGATTAGGGTATTTAACCAATCGGTGATTAGTGCAGCATTCATAACTGTGTGTTTAGCTAAGATTCGAGTACTTGAAGTATTGATAAGGTGCATACTTAACTTTAAATATGCTTTCTCGTCATCTAATGCGGATAAAGTACGGATTGATTGCTGTGCGCGGTATTGGCTGTCAGTCCCACCTAGATAGATGACGTCAAAGCTCGCTATTAAAGGTTGTAAACTATTGATTAGCGTATTTTTCCACTGCCACGGATGAACTGGGATCAAACCATAATCATTAGTTACTCTATGTAAACTTTGTTCACTGGCTTGCGATAAAATACTCGTTAGTTTTTGTTGTAAATCTAAGTGTTTGTCAGCTGAGATATAATCTTTAATCCAATCCTGAATATCACTGTCACCCGATACATTGCTTACCAATAGCTCTTTATCAACAGCTAACCATACAACCTCTATATTTTGGTCAAATTCAGGACCATAATCATAGTTATCTTGTAAATCAAAACCGACTCGAGATTTAAAGCTAGGGTGATATGGATGACCAGCCATTAAGTAACTTTCTAGCTGATCATAACTAAGTTGTTCCGCTGTACTGATAGAATGAGGAGAAAGTTGCAGAGACTGTATTTCGTTTAACAATGTATGTCGTAATTCTTTAACAAAGCTCGTTGTTAATTTTGCGTCTTCTATATTGAGTAATATGTCAGTAATTACATGTTCTAATTGAGCTTGTTCTGAACGGTTATCTACAACACGCTCAACATCGTCAGTGTTTAAACGGATGATATCAAAGCTATAGTGGATATAGCCTGAAGCAACATAACTAACGCCAGGTGTCGCGTTAATCGTAAATTTAACTAGGTCATTATCACTGCTGCTAGTAACACTAGTGTATTCATAGGAGATAATATCTTCAAACATTAGCGCTTGTAATAGCTGTTTAATAACTCGTTGTTCTGCATTTTTTATAATCTGCAGATTAACGGGAGCTTGCCAAGGTGCTGTAGTATCAACAGTATCTTTCATAAACTTTTATCCCTTGTGTATTATATTTTTAAAATGAATATTATTTTGCCGGCTTAGGTAATTTGTGCGCAGAAGGCAAAGTTAAAAGCAGCATTATCGCTACCAAAATAAATACTTCTTGCATGGCTTGTGTCGTTGCCCAATTGCCAAGATTGAGCTGGAGTTGGGTTTCGCGGCTTTCTATATAAACTGTGGTTATTGCAATAAATAATGTAGAGGCAATGCGGCGACTGATATTGTTTATTGCTGCGCCTTCAGTAACCGACTCTTTTGGTAAGCTGCTAAAACCGACGCTTGTTGTTGGCAAGTAGGACAAACCTACGCCTACGCCTCTTAAACTTACGATGAAGATCAACATCCAGAGATTTGGCTGGTATAAACACCAAGCTAACAGCAAAGTAGAAAGTGAGCTTATTACTATCCCCACTAAGCCAATGCTCCTCGCACCTGTTTGGTCAACTTTTTTCCCTGCATAATGAGTAGTTATGCTAGTTACAAGCGTTGCAATTAATAAAGTAACGCCTGTCCAAATCATACTTTGCTCCATCACCTCTTGAATGATGACAGGTATTAACACTAGGCAAATCATTAACCCTAATGTCTGTGTAACACTAATAATCGTGCTATGCAGGTAAGTGTGATTTCGGAACAATTGAACATTAATAA
Organism: Psychrosphaera sp.; assembly: GCA_965221615.1. Lineage (GTDB taxonomy): Bacteria > Pseudomonadota > Gammaproteobacteria > Enterobacterales > Alteromonadaceae > Psychrosphaera. The sequence goes on along the minus strand of OZ244904.1, from coordinate 4,586,607 downwards.
TGGGGTTACTATGGCTGCTTTGATATCGCCACCAGCGCAAACCTGCATAAACAAACACGATCAAAGCCGCGCAATGAATTAGCAGGGAATGACCCGATAAGTCTTTTTCAGATAGCCTACTTAACCAAGTAGTTAACAAAGCCAACCAAGTAAATAGGCTAATAAAGCCCAATAAATCGAATGATTTTTCAGTATTTTCTAACTCAGTAACGGGCAATAATAACCACGACATTAAAAGTACGACTAAACTCAATACAGAGCTAGTTGAGAACACCAATTGCCAGCCTAGCTCTTCTATTAAATAAGCGCCAAATAATGGCCCGATAGATAAAGACAGCATAATTACTATGCCCCAAAGAGCCATCATTCGGCCATGTCTATTTTCTGGGTAGAGCTGATATATTGTTCCTATTGAGAACGGAATGATCAGCCCACCACAAATGCCTTGTATCGCTCTAGCAGCAATAACTTCTGCCATACTTGAGGCTTGAGCACCTATCAATGAAGCGATAATAAATCCGCCAAAAGCAATTGAGTAAGTCGGTTTAAGTACAAACCTTTTACTAAGATAACCACTTAGCATAAGACCAATACTCATCCCCAACATATAGGCATTTAACACCCAGCTAGCCATGACTATATTGACGTTAAAAAAAGTCATAAAAACAGGAATGGCTGGATTGAGTGCACTGTTGTTCAAACTAACAACAACTCCACCGAACAATAGAGTGACTAATACTCGGTGGTTTTGTCGATCTGACAACTGGCTATTATTGCTAGTACTAGAAAACGACATACTTTAGGCTTTATTCAGACTTGTTGCCGAAAAAGCTGAGATAACCTGGTGATTCATAAAAATCATCGCGATTACAAAAGTACAGTGCAGCTTTCTTTTCTGGCATATCAATAGTGCGTTGCAAGAAATAGCCAAAGCTATTCGCTATCCATTTATAAATACCGATTTCGCTATCTGGCTCACCTACTATTTTATCTGCCTCTGTATTAGAAAAAATGAAGTCACTGATCATCGAAGCTGTTGGCTTCAAATAGCCTCGACCAACAACTTCGGACTCTCCCAATAGAATATGCCAGCCCATGTCATTTTCTTTCGCTTTATAGTAATAAGACAACCTATCGCGAGCAGCTTCATATATCTCTGTATAACCGATAGGTTTGTTATCACAAAGGATCATGTACAAGCGATGGTGATCATCTTTTAGCATTTTTTCAAAATGCACCTTTAACATTGGCATAGGCAAATGCAACTGCCATTGCTCAACAACATGTTCAGCGTGCATCCATTTGTAAAGTAGCTTCATATCGTCCGGATAATTAACCGGTCTTAGCCCAAATGTTTTGTTTAAAGCTGACACTTCATAAGTGTCAGGTAGACGGCTTGAAATTGTCGTCATTAATTATTCCTCAATAACTGGTAAATGTTTTATTTGAGTTCAGACGCCTTAACTCCAAAGTGTTGGAAAACACTCAAAGCTTTAGTGTCGTAGATTATTTTGTTGTTGATTTGGTTAATGATCTCGCCAGCTCTATAAGCACCTAATCCTAAATCTGGCGCTCCTATCCCATGGCTATGTAGCTCTTGGTTTTGAACGAAGATGGTCGCTTCATGGTCAAGATCCGACTGATATTGCAAACGATAATCTCTGCTTACTTTTACTTGGTCGTATTGATCTAGTTCGACTTTGTCGATTACTGAATTTAAACATTCAGGTAACGTATGTTTGTAGCCTGTGCCAGCGATAATACAGTCGTATTCGGCACTAAATTCTTTGCCTTGTTCAGCCTGATTAAATAAAACTTTGAGGTTGTCTTCTTGTTTGATACTCAATAGTTCACAGTTTGCTATTAAGTCAGAATGCAAAGGTTGATTGGCAATGCTGCGCTCGTACAACATATGATAAATATCTTGTATCGTACTAAACCCCATGCCCTTGTATAACAGGTCTTGCTTGCCCAATAGCTCTGATTTAGTTTCATTTTTTAAATTGTAAAAGTAATCAGTATAAGAAGGGCTGAAATGCTCTAACCCCAACGGCGAGTATTCCATAGGGAAAAAGCCAGGAGTTCGGGTAACCCAATCTAGTTGGAATTTAACTTCACCTTCTTCACCTACTTGCTGGGCGAACAGTTCACGATAAACCTCAGCAGAAGATTGCCCTGATCCTAAAACGAGAACTTTAGCCTGCTTGTTTTCCTTCTCTTGTAACTTTTCCAAATCAAAGTTTTCGGCAAAGTTTGCAGTATGCATACAGCGCTCTGGCGTTTCTTGCGCAACCTCACGTAACGGCTTTGGCAAAGTTGGTACTGTACCTGTGCCAACAACGATATGTTTCGCTTGATAGGTTTTGTGATCACCGTTTTCGATAAGCGTTACGTTGAAGCCTTGGTGACGACCTTCATCATCATCAATAAAGCTGACATCAACGATTTTTGAATCGAAGTTCAAGCAATCCAGTTGTTTGGCAACCCACTGGCAATAGTGATTGTATTCTTGACGATAAATCTTGAAGTCTTCCAAGAAGTAGAACTTCAGTAACCTTTGATGCTCATGCAAATAATTTAAAAATGAGTACTTGCTTGTAGGATCAATCAAAGTCACTAAATCTGCCATAAAAGGCACTTGCAATGTGGTATGAGGCAAAATCATCCCTTTGTGCCAATCAAACTGCGGTTTTTGTTCAAAAAACTTACTCGATACGTCTGTTTTTTCTAATAATGCAGCTAAGCCCAAGTTAAAAGGACCTAAACCAATACCAATAAGATCTAACATGTGAATTCCTTATATAATTGATATGCCTGTCTAGGCTCTTAATGGATTTGTAATATCAACGTAAACTGACTGGCTCTCTACTGGAGCGGTAAGTTCATCAAGTGCATGCATTCGAGTCATTAAGTTGCCTTTGAATGGCAGAGTTGGTCGACGTAATAGAACTTCAAATAAAGAACGGTGCGGATACTCACGCTCAAGTGAAACAAGTGCTTCCCTAAAATTAGAAAGTAAAGTGTCTTCACTAACGTGTTGAGTACGGGCAATCGCAGTGATAAGACCAAAGATAGTGTTACCCACTAAGTAATAAGCAACACGCTCATCTGCAAAGTCTTCAGGAACAACACACTCACTTTCACTGATCAGTTCAGGATAAGAGTCAATTAGTGGAGAGGCGTATTCTGCAATATAGCCAAACCCTTGATTATCTCTTGCCCAGAATTTCGCCGGATAACCATCTTGCAGTTCAATCAAACTATTTTGCTGGTGAACTTCAAAAGCTACACCGTGTCGGTAGTACATATGAATGAGAGGAATAAAAGCTACACGTAAATAAGTATCAAACCATTGCAGAGCAATTTGCCCTAAGCTCTCGTTAGTTCGCTTGTGAATAGAGTTGAATAACTTATCGAAACGATTGGTTAAACGAGTTGGGTGGTCTTGCGTTAAACTTGCTAAGTTAGTGACATTCATCTCTTTGGTAAAATCGTTGTCACGCAAGATACAGATACTTTCATCGATAATTTTGCCATCGACTTTCAATGCAATCCAAGCTGGATCGTTAAGTACACCTATTGTTTCAAACTCTTCACTTAGATGTGTTCCATACTCACTACGCCAAATGCGACAAGCATGTAAACCACGCTTACATTCTTTTGGTAGATTGATACGAACTGAGTTGGTGATCGCTACAGAAATCGATGCTTTGAACATCCATGGTGCATCGTAAGCAGCTAATGTACGTACTGATGTTGTTGGAGATAGTTCCCAACCTAACTTCCCTAAATCGATTAGCTGTTCTTTTTCTCTAAGTCTTTGGTACCAAGCCTCTGAGTGTAAAAACTTGGCTTGCCAAGGATGAAGAGGCAACAACTTGTGTTCTGGATATTTAGCGACTAACTTAGCTTGGAATTCACTCATATCACCAAGCAGCTTAGACTTTAATTCTGCTGCAATACTGTCGCCATCAACAAACTCTTCTACGATAAAGTCTGGGTGAACTAACCAGTAATTAAGTTGAGTTTTACTTGCCGTTTCAGGAGCGTACTGATGCCACTCTTTGGCATAAAATCCCTCACGCCCCTTAGGTGTAGGGTGCATTGCATGGCCGTAAATAAGATTTTGCTCTGTTTCAATAAAATCTTGCTTTACTTGAATTAAGTCATCAATCTCATCCATGCGTTCAGCTAATATTGTTGATAACCCTTCGTAGCTCTCAATCCAGCGTTTTAGTACACCTTTAGTGTCTAGCTTAGGCTCTCCTTCGTGGCGATGTGCAATATCATCAAGAAGTAACGTTGCCGCACTTACAGCCGATAATTTCACCCATTGATTGGCTCGTAAAATAGAAGGAGCATCAGCAATTCGGTGTTGGCCTAATCGACTCACAACATCTACAGGTACAGCCATAGTAACGTCCATAGGGGCGAGCTGAAGCACTAATAAAGAGCGGTCGACCGACAACATCTTTTGTTCTGCACTTTGTGCTTCTGGGCTAACTACTTCTCCCCTGCTAGTTTCATAGCAGTAGGCATTTACTAAATTCTGTACAGTAAGACGCTCTAAGGTTTTATCTAGTACCATGGTTATTTTTCTCCGTCTTGATTAAGTAGCTTGACGCCATAAGTAGTCAGTTGTTGCAGAATATTGGCAATGTCACTGACCTGAGTATTTGGGTTTAAAATGGTAAATTTGAAACAAGGTTGTTGTTCGAACACTGTGGTAGCTAAATTAGCCACATTATTCACTAGCAACTCTTGAGCAAGCTGGCGATTGAATTGAGCCAACTGACTTGCTGATAACTCAGCATCTTGTGGCTTAAAGTAAAATAAAACGCTGCTAATAATAGGTTGTTGCAGCAAGACAAAATTATCGTTTTCGGTTATAACCTGAGCTGCTTCCCTGGCAGTATCGAGACACTTATCGATTAACTTGGCATAGGTCTCTGTTCCCAATAACTCTAAAGCTAACCAAAGCTTTAATGCATCAAACCTTCGGGTTGTTTGCAGTGAGTAAGTAACAAGGTTTGGCGTCTCGTCTTGCTCATCTTCCTGCGGATTCAAGTATTCACTGTGATGGCGAATCGACTCAAAGCTCTTAATATCGCGAACGACAAATGCACCGCAACTACTCGGCAAGAAAAAGTGTTTATGAAAATCTAGCGTTATCGAATCGGCTAAATGAATACCATCAAGCATTTGCGAATAACGTTGAGACAACAATAAGGCTCCTCCCCAAGCTGCATCAACATGGAGCCAAATTCCTTCTTTGCTACAGATGTTCCCTAACTCAGTTAAAGAATCAATAACTCCAGAGTCTGTTGTTCCGGCGGTTGCTACTACAGCTATCACATTAGCAGAGCCAATCTGATCTATTTTTTGTTGCAACTTTTCTGGACACATTTGGCCAGTTTTGTTGGTTTCGACCTGTTCAACAGACTCCTGTCCTAAACCAAGTAAAGTTGCATTTTTTTCAATTGAAAAGTGGGTATGACTCGAGCATAAAATGACTCCCGAAGGTGCTCCTAAAAGACCTTTTTTCTGTACATCAAATCCCTTGGATTCAAAGAACTTATTGCGAGCTAACAAGGCCCCCATTAGATTACTTTGAGTGCCTCCACTAGTGAAAACGCCACCAGCTTCATACTTTGTTTCGTCGAATTGACATAGACGGCATAGCCACTGAACTAGCTCTTGTTCCATATGAGTCGCTGATGGGCTCTGATTCCAAGAATCCATGCTTTGACTCGTTGCTGCAATAAGCATTTCAGCAACTTGGCTAATCACCAAAGTTGGCGGATGCAAATGCGCCAAACAATGTTGATTAGCCGTTGATACACAGGCTGGTAGAAACTTGTCTTGTATATCTTTTAATACCGAGTCGAAACTTCGACCTTGAGCATTGATGTTTAACGCCAACTTCTGTTTTATTTGTTCAGGCTTACCACCTAAATACAGATCATTTGCATCAAGCCATTGTTTAATGACTTCACTTGTTTGGCGCGAATACTCTAGGTACTGCTCACTCGTATGATTACTTAATAATTCCAAAGTACACCTACTACTACGCTTTAGAAATGGGAAAATAGAACAAGGAGCCTGTTACAGCTCCGCAGACAATGCTTGTTCTAGTCTTTCTAACACTTGGTGCAGTTCAGATTTTGAGATATTTAGTGGCGGTAAGAAGCGTAATACCGAGCCTCCGCGGCCGCCTTTTTCAATGATTAAACCCGCTTTAAAACAAGCTTGTTGAATTCTGGCTGCGGCTTCGCAATCTGTAGGAGGCTGACCATCAATAGTCTTGTCTAAATCAGGGTTAATGATCTCAATACCTACCATCAAACCTCTGCCTCTAACATGGCCTATCTGTGGAAATCGCTTTTGCAATTCTCTAAGCTCATTCATAAACCATTCACCCATTCCGAATGCGTATTGGCCAGTGTCATTGTCTCTCAGGTACTTCAGTGTCGCTAAGCCAGTAGCCATAGCTAACTGGTTGCCTCGGAAAGTTCCAGAGTGACAACCTGGTTGCCATACATCGTATTTTTTCTTGATGCCTAATACAGCTAGCGGAAGCCCACCACCTATAGCTTTTGACATGATTACTAGGTCAGGAGCAATATCAGCATATTGATAAGAGAACCAACGTCCAGTTCGACAGAAGCCAGTTTGAACTTCATCCACAATAAGCAGGATTCCTAGTTCTTCGGTAATTTTTCTGATGTGTTTAAGCCATTTTATTGGAGCTGGGTTTACACCGCCTTCACCTTGAATACACTCTAAAATTATTGCGGCAGGTTTCACTACACCACTTTCTACGTCTTTCAAAAAGTTTTCGAAGTAACTCATATGAGCGTTAAGACTTTGTTCACCTGACAACCCAAAACTGCATCGATATGAGCCAGGGTAAGGCATAAATTGTACGCCCCCCATTAAATTCTCAACCCCATCTTTAGGCGATAGATTGCCTGTTACAGATAGAGCTCCGTGAGTCATCCCGTGATAACCACCACTGAAAGAAATAATTCCTGAACGACCAGTTGCTTGCTTGGCTAACTTAATCGCAGCTTCTACAGCGTCTGCTCCAGTCGGACCACAAAATTGAACACAGTATTCTTCACCTGACGTAGCTAGCAGTTCATAAATAAACTCACTGAACTCATCTTTTAATGGAGTGGTTATATCTAACGTGTGTAAAGGGAAGTTATTTTCTAATAAACGAGTAATTTGCCCTTTTATCGTAGGGTGGTTATGGCCAATAGCCAAAGTTCCAGCTCCAGATAAACAATCAATGTATTCCTTACCTTCAACATCAGTGATCCAAACACCTTTTGCAGACTTGATCGCGAAAGGTAATTTACGCGGATAACTTTGTACATTGGACTCAAATTTCACCTGGCGGTGTAAATATTCTTTGTTATCTACAGGTTTATCTAAAGAGCTGATACTCATACTACTTTTCCTAAATTATCATTAGCAATTCCATCTCATTGCCATATTGGCCAAACGAAATGTAAATAAAAATCATTTCCATTTACACTAACAATAAAATTGATCCTATTCAACAAAATAAAAATACATTTTTGAAAAAAAGAAAAAAAAGATGAGAAGATTGGCAAGAGTTTTTAGGAGTGATCTTGATGTGACAACAAATACCCTAAGTTGGGTTTAAATTATTTTGATTACAAAAGAAACATAAAACACACTAAAAACAAGGAATTAATTAAATTAGCAAGTAATTACTCTGTTTCATGAGGGGGTAAGTTTAGTTAGTTTTTCAAAAAAGATTTACTCTGAAACTTGAATTGCAGCTGGATTTTAAAGTAAAAGCACTAAGATGATCGAGATCAACACAAGAAAGAAAAGGAAAATTAAAAAAGTTTATAAGTTTGATGAAAAGCTGCTAAACAACATGGAAATTGGTTGAATCAGTTATTCATCTGACTCAACCAACTTGATGTCAAAAATTTATAAATTTTCTTCCGCAAATAGTGTCAAAGATAACGCTTTTCATAATAAAAATAATGGGTGAATTAGAGCGTGTTGAGCTTTGTGGTATGAAAAGTAAATAGCAAATGGATTGGTTGTAATAGTTTTGTAAAAAATCAGTTTAACCTTCCCAAATGCCAACAGATGATAGCTGGAAGTTGCTATCTAGGCTCATGTATTTAACAGGTTGTATTTATAATAAGTCCGAACACAGAATGACACTCGAAGATTTTTTATACCGTATGCGAACGAGTATCCCTTGGCGTGACTTACCCAGTAATTTTGATGATTAGAGTGCTGTATCTAGGCGATTTAGCCTGTGGTCAGAGAAAGGTGTGATGACAGAAGTATTCGAACTTCTTTCTCAACACAATGACGCTCAATGGTTATTTTTTGATGGCAGTGCGGACGAAACGGAATTACTCTGGTTTTAAAGATTAATTATACTTGTATATAAGCGTAATGACTTTGGTGCAGTGGACCTTGGTTATGCGTTTTGGTGTACGTATGTCTTTAGAATCGGAAGAACTATTAAGTAATGTAGTAATTGGAGTGAAATACAATGGCAATAAAGAGGATTATTAATTTACCGTGTTTTTCTGGTGTAGTAATTAAAATAATCCTTTAGTAAGAAGGTAAATATCTTCTTACAAAGGATTATATTCTGAAATTACGAACGGTGTCCTAGTTACTCCTAGGATCTTATCCGTCTATACTAACAGCTTGTGCCTTCATACATTGTGTATATGCTATCGCATCAGAAGCTGTTCCTGATTTAACCATTTGCTGATATTCTGCGTAGCAAGGTCGAGCATGAGAACTGCTAGAGAAAACAAAAAGAGAGATAGCTAGTGTTAGTAAAAGTTTTTTCATTATCATTCCTTTAATATTATTTTATATTATTTTATTTTTGCCTGAAATCAGGCTGACCCATCTTAGGTAATTACTTTACACATATCAATAGGGCAAAATTACAACTGGTCAGTTTTTAACCAGGCAATAACGTTTGCCTAAGCTTTCCTTTCATACTGTCCTTGAGCGGACTTAAGCGGGCTAAGTTCATTGCAAACCGCCTAAATCTGGTCATATTCTCGGGTGCATCACCACGTCGTATACGTGAATCATATTCCCTAAACGTAACATCCAGCACCCAGTGTGAAGAATTCTCTATTGCCCAGTGACCTCTTATTGTTTGAGCGATACGTGGTAAATGAACTGGTGTAATAGGAAACTTCTGAACTCCCAAGGTTTTTAACATAACGAGTTCTTGTGACTTCAATAGTAGAGTTCAGTTTTACCCAACCTTGGCGTTGCTCTAGCCACCGTGTGACTGGTAGCTATACATACTGCCTATGCTCAATGTCCATTATTAGACTGTGATAAAGTATTACGCTTGATTAACTCAGGCGCATCACGTCACACTTTGTGACAGTAGACTTTAATTTCTTTACCTTTATAAATTTTCTTCCGCAAATGAGGCTAATCGACTACGCACAACACCATTTAAATTAACCGTTGCACTACCTTCAAAGTTTTTAAATCTTTCAACTATGTAAGTTAGTCCTGACGTAACTGCAGTTAAATAATTACTATCAATTTGAGCCAAATTTCCCGAGCAAACTAGTTTGGTTCCTTCGCCACAACGAGTAATAATGGTCTTAAGTTGTGAAGCGGTTAAATTTTGGCATTCATCTAACAGTACTATGGCATTTTGAATACTGCGCCCACGCATAAAATTAACGGATTTAAACTGAATATTCGCTTTTTCCATTATGTAATTTAAGCTAGAGCTGGGGTTTTCATCATTCTTGTGCAGCACTTCTAATGAGTCGGTAACAGCGGCCAACCACGGAGCCATTTTCTCCTCTTCCGTACCTGGAAGAAAACCTATAGATTCGGCAATTTCAGGCGTATTTCGAGTAACTAAAACTTTATCGTATAGGCCTTGTTCTATTACCATTTCAAGTGCAGAAGCTAACGCTAGTAACGTCTTACCGCACCCTGCAGGACCTGTTAAAATAACCAACTCTAAACTAGGATCCATCAGGGCATTTAAAGCCATAGCTTGATAGATATTTTTTGGCGTTATTCCCCAAGCTTGTCGGGACATTAACCTTTGCTTACCTAAGTCCAGTAATTCCAATTTATCATCGTGTTTCGCGACAACCCTAGCAGCAAAGTTTTCGCTATCATCAAGTAAATATTCATTGATAAATGTCGACTCGAATTGATTTGCTGATACAGTGTGAATGGTTTCTCGACCTTCAGTTTTACTTTCTACTGAATCAACCTGTTTCCAAAAGTCTCCTTTTATTTTTTCATAGCCTTTAGTTAAAAAACTAACATCATCAATTAGTTGGTCTGTTGTGTAATCTTCAACATGTTTTAATCCAGCACCTTTTGCTTTCAGTCGCATGTTGATGTCTTTGGTCACGAGCACTACCGTTGTTTTTGGATTTTCTTTTTGCAAATGGACAGCAGCGTTAATGATCCTATTGTCATTTTCTCCACCCGGTAGGCCTGAAACTTCATTTTCGATATGGTGGTCATTAAGGATTAGTAAGTGGCCGGTAACAGTACTATCTTTCAACTCTCCTCTGTTCAAAGGCACACCTTCTACCATTTGTTCTGGCTCTACATCCTGTAAAGTCGTTTCTAATGCTCTGATTGCCACTCTTGCATCTCTGGAAACGTCTTTGTTTCGATCTTTGATATGATCTAGTTCTTCCAATACTGTCATAGGAATAAGCACGTCATGTTCTTGAAAGTTTAAGAATGCGTGAGGGTCATGAAGTAAAATATTAGTATCTAGTACGAATAACTTTTTATCTGCGCTTACTTGTTTTGTCATTATTATTGTTCTCTTACATCCGTTTATAAAACTCTTTCACTCTAGAGGATGTTGGCGTCTTAAAATATGACCTTTGTCAAATTCAAAGTACTTTCATCAACATACCTAAGGGCTGTTGCACTTTGAGCTGCGAATACTGCAGTAATAACAGTTAGCAAAATTCAACTGACCCTAACTTAACTTTAGTAAAGATTTATGACAATTCTCGTTTCTGCTTACTAACTGAACAATTTATGTTCAAACAAGGCAGTTTTTGCTTTTTGATCTAGGGTTAACAGAACGAACAACGTAGAATACTCGTCTTTTTTTTCCTGCAGCAATTTGCTGCAAAATATGAGCTATTTGCTCAGCCTGCTTGAACAGGCATAGTAGAATTTTCTGGAGTGTTATATATGAGTTTTATCGTCGGTCAACGTTGGGTAAGTCAGGCTGAAAATGACCTGGGCTTAGGTACTGTTCTACAAGCGGATAATCGCTTTGTACAAGTACTATTTCCAGCGGCTGATGAAAGTCGTAATTATGCGGTGGCACAAGCACCATTAATGCGTGTTGAATTTGCTCCGGGTGACACTTTAAAAACATTGGAAGAATACGAATTTGTCGTTGAACACGTTGAAGAAAATCAAGGGACATTGATTTACCACGGTACTCGTGTTGATGATGGTGAAACAGTAGCAGTTAAAGAAATTATGCTAGATCACCACATCAGCTTAAACACACCTGAGGCAAGACTGTTAACAGCAAACTACGACAGACCAAATTGGTTTTCTCTGAGATTAAGAGCGCATCAACAAAAAGCTGAATTAGAAGCTTCGCCTTTATTGGGTTTACAAGGTGCTAGAGTAGGTTTAATACCACATCAATTGTATATAGCTAATTCTGTTGGCCAAAGATTTGCTCCAAGAGTATTACTTGCTGATGAAGTAGGTTTAGGTAAGACAATCGAAGCTGGTTTAATAATTCACCAACAACTACTTAGCGGTCGCTCACAGCGCGTTTTAATTGTATTACCAGAAAGTTTACAGCATCAATGGCTGGTTGAAATGCTACGTCGCTTTAACTTGCACTTCTCTATTTTTGACGAACAAAGATGTGAAGCAGAAGCCGAAACTTCTGAAGATGAGAATTTCCAACCATTTGATAGTGAACAGCAAATCATTATCTCGCAAGAGTGGTTGAGCCAAGCAGGTAAATGGCAACAGAAGTTACTAGAGTCTAATTGGGATTTAGTTGTAGTTGATGAGGCACATCATATTACTCCTGATGCAGAAGCGTTAAGCGAACAAAATGCGCTATACGAATCGGTAAAGACTATTGGAAGTCAAACTCAAGGTCTGATCTTATTGACGGCAACACCAGACCAATTAGGTCACTATGGTCATTTCTGCCGTCTACAATTATTGGATCCTGCCCGCTTCCATTGCTACGAGACGTTTAAACAGGAAGAAAGTAAGTACCAAGAAGTTGCAGATATTGCCAACACTTTACTTGAGCAAGCAGAATTAAGCTCAGCTCAACAAGAACTATTAAAGCAATTACTAACAGACAGTACTGATCAGGATAAAATCGAGGCTTACCAAACAAAGCAAGATGCTGATATTGCAGAGCTGCTAATTAAGGAGTTGCTAGATAGACATGGTACTGGCCGTATCATGTTCAGAAACTCTAGGCATGGCATCAAAGGATTTCCTGAAAGAAAGCTAATAGCTCAGCCGCAGAATCTACCGGAAGGTTATCCAAGCACTGGAGACTTTGCAGGAGTAACTCCAGAAAAACAGCATACCGCAACAGTATTAGAAACGGATGCATGGTGGAAGCTAGATCCTAGAGTGAACTGGCTTATCGATTTCTTGAAGCAAAACAAATCAGAAAAAGTGTTAATAATCTGTGCTCATGCAGACACAGCGATGAAACTAGACGATGTGTTGTTTGAGGCTGAAGGCTTACGCTCCACAGTCTTCCATGAAGGTATGACAATTGTAGAAAGAGATAAAGCTGCAGCTTATTTCGCGGACGAGGAAAATAGCGCTCAGGCATTAATCTGTTCAGAAATTGGTTCTGAAGGCCGTAATTTCCAGTTTGCCCACCACTTAGTGTTATTCGATTTACCTGCAAATCCAGACTTACTAGAGCAAAGAATTGGTCGTTTAGACCGAATCGGTCAAACAGAAACAGTAAAGATTCATGTTCCTTACTTAACCAACAGCGCACAAGAGAATTTGTTTAACTGGTACCAGCAGAGCTTTAATGCCTTTGAACAGACGTCTACAACCGCAAGAATTGTTGCAACAGAGAACAAGCAGCAAGTAACAGATTTGCTATTAGCGCAAAGTGAGGCAGCTGAGATCAATGGTTTTATCAAAGCCTGTAAAACTCGTAACGACGCGCTTAAGTTAGAAGTTGAAAATGGTCGCGACAGATTGTTAGAACTTAACTCTAGTGGTGGTACTAAAGCAGGTGAAATCCAAGACCATATTGAACAACTAGATGACTCAACTGAGCTGATGAATTACATGATAGAAGTGTGGGATCAGTTTGGTGTTCAACATGAAGAAAAAGCAACATTCAGCAAGATCATTCGTCCAGGTGATCACATGCTGCACGCTCACTTCCCACAATTGCAAGAAGATGGCATGACGGTTTGTTTTGATCGCGAAACTGCATTATCACAAGAAGACCAGCACTTCTTAACTTGGGAACACCCAATGGTAACAGGCACGTTAGACATGTTGAGCTCTGGTGATTTGGGTAATAGTTCAGTTTGTTTATTGCCGCACAAACAGCTACCAGCTGGAACTTTCTTAATTGAAGCTAGTTACTTGTTAACAACTAATGCTCCGAAGAAACTACAGTTACACCGACATTTGCCAAATACCGCAATTCGCGTAATGTTAGATAAAAAGGGCAACAACTTAGCAGATAAAGTAAAACAAGGTTCTTTGGATAAGACTTTGAAAAATGCTAAGAAGCAAATTGCTCAACAGCTAGTTAAGGCATTGAAAGATGAGATCAGTCCATTATTAGAAAAAGGTCAGGTAATGGCAGAAGCACATGGTTCTCAGTTAAAAGCAACAGCAAAACAAGCAATGTTAGAATCTGGACAACAAGAGTTAACAAGAATCAAAGCACTACAGCAGGTTAACCCATCAATTCGCGATGAAGAAATTGAATTTTTAGAGCAAAGAATTCACGATTCTGAAAAAGAGATTGAAGCGGCAACTGTTAGTTTAGATGCGATTCGATTAATTGTAGTGACACAAGCGTAGTTATGGCTTTACTTGAGTATTATCCTCCTACCGACCCTTATCTCGATATTCTTTATCGAGATGAGGACATCTTGGTATTGAATAAACCTAGTGGTTTATTATCAGTGCCAGGCAAACACAAAGAACACTTCGACTCATTGATGTTGAGAGTGCAAGCTGTGTGGCCAAATGCAGGCATAGTTCATAGACTCGATATGATGACATCAGGTGTTATTGTAATGTCTATGCACAAAGACGCTCTGCGCTTTTTAAATAGAGAATTCTCCGAACGCAATACAGATAAGTTTTATATTGCTCGTGTCGCTGGTCATATTGAACAAGACAAAGGTAGTATAGAACTTCCTCTTATTTGTGACTGGCCGAATAGACCTAAGCAAATGGTATGCTTTGAAAATGGTAAGCCTTCACTTACCCACTACCAAGTTTTGGAAAGAGGCGAAGCCGATGGCAATCTGTGGACCCGAGTAAAGCTAACTCCAATAACAGGCCGTAGCCATCAACTTAGAGTTCACATGAAAGAACTTGGTCACCCAATTTTGGGTGATCGACTTTATGCTCCGGAAGATATTATCGCTCAAGCAGACAGACTACAATTACACGCCCAACGACTGGAAGTAAGACACCCAGCCAACGAACAGGTTATGGTTTTTGAAAAACCTTGCGACTTTTAACTTAGCGTCCAAGCCTTAATTCAATACATGTAAACAAAAGTGCCAGCAAGCTGGCACTTAATAAAGATTACTTATCTTCTGTCGTTTCGCGCATGTCCATAATTGGCATAGTACCCGTACCAAGAATTGTTTTAGGTAGTTTGCCGTCCCAAGCTTGTGCTTCGGTTAACTTAACGATTAAAGGATTATTCTTTAAAGCTTTAGCTTTTGCTTCGATCGCTTCTGCTTCAGCTTTACCTTTAAGTAAAATAGATTGTGCTTCAGCTTCTGCTACTTTCAAAATGCCTTTTGCTTTCGCATCTGCTGTATTTACCGCTCTAAGAGCTTCTAGTCTCTGCCTTTCAAGCTTGTGTTCTTCGGCTGCGGCTAAGTTCTTTTCAGTCTGTTTAACTTCGATAGAATTGATATACTTCTGTGGTAACTCAATGTTCTCTATCTGAATATTGTCAACAACAACTGGGAAACCTTCCATTTCCGCCGCTAAACGGTGTTCTATCCCTTGAATAGCTGACGCTCTATCTTGAATGAGTTGTTCTGCCTCAAACTGAGGAATCGTATCTTTTGTTGCAGAACGGAATCTAGGATCTAAAATTCGTTGTTCAAATTGAGTTAAACCGCCATACTTTTTAAACAAGTCCAATGCAGCTTCTTTATTTACTGTCCAGTTAACTGACACTTCAACAGTAACTGGCATTTGCTCCTTAGTACTCGATGCCATGCGTTCAGCATTCTTACGAGTTCTAACCTCAATCATTTCTACCGTTTCAATAAATGGTATCTTAAAGTGCAAACCTGGATTCTCTTGATCCCTTGCTTCTCCGAATCGTTTAATTACACCAACATGCCCTTCTACCACAATGTAATAAGAGTTCATTATGCCAACGAAGGCAATTAAAAATGGTAAGGCTTTTTTCAATTTAGACGGGGTAAGCTTTTCCTTCAAACTCATAATTTCTCCTTAAAATTAACATACCACTAGCTGAACTTAACAGTTCTAACTAATGTTAAATGTAAGTTTATGAGATAAGCACAGGCTCTGTAGTCATACACTTATAGTCATAAACATCAACATACAGTTTACGGGATTTTGAGTTAAAACTCATCACCAAAACGTTTCTATTATAGTGAAAAGTATTTTATTATTGTCTAAAAAAGCCAGTCATTGACTGGCTCGTTGCATGATATTAAAGGACAGGAATTGAATGGCGAAGCATATCTTCAATTTGTAGCACTATGCCTTTCACTTCTTCTCTCTGCCAATCCTTAATGCGTGGTGTATGAATATGGCCAACTGGTAAAGATGGGTTTAGTTTATCTCGCAAAACAATGCTGCGATACGAGATTTCATTAGACAGATAACCACCTCCAGAACCTTGTACTGCAACTTCTCCTTTTAATTCTGCTAGAGACTTAGCCGAAAACTTTCCTCTAGCCAAAGTTTCAACCTTATGATTGTCTATCACTTGGTATGGCCCTTTGGCTTTTTGCATTGCTTTCACAGGTAATGAAAATTCAACAAATTCATCAGTGGTGAATGCTTTGTCCTGCAAGAATGGCTTTAATGGATTGGTTGGGGTTGCCCCTGTAAACACATTTAAATTCCCCGGTACTTTTGAGCTGCGACGCAGACCAGGAAAACGCTCTAAGTCAAAATGCTCACGCCCCATACTTATGGTCGCAATCATATCAACGTTAGGCATATGCTTTGATAGCATAGTTTCAATCATACCTTGGTCAAAATCAGCAAATCGCACTGGAACAATCAAGGATTGGATCTGTGCTTTTTCGCCATTGAGTTCTATCTCTTTATTATCAAGATACATGGCTGCAATACCTGAAGGATTTGATTGCATTAAGTTTCGATCTAGTAAGAAAGGGTCAAAACCTGTGATCAGTATCTTCTTACCTTCTGAACCTTTAAATTCAACTTGACCAACACCTCGACTTGATAACTCAAAATCAAACATTAACTCTGCTTGTTTTGCACTAGCTAACGCTCGATATGTTTCATTTGCTCGAATAAGCGCAGCCATTTGTAATCGGGTCCAGTAAAGAGGGCGGTCATCAAAGCTGCCATTTTTCTGTAAATAAGCTGTCGACTCTTGCCATAATAAACGACCGTATTTGGTATTCGTTGCAGTTAGTTTGGCAACAGAATCAGACTTATTTAAGTCTTGCTGGTATGAAGTTATTAGCGAAGAAAACTGATCCGTTAGCGCAGCCTGTTGTTGTTTAACTTTATCAATACGAGATTCTTCTGCACTCAGGTAAGTTAGTGGCTTTGCTACAGTCATTGTAGATACAAGAGCAATGCTTGCGATTAGTGTTTTACTCAATAGTTTATTCATCATAGTAAACTTAATTTGGTGGGCACTTACTTAACTTACAGTAAGTGCCAATACAAAGAGGAGCTAGGTGAACTAGTTTTTATAGACAACACCGTCTTTCATTACGAAAGTTACATTTTCTAGCAAATCAATATTGTCTAATGGATTACCGTCAACCGCTACGATATCTGCAAGAAAGCCTTTTTGCACTTGTCCTAAGTTATCTTGCTTTAACAACCCTGCACTGTTAATTGTTGCAGCTTGAATCGCTTGCATTGGTGTCATGCCGAACCTAACCATACGAGAAAATTGTTTGCCATTGTCACCATGAGGATAAATTGCAGCATCTGAACCGAATACCATCTTAGCGCCAGCTTTAACCGCTTTACGGAAGCTCTCGCGTTGCGCTTTAGATACCATCTTTTCTTTATTTATGTTCTCTTCAGGCACACCATTAGCTTCGCCAAACGCAAGTGTATACTCGGTATTATAAATGTCACAAGACAAGTAAGTACCGTGTTTTAGCGCTAATTTAATCGCTTCTTTATCCATAAAAGAACAGTGCTCAATAGAGTCTATTCCAGCCCTTATCGCTGCTTTTATCCCTTCTGTGCCGTGAGCATGAGCAGCAGCAACTAAACCTCTCATATGAGCTTCATCTACCGCGGCTTTAATTTCTTCCTCGGTTAGCTGCTGAATACCAACTTTCGTACCTTTGGAAAAAACGCCACCTGTTGCACAAACTTTTATTGTATTGGCGCCATACTTAATATTTTCTCTTACTTTTGCTCTCACAGCCCATGGACCGTCGGCAACGCCAGCAGCTATAGATTCAGCCTCTGGAGGTGAAAAGTTATCGTCGCAATGACCACCGGTAATACTGATTGAGTGACCCGCAGCCCAAATTCTAGGACCTACAACTTCTCCTGCATTAATACCGTCTCTGACACCAATAACACTGTATCCAGAAGCACCTAAATTTCTAACAGTAGTAAAACCAGCCATTAATGTTTTTTCTGCATTTTTTACTGCTTTAACAGTTTGCCTTGGAATTGAATTACCTTTTGCAGCCAAAAAATTATCTTCAGCATCTTTAGTTAAGTGGACATGCATATCCATAAAACCAGGCATAAGTGTTTTGCCTTTCAAATCTAATACTTCAGTGCCTGAAGGAACGATGACTTTGCCTTGCTTCCCTACTTGGACAATCTTATTGTCAGTGATAAGTACTGCTACATTCTTTACCAGTTCTCCTGATTTTACATCTACCAAAGCGTCAGCATTAATTAGCGTGTCTTTTGCTTGTGCAGATACGCTAAGCAATGCAGCTAACGTAGCTGTTATTATTGTTTTATTCATGTCGACCTGTATTTGCTATTTTTATCGTGCAGCTAACTTGATACAAATCTGCTTTAGAAGCAAGTCTGCTTGGTTAAATAATCGTTTGGAAGAGATAAATGAAGAAGTAAAGGTAAGAGAAATAGCAAAAAGAGCGATAGAAAAGAGCCATAAAAAAAGAGCTACAAAAAGTAGCTCCTAACAGATTGAATTATTTGCGGTAGACTTTCACCGATTTGTAGCCATGTTCATGTAACAGTAAAGCTTGAAGTCTACTCATTACACCTTTGTCACAATATAAGTAATAATCTTTGCTTTGATCTAAATCTGCAAATTTAGTCGCAACTTTAAAGAAAGGAATAGCGATAACTTCAAGACCATCAATTTCTAATGGATTGTCCTCTTCCTCTTCCGGTGCACGAACGTCAATAACTACAGCATCGCTTGGCAAGTCAGTTACTAACTCTACTTCTTGCACTTCTTCTGTTGCTTCATCTTCGATTTTGCGAATATCCATAATAATCGCTTCTTCTACTACTTTTTCTAGTAGCGAGAAGTCGAAGTTTGATTCAGTTTCTTCTACTTCAGACAGTACTGCACGGGTTGTTGGCTTTTTCGAGATAACGCCACAATACTCAGGCATAGTTGCAGCAAAGTCGTGCGTACCAATTTCTCTAGACGTTTCGATAATTTCAGCTTTATCCATATGAATAAGTGGACGTAAAATTAGCGTTTCAGTTACGCGGTCAATCACATTAAGGTTTGTTAATGTTTGGCTTGAAACCTGACCTAAACTTTCACCTGTTACTAAAGCCATGATACCTAGTTTTTCCGCAACTTTTGATGCAGCTCGCATCATCATTCGCTTGAGTACAACACCCATTAAGCCGTTATCAATTTTAGTTAAGATCTCATCAACAACAGGCTCAAAGTTTACTGTTACAAACTTAGTTTTGTGAGAGCTTGAATAGCGTTTCCAAATAGCGTGAGACACTTGCTTAACGCCTATCTCATGTTCTCTACCACCTAAGTTGAAGAAGCAGAAATGAGTACGAGCACCACGACGCATGATGTGATAAGTCGCAACACCTGAATCGAAACCTCCAGAGATTAAAGACAACACATCTTCTTGTGTTGGGATAGGCATGCCTCCCAAACCTTTATGATTAGCTTTAATCACATGCAACTTATCATCACGAAGCTCTAATTTAATCGTTACCTGTGGCTTTTTCAGAGTTACTTTTGCTGACTCAACCGATTGATTTAATCCACCGCCTATGTATCTTTCTAAATCAATTGATGAAAACTCATGCTTACCAGAACGTTTAACACGAACACAGAAAGTCTTGTTTTCAATTTCAGACTGCCAGTGTGCAGCAACTTGCTTAAACGCAGTATCAAAATCAACAAAGTCGTATTCCACTACCTCATTGAATTGATCAACACCAGGAATACGAGTGATCTCGTCCCTCACCTGTGCTTTTAGCTCTTCACTCGTCTCTGAATTTAACTCAACCAGTACATCACTCCAACGAGCAACTACGTGAGCTGAAGGCACAATACGTTTAACGATAATGCGAACATTTGACTCAAGTAACTTACTAAAGCGCTTACGCACTGAGCGACTTTTTATGTTTATTTCTGGATGGTATTTAACAATTAATTTCATAGATAAATTTTGGCTAGCTGTGGCGGTTAAAAAAGAGGCGGGATTATACCTATGAACGGCAGCCTAGTCGAGTCTGAACCGACTTTGACTAGGCTATTGCAACAAAGGCCTCAAACTAGCTTAAATTAGAAGTGCTCTTGCTTTATTTTCATCAAAGATGAAGGTGACTTCATCATCAATTTTGCGTGGACTTGAGCTTGTGGAAAGATACGCTCAAAGTAAAACTCTGCTGTTTTAACTTTTGACTTATAAAACTCTTTATTATCAGTCCCTTCAGTTAGCTTTTCATTAGCCGCTTGCGCAATTTGCGCCCACATATAAGCCATTAAAATATAACCACAATACATTAGAAAATCGACAGAAGCAGAGCCAACCACGTCGCGATTCTTTCTAGCCTTTAACATTAGTCTGATCGTGTACTGTTGTAAGTTTGCGGCCTCTTTACTCAGCGGCCAAATAAACTTGTGCATACGCTTTTTCTGAGAGTTTGACGAGATCACGCTGTGATCTTTGCAGTAATTCAAAACTTCTTTAACAAAAGCAGAGATTTGTTTGCCTCTGTCCAACATTACCTTTCGACCTAATAAGTCTAATGCTTGAATGCCAGTTGTTCCTTCATACAAAGTGGCTATTCTGGCGTCTCTTAAGTTTTGCTCTAAGCCCCACTCTTTTATATAGCCGTGACCACCAAATACTTGAATGCCTAAGTTCGCAGAGTCAAAGCCTTTTTCCGTTAAAAATGCTTTTAAAATAGGTGTTAAAAAGCCCATCTTATCATCTGCTTGTTTACGCTCTTGCTCTTCTGCGCCATCAATAAATTGGTCAGCATACATACCCGCGTAATAAATCATGGCTCTGCCACCTTCAACAAAGGCTTTTTGAGTCAGCAACATTCGACGCACGTCAGGGTGAACAATTAGAGGATCCGCAACTTTGTCTGGACACTTAGTGCCAGTTAAAGAGCGCATTGATAAGCGCTCTTGGGCATATTCTAAACTTTTCTGATAAGCCACCTCAGCTGCGCATACACCTTGTAAAGCAGTGCCAATGCGAGCAGTGTTCATGAAAGTAAACATGCACTCTAAGCCTTTATTCGCTGGTCCAATCAAAAAGCCTTTGGCATTATCAAAGTTAAGAACCGCAGTAGCAGAAGCTTTGATACCCATCTTGTCCTCAATTGAGCCACAACTTACTGTATTACGCTCTAGTAAATTACCAGCTTCATCCAAGTTGAATTTAGGAACAATAAATAGCGATATCCCCTTAGTTCCTTTTGGCGCATCTGGTAAACGAGCTAATACAATGTGAATGATATTTTCAGTTAGATCGTGCTCACCAGCTGAAATGAAAATCTTACTTCCAGTGATGTTGTAACTGCCATCAGGATTTGGTTCAGCTTTAGTTCTTACTTGGCCTAAGTCTGTGCCACATTGTGCTTCCGTTAAGCACATAGTGCCGGCCCATTCTGCAGAAGTAAGTTTTGGTAAATAGAGTTCTTTTTGTTGCTCTGAGCCGTGAGCCAATATTGTGTTCATTGCACCAATACTGAGACCTGGATACATACCGAATGACCAGTTTGAACATCCCATCATCTCAGCTTTGATTAGTCCCAACGATTGAGGTAAACCTTGGCCACCGTACTCTGGTTCAAATGAAAGTCCTTGCCAACCAGCTTCTAAGTATTGTTGATAAGCTTCTTTAAAGCCTTTTGGCGTAGTCACCTCACCGTTATCGAAGTGGCAACCTTCTTTGTCTCCACTTTGATTAAGTGGCGCTAATTCGTTTTCGCAGAATTTTGCACATTCCGTAAGAATAGCTTCAACCATATCAGGTGAAGCTTCTTCGTATTTTGCAAAGTTTTTGTAGTGGTCTTGATAATTAAAAACATCGTTAATCAAGAAGTTAATGTTGTCTAGGGGAGCTTTGTAGTCGGCCATGCTGATCACTTAATTATTATTCTGTTATGACTTAACTGGATAGACCAGTCTTAATTAAGTGTCAGTATAGGCTAAAAAATAACAAATCTTGAAGTTATTTGTTTAATAAAAGATTAATCCAAATCAGCTAACGGCCAAACGACTATGTAGTCTTCGTATTCTTCTTCTTCAACCATATCGTCAAAGATTACTTTGCCTTGCACCGACATGCCTTTTTTGTGCATTTTTGCTTTGCGGCCTTTATTTAATAATGGGTGCCAACTTGGTACACCTCTACCTTCCATTACTCTACGATAAGTGCAGCTAGGCGGCATATAAAAAACATCATCTAAATTATCTTGGCTAAGGCGCACACATGATGGCACTAACTTAGTACGCTTTTCATAGACTTTACATTGGCATTTGTTGTCATCGAGATAACGACAAGCTACTGAGGTGAAATGAATTTGTTCATCTTCAAACAGTTCATCAGTATCAACCATTTGCTCTTGCTCATCATCATCGATCAGCTTATGCAAACAACACTTTGCGCAGCCATCACACAATGACTCCCACTCAGCACGAGTCATTTGGTCTAAGGTTTTTGTTTGCCAAAACGGAGCTGTCATTAATAAACCTTAGAACTAAATTGCCAGTGACTCCCTGCTGAACTAAGTGACAATTCCAGTTCGTCACCATTATTTAGAGGTCCTACTCCTGCAGGCGTTCCTGTTAAAACAATATCGCCAGGTAATAAGGTAAACTCATGAGTCATTTCTTGAATAAGCTGAATGGTAGGTCGCAACATTTGCGCAGTATTACCATCTTGTCTCGTTTGGCCATTTACTAGTAATTTAATTTGGCTTTGCTGTGGTTCAGTTACATCTTGCTTTGCAATAAACGGGGTCATTGGACATGAACCATCAAAAGCTTTTGATGTTTCCCATGGTCGTCCTTGTGCTTTTAAGCGAGCTTGCACACTTCTCAGAGTTAAATCTAATGCCAGACCATAACCCCAAATAGCTTGTTCAACTTCAGCAGCATTGGCTTTCGTCAACTTATGTTGAATCAATACAGCCAATTCGAGTTCGTTGTGCACAGGGCCTTTATCTTTCGGAATAAATACGCCCTTATCCAAATCAGTTAAGGTTGTGTTTGGCTTGATAAAAAATAGAGGTTCAGGACGTTTAATACTGTTTAGCTCGGCAATGTGGTCTGCATAGTTTTGCCCCATGCACACCACTTTACCAACAGGAAAAGGCAATAATCGGTTATCTATGTCTTTATGGTTATAATCAAACAACATTTACTAGCCTACTGAATCTTAGGGTAACCTATACGGTCAGCAAGATAGCCTACTGAAGTAACAAAGTAATAAGAACGGTTCCAGTGCATTAGAGATTTATAGTTGTTGTAACCTAAATAAACTCGGCCATTTGCATCATCAGGCGTGATCAATACACCTTTGATATTTGCTTTTGGCAATGGTCTACCATCCATTCTTGTTACACCTTGCTCATTCCAAAACTCTAGGGACTGCTGAGACTTCTTCCAATTTTGCAACCACTGTTTACGTCCCTTACTGCCTTTTGGCATTAATAAGTCGTGGTCAAAACCTTCAGGTAATTGAACCTGACGTCCCCAAGTTCGGTTACCATTCCAGCCTTCACGTTTTAAGTAGTTTGCAACTGAAGCAAATACATCCGCTTTATTAGTCCAAATGTCTTTTCTACCATCGCCATCACCGTCTGCGGCATAAGCTAAAAATGAAGTAGGAATAAATTGACATTGACCCATAGCACCAGCCCAAGAACCAACAAACTTCTCTTTTTCGATATGACCTTCATCTAAGATTTGGAGAGATGCCCACAATTGTTTCTTAAAAAATGTTTCACGACGACCGTCATAAGCCAAAGTCACAATAGAATCAATGATTGGCATCTTACCTTGAATACGGCCAAAGTTAGTTTCTAATGCCCAAAGAGAAACGATAAATCTCGGTTGAACACCGAACTTCTCACCGATTTCAGTAAGAAGAGGAAGGTTTTCTTTATAAGCTTTTCTAGCGCGATCAATTTTCCACTGAGGAACACGCTTAGGTAGATAAGTATCTAGCGTTTCCTTAAATTCAGGCTGATTCTTATCAGCTTTAACAACGCGTTTGTTGTAGTTAAGGTTAGTTAAATGCTGTTTTGCAAATTCTTCTGAGAAACCTTTTTCTACCGCTTCTTTTTGCAAGTTTTCTACGTATTGTTCAAAACTTACTTTATCTGCTGAAAACACAGAGGCTGATAAAGTGAATAAGGCGGTTGTTAACCAATACTTAGCTTTCATAATATCTTCCTAATCTTGATGACCATTTTGTTTTTTTAATTCGTCTAACATGTTCTCTGTTGGCGGTGGTAGTTGCAAATAAAAGCCATTTTCTACTAGCTCTTGTTTCACTTTCTCTAATTCCGCCTGACCCAGATTTGTTCTTTTATCTAAGTCCAAAGTCATAACCAAAGTGAGCTTACCTAACAAGGTTTTTAATTGCTCAGGGACTTTTTCGAAATCTCCATTTTTTTCGACATAAAGATACGTATCTGCTTTTTTTAAACTACGATACACAGTACACAATTGCATGATGCTTTACCTTTAATCTAACGAATACTTTGTTTGCCATTGCTCTAATACATCGATGAGCAAATCTTTACGCCATGAACACAGAAAGTCTGGTTTTTCCGCGTATGCCATTTTTAAACTCCACTTAATCCATTGGTTAAGTTGTTTTTTAGTTGCCAACATTTCGATTGGCACCTTGTACTGATTAGCCACTGAGGTCGCTGATTGCTTCAACGCCTTATAGGCCTGTTTGTAATCTTTGTAATCAGTTACTCGCGGTACCTTAGTTGGGCATTGTTCTATATCTAGCTGCTTAGCTCTCGCTACACATTCCAACATGGCTTTGCCATAACGTTTGACTTCTTGCGGGTTAACTCCTGGAATATTTTGCATACTAGCAAGTTCAGAAGGTCGTCTTTGAGCAATTGCGACCAAAGTCGCATCTTTTGCGACAAAACCAAGTGCTAAATCTTTTTTGCTTGCCAAATCCCAGCGCCATTTCGCCAACTCTTGTAATATCGCCAACTCTCTTGTTTTTAGCTGCCAAGCCGTACCAAAATCTAAAAACATATGTTCTTGAGATTTATCTTTTCTCTTTTGCTCAACTTTAAACGCGGCTTCTGCAAGGTTGTATTCTTGTAGACCTTGTTCAGCTAACTTTTCGTTCAAACTATGATAAACAGGAAGCAAATACTTAACATCATTCACCGCATAAGTGAGTTGTTTGTCTGTTAATGGTCTTTTCAGCCAATTTGTTCTTGCTTCACCTTTATCAAGCTCAATACCTAACTCTTGCGCGACCATAGCGCCAAAGCCAAGTACTTTGCCATGAAACAAAAATTGACCAGCAATTTGCGTATCAAATAAAGGTGCAGGCAAACGATTTGCGTATTTTTTAAAAACTTCTAAATCTTCGTGGCAGGAGTGCAGAACTTTAACTAGATTTTCGTTAGTCAGTAATTGCCAAAACGGCTCTAAATCAAGTTCACATAAAGGATCAATAAGCGCGACTTGTTCGCCATAGAAAACTTGGATCAATCCCAGTTTAGAATATAGAGTTCTGGTTCGAACAAACTCAGTATCCAAAGCTAATACTTGTGCTTTAGCGGCTTTTTGACAGTAATCGTCTAATTGAGATTGTTCACGAATATATAAATAGTCTGCTGAATTGCTCGTCACGGGTTGTACCATATAAAAACAAAAAAGCCGGGCAAATGCCGGCTTTTTTATGACTGTCACTTTTTAAAAAAGTGCCATTAATCTTTTAACATTCGGCGTAAAATTTTGCCAACATTAGTTTTTGGCAAATCTTCGCGGAATTCTATCACCTTAGGAACTTTATATCCCGTTAATCTTTCGCGGCAATGTTCAATAACTTCTTTTTCAGTTAATGACTCATCCTTTTTCACAACGAATAGCTTAACGATTTCACCAGAAACTTCGTGAGGAACGCCTACAGCAGCACACTCTAGAACCTTCTCATGAGTTACAGCTGCGTCTTCAATCTCATTTGGGAAAACATTGAAGCCTGATACTAAAATCATATCTTTCTTACGATCTACTATATAAAGCATGCCTTCTTGGTCCATCTTGGCAATATCGCCAGTAGCAAACCAGCCATCGACAATTGAATCCGCTGTGGCTTCAGGTCGTCCTAAGTAACCTTTCATTACTTGTGGACCTTTCACCCATAATTCACCAGCTTCGCCTTGCGCAACTTCCTGTCCTTCTTCATCTCTAAGACTTACATCAGTAGAAGGAGCTGGTACACCAATACTACCTGTGTACTCACCTATGTTGTAAGGAACAAATGAAACCACTGGAGAACACTCTGTTAAGCCATAGCCTTCCAATAAATCGCAATCTGTTACATCTTTCCAACGCTCTGCTACCGCTCTTTGTACGGCCATACCGCCACCTACACTTAAACGTAAGTTGGAAAAATCTAACTCTGCAAACCCCGGAGTATTTAGCAAGCCGTTAAACAAAGTGTTAACACCACTAATCGCAGTAAATGGATATTTGCCAATTTCTTTTACAAAGCCAGGCATATCTCTTGGGTTTGTAATAAGTAAATTAGTACCACCAAACTTCATAAACACTAGGCAGTTAGCTGTAAGTGAGAATATGTGGTAAAGAGGTAAAGCTGTAACAATTAAGTCTTCGCCTTCTTTTAAACGAGGACCTAATAGACCTGATACTTGTTCTAAGTTAGCTACCATATTGCGATGAGTAAGCATCGCTCCTTTAGAAACTCCAGTCGTACCACCTGTATATTGCAAGAACGCTAGATCATCGCCACTCACTTCCACTGGCTTTAATGTTTGATTACTACCTTGTTTCAGTACTTGCTTAAATTTGATAGCTTTTGGCAATGAAAAAGCAGGTACCATTTTCTTAACATGCTTAACGACAAAGTCAACAATCAAGCCTTTACCACCAAGCATGTCGCCCATATTCGTTAAAATAACATGTTCAACTGGAGTATTATCTAGTACTTGTTCTAACGTGTTTGCAAAGTTGCTAACAATAACGATTGCTTTTGCGTTGGCATCTTTAAGTTGATGCTCTAGCTCTCGCGGCGTGTAAAGCGGATTGACGTTAACCACAATACCGCCAGCTCTATGTATTCCTAATAATGCAACTGGGTATTGCAATAAGTTAGGCATCATCACAGCAACAGCGTCACCTTTACTTATACCAAGGGTATTTTGTAGATAAGCAGCAAAGTCATTTGCTAAGCGGTCAAGTTCATTGAAAGTAATGCTCTTACCCATGTTAATAAAAGCAGTTCTGTCACCAAACTTGTTAATGCTTTGGGCAAAAATATCTAACAGTGACTGGTAGTGATCCGGATCGATTTCTGCTGGTACATCACTTGGGTATTTATTCAACCAAACCTTATCCAAAACTAACTCCTGATCTAAATCAAAAAAACAGCTGGCTACCTTACTCTAACAGGTCAGATGAGATCAAATAAAAAGGAATAATTATCAGCATAAATTTCGCTTATTTAAGAAATCTGCTGATAAATTGTGCACATTGTTTAGGCTGTTCCATATGGCAATGATGGCCGCCAGATACATTCATGCAAATTAGGTTTTGATAGTAACCTTGATAACGACTAAAACTTTGTTTGATCCCTGGATACCCATCCTCAGCCAGTAAGATCAAAACAGGCGCAATAATACTTTCAATAATCGATTCAGCTTGATTTGTACTCATTCTGATTGGAGAAACCGTTCTCAGTCGGTGATCTGAACGCCAATAAAATTCTTGTTCTGTGTCAGATAAGTTTCTACGAACTAGCAACTCCGCCGCATCTTCAGATATAGAACCGGCCATTCCTCTTGCTCGAATTGCGACTTTGATGTTCACAGGGCTGCCATTGGTCTTGGTCGATTGTTCCATTCTACTATCAAGAGCAGCGCGTAACTCCGTTGCACCATCGCTATTAGATTGGGTTATAAGCCCAGCGGCATCGATCAAAACTACTTTCTCTACCAGCTCTGGGTATAAGCCAGCAACAACTGTCGATAGCATACCGCCTAAAGAGTGACCAACAAGGATAACAGGCTTGTTATATCTAGCTCGAATAAACTCAACGACATCGCTAACCCAATCAATGAAGTTGTAATGGCTATTTTCAGGTCGATG
The DNA here is from genome assembly GCA_965221615.1 of Psychrosphaera sp. Classification (GTDB taxonomy): domain Bacteria; phylum Pseudomonadota; class Gammaproteobacteria; order Enterobacterales; family Alteromonadaceae; genus Psychrosphaera. Next base: position 4,558,316 of record OZ244904.1, on the reverse strand, counting down.
AAAAGAGTGACCATGTCCGGGTAAATCAATAGCAGTCCAATTATAATTTGGTAACAAGGGGATAAGATTGGTAAAGCTAGCTGCGTTATCTAACCAGCCATGAATAGCTAAAATTTCATGCTGTTCAGACTTATGTTCGTTTTGTAAAAATGCAAAACTCCCTTGCGGGAGCTTTAGCTGAGATGATGTTAGCACTGTTTATTCTATCTTTATAAACTTCAAGGTCATTCGGTCACTTTCGCCAATATCTAGGTATTTAGCTTTGTCCTTTTTCCCCATTGCTAAAGTTGGCAACAAGGTATAAACGCCTTTTGGATGATCTTTGGTATCTTTCAGATTAGCATTAATTTCACTTTTTGCTTGCAGTTTGAACCCAGCTTTCTCAGCAACCTTAATGACATACCTTTCATCTAAGTAACCTTCTACAGCAACAGATCCTATTTCCATTGAAGCATTACCTCTATGCTGAACCACAGCTAATACACCATTAGGTTTCAACGCATCGTATATCGCTTCTAACCCTTTCAACAAAATCCCTTGTTCGTCCCAAATATGCATAGTTCGAATTAAATAAGCGACATCAACAGAATTATCAGGCGCGACTCGGTACATTTGAGGAGGATCGAATTCACTGAAATTAACGTTACCGTATAAAGATTTGTCTGACATTTTTTCTCTGTATTTCAGCGCAGTTTTACTCCAAGATGCATCTCGCTTATCTTCAGAAGACATGTTGCCAACGGAAAAAGTAGCGGCAGTAAATTTGCCTTGACCTTTTACGTACGGAGCTAAAATTTCACTGTACCAGCCTGTACCTGGCCACATTTCTAATACGTGATCCGTAGGCTTAGTACCAAAGAATTCAATTGCTTGCTTGGGGTGGCGGTACTGGTCACGAGCTACATTTTTTTCAGCTCTGTGTTTACCTTTAATTATCTCATCTAAATCTTGTGCTTGCACATCTAGTGTCATAAATAGCGGCAATATTGACGCCATAACAAAAACAAGTTTGTTCATAAAACAGTCACCCATATAGTCAGTTAAGAGCTAGTTCGTGCTCTTAGTTTTCTGTTTTTTTGGGACTTTATGATTTCCTTGTCCAACAATATATACATGTCTAATCCCGTTGTGCCAATACCAGCTAGGGTGATAGCCATGCCATCCATAATAAAATTCTACTCTTGCTGGCTCTTGCAGTTTTGGCCATAAATATACTTTTGCATCGCCAACAGTAGGATACTCATATTCGTATTCACCGATTATGCCAGTTTCCTTCGTCTTTACACTTCCTAACACTGTAATAGATTTACCTTTTTTATACACGGCAGGATCTAGGAATTTATTAACTTTAGTGCGGAAACGACCAATAGGTTCGTCTGATAATTTAGGTCTACCATTACTTTGTGCGGGATAATATAGAACGTCAAGCGTTGTGCTAGTTTTACCATTTTTGATAGAAGCTATAACACCACTCCATCTAGCGGTTTCACCTAATTGATTCACCCCAGCTTTATTTTCTTGAGTAAAATCAGCTAGCTTAGTACCTTCTGGAACGTTAACTAAATCGGGGTAGCTGGCACAACCAACCAAAATCATCACAACTATAATCAGACTGAAAATTCTCACTACAGCCTCCTTAATCTAAACGTTATTTAGGTGCAATTAACGGTTTTTAATCGTCTAACATATCCAGAAAGAGCCGATGTTAATTGAATAAACACATCTCTGTCTTGGCAACTTTTCACCATTTGTGGAATGCCGTTAAAGCAACACATAAAAAATAATGCTACTTGCTTGCTGTTAGTTTCTTTGGCAACCAACTCCATAGCTATGGCTGATTCAACACCTTGAGCAATAATCGCTTGAATCTTTGTGTATAACTCTTCCACTCGATAGCGAATATTCTCGTCATTTGAAGCCAATTCCGCTGCGACATTATGTACAGGACAACCTTGACACATTTCTTCATCAGATCCTTCATTAGCAATAGCTTCAACCGTTTCTGCAATTGCTTCTATCGGGTCATTTGCTTTGAGAATATGCTGCCAACGACTTAGAAACTTTAATTCGTATACTTCATCAAATACAGCGTATAAAAGTTCCTGTTTATTGGTAAAGTGGTGATATAAGGCCCCTTTAGAAATACAAGCTTTCTGTAAAATATCTGACAAACTAGTGCCTTGATAACCTTTCTGATGAAAGCTAGCTGCTGCTACTTCAAGAATGGTGTTTCTAGTCTTATCAGGATCTCTAAGTGCCATAATGCATCATACTTTTTAAATTCAAGCTTCTATCAGAAGATTATATAAAGCTATCGCCGGATACAATGCCTGATTTCAATTAGATAAGTTTAAATTAGGAAAAGTTCCGCTATCTTCCCGGCAACTTTTGCCAACTAACTTCATCTCTCACATAGTTGGGCTGAGCAAACTCAGCATCTACACCATTTCCAGCTTCAAATTCGAGTTGAGCTAAAGGCAACATAAATTGAGCATTAGGCAATAAAATATCTGAACGAGAACAAGAAAACTTTTGCGCTAACACTTCTTCGTAAGTTTGCCATCCAGTTCCTACTGAAGTAGCCCCAGACAATTCAAGAGTTTCTAATTGTTCAGGCTTTCTTACAATCTCTTTTGAAGTTAGTGTTGCGATACCATCTTGGTTTTCGTAAATAGCGAAATATACTTCTGACATCCTTGCATCAATTGCTGCTACCACTTTTTCACTCTGTTGCTGAGCAATAGCTTGTTGCGCCATCATGGCCAAATTAGAAATACCAACGACTGGTAAATCTGCACCAAAAGCTAAGCCTTGGGTTACTGCAACACCAATTCTCACTCCAGTGAAACTTCCAGGTCCACGACCAAAAGCAATACCATCAAGCTGATTAAGTTTAATGCCTGCTTGTACTAGCACTTCATCAACAAAAGGAAGTAACTTCTGTGAATGTTGCTGAGGAGCAACTTCAAACTTGCTGATAATTTCATTGTTAAATTGTAATGCTACTGAACACGCTTCAGTAGCCGCATCTATTGCTAATATCTTCATAGTGTTGTCAAAAATTGTTTTACTAAATCTGTATCTCTTGTGCGCTTCATATTAGGTAAGCTTCGCAAAAAAACTTCTCCGTAGTTGCGACTCACTAACCTAGGATCGCATATAACTAAAGCGCCTTTGTCGGTAACATCTCGGATAAGACGCCCCACCCCTTGCTTCAAAGTAATTACAGCTTGCGGTATTTGGACTTGTTTGAATGGGTCTTGCCCTTTCAATTTACAGTCTTCAATACGAGCTTGCAGAAGTGGATCATCAGGTGAAGCAAACGGTAACTTATCAATGATAACTAAACTCAAAGTATCGCCTCTTACATCCACGCCTTCCCAAAATGATCCAGTACCCAACAAAACGGCATTTTTAGCTAACCTAAATTGTTCTAGCAAGAGTCTTTTACTTGTCGTACCTTGAACCAACAAGGGTAAATTAATCTCATCTTGCAGAATTTCTGCAACTAAGTTCATTACCCTGTGACTAGTAAAAAGAACAAAAGCTCTTCCCTTACTAGCCGTAATTAATTCTTTCGTAAGCTCAGCTAAAGCTCGTACCGCTGCTTTATCGTTGGGTTCAGGAAAATATCTAGGAACGCAAAACATTGCTTGTTCACTGTAATTAAACGGACTTCCCAAAATTTGCGTCCTTGCCATAGGCAAGCCAAGTTGATTGGTGTAATGCTCAAAGTTGTCATCAACTGAAACAGTTGCTGAGGTAAAAACCCAAGCTGAATCAGACTCTTTAACATAGTCACCAAACTTATCGGCAATAGATAAAGGTGTAATGTGTAGAGAAAAATGTCGTTTACTGGTATCAAACCAATAGCTATAACCTTGCTCTTGTGTTTGGCAAACCTTATCAAATTTACCTCTGAGCTGAAGTAACCGTTCAAAACAATTATCAATCGCTTCAGTTCGAGAGACCGCTAACTTACAAACGTCATATAAAAATTCAAATGCTTTGTGGACAAAGCCGATATGCTGCTGAATCATTTGCGACTGAGCTTTGTCTCGCCAATTCCCTCGCTCGGGATCAACTGCAAATGCTAATCGCATGTCTAAGATGTTTTTCTCTAGGTTCATCGCAGCTTTGTTTAGCTGAGGTAGGTCTCTTAACTGGCTGGCGTACTCAGCTTGAATATCTTTACATAGCTCAAATACTTGTCGAGAAGAAAAATGTTCGCCGAAGTACTCTGCAGCAATATCTGGGATCTGATGCGCTTCGTCAAAGATGAGCACTTGAGTGTCAGGGATTAGTTCGCCGAAACCTGTATCTTTTAGAGCCATGTCAGCAAAAAACAGATGATGGTTAACTACAACCAAGTCTGCTTCTAGCGCTCTTTTTCTGGCATTTACTACGTGGCAATCGCCTATATTCGGACAGTCTTTTGCCAAACAGTTATCTACCGTACTTGTTACAAAAGGTAATACCCTGCTGTTTTCTTCTATCGATGTAAGCGAGCCAATATCACCGTCGTCAGTTTCTGATTTCCAGCGTCGAACTTTGGCTAAATCAGATAAAAACTCTTCATCATCAAACGGAGGATGTTGGCCATTCACTTCTAATCGATATAAACATAAATAATTGCTTCGGCCTTTAAGCAAAGCGGTTTTTAGCCTTGGTCTTAGTGCTTTTTTAACTAAAGGTAAGTCTCGGTGAAACAGCTGCTCTTGTAGTGCTTTCGTACCAGTAGATACAATAACTCTTTTATTTGCTAACAAAGCGGGAGCTAAATAAGCAAAAGTTTTACCTGTACCTGTACCAGCCTCAACCACGAGCTGTGCTTTGTCTTTAATTGAACCTGCAACGGCCATTGCCATATCCACCTGTGGTTTTCTTGCTTTGAAGCCAGGAATAGCTTGAGCTAACTTACCATCAGGAGCAAAACACTGAGTTACAGAAGTATCGGCAGATAAAAGGTTGGTCACTTAAAGTTCGCTTATTAACTTTGACATTGAGAATAGGCTGGGCAGTTTACTAGATGATCGTTAACCATGCCAACAGCCTGCATAAAAGCATAGCAAATTGTTGGGCCTACAAAACTAAATCCTAGTTTTTTAAGTTGCTTTGACATAGCTTTAGACTCATCTGTTTCAGCAGGAACTTCTGCCATGCTTTGCCAAGTGTTCTGAATAGGCTTTCCACCGACAAAATCCCATAAAAAGGTTTTGAAAGAGCCTTCACCATGCACTTCTTCATAAGCTAAAAAAGCTTTCGCATTTTTGATAATTGAATTTACTTTTAGTCTATTACGAACAATGCCTGGATTTTGCATTAGTTCTTCCACTTTATGTTCATCAAAGGTTGCAATAACTTTGGGTTCGAAGTTGGCAAAAGCTTGCTCGTAGTTTTGTTGTTTACGCAATATAGTGATCCAACTTAGCCCTGCTTGCTGCCCATCTAAACACAGCTTTTCAAATAGTACTTTGCTGTCGTAAACGGGTCTTCCCCAAACATTATCGTGATATTCAACATACTGTGGATCGTCTCCACACCAAGTACACCTTTGCGACATACTGAACTCCTAAGTAATCTCAATTTGAGCTATGAGCTTATATCAAGCTGACAAAAAGTATAGGCATAAAAAAAGCCCTTCAAGATGAAGGGCTTCGTAAACTTTAAGGACTAAACTAAATTATAGGCCTTCAGCGTTTTCAGATAAGTATGCAGCTACGCCTTCTGGAGAAGCGTCCATACCTTTTTTACCTTCTTCCCAACCAGCTGGGCACACTTCGCCGTGCTCTTGGTGGAAGTTTAATGCGTCAACCATACGTAACATTTCGTCGATGTTACGACCTAATGGTAAGTCGTTAACAACTTGGTGACGTACAAGACCGTCTTCGTCGATTAGGAAAGATGCACGGAAAGCAACACCTGCTTCTGGGTGCTCAACATCGTATGCTTGACAGATGTCGTGCTTAACGTCAGCTACTAGAGTGTAACCTACTTCGCCAATACCGCCGTTCTCAACAGCAGTTTTACGCCATGCATTGTGGCTGAATTGAGAATCGATAGAAACACCGATTACTTCAACACCACGCTTAGTGAACTCAGCTAAACGCTTGTCAAAAGCGATTAGTTCAGACGGACATACGAAAGTGAAGTCAAGCGGGTAAAAGAATACTACTGCTTTTTTACCTTTTGTTGCTTCTGCAAAGTTATAACCTTCAACGATTTCGCCGTTACCTAGAACAGCTGCTGCAGTAAAGTCTGGTGCCTGACGGCCAACTAATACGCCCATGTTTATTCTCCAATATTAAAATTAAGCGGGAAGTAATTTCCCTAATTTGTTTTCGCTGTGAATTATATATAGACCAAATTGATTAAACCAAGGATAAATAAATATGAAATTTCGATTACGATTATCGAATTTGCCAATTAAATTAAAAAATAGACAATTTCCGCTTGCATTGACAACTAATGAGAATTATTATCACTTCCATTATCAATTGAGGTGTTTTTTATGTACGTTTGTCTTTGCCACGGCATTACAGATAAAGATATTCAAAACTTAGTTCGCGAAGAAGGTGTTGGCTCTATGAGAGAGCTTAAAGAGCACGTATCTTTGGGTTCACAATGCGGCACCTGCACAAAAACAGCACAAGCAATTATCGACAATACAATTGTTGACGAGTCTTTATTTAAAGACGTTGGTTAATTTTACTTCTTTAGTAATCCTACCTTCACTAATTCCCTACTTTAAACTTTTTCTTTTATTCAATTTTTTCTTTTATTCAACCTTTCTTTCGCTTTGAAGTTATAGTTGTCTTCTTCGCCTTCTTTTTGAGCTCTCGTTTCTATAACCAATTTAGCTTATTCTCTTTTTCTTAACCTTTATTTTTACCCATTTGGTAAATTCTTGTTTTTAATACCAATTAAATTTCTACTTTTATCAGCGTAAATGTTGTTGCATATGCTAATCTTATTAAAAACGATTATCATTATTAAGTTATTGTTTTTATTAATATTTTTTGATTTTGTTTATTTTCTGTCTATAATAAAAGCATATTTAGATTTGGAGTCTTCCCCATGAAAAGCAGCTCAGCAATTATTGCAGCGTTAAATGATGTGTTAACCACTGAACTCACATCAATTAACCAATATTTTTTACACGCTCGTATGTACAAAAACTGGGGCTTTTCAGCCCTAAACGACAAGTGTTACAAAAAGTCGATTCTAGACATGAAGCAATCAGACAAATTAATTGAACGTATCTTATTCTTAGAAGGCTTACCTAACTTACAAAAACTAGGTGCGTTATCAATTGGTGAACAAACTGAAGAAATGCTTAAGTGCGATACAGACTTCCAGTTAAAGCAATTACCGCAATTAAAAGATGCTATTGAGCTATGCGAAAAAGAGCAAGATTATGTGAGCCGCGATTTGCTAACAGAAATCTTAGAAGGTGAAGAAGAGCACTTAGACTGGCTAGAAACACAAGATTATCAAATTGAAAATATGGGTATTGAGAAGTACCTTCAAGCACAATTGTAATAAGGTAGAGACCGATGAAAGGCAATCAGAAAATTATCGACGCATTAAATGGCTTGCTTGCATTTGAGCTTGCCGCAATGGACCAATACTTCATCCATTCTCGCATGTATGAAGATTGGGGTTTTAGTAAATTATTTGAACGCATTGATCATGAGTTTGACGATGAAAAAGGTCACGCATCACAACTTATTGAGCGTATTCTATTCTTAGAGGGCACTCCTAATATGGTTAACCGTGACGGTTTGCATATAGGCAGTACAGTTCCAGAAATGCTAGAAAGCGATTTAAGAGTTGAGTTGGCTGTTGACCAAGCACTAAAAGAAGCAATGGCTCTGTGTGAACAAGAGAAAGATTACGTAACACGTAATATGCTACAAGTATTGATTGACGACACTGAGTCAGATCACGCATTCTGGTTAGAACAACAATTAAGACTAATCAAAACGATTGGTTTACCAAACTACTTACAATCTCAAATGTAGTAGTAAAAATTAAAGTAAAAGCCGGCTATCACTGAGCCGGCTTTTTTGTATTCAGGAAGTTATCGAAACCTAGGAGAAAAACTCAACTCTTGTTTAGTGATCTCTCCTTCTTTACTTAGCTCATTATTATATTTTTTATCTATTTCCTTTAACAAGCTATGTGAGAATGAAATAAGTTCATCATGTGTATTTTCATTGCCCGGTTTAGCCATCAGCTCATGTAAAGCAGGTAAATATCTATTTAATTGTTCTGACAGCTGCTTATATGATGAGTCAAAGCTTTTTTGTTCACTTAAACAATATAGTTTTAGTAACCAGCGAGAAAGTTCGAGAGTATAAATTTTATCTTCTAAGTCATTTACAGCTCCGTACTTTTGGAGCTTTTCAATACTTACATTTGCATAATAGTAGTCGTGCCGTAAGCATTGTATTGATGCTTGTGGAGCTTTTCCTAAGAGTGTATTCCCTGCCAATTTTGTAAGGTTCAACATGAGTTTTTTAGGGTCATAAGTTATCACTAACTTAGCAAATATTCCCATCCATGCTGATTGTCGTTTTTTGATCATTTCTTGAAAATACGACTCAGTTGAAAACACGACCTCAAACCTAAAACCATCAACAATAAAATATTCCTTGAGAAATACTTTTCTATTTGTAATTACAACAATATCAATATCATTACTTGTCTCAGGAGACTCTAAAAACGACCCAAATAAACCTACAGCCAAGATCCGATACTTAGAAGTATATCGCTCTTGTAAGCATTCAATAATTCTTTCACTATTCATAAAAAAGGCGGCTAAATATAAGTAGCCGCCGAACCTTATTATAACCTTTTACGTATAAAGCCATTATCATCTTTAAATGGCATATAAAAGAAACCATCTTCAATGTAACTATGATGAAGCTGTTTTAGCCTCTCTTCATAATCAGGGCGATTAAAGTGCCATATAATGTCTCCATTTTCCGCATCTATAATTACCGCTTTTTTCTGACCAACAATGATAACTTTGTTTTCATATATTCTCATAATATTAGGCTCTCTAGGGAAATATTCCTCTAAAGATACTTTAAACAGTTCTTCTCCTAAGTGATATTTTATTAAAGTACCTGGATCTAATATAAAGTAACTTCCCTCATTAAAGAATGAGATATCAACTATCACTTTATCTTCATGACTTAGAACACAATCAACCTTGTCTATATTAGAACATACATATAAGTGCTCAAGACCATCATCTTCACCATCTCCCCAACCAAACAAACTAGCATCATCAGAAATAAAGTAATGATAAAACGCATCTATATATGGCTTTGATGGTTCGAACTTTTGAAACAACTTTCTTTGAACTTTTTTAACAGTGCTACCATCTGTATAATAAAGTAGCTGATGCTGACTTTCGTAGCCTACCACTATTACTGACTGTCCTGTTGACGAAAACTCTACTTCTGAAAAATGTCCCTTTTCATCAAAAATAACATCATCGTTATGTATTATTGCAACACTTTCAAAATAAGCGCTGTTTCCTTTACGAGCAAACACTTCCAGAGTAGCTGACTCATTAGAAAAGTGATCTGTTGGAGAAAAAGAAAGCTCATTTTCTATTTCTTCCTCTGCCAACGTCTCTGCTTTTACTTGCTCTATTTTATTATGTACGTAATTTTCGTATATTTTTTTATCAGAAGCCCATGTATTCGTTGTCAGCAAACAGAGCATTAATCCATAAAAAGTTGAAGTTATTAACTTTTCCATTTCCATTCCTCTACATATAACTCAATATTATTCTTTATATTTGGCGTAGAGCCACTCGGAGGGTTGTATGAATCATTATTGTTACTAACCTGATTACCCATTCCACAAACTCGGCTATCGAAGAAATCTTCTGGCCTTACACTGTTATAGTATTTATTAGCATGCTGATCTCCTGACCACCTACTCTCGTAAAGAGCTATAGACTCCCAGATAGTTACATGTAAGTGTATACCGTCTGCTTTTCCTGTATCACCCACTACGCCAAGTGTATCGCCAGTTCTAAAATGCTCACCTTCATTTACTCCTGAAGCTATACTATCAAGGTGAATATACTTTATAAATTCACCACTGCCATTAACTTCCATTTCAATATAATTCCCATTGTTACCATCATATCCAGTCTCTAGTATGGTTACATTTGCAATAGATTCCGCAGCATGTCCTCTCTCCCTGTTAACTCCTATATCCCATGCAGGGTGGAAGTCCCAAGTTCCATTGCTTTTCTGTCGCCAACCCCAGTCCTTGGTCACATAAGGAACGCTATAGCCTGTAATATTTTCCCAGCACTCCTCTCTATCAGGGTGTTCTGCTGGTTCATTGTTGTTACTATTACCGCCACTTCCGCCGCCGCCATCGTCGTTATCGTCGCCATCACCAGGTTCTGGTTCATCTACAGGAGGAATATCTGGAGGAGGTGGTGGTGGATCACCATAAACAACACAAACTTCCATTTCTCCATCATAGCCGCAATGCATTTCTGAATTAACTTGCCAAGAAAAAAACAAAGCAGGGAGTAATAATAAGGCTAACTTCGGATCTTTACTCCGAACATTAGGTATAAACGTTCTAGTGAACTTCCTTCTTTTCAATTTTATATCCTTCTAATCAGCACATTAAATGTTAATTAGAATCAACATATTTTTTTACCCGTTTATATAGGCCCTACAAACAATTTACAATTCCTTACACGCCATTCTCCAACTCAATTGAAGAGTCCTCTCCTTAGTTAAAGAATTTAATAGGCCAGAAAACCTTAAATGTTGGTAAAAATGCAGAAGTGGAACATCAATTTTTTACATCTATTGGGCTTGCTAAGGCTTGGTTTAAGCAGCCTTGCAAGTCAATAGAGTATTTCTGTCTCAGTAGAGCTACTGGCCATCTAGTATTTTGATTTCCCTTTGAGGATACGGAATAGTGATATTGTGCTGCTGCAATAAATCGAAGATTGCTTTGTTTACAGCAAATTTAGATTGGTATAACTCTGCCGTTGGTGCCCAAAACCTCACTGCAATATTGATTGAACTATCGGCAAATTCATCAATACCAACCACAGGCTTTTTATTTTTGCTGACAAAGTCCATTTCAGATATAGCGCTTTCCAGTAACTCAACAACATCATTAGGATTATGTTTATAAGCAATACCAACTGTAACTTGCAGTAATGACTCCTGTTTAGAGTTATGCAGTACTTCTCCAACAATATGCTTATTTGGGATCATTATCTCAACATCATTCTCGTCACGAATAATGGTATAAGCCAGCAATACTTGGTTAACAACGCCAGTTACGCCTTGAACAGTTATCGTATCGCCAACAACAAATGGTCTTAACATAATAATGTTAAAGCCTGACGCATAGTTAGCTAGAAGTCCTTGCAGCGCTAAACCTGCACCTAAAGAAGCAGCACCTATGGCAGCTATAAATGGCGTAACACTAACGCCCAGCTTACCTAACGCAATTATCACAACCATTATGACAATTAACATCTTAGTTGTATTAGATAAAAACTGGCTCAGTGTGACGTCCAGTTTATTGCGTTCACATAACCTGAGAACAACCTTGGCAATCTTTCCCGCCACTACATATCCAATAACGAATATGATCAAAGCACCAATAAGTTGAAAACTGTAATTGGCAAAAAAATCTAAAATCATTTCGTAGTATTTGTTCACTTGATCTAATTCTTGATCGAACAGAAGAGTGGATACGGAGTTATTTGGATCTTGTTGAGTATTTGTCATTGCTTGGCCCATACCAATTCGCACAAAAAAGCTGCTTATCTTATAACAGATAAACAGCTTGCAAAAAACTCAGTGATTTAAATTAGTACTTTTGTGCTAATAAGTGCACTGTACTTACTTTTTTCTCTAAAAAGCCGGCTTCACAATAAGCAAAATAATATAACCATAGGCGCTTAAATCTATCGTCATAACCATTGCTACTAATGTTTTGCCAATTATTTAAAAACCGTTCAGTCCAATGCCCAATAGTAAGCGCATAGTCTAATCCTATGTCTTTAATCGATTTTGTAACCATACTGGTGTGTTTTGTTAGGTTTAGCTGTAATTCAGTAATCGAAGGTAAGCAACCACCTGGAAATATGTAACGCTGTATAAAGTCTACGTTGTTGCTATAGCTTTTATATCTCTGATCCGCAATCGTAATAGCTTGGATTAACATTTTGCCATTAGTTTTAACCAAGCTCTGACACTTCTTAAAGAATTGATCAAAATATTCTTTACCTACCGCTTCTATCATTTCTACTGAAACTAACTTGTCGTATTGGCCTGAGAGCAGTCTGTAATCTTCCTTAAGCAAGGTAATTTTATCACTTAAGCCTAGTTCATTTATTCTTTGCTGAGCATAAGCGTACTGATTATCTGAAATTGTTGTTGTCGTTACTCGACAGCCATACTGGCTCGCTGCGTAAATTGCTAGACCGCCCCAACCTGTGCCAATTTCAACTAAGTGATCACTTTCAGTTAATTCAAGTGCATTGCAAATATCTTCAAACTTATTCAATTGAGCTTGTTCTAAAGACTGACTTTTATCTCTAAAAACGGCAGATGAATACACCATCTCTGTATCTAAAAACTCGGTGTAAAGTTCATTGCCTAAATCGTAGTGGCTTAAAATGTTCTTTTTAGCTTGTTTCTCTGTATTTTTGTTAGCGCTATGGAAAAGTCTATTTTTTGCTTTACTCAATAAACCTGTAAACTTTTCCAAAGCATCACTTTGCTGCTGGTTTTTAGCAAATACTCTTAACAAAGACACTAAGTCAGAGGTTTGCCAGTGTTGCTCAATAAAACTCTCAGCGAACGCTATCCCTCCTCCTCTGACAACCTTAGGATAAAAGTCATTTTCTTTTATTTGAATATCAGCACTTAATTCAGCTTCTGGCTCTCCAAAGATAAACTCACCATAAGCATCACGGAAAATAAGTTTGCCTTGAGTAAACTTTTCTAAATAACGCAGCAAAACATTACGACACTTGTTTTGCCACCAGCTCAATGGCTTATCAGCAAGTACAACTTGACTAACTTGTTCCATTTTTACCTCGATCTCTTTTGATAAGAATAAAATTTAAAACCTTTAGTGAACATCTTCATCGCTTGCCAATAAATTGCGGCAACTGTACTCATCGCCATGACAGGAAATCGCAACAGAACTCTTAAAATACTCGTTGAACTAAGTTCTACCTTTTGCAAACTTAGCGTCGCATCAAACACCTTTCGTTCTTGCCAGTTTTCAATATGAGCCAAAAACTTATCAGCCGGTAGTTTTACCCGCCACATGTATTTTTGCTCAATAGGCATAAACGGAGAAACATGAAAATCTTTCTCAGTCTCTGCGTTTTCTAAATCAACTAAGTACCAGTGTTTTTCACCCCAAGGAGTATTCGACACCTCTGCCAGCATGTACTGACAAGTTTCACCTTCGTAACAAAAATGAAAGTTAACGGGACTAAAATAGAGACCTAGTACTCTTGCTTGCGTCATCATTAGCAATTTCTGGCCTTGCCACTGTCCACCTAACTCTTTCACTTTCAGTCTTATACGTCTCTTAAACTCATCAGGATCAGTCACTTGTTCAATATGATCGGATAAACACAAGCGAATAGGCTTAAATTTATCTTGCCCTACTATCCTATACTCGGAAGAAACGAGGTTTATTTCGTCGATATCTAGCAACCACATGCAATATGAGTAAGCAAACTTATGCTGCTTGGGGAAAAACCTTCTATGGTTAACCTGTCCTCTATATATCGCGCTGGTCAGTTTGCTCATAGCTCAACACCAAACCTTTTAGCTACATCTAAAGCACTGCGAACTCCATCTTCATGGAATCCTTGATACCAATACGCACCAGCAAAGTGGACTCCATCTATGCCACATATTTCATCCCTTCTTTGTTGGGCCTTATAACTATCAGGAGAAATTATTGGGTGATGGTAAACAAACTTTGCCAATACCTTAGATGGTTTAATTTGCTCTGTTTGATTCAAAGTAACGCAGAAAGTGTGAGGGACATTTAGTCCCATCAAAATGTTCATATCATAAGTTACTGCAGCTGGACGTTCTGTATTTCCAGTCAGTTGATAATTCCAGCTCGCCCAACTGAGACGCTTCGCTGGCAACAAACTTTCATCCAAATGCAGCACAACTTCATTTTCACTGTATGGCATTTGTTGAAGAATTTCAGTTTCTAAATTGTTTGGTTGCTCTAACAAAGATAAAGCTTGGTCGGAGTGACAAGCTAGTACGACATCATCAAATTTATGTTCAGAGCCATCCGCTAAGAAAACACTGATCCCCTCATTAGTACGAGCAATTCTAGTAATACTCGCATTCAACTGAATGTTCTGTTCAAACCTCGGTATTAGCTTTTCAATATAGTTTCTTGAACCGCCAGGAATAACATACCACTGAGGTCTATCGGCGATATTCAGCAAACCATGGTGATAGAAAAATTGGATAAAAAATGCCAGAGGAAAAGCTTTAGCTTGGGTCAAACTTGTCGACCAAATCGCAGCAGTCATAGGCAAGATGTAATGCACTGCAAAGTACTCTGAGAATCCTTGTTGCTCTAGAAACTCACCTAAAGTTTTACTCTCTTCAAAATTTTGTTCTACATAGTATTTTTTAGCTAGCTTGTTGAATTTAACGATCTCAAATATCAATTTCCAAAATTTGGGATTTAACAGATTCCGACGCTGCGAAAATAGCGTATTTAAGTTGTGCCCGTTGTATTCAAGACCAGTCAATTTATTCTGAACGCTAAAACTCATTTCAGTTGGTTGCTTATCAATACCAATCTGCTCTAGTAGTTTTAAAAAATTAGGATAGGTTCTGTCGTTAAAAACAATAAAGCCAGTATCAATAGCGTAATCTTTACCATCAACAGTTACATCCACTGTCGCCGTATGTCCGCCAAGTCTTTCATCTTTTTCGAATAAGCTGACTTCATGTTTTTGACTAATGAGATAGGCGCTAACCAGCCCTGAAATCCCAGAACCTATAACAGCAACTTTTTTCATAGTGTTATTTCCTATTAAACAACTTGGCTAAACACTTTATTGGCAATAAAGAGAGTAAATGCAGCACAATCATAAGAGAGCTAGGGAAACGAATACGAGATTTGTTCTTGTTAATGCCTTTGACAATTATCTCGGCAGCCTTTTCAGAGGATATTAAAAAAGGCATTTCAAACTTGTTTCTATCCGTTAGCGGTGTTTTCACAAATCCAGGTTCAACTAAGCTGACATTAATATTTTTACTTGCTAAATCAATGGCTAAAGAGTTTGCTAAATAGCTAGCTGCGGCTTTTGAAGCGCCATAAGCTTCAGCCCTAGCAAAAGGAACAAGTACCACGCTGGAACTTACGATAACAACTCTTCCATTTGGCGAAATCTTATCTAGGAATGCTTCTAGGCAATAAGCCATACTCAACAAATTTACCTTGATAATGCGTTCAAACTTTTCGCTATCAAATGGCACAACTTCATCGAAATATTCACAATCACCAGCATTGAGTATGAGCATATCCAGCTGTTCCACTTGGCTAGATTGCGCTAGAACTTGTTCTTTCATACTGACATCAAAAGCTAGAGTGCTAACGTTTTCTTGATTGCCAAAAACATCACTCAACTTTTTTGGATTACGTCCACAGGCTATGACATTTCGCTTTTCTCTAGCAAAATGTTGGGCTAATGCTAGGCCGATTCCAGAGCTAGCTCCAGTGATAAGTATCGCCACTTTAACTACTCAATCGATTTTTGACATAACGAACAGCAGTTCCCAATACTGGGATATGTTCGTATAACATAGCACCAAAATCGACATAATCTCGGTGCTCTATTACCTTACAATCTTTGCCTCTTAGTAAACTTGTACCTTCAACTGAAATTTGCTTTCCCCCTGCTAATCTAGGATGAGTAAAGTTCATTTGCCAATAAACAGCGGCTTGGTCACCGTCTACTAGAGCTCTGTCAACCACAAACATGCAGCTGCTTAGATTTGTGTACAAAGAGTGAAAATAGGTTTCTAACTTATCTAAACCAGTTAAAGAATGGGCAGGATCCTGAAACTTAACTTCCGGATGGTAAATTTTTTTAATCAGCTCAAGGTTATCTATCGAGAGTAACTCATAGTTTTTTATAAAGTTGGCTAACCATTCAGGCTGAGGCGCTTTGTTCATTATCAATTCCATAAAAAGCGATGGCTTGCTGACGAGATAACTTCAAATCGACTAAAGGCGGCCAATAAAGTTGGCTTTGACCTATTGCAGCAAGGTAAGTTTGCGGTTCATGAATGTGTTTACTCGGCACATCCTTAAGTTCTGGTAAATACTTACGAATGAACTCACCATCTGGATCAAACTTTTTACTTTGACTAACAGGATTAAAAACTCGAAAGTAAGGCTGAGCATCGCAACCTGTACTGGCTGACCACTGCCATCCACCATTATTAGCGGCAAAATCACCATCAATAAGTTGCTGCATGAAGTACGATTCACCTAATCGCCAATTGACCAATAAGTTTTTCGTTAAGAAACTAGCCACGACCATGCGTAACCTATTGTGCATCCACCCTGTTTGATTTAACTGTCGCATTGCTGCATCTACAATTGGAAATCCTGTTCTTGCCGTTCGCCACAATTCAAAATGATGCTCAGTATCAGGCCAAATTAAGGCGTTATACTTTTCAATAAAACAACCACCTTTAATCAAGTTTGGATAATAAAACAATAAGTTACGATAAAACTCGCGCCAAATTATTTCTGATAGCCAAGTGCTAGTTCCCGTGTCTTTTTCATCAACAACTTCTGGATACAATTGCAATACATGTTTACATAAGGATGTGACGCTAATCGCACCAATTGCCAAGTAGGGCGACAACTTAGAGGTTTGGTCTGTGAAAGGAAAATCTCTTAAATCGTGATAAGAATGAATATGCTCATGTAAAAATTCAGGCCATATATTCTTCATATACGCATCAGCCAACGGCCAATCTTTCGAAAGTCTGTCTTCATCAGTTTCTTGATAAAGTTCAAAATCAGGAAGCGGATTAGTCAGTGGCCAAGCATGAGTTCTAATTTGCTGCAGCCAAGCTTTTTTATAGGGTGTAAACACCTTATACATTTGATTTTGCTGGTTCGTGACTTGCCCTAGAGGAAGTATAGTATCAGACTGAGTTAGCGCTAACTTTACATCTGAATCAGAGAGTTTTTGGTCTCTAACGTTCTCGTTCAGCTCAAGTTCAGAATTGGCAAATATAGTAGTAATGTTTTCATCTGTGCACTTTTTTACAAGGTAGTTAACTTGTTGTTCATAGTCATCAACTTCAACGACATCGAGTTCAATGCCTAATTGCTCAAGTTGATATTTTAACAGTGCTAAATGCCGCTCAATAAAGTCTTGCTGAATAGCTGACTTGTTATGCTGATGCCATTGCTTTGGCGTTTTTAAATAGATTGCATTTTTACAGCCAAATGCTTGAGCTCGCTCTAAGGCTGGATTATCTTCCAGCCTCAAATCATTTCTAAACCATAAAAGCACATTTGCCATTAATAGCCATACCTAAGTCTGAGTTCTGCAGGATATGGGTCAAAGTAACTTTGCCCTTGTAGATAAGGTTTAGGAAACTCTCTTAAATAGTGCTTAAGCAATGTTAAAGGAGCTAATAGAGGTAGTAATCCTATACGATATCCTTCTATTTGCTCTAGCATTTCTTGCTTCTGCTCTTTGGTAAGTTCTTTTTTGAAATACCCTAATAGATGCTGCAAGGTGTTGCAGTGAGTTTTTCTCGTTGCCCTTTTTTTAAGTCCTGTCATTAAACCTGTAATATAACCTTCACTAACCAATTCGATTGCATCCTCAGATTCAGCTAGATAACGCCCAAGCTCTTTATAAACAACAGGATTGTGCGCCATTAACAAATACTTGTGTTTGGCATGAAATTGAAACAGCTCATGTTTAGTGATGCCAGAGTCAGAAAGGGTTTGCCATTGATGATAAACCAAAACTCTAGTAACAAAATTCTCTCTCAGTAAAGCATCATTTAGTCGGCCATTTTCTTCACAAGGTAACAAAGGATTATGCTTCATGATTTGTTCAGCAAAGGCTCCAATGCCATCATTACTGAGTAAGTTACCCTGCTCTGAATAAATCTTTACCCTTTCCATGCCACAGCTTGGGCTTTTAGCGCAAAAAACAAATCCAGATAGTTTGCCCGATTGTTGCGCTACTTGTTCACCAAACTCTTTTAATTCTTGTGAAACGTCCATACTTCCATCAGGGCGACAAACTTTGATAATATCATCTTGTTTCACTTGACGAACAGTAGGTCTGGGCACAGGTAGCCCTACAGCTACCTCAGGACAGTAAGGAACAAAACTGACAAAATTAGACAGCTCATCCATACAAAAATTTGATCGCTTATGACTTCTGTCAAAACGTACTTCTTGTCCAGTTAAACACGCACTAATACCTATTTTAATTTGTTCCATTTGACTCTCCTTCATCAACTTTCTTAGTAGATAAGCTTACCGATTGGATTTAGTAATCGGCTCAAGCCCTCAGTAAAGTGTAGTGGATTTGTTACCACAGCGTAACACAAACAACCTTTTTCGCTGATTGGCTGGTGCTCGTGTTCTCCTGTTAACCAAATAAAGTCACCTCTGTGGTACTCTCCCATTTCGTCTTTAAAGCTGCCTTCTAACAGTACTGTTAGCTCTTGCCCAGTGTGAGTGTGAGCTGGCACTTGACCACCAGCATCAATATGCAAAAGACTACTTCTATTGTCTTTATCATCTAACTTCACTCGACTACGAGATACTTTGCCCAAACCACTCCAATCACTAAACTCAAGCTGGCGTAAAGCGCTCGGCATTATTATCTCTTTATTACTCCACTTAAGCATTTGAGCATTTTGCACAGGAATCGAATCTATACTCTGGTCTTGAGTAATTTGTTCAAACATTTCGTCAAGTTCTGAGTTCAGTAATCTTTCATCATCACTAACTACTAAACTTTCGTTCGCTGCTTGCTCTGTGTATTTTGCAACCTGTTCCTGACAACAAGTACACATTTCAACATGAATAGAAACGGCTACACTAACAGAGACAGGTAATTGGCCTGCCGCGAACTGAGCAAGAATGTCATCACTTGGGTGGTGCTTAATCATGCTGCTCTCCTAATTCTTGTTTCAGTTTTACTAATGCTAAACGTAAACGGGACTTCACCGTTCCTAATGGAATTTGCAGTTGCCGTGCTAACTGTTCTTGAGATAATTCTTGAAAAAATACACCTCGAACCACTTGTTGCTGCTTATCCGGAAGTTTGTCGATACAAATACTCAAACGTTGGTCTGATAAGTGGTCTGTAAACACTTCTGCTTCTGGCACGCTCTGCTCTAGCATTGGCCATATATCTTCGGCGATGTTGATTTCTGAGTTAGTTTGAGCTTTTCTCAATAAATCGAAACATTGATTTCTTGCTATGGTGTAAACCCACGTTGAAACTGCTCCTTTATCTGGGTGATACAAGTGCGCTTTACGCCAAATTTGGCTCATTGTTTCTTGCGTAATTTCTGACGCGAGCGCTTCGTTTCCTAATTGCCTACTTGCAAGAGATTTCACTTTTGAAGCAAAGTGCTTAAACACGACCGCAAAGCTTTTTTTGCAGCGTTTGTCAGCAACTAAAGCCATACAAGCTTGCAGCTCTTTATTTAAGTCTGTAGTCATTTTTTGGGGTTCAACCTGTCCACTAAGATGAACCTTAGTCGTTGCTGTATCCACTACCATCACCCAACATCAAGTTACTGTTTATTATTTTTACGTGGAGTGAAACGAATAAGATCACTTTCCTAAAATAATTGTTTCTACCGTTTTTAATGCTAGCGCGAAACTGTCTTTTTGCGTGAGTTTTTTTCGCACTTGTGGGTTTAGTGGCAAAATCTCTAACCAACGAGCAATTAACCAAGGTAAATCGTTATATTTAGGCTCTGGGTACAATTGGGCTAACAGTGTTTGTTCGCTTAACAACTCGCTATAGGTTTGTTGTATCTCAACGAAAGATGGCAGTTCGTGGCCAATATCGCTTGGTTTTGACCAGTGAGAAATTACGTGGATGTTTGCATTTAATAAATCATCTTC
The DNA here is from genome assembly GCA_965221615.1 of Psychrosphaera sp. Lineage (GTDB taxonomy): Bacteria > Pseudomonadota > Gammaproteobacteria > Enterobacterales > Alteromonadaceae > Psychrosphaera. The sequence continues at coordinate 4,538,105 of OZ244904.1, read as the reverse complement.
TTGCCGAAAAAAATCGGATAACTGAACTAAATGTTTTGCCTCTACTGTAATGCCTAACATGCCATCGGAGAGAGTTTCGAAGTCTATGATTTCAACCCATGTCCCCCATTCACTGCTTAAAAACTCATTTTCTTTTTGCAACAAACTAACAACAAAACCACCTGCTGCTGCACTTTCTTTTACCATTCTGATGTATCTAGGCTCAAAAATACGCAGTCTAGTTCGTCCCTCAGGTAGCAAGAAAATCGGCAGTGGGAAAACAGCAAGTAACTTTTGATTTTTCATAATGAAATTGGACTCTTATGGGTTAAGTGATAAAAGTAGTAATCTTGCACCAAATAACGTTAGTATAGAGTTCAATGATCTTCACCCTTGTTCTCTTTGCATGTTATCAGGTCGCACTTTTAACTACGGATTGATTGAGCGTGGAGATCATTTTCTGTTTTTAAGAAGCCTGTTTATTTCTTTTTGTTTTTTGTTCTTTAAGTTTCGCCTGATGGCGAGTTCCATTTTTGTAGTGGCTTTGTAAGCTTTTTGTTATTTCAAATAACCTCTAAAGGGCTCTTACCTTCTTGAGTTGGCTTATTTCGAATAGCAATGTTGTTTTTATATTAGGTTTCGCCTAATGGCGAGTTCCATTTTTGTAGTGGCTTTGTAAGCTTTTTGTTATTTCAAATAACCTCTAAAGGGCTCTTATCTTCTTGAGTTGGCTTATTTCGAATAGCAATGTTGTTTTTATATTAGGTTTCGCCTAATGGCGAGCCTCATTTTTGCAACAGCTCAAAAACGAGGCGCAAAAAAGCTGTCCCCTAACAATATCTTAATCTCATTATTTAATTTGTTTTGTCGAAAAAGACAGGATGATTTTTCGTCCATGAACAGCATCCTTTTCTCGGCGTCCATGCCTCACACTTTTTGAAAACAAAATTAAATAATGAGCGATATTGGATGGGGATAATGACTCGGAACACTCAGAGTAAGCTCTGCAAGTTCAGATTTATTTCCCCGCTCAAAACATCTGAATCCAATCTGATTTTTCTCGAATAAAACGGGCATGGATGCCCAATTAGAAAAGAGTACATGGATGTACTTCCTTTTCGTATTCGACGACAAAAATCAGATTTTATTCAGGTTAAATGTTTTGTGCTAAGGGCGGCATTTTCGCTTACCTTTTTTGCTGTTGAAAAAGGTGAGAACCCTTTAGGGTTTAATAAAAAAACAAAGAGTTCTTAAAGGCACTTTTTGAGCTGTTGCAAAAACAAAATAACAGAGACACCCTCCTTAAACTTTCATCTCACTGGAATAAGAAAAGTAAATTAAACAATGAGCAAAATTAGATGGAGAAATGATTCAGAATCCCCTGAGCATTCAGAATAATTCCTGCAGGTTCAGGTTTACTTTCCCCGCTCAAAACATCTGAATCCAATCTGATTTTTCTCGAATAAAACGGGCATGGATGCCCAATTAGAAAAGAGTACATGGATGTACTTCCTTTTCGTATTCAACGACAAAAATCAGATTTTATTCAGGTTAAATGTTTTGTGCTTAGGGCGGCATTTTCGCTTACCTTTTTTGCTGTTGAAAAAGGTGAGAACCCTTTAGGGGTTAATAAAAAACAAAAAACTTTAAAAGCTGCTGCTTTTATTTAACAACAGCTTACATCGCTTAAAGTGGGTTACTGGCAAGTCTTAACTTTCATCACTCCAACTTGTAGATCGATAACTTCGACTTCAGTACCAGAGGTAATAACTTCAGTTGTTTCTACTGTCCAATCTATGCCCGAATAGTGGTATTTCCCAGGGCTGTCAGGCGAGATATCTTGCTGCAATATAAAACTCATACCAGTTAAATCTGAGCTTACTTTAGTTTCTTCCCTTTTCTCTTGTAAGTTTTTCAACGGCTTCCACAACAGTGCACCATACAAGCCAGTAAACACAGTTACTGCAATTAAAATACTTGCTATTGAGCTATCAATCACTGAAAAGTAAATTAATCCTCCAGTACTAAGCATAGCTAAACCGAGTAAAGTTAAGAAGAAGGTGGCAAAACCAAATACTAACAAATCAATAACGGCTAAAAATAAGCCTATAGCCATTAAGGCTTGAGCACTATCAGAAAATATCGTCATAATACTCTCCTATTATTTTTTGCTGTTTAATGTATCAATAATCGTCATTGCTTGAGCCACTACAGAAGACGCTTCTGTTGAACTATCAGGTAACAAAACAACCGAAGACTCTTTTGCTATTGCTTGTTTTGCTTCAATTGCTCTTGTTGCTAAATCCAACTGAACAGCACTCTGACCTTCTTCAGTCTTAGCTACAGTACCAACCATATCCAACGCTTCGGCTTTTGCTTTAGCAACTTGCAAAATAGCTTGAGCTTCACCCTCAGCTTTTAATATTTGCTCTGCTTTTTCAGCTTCTGCAGCTAGCACTTGCGAGCGTTTTTCACCCTCTGCTACATTAATTGCAGCTTGACGATCACCTTCTGACTCCAAAACTTTCGCGCGCTTTTCACGCTCTGCTTTCATTTGTCTTTCCATCGCTTCCATTACAGAAGCAGGCGGAACAATGTCTTTGATTTCATATCTTAAAACTTGCACGCCCCATGGCGCAGAAGCTTCATTAATTGCAGTTACTATATTGGAGTTTAGACTATCTCTCTCTTCAAAAGTTTTATCTAATTCCATTTTACCAATTTCACTACGCATGGTCGTTTGTGCTAGCTGGATTACTGCAAAGATATAATCGTCGACACCATAAGAAGCTTTATAAGGGTCAAGTACTCTAAAATACAATACGCCATCTACTGTTAATGAAATGTTATCTCTAGTGATCGCTGACTGGCTAGGAACGTCAGTAGCTTGCTCTTTTAGCGATCTATCGTAAGCCACAGTATCAATAAAAGGCACAATAAAATTAAGACCAGCTTCAATTGATTTATTATATTTACCGAAACGTTCGATGATATAAGCGCGATTTTGCGGGACAAACTTAATTGAAGATTTCAATAGCACAAGAAGAAGTATAAGTGCTGCAAATTCAAACGTGAGTACTGAGCTGATAAGAGTTTCCATTTATTATCCTTGTTTATCCTAAATTAGCCAACGGCTGTTTGTTTTTAAATGCCTTGTATATAAAAAGCATACAGCCTTAGATATTTAGGCAGAAAAGAAACAAAAAGTAAAACTATTCAGCGACATTTAAAAGTTGTTACACTCATTTGAACCTTGAATTGAATAAAAAGTGAACATGACTGTAATAAAACCAGTATTGAACTCGGAACAAATCAATCAAACCGTAATACTTGCTAAGGATATCTGGCAACAGCATTATTTGAGTATCATAGGTCAAGCACAAATCGATTATATGCTTGATAAGTTTCAATCCCAGCAAGCCATCAAGCAACAAATAGACTCTGGGTATTTGTATTATCTGGTAGAGTGTGAAGATGAAAACTTAGCTTATTTAGCGTTAGTTCCCGACTCAAACCAAAGCCGCTTAATGATCTCAAAGATTTACGTTGATCAGCTAGCTAGAGGTAAAGGTTTGGGCAAGACTATGCTGGAACATACAAGACAAAAAGCACAAGAACTAGGCCTAACTACAGTTTGGTTAACCGTCAACATTGATAACAGCGACTCTATTGCCTGGTATCTAAAACAAGGCTTTAACAAAGTTGATAAAGTAAAAGCAGACATAGGCAATGGTTATTTTATGGATGATTATATTTTAGAGCTTGTAGTATAAAAGTAATTGGCAAGCCATTATCCAGCTTGCCATTTAAAGTTTTAACTAACTTCTATCACCATTGCATTTCACCCGTTGCCACCTTAGCGCCGATTTCTAACGCTATCGGCAGTACCACATTAGGGTATTTTTTGTTAATCGCTTCGATCAGCTGCGTTGAATTACCAACCTTAGCCAACTCTTTTTCGTAGGCAACTAGATAATCGCGAGTAAATTTAACAGAAGCCATAGTTTTGGGAGCTTCTTTAGTTGCATGGCCTGGAATAACCGTTTCAGGTTTTAATTCTGCAATAGAATCTAGAATCGTTAACCACTTCTGGCGCTTTGCTTTTGTGCCTGCATCGGCAATCCAAAGGTGGGTGTCTCCGTAAACAGGTACCCCGCCCGCAATAGTTTTAATCGCAGGGATCCAAACAAATGTGCGCTCAGGGTGTTTGTCCAACCCTACAATTTGTAACTCATGCTCGTCTATCAATAGACTATCGCCTTTCAGTAGCTCAGGCATGATCACTTGTTTTGGCCCATTAGCTCCAAGTTTCGGGCCCCAGAAATCTAGTTTCTTTTGTACCGAACGAGTAATGTATTCAAGGGTTTCTTTGGTCGCATATACTTTAGCTTCGGGAAAAGCCTGTTTAATAACATCCAAACCAAAGTAATAATCTGGATCGCCATGGCTGATATAAATGCTCTTTAATTTTTTGCCTGTTCTCAAGATATTAGCAACAACATGGTGAGCATCAGCTTGAGTAAATTGAGCATCAATCAATACAGCTTCTGTTTTCCCAGTAACTAATACAGAGGATACATAAAAACTATTGCCATCTGCTTGATAGACCTCCACTTTTAATGGTTTTTCTGCCGTATGACCAACAGCTACAAATAACAACGCCAGTGTTGTTAATATTATTTTAATCATCTTTATTGATGTCATATGTCACTCTCCTCTCACTATTTTCAGTTTCACAAAAGATGTTTTGTTTAAGTGAGTGCATAATACGTTGCTAATTTCGAGCAAAAAACTCTATTATAAAGTCATATTTATTGCTTATTTCGAACATATAGAGAGGTAATTAATGGACCGACTCATAGCTTCAAAGGTGTTCATCAATATCGTAGAACACGGCAGTATGATTAAGGCTTCAGAAGTTTTAAACATGTCTCGCTCTATGGTCACACGTTATTTAGCCGCGATGGAAAATTGGGCTGAAGCTCGTTTATTGCACAGAACGACTAGAAAGTTAACGCTAACAGCAGCAGGAGAGTCTGTGCTAGCAGAATGCTATAAGCTGCAGGACATAGAAAGAGAAGTTAGGTTTGCAGCAAACAATTCTGACCATAACCCACAAGGTACGCTGCGAATTGCTTCTTCACAATTTTTCAGTGAACACGTTCTTGCAGTATTTGTGAATCAGTTTTTGACCAAATATCCCAAAGTTTCAATTGATATTGCCGTGGGGAATCATACGGTCAACTTAGTAGAAGAAAGAATTGATTTAGCTATTCGAATTAGTAATGCACTTGACCCCAATATTATTGCACGTAAGTTTGGGGAATTAAACTCAACAATTTGTGCTGCACCTTCTTATATAAAAACCAGAGGCGCACCTAGCCAAATAGCTCAACTTGATAAGCATAATTGTTTAACTTACTCCCACTTTAATAATAGTGAGTGGCACTTTACTAAGACAAACGAAACTGAAACTGTCACAGTATCAGGTAATTTAAACGCTAATGACCCTGCTGTACTTTTAAGAGCTTCACTCGAAGGTCTTGGTATATCTTTACAACCGAAGTCAGCGGTCACACCATTGATTGAATCAGGTAAGTTAGTACATCTATTACCTGATTACATGCCGCAAAGTCTTGGCATTTATGGGGTTTATCAATCAAGAGAGTATATGTCTAAGGCACTAAGAGTATTTATTGATGAGTTAGCAGAGTTTATTGCAGAGCTGGAACTGTAGAAGCTTTAATGAGTGACCAAATCGATTTTTAGTCACTCATTGAAAGAATATGGGATGATTAAATTTTAGGGAAACCGCCGCCACCTGGCATTTTAGGCATTCCACCGCCCATACCACGCATCATTTTCATTAAACCACCGCCTTTCATTTTCTTCATCATCTTTTGCATTTGAGTGAATTGTTTAAGCAGCTTGTTTACATCTTGCACCTGAGTACCACTACCTGCCGCAATTCGACGTTTACGAGAAGCTTTTAATAGGTCAGGATATTGTCTTTCTTTCGGTGTCATTGAGTTAATGATAGCTTCCATTTTAATGAACTCTTTATCATTAACCTGACCTTTCACAGCGTCAGACATTTTGCCCATGCCTGGCAACTTGTCCATTAAGCCAGCCATGCCACCCATATTTCGCATTTGAGATAATTGATCGCGGAAGTCTTCTAAATCGAAGCCCTTTCCTTTCATTACCTTCTTGGCAACTTTTTCTGCTTTTTCCTTGTCGATCTTAGATTCGATTTCTTCAACAAGAGAAAGTACATCACCCATACCAAGAATTCGGCTAGCAATACGCTCAGGATGGAAAGGTTCTAACGCATCAGTCTTTTCACCAACACCAATAAACTTGATTGGTTTACCTGTGATGTGGCGAATAGATAATGCAGCACCGCCTCTGGCATCACCATCAGCTTTAGTCAGAATCACACCCGTTAATGGTAGTGCTTCATCAAAAGCTTTTGCTGTATTTGCCGCATCTTGACCTGTCATAGAGTCAACAACAAATAGTGTTTCAACCGGGTTTATCGCAGCATGTAAATCCTTGATTTCATTCATCATGTCTTCATCAACAGCAAGACGACCTGCGGTATCGACTAGAAGTACATCAAAGAATTTGCGTTTAGCATGTTCAATCGCGCCATTTACGATATCAATTGGTTTTTGTTCGACGGTACTTGGAAAGAATTCTACATCAACATCGTTTGCCAATGTTTCTAGCTGTTTGATCGCTGCTGGGCGATATACGTCAGCTGATACCACCAAAACAGACTTTTTCTTTTTCTCTTTTAAGAACTTAGCTAATTTACCTACTGAAGTTGTTTTACCAGCACCTTGTAAACCAGCCATCATCACTACTGCTGGCGGTTGAGCAGCTAAATTAAGCTCCTCATTTTTTTCGCCCATAGCGTTTTCAAGTTCACCTTGAACGATTTTTACGAAAACTTGACCCGGCGTTAAACTTTTACCAACTTCTTCACCAACCGCTTTTTCTTTTACGGCTTTAACAAACTCTCGAACAACAGGCAAAGCAACGTCAGCTTCTAATAGAGCCATACGAACTTCACGTAAAGTATCTTTAATATTGTCTTCTGTTAAACGACCGCGACCACTGATCTTTTTTAGTGACTCTGACAGTCTTTCCGATAAATTGCTAAACATAGATTACTCTTGACTGGTTCCATCGCAACGGCTTGAACATAATGCCGTAAGCTAAATATAGATATAATAATAACAAATGGGGGCGATTATACTCTTCAACAAGGTTTGATACCAACGGAAATTCATTTCCCACTTAGGTTTCTTTGCCCGTTAAAAATTAAATTCACCCGGCTGAGAGTTTGATCTAGATTTTATCTGATGCTGTTTTTTTATCAGAGTTTGCAAATAAGACTTAATCTCATTTTTTAATTCATGCTAACATTTTGCCGTTGTTAATATTTTATCAAGCTGAAAAGGTTTTCATTATGCCAAGCTCAATAGGACTCGTATTAGCATTTTTCGCTTACATACTCTCTAGCACTTTAATTGCGAAGTCCATTTTTACAAATGCCAAGTCAAACTATAAGTTGGTATTTGCTACTGCTATGGCAGGGATTATTTTTCAGCTGACGTCAGTATCTTTTATTCTATACTCAGGTGAACAGCTGCACTTTTCTTTAGCGGCAATGTGCTTACTGGTAAATGTTCTTATTGTTTCTGTACTAACACTGCGTTCTTTGAAGTATGCAAATCTGATGATTTTGTTAGTAACTTATGTGTTTTCAGCTCTATTATCACTTGGCCTTCTGTTTATTCCAGGTGACTCATTTGCTTACGTAGGAGTTGCAAGTAACTCATCGTTACCATTGTTTATTCATATTATCTTATCAATGTCAGCTTACTGTATATTGGTGATTTCTTCTTTGTACGCCATTCAGTTCCGTTACATCGACGCGAAATTAAAATCCAAAACACTGTCATTGAACTCTCATTTACCACCTCTAAATGTTGTTGAAACTCAACAATTTAGACTAATGTCAGTGGGTTTGTTTTTATTAACTTTAGCTCTAGCCACAGGTTTTGCTTTCCTGCAAAATATGTGGGGTTCTGAATATGCTCATAAAACCGTATTATCTGTCATAGCTTGGTTTATGTTTGCGGTACTTACTTTTGGTCATAAGCAATATGGTTGGCGCGGCAATAATAGTGTTATTGCTACTATCCTAGCGTCAGTTATACTTACTCTGGCTTACTTTGGTAGCCGTTTCGTTAAGGAAATCTTACTAAATTGAGCCTGATCAACTTGACTACACTCAGATAAGATCATACTTATATACCTTTCCCTGCATTATTAATCGCGACATAGGATCACATAGTTGGACGACATATCGACGAGTACGCTATTTATCATTTTATTCGTACTTATTTTTATTTCTGCTTATTTCTCAAGCTCAGAAACCGGTTTAATGGCGATAAACAAGTATCGACTTAAACACTTAGAAAAAGAAGGCCACAAAGGGGCAAAAAGAGTCACTGAGCTAATGGATCGTCCCGACCGAACTATAGGTTTAATTTTGATAGGCAATAACCTTGTAAACATAGGTGCAGCCTCCATCGCAACCATCATTTGTATCAGGCTATATGGGGATGTCTTAGGCCCTGCTGTTGCTACATTCGGCTTAACTCTCATTGTTTTAATATTTGCTGAAGTAACGCCAAAAACACTCGCAGCTTTGTACCCAGAAAAAATAGCCTATCCAAGTTCAGTTATCTTACAAGTTCTGATGAAATTGCTGTTCCCTCTTGTTCTTGCAGTTAACTACATAACTAATGGTCTTTTGATATTACTTAGGGTTAGTCCAGAGCAAAGAGAGCAACACAGCTTAAGCCGAGAAGAGTTAAGAACAGTTGTGAATGAATCAGGTGGCTTGCTGCAGGATGAACAGCAAAGCATGCTGGTTAACTTATTAGATTTAGAAAAAATAAAAGCTGAAGACATCATGATCCCTCGTAATGAGATTTATGCATTAGATATCAATGATGACTGGAAAGACTTGTTGAAAGGTTTAACTAATTCTCAGCACACCCGCTTACTTTTATACCGTGACAATATTGATGATGCCGTCGGCTTTGTTCATGTACGCGACGCTCTTCGTCTATTAGCTAAAGAAGACTTTAGCAAAACAACACTGCTTAGAGCAGTACGTGAAATCTACTTCACCCCAGAAGGTACTTCTTTGTTTGTATTGCTGCAAAAGTTACAACAAAACAAAGAACGTATAGGTTTAGTTGTTGATGAATATGGTGATATTCAAGGCTTATTTACTCTTGAAGATATCTTAGAAGAAATTGTTGGAGACTTCACAACAGGTATGGCCGTTGACACTAGTGAAGAAATGGAAGAACAAGTTGATGGCAGCTTTGTTATCGATGGTAGTGCATCTATTCGCGATATCAACAAAGAAATGGAATGGCACCTACCAACTGATGGGCCTAAGACCATCAATGGATTAATTTTGGAATATATGGAAGACATTCCAGAGACAGGCGTTTCAATTCAAATTGCAGGTTACCCAATTGAAATTGTTGAAGTAAAAGACAATAAGGTGTCTCTGGCTAAGATAGCACCACAACTGGAACAAAAAGCTGACACTTAGCACTAACAAATTAATATCAACTATCGCCATTTTGATTATTCCGCGCCATAATCAATCCACTTTGATCTAGGCGGTTTATCTTTATATTTCAATATATAAAGAATAAACAGTCGTTAATGTAACCAGCACGGAATAATTATGAAACCTACATTGATAGCCGCTAGTCTGGCGGCTTTATTAGGTCTGACTGCATGTTCAAGCACGACAGAGTCAACCTCACAAGCAACCACAAATAGTAAAGTATTTTCACAAGATTACGTATTAGAAGAGCTAGATAATGGCCTTCGTGTAATGATAGTTAAGACAGATTATCCAGATGTTGTCTCACTTCAAATTCCAGTTTCTGTAGGTTCTCGTGATGAAGTTGAAGCGGGCAAAACAGGTTTCGCTCACTTCTTTGAACACATGATGTTTAAAGGTTCAGAAAAGTTTCCTCAATCTAAGTATTCAAAATCATACAAGAATGCAGGCGTTGATAACCGAGCATACACAACAAATGACTACACTAACTACCACCTGAACTTTTCTAAACAACACTTAGAAACGGTACTAGAAACCCAAGCTGATATTTTTCAAAATTTGAGCTATACCGAAGAACAATTTAGAACGGAAGCTCTTACAGTTAAGGGCGAATACTTAAAAAATAACTCAAACCCTATTCGTCAATTGTTAAGTGAAGTTCGAAAAACAGCCTTTACTGATCACACTTACAGCCACACAACTATGGGCTTTTTCGAAGATATTGAAAAAATGCCAGACCAGATGGAATATGGCCAATCTTTCTTTGAGCGTTTTTACAAACCGGAATATGTTTCTATCATAATTACAGGTGATGTAGAGCCAAAACAAACGATGGACCTAGTTAAGAAATACTGGGGTAACTGGCAAAAAGGTAGCTACAAGTCTGACGTTCCTGTAGAGCCGAAGCAAACACAGCCAAAGTACAGCCACATGAAAAATGAATCATTGCCTGGACACTGGTTACTAGTTTCATACAAAGGTCCTAAATGGGAATCAACAACAAAAGATAGAGCAGCTGTAGACTTAATCTCTGAACTTTATTTCTCATCAAACTCAGATCTTTATCAAGATTTAGTAGTGAGTCGTCAACTAGCTAGTCAGATGTTTACTTATAACCCTGAGACTAAAGACCCAGGCTTGTTACACGTATTTGTCAAAGTAGATGATGCAAAAGATTTAGCGGAAGTAAGAGATTCAATAAACGATACTTACGCCAAAGTTCGTACCGAACTTGTTGATGAAGAAAAGTTAGTTAACTTGAAGTCTAACCTAAGATACAGCTTTGTTAATGGCTTAGATTCTTCACAAGCTATTGCTTCAACACTAGCAAGCTATATGCACTTTAATCGTGACCCTGAAGTGATTAATGAGTTGTATGCAAGTACAGACGCAATCACAGCTAAAGACCTGAAAAAAATAGCTAACAAGTACTTTGTTGATGCTAATCGCACAACTATAACTATGTCAGCATTGGATTCAATTGACGGTTTTGACACTGAAGTTAACTTAAATGCTGAAGTTGCGGCACTGAACTCAGTAAAGCCTGAAGCTAAATTCAATGTTCTTGATAATACTAGTAGCTCACCGTTAGTCGACGTTAATTTCTTATTCTACACTGGTGCAGCAGCAGATCCTGAAGGTAAAAAAGGCTTAGCTGCATTAACTGCGAACATGATCACTCGTGGCGGTAGCGAAGCGATGAGCTATAAAGAAATTCAAAAAGCTTTATATCCAGTTGCAGGTAGCTTCGACTCTCAAACAGATAAAGAAATGGTAAGTTTTAGTGGTCGAGTTCACAAAGACAAAGCAGACCTTTGGTATGACATCATCAGTGCCCAATTACTTACTCCAGGATGGAGAGAAGATGACTTTAAACGTTTAAAGAAAGAGCAAATCGATGCAATTAAGTCTTCTCTTAAAGCTTCGAACGATGAAGAATTAGGTAAAGAAGTGCTTTATCACGACTTATACCAAGGTCACGTTTACCAAAGCTACAATCTAGGTGACTTATCTGATTTAGAATCTATTACTCTTGATGATGTAAAAGATTTCTACAAAGAAGAGTTCACTCAAGCAAAACTAAACTTAGGTATTTCTGGTGCATTACCAAAAGCACTTAAACAACAAATGATGCTTGATTTAACTCAACTGCCAGAAGGTGAAGAGTCTCGTTTAGAAATTCAAGATGCACCAACATTAGCGGGTAAGAGCGCAACTATTGTTGAAAAAGACACTAAGTCAACGGCTGTTAGCTTCGGCTTCCCGATTGATACAATCAGAAGTGACAAAGACTGGGCTGCTCTATGGTTAGTAAGATCTTTCTTAGGAGAACACAGAAGTAGTGGCGCTCACTTATTCAAACGTATCCGTCAAGTACGTGGTATGAACTATGGTGACTATGCGTATATTGAATATTTCCCTAACGGTATGTTCCAGACTAAACCTAGTGCAAACTTAGGACGTAGCGAGCAGATATTCCAAATTTGGATCCGTCCGTTACGTTCTAACAACGATGCTCACTTTGCTACTCGTGTTGCTTTATTTGAATTAGACAAACTGATCAAAGAAGGTATTTCTCAAGAAGATTTCGAAGCAAGCCGTAACTTCTTACTTAATTACGTACCTCAGTTAGTTGCAAGCCAAAGCAAACAATTAGGTTATGCGATGGACAGTGAGTTTTACGGCATTGAGAACTTCGCTGAGTATGTAGCTAAGCAATTAAATTCTTTGACATTAGAAGATGTGAACAACGCAATTAGAAATAATCTGCAAAGCGAAAACATGCATTATGTCTTTATCACTAAAGATGCGAAAGACATGAAACAACGCTTAGCTTCAGAGCAAGTTTCGCCTCTTAGCTACAATTCAGACAAGCCAGAAAGCTTATTATCTGAAGACAAAATTATTGAAAGCTATAAGCTAGATTTAGACGCAGACAATATTCAGATTGTGCCTGTTGAAGAAGTCTTTAAATAAGGCTAGCAAATAGTTATACACAAAAGCGAGTTGGAATTCCCTTCTCGCTTTTTTGTATCTACCAACTCTGCACTCAAAAAAATAACAGAGACACCCACCGAAAAATTACTATGGGTGTCTCTGTTATTTCTGAACTCTAACTGGGACACCCACTGTAAAACTACTATGGGTGTCTTTGTTATTTCTGAACTTTAACTGGGACACCCACCGAAAAATTACTATGGGTGTCTTTGTTATTTCTGAACTCTAACTGGGACACCCACCGAAAAATTACTATGGGTGTCTTTGTTATTTCTGAACTCTAACTGGGACACCCACCGAAAAATTACTATGGGTGTCTTTGTTATTTCTGAACTCTAACTGGGACACCCACCGAAAAATTACTATGGGTGTCTTTGTTATTTCTGAACTCTAACTGGGACACCCACCGAAAAATTATCATGGGTGTCTCTGTTATTTTTGAGCTCTAACTCGGACACCCACCGCAAAATTATCATGGGTGTCTCTGTTATTTATCTGTTATTTATCTGGAAAAGAAATAAAAAAGCCTACTATCAAGTAGGCTTTTCGTTATCAATTATCAGAGCTTAATCAAAGTCGTAGCTATAGCTAATGCCAAAGCCCATACCGACTTCTTTCTCACGAACTAAGATACCAGACTGTGTCACTTCTTGATCTTCATCTAGTAAGTTTTGGATCTTAAATTTCAACTTTGAGTTGAAGTCAGGGTAGTAGGTATAAACTAAATCTAATGAGTGGAAAGGTTGTTCCATCGCATCTTCACGACCAACTACACCAGATGCAAGAATACGTTCGCCAAACACATTATAAACTAGTGAGCTAGAGTGATTTCCATCAGCAGAGTCATAGTTTAACTGCAAGTTAACCACATACTCAGAGTGACCTGTCATGCGCTTCTTATCATTAGTCAACGAGCCAGCTAACGCAGGGTCTATAACGGCTTCAGAATCAGATAAAGTTACATTACCTGAAGTAAAGAATCCATCAGCAGCCCATGTCAGATCATACAACCACTCAACTTCTACCCCCATAACTTCCGCAGACTCTCCATTTACAAATGTTGCTGAATAGTCTTCATCACCAATTCGTAATACAGTTTCTATCGGAGCTTGAATATCCTTGTAAAAGGCAGCAACAGAGAAGTTATTACCTAAATCACCATAATATTCATAACGAAGGTCATAGTTTTTAATTGGACTAGACCTCAAACCAATGCGGCCGAATGTTCTGATATCAGTAATTGGATCTGTATAACTGACAGGAACAACTTCACGAAGATCTGGGCGTACAACTGTTTCACCATAACCTAAACGAACCTGATAGTTTTCGCCTCCTAAATAAGTGAATGATAACGCCGGATAAACATCATCTTCATTGATAGTGCCATTCTCAATTCGCTCAGGGTCATAATAAATATCTAAGTCGTCACCGGTGAAGATTAAACTAGAAGTACCAATAGATACTTGTCTGAAGTCTTCATAACGAATACCACCACTTATGCGGTATTTGTTGTCATAAATAACATCAAATGCACCGTAACCCGCTGTTAACTTCTGAGCTGCAATATAATCGTCAGCTCTAGGTGAAGTTGGTTCATTGAATTGAATCAAGAAGTTATTCTCATCAATGAAGTTATCTGTTAAATAACCAGAGTTAGTTAACGGGTCACCACCATTATCTAATGTAATTGGTGAGCCACCAGCATTCACAGCAAAAGCCGAAGTAGAATAAACACGCGCTCGGTCTGCATAGTCATAGCCTGCCTTCAGCTCAACTTCAAAACTTGAAGTGAAGATAGGCAAAGTAAAGTTACCGCTGTAAGAATCTACGTGATCTTCCATATCAGTATACGAGTAGATAGCACGGTTATCGTCACCAGTTACTATCGAGCCTGTATATTCACCAGTAGAAGTATCAAAGGTATCACGGAATTCGTAATCGACATCTAAAGGAATATCAGTTTCAGCTTCAGAACGCGTGTACTGCCAATCAAAACCCAATCCCCAATAATCAGCAAAAGTATGCTGACCAACAAATTGAGATACAGTTAATGTTCTCTCTTCGTAAGTAAATTCATGATTTCGATTGGCTGAGCCTGTACCGTAAATTGTATAAATAGAGCTCGCAGCAGGCGCTTGCAAAATAGAAACTTCCGTTTCATCTTCATTGTCGCTCAAGTAGATGTTCGACCAAGATACATTATGGTTTTCAATCTTATAGCCTATATTGAAAACAGCATTAAGGCGTTCCGTCTCTGTCGTTACTTTAGACTCAGTTAAAGTGTTGTAACAAGAAGAAGCGATTTCTTCTACTGTGTTTAAAGTTGTTGTGCAATTGTCAGGAACAACTTCTGCAATTACCGCAGTTTTCTTTTCTGCCGCATCCCAATCAGAATCATATGCAACAGACGCTAAGAAACCTAAGTCACCGCCATAAACATCATAACTATTACCAATATGACCTTTAATACCAAAAGAAGGATCTAAAGATTCATCTTTCAGTTCCATGTCACGAGGTAGCGCTTTTAACAATTCTTTATTAATCAATACCGCCTGTTCGCCAGCAGTATGAGTTTCATTGGTTGTTAACCCTTCTTCGCTAATGATAGACGATGGACTAAAGTCTCCACGATAATGAGCAATAGCTTGAGTCAACGCTGGATCAATACCAGAGTCATCGCGGTTATAGGTATAACCATCAGAAGCTGAAGTATCGTAAGAACCGCTTATTTCAAGACCAGCAGTAAATTCCGAAGGCACAGTTTTTGTTCGAATATCAATTGCACCACCACCGAATGCAGCTGGCATTGATGGTGAGTAAGCTTTCTGCACTGACAAGCTTTCAATGATGCTCGACGGGAAAATATCTAGCGGAACAACGTTACGAGTTAAATCTGGGCTAGGAATACTTGCACCGTTTAAACGAGCAGAAGAATAACGCTCACCTAAACCACGTACATAAATAAACTTGCCATCTACAAGTGTTAAACCTGTTACTCGGCGCAATGCTGAAGCAGCATCACTATCGCCAGTACGAGAAAGTTGTTCTGCACCTAAAATATCTGCGACAAACGCTTGGCCACGTCTTTCTTCGATTACTGCCGCCGCACTACCTTGAAGACGAGTACCAACAGCAACAACCTCTTCCAACTCATCATCTGCTGCATATACAGTGTTAGCTTGAGCTAACAATCCTGCGGCAACAGCTGCGCTTAGTGCGCTGAGCTTTCGTTGATTTGTCATTTTAGATTCCTAATTAGTAAAGTGGGAGAGTAAAAGGCGCTGCGCTTGCACTGCAGCCTAAGCGCCTTTATATGTTCGAAGTAGTTTTTAGTCTTCGTTAGCAGCAGTAACTGCCATATTTACCCACTGGTACCAGTTAGAAGAAGTATCTTGGTCAGATACGGCACCAACATAGTTACCACCAGCAATATCTACTGGAGTAGAAAGCGCTGTAGAAGCTGTATTAGTCGCAAAACCGTTAGCAGCTAGAACATCGCCAGCCGAGCCTATGCGTACGTTACCGCCATTATCGAACCATGTTGTTTTAGCAGTTCCAGTTAAAGAAGCAGGAGCATCAGCACCAAAACTTTGTTCGCCATTAAACTCAGCTGCACAAGCCATAGTAGAGCCAGCAAAAGAAATTTTGTCTGCTTGCTTTTCACCATCGGTAGAGAATGAAATACACTCAGTGTTAGCTGCATCCGCTTTAACTAGTAATACATTTTGGAAGCTAGCATTGAAGTAATCATCAAATTTCATTGCACGAGAGTCATCGCCATCACGCACAGATTCTGCATCCGTTGTAATAACAGTTACATTGCTAATAGTAGGGACGTGGCCATCACGAGTATCTGTATCTGGTGAACTCTTAAGACCATCCGCTTCAAAACCACCGTTACCCATATAAGCAATTGAACCATCTGCTAATGTTACAGTTCCATGCATAACGAATAAGTGATGAGCATCACCTTGCCAACCAGCATCTAAGTCAAAAGAATCGTCCTGAGTATCTGTTACAGCAATGTAAGCTAAGTCAGCTGCACCGCCAAAGATTTCAACACCATCATCAAAACCTTGGTGAATGTGGATGTACTCAAAGCTTGAGCCTGAACCTACAGCATTAAGAGTTAATGAGTTTAAGTCGTCACCGCCACCGTTTTCACGAGGACCTGAACCTGCATACCAGATTTTCGCATAACGAATAGAACCTGAAGAGTCAGCATTGTCGTTACCACCGTAGTAAGAAGGAATACCTTCGGATTCGACGTTACATGTACCTGCTGCACGAAGATCATCGTCACATTGGTCAGTGATTCCATTACCATTGATGATAATGCCGCCCCAGTCTGCATAACGCGCACCGTTACCTACATCATCAAAACGATCAAATGCGTATGCTGAAGTGAAAGTGACTGGCTTTTCTAATGTACCTACAGCTTGGATTTTTGCACCACGAGCGATACGGATAATAGCTTCACCAGAGCGGAATGCTAAAGTTGCACCAGGCTGAACCGTCATTGTAGGGCCGTTTGTAGGAACAACAAAACCAACTTCTGTATTTGATGTATCACCATCTTCACCAATTTGTAGCGCTTCTTCAAATACGTGGATACCATCATTTGGTAACTCTTCAAATGTGATGTTTGATGTAATTGAGATGTTCGCACTCGCGAATGAGTCATTGTATAAACAATCGTTACCCGAAACTATACCTTCTACAGTACCAGCATCTGTCGTGTAGCTTGCACATACAACCTCGTCAGTATCTGAACCGCCATTGTTGTTTGTTGTGTTATTAGAGTTGTCACCAACACTATTATCGCTGTTGTCATTTACCGTAGGTGTGATTTCAATATCGCCACCACAAGCAGTTAGTGAAACAGCCGCAGCTACTAGTGATACACGAAAAATATTTTTAAGTTCCATTAGTGTTCTCCGAATGCGAAACTTTTAATTTAATTATTTGAGTTGAAAGTCGTAATTCATTAAAAAATCGAATTGGCGAACAATTTACAGCGGGAAAATGACAAATCCGTGTAAGGAATAAGACAAGGGAGTGACACTTTTCTTGCGAAATAATGACAGCTCTATTACACCCTCTACTCCCTTTCTACATAAACCTAAAATAAGGCGCCTATATACCTACTAGTGAAAACTTGTTGGCTAAATAGGAAAGCTAAAATGGGCTGGAACAAAAAACTATTTGCCTTGTAATAAAGTTGTCATATAAGGCACCTAATATGGCGACATAGAAATTGAGAACTTCTTTTAAACTTTTAAAAACCCTTAGGGTAGTTAATTCGGAGCACTAACATGAAACTAAAAGCACTATTGGGCGCACTAGGTTTTACATTGGTAACATTAGCATCGTCGCCGGCTTCTGCGATTGATAAGAACTTACCTGAATACAAAAAAGTAAGCGGTATTTCTGGCAACTTATCTTCTGTAGGTTCAGACACGCTAGCAAACATGATGACGTTTTGGGCGGAAGAATATAAGCGTCTTTACCCTAATGTAAACGTGCAAATTCAAGCGGCTGGTTCTTCTACTGCTCCTCCTGCATTAACAGAAGGTACTTCAAACTTTGGTCCTATGAGCCGAAAAATGAAGTCAAAAGAAGTTGAAGCATTTGAAAAACGTTTTGGTTACAAACCAACTCCTATCCCAGTAGCAATTGACGCTCTAGCGGTATTCGTACACAAAGACAACCCAATCAAGGGTTTAAAGATCTCTGAAGTAGATGCAATCTTCTCTTCAACTCGTAAATGTGGTTCAGACAGAGACGTGACACGTTGGGGCGACTTAGGCCTTTCTGGTCAATGGGAAGCGAAAGACGTTCAGTTATTCGGTCGTAACTCAGTATCTGGTACTTACGGTTACTTCAAAAAGAAAGCTCTTTGTAAAGGTGACTTCAAAAACAACGTGAACGAGCAACCTGGTTCAGCTTCTGTTGTACAGTCAATCTCATCATCTCTTAATGGTATTGGTTACTCAGGCATTGGCTACAAAACATCAGGCGTTCGTGCTGTTGCGCTAGCGAAGAAAGGCGACAACTATGTTGAAGCTAACATGGACAACGCTGTAGCTGGCAAGTATCCACTATCTCGTTTCTTATACGTTTATGTTAACAAGCACCCTAACAAGCCACTTTCTCCAATGGAAGCTGAGTTCACAAGAATGGTGCTGTCACAAACAGGTCAGAAAATCGTAGAGAAAGATGGTTATATTCCTCTTCCAGCGAAAGTCGTAGAGAAGACTCTTAAAAAGTTAGGCCTGTAACCTACTACTTTAATAAAAAAAACCAGCGTCATATTCGCTGGTTTTTTTTTACCTGCTAATTCGTCTCAACCTATAACGGGAAACAAACTCAATACTTGGAGTGCAATTGAATGCGTTTATCAACTCTTTCTAGGATCAATACAGGCATTTTCATTCTTATCGCAGCGATACTATCCATAGCCGTCTACTTTGGGGTAAAACAGCTGCAACAACCGATCGAGAAAATCCATACCTTTTCGGAAAACAAAATGTTTCTCGACCAACAAGTAATTAGCAACCTTCAGCAATATTTAAGAGCTGGAAACAGCCAGTATTTAACTTTAGCTGAAGCCAATATAGATAAGTTAATTAACAACTTAACCCTTACTTCTCCAGAACTAAGTGGCGAGTTAATTAAAGATCTAAAGACTTTCTTAGCGTTTCTGCAAACCAAAGCCAGAGCAGCGGGAAAGCTTGCAGGGAATGAGCAAGGCTTATTACTACAAAATGAAAGAGAAACTAAAGATGAACTTACTTCGTTGGCGGAGTACGCTCAGCAAGGTATAGAGCAAAACCCGACTTTAGCTGCCGAGTACCAGTCAGTTAGCCAAGAGTTAATGCTGTTATTACTAGATAGAGTTATGTTGCGCCAGAGAGCAGTTGCGGCAGGCTCACATAACGCAAAGCAACTACTAACACTAAATAAACAAATGCAAACACTAGTAGCTCAGCTAGAAACCAAAGAGAAACTAGGTATATTTGCCGACCAGGAAGAAGACGACTTCGAGTCTTTATTAGGTGGTGCTTTCGCAGATGATGAAACTGAAGCAACAGAAGATCAAGTAGTAGAAATCAGCGCAAATCTAGCTTCGTTGATTCGTCGATTTCCCAATGAATTCAATAATACGAAACAGCTCATAAATGACATCAATCTGAGTTATCAGCACATTGAAGATAACTTAAACCAACTCAGCAAAAGTTTCTCAACCGTTGAAGTTAAGCTAATGAAACAGTTTGCAGATATCATTAATTTTGGTCAAACCGTAATGATCTTTATCATTATAGCTATTGTTGCCTTCTCGGTTGTTATTGACTCAACACAAAGAGGTATTGCCAAGCGCATCAGAAATTACGTGCCCTATCTGAAAACTTACTCACGGGGCGACTTTAGCTCAGCACTCACTATCAAAGCGAAAACTCACGAAGTACAAAGTCTTGTTAACTCGGCAAATACTTTACGAAATAATATGATAACCCTGATCAGCGATGTTAAGGGCCGCAGTCATAGCGTCTTAGAACTGGGGCAAGAAGTAAAAACACAATCTGAGCTTGTTGCAGGGAAAATGTCAGCTCAGTTACAACAAACCATTTCAATCAGCGCAGCTATAGAACAAATGACAGCGTCTTTTCGTGAAGTAGCAACTAACTCGACAGCTACCGCTAAATCAGCAACCAGTATTAACCAAATGGCCAAAGACAGCTCCGACATTATGCTGAGCGCTTCTACTGAAGTCACAGAGCTAGCGAACGCGGTAAATGAAACTAGCAATGAAATCAGTAAATTAAGTCATTTAGCTGAAAACATATCTAGCGTATTAGAAGTCATTAGTGGTATTGCTGACCAAACCAATTTATTGGCATTAAATGCTGCAATAGAAGCAGCTAGAGCCGGTGAATCGGGCCGAGGCTTTGCAGTTGTCGCAGAAGAAGTAAGGGCTCTATCGAAGCGAACAGAAGACTCAACCGCAGAAATAAGAACCATCATTGAAGATATTCAAAAACAAGCGAGTTTCTGCACCCAAGCAATGTCGTCTCAAGTGAGCAAAGTTAACTCGACAGTATCGATGAATAAACAAGCAAACGAGGCTATCGTTGCAATTGTTGAGTCAATTAAAACGGTACAAGAGATGACAAATCAAATAGCAATTAGCACAGAACAACAAGTAAAAGTCGCCGACGAAATTAGTCACAATGTATATCTGGTTAGAGACATCAGCGAAGAGACTAAATTGGCATCACAAGCTTCATCGAAGTTAAGTGACACCATGCAAGAGGAGAATCAGCAATTACAGCTATCTGTTGATAAATTCATCTATTGATAAACAAAGTGCGTCGATATGCACATAAAATTAATAACTAATCACAATGGCAGCGCAACGGTAAGAAATGTAAAGAAATTGCAATTTTATTATCCCGAAAAGCTACACAAAGCAGATTTTTGGCCGATAATGAGTGTGATGATTAAAACTCATTGAAACAATAACTTGAACCATAGGGCAATTAGAATGCGTTTGACTATTAAAAATAAATTGTATTTGTTGGCAGCGAGTATTGTGCTGGCACTCATAATTTTGTTTTCTTTGAACAGCAGTATCACTAATACTCAAGATACGCTAGGTAAAATTGCACTAGATAACTCTCGACTACAAGTCGATATGTTAATGCTTAGACGCAATGAAAAAGACTTTTTGATGCGCCAAGATCTAAAGTATTTAGATAAATTCACAAAAAACGTAAAAAAAGCAGAAGTTGATTTAAGAGCCATGCTGGCCGATATTGCCAAAACTGATCTATCAGATGCAGAAGTTCAAAAGTTAGGAGGCTTACTAAACACTTATAAAGACAAGTTTGAAAGCTTAGTTCGTACTACCGAAAGAAAAGGTTTAGATAAAGATTCTGGCCATTACGGCAGCTTAAGGAAAGCCACTCATAACTTAGAGTCCCATCTAAACTCTCAAAACAACGATAGAGCTCTAGTTCTTCTATTAACACTAAGAAGGCATGAAAAAGATTTCATCTTAAGAAGTGACCCTAAATATGTGGATAGACTGAACGCTACGGCTAATCAATTAACTCAGCTATTGAGAAGTGATGCTCAAGCTTCATCATTTATTGATAAGTACGTCTATGAGTTCACAGAGTTTTTCAAAATTACACAACAAATTGGTCTAAGTGAAAAAGAAGGTATTCGCGGTGAGATGAGACAAGCAGTTCACCAATTAGAAACTTCATTAAAATCTCTATCTAGCTACTATGATGAAGAAATATCAGATTCTTTAGCGCAAAGTAAAATCTTGCAGTTACTTATTTCTATCTTAGTTTCATTGGCCATTATAGCTGGCTTAGTTCTTATTAGCCGTCAGATCATTTTACCAATTGAACATCTATCTAAATCTTTCGAAGATATTAGAAAATCTGATGACTTAACAAAACGCATCGAAGTACTAAGAGACGACGAAATAGGTGATGTATCTAAAGATTTCAATATTCTTATTGATTACTTCCATAAGATGGTTGAAAAGATATATACATCAGTAACTAAGCTGGAGTCAGCTACAGAAATAGTAAGTCAAAGCGTACACAATACCCAAGGCAGTATTAACCAACAAGCAATGCAAAGCGATATGGTAGCGACAGCGGTAACGGAAATGGGAGCGGCGGCGAACGATATAGCGAAAAATGCGGAAACAACAGCTGCAACCGTAAACTCCGTGCACGACAGCGCTCAACTTGGCTCAGAGAAGGTTCAAAGTACAATAGGTTGTGTTGGAAGTTTAGCTAATTCATTGGTATCGGCAGGAGATAGCATGAATCAGTTAAAAGAAAAGAGTGACGGTATTACTTCTGTTTTAGACGTTATCAAAGGTATCGCTGAACAAACTAATTTATTAGCACTGAACGCTGCCATTGAAGCAGCACGTGCAGGTGAACAAGGCCGAGGCTTTGCCGTTGTAGCAGATGAAGTAAGAACCCTAGCAATTCGTACCCAAGATTCAACCGCTGAGATCACCAACATCATTAATGAACTACAAAACTCAACAACAGAGATAGTTGGCGTGGTTGAACAATGTAAAGAAGAAGGTGTGAACAGTGCTTCTATGGCAAAAGAAGCGGGTGAAGTTCTGGAAACTATCATGTCGGAAATGCAAACAATAAGTCAGATGAGTACAGAGATAGCAACCGCTGTTGAACAACAATCAAATGTAGTTGAAGAAATTAACTTAAACGTAATGCAGATCACTAACTTAGGAGAAGAGATTAACTCCGAATCCAACTCGAATGTAGCTGCAACAAAAGACGTTTCTGAGCAAGCAACCTTGTTACACGAAACCGTTGATATCTTTAAGGTTTAACTAAATAGTTTAAGCTAATTTGTCAGGTTTGATGTCGAAACAATCAAACCTGACTTTTGTAATAGCTTTTATTATTGCAGTTTTGTTCTAGTTTCGCCTAAGGGCGAGCCTCATTTTTGCAACAGCTCAAAAACGAGACGCAAAAAAGCCATCCCCTAACAATATCTTAATCTCATTGTTTAATTTACTTTTCTTATCTCAATGAGATGAAAATTTGAGGTGGGTGTCTTTGTTATTTTATTTTTGTTATTTCATCTTTGTTATTTCATCTTTGTTATTTCATCTTTGTGAGTTCATTGTTTTTGATATTAACGGAGCCACCTTCTAAAAATATTGCTATTAATACTATTGAGCTATGTGGACTTCTGTTAACTTGATGAGGCTTACGAATACAAACTTCATTAAGGATTTAAAATGAAAGCTCTACATTTAATCGTTGGAATAATTATAGCTACAGTATCTCTACCTTCATTTTCGCAGTGTGTAATTAGTAATGAGGTAACGACACCTCCATTTAATATAACTGCTCAAAATTCGAGATTTCTGCTGATTCATATGAGTAATACGTCAGACAGCAATATTACGGTTACTATGGAACAATATGAAAATACGGGGGCAATGTTTCCTAATTCATCTGCCGATATTATTTTTGGCCTCAGTGGTTTCCCAGCTCAGGAGCCTGTAATAATGCCTGCAAAAAGTTCGGGATATGTAATGTTAAAAGGAAACGGTCATCACAGAATTGGCTTTGCAAAGATCAAGTGGGAATCCGAAACCTGTTTGGATAAACCTATGACTGCGATGATGGAATTACAGCAAAGTGGCACAGAAGCTATTGGTCATATGGCTGTAAATGGTGGGGTAGCTTTCTAATATTAATTTTAAAAATATTCAGCGCCCACTAATTTAAGGTGGGTGTCCCTGTAAGGTGTTTTTTGTAGTGGCTTTAAAAGTTTTTTGTTACTTCAAATAACCCTAAAGGGTTCTCACCTTTTTTAAGTGGTTTGTTTAGTTCTTTGTTCTTTAAGTTTCGCCTGATGGCGAGCCTCATTTTTGCAACAGCTCAAAAACGAGGCGCAAAAAAGCCGTCCCCTAACAATATCTTTATCTCATTATTTAATTTGTTTTGTCGAAAAAGACAGGATGATTTTTCGTCCATGAACTGCATCCTTTTCTCGGCGTCCATGCCTCACACTTGATACCAATGAGGTGAATAAATTGACCATTCAGCGAGAATTAAAAGCTTTCTAGACAATGCATTGATTGCCGAGAATGGCTATTCCCTTTTCAAAATCAATAAAGCCGTATAGGGAGCTTTTAAACTCGTCCTTCGGAAGCTCATCAGAAGCGCGATAATTGCGCAAAATTTGTTTGATGTAGGAAAGCTATAACTGCACAAATTTCGCTTATTCTCCCACTTCTGATGCAGCTCTGAATTGGTTAATTTATTCACCTCATTGGTATAAGAAAAAAAAATTAAATAATCAGCGATATTGGATGGGGAAATGGCTCAGAGCTCTCAGAATATTCGGAATAACTCCTGCTGGTTCAGGTTTACTTTCCCCGCTCAAAACATCTGAATCCAATCTGATTTTTCTCGAATAAAACGGGCATGGATGCCCAATTAGAAAAGAGTACATGGATGTACTTCCTTTTCGTATTCGACGACAAAAATCAGATTTTATTCAGGTTAAATGTTTTGTGCTTAGGGCGGCATTTTCGCTTACCTTTTTTGCTGTTGAAAAAGGTGAGAACCCTTTAGGGTTTAATAAAAAACTAAAAACTAACGAATATACTGCTGTAAAATAACAAACGAAAAACGACTACCAATCCCAACCTTACTCTTAATCTTCAATTCAGCATCGTATAAAGAAATTAAGTGCTTCACTATTGATAAACCTAGCCCTGAACCACCTGAGTCTCGGGTTCTAGCTTTATCGACTCGATAAAATCTTTCTGTGATCCTAGATAAGTGTTCAGGAGCAATACCTTCGCCAGAATCTTGTACCCAAAACTCGACTCCTTTCTTACACTTAGTCCAACCAATTCGGATATCACCTTCTTCGGGGGTATAACGCACAGCATTAAATACTAAGTTTGAAAGTGCACTGCGTAGCTGATTTTTATCACCAATAATATTTATTGGTTCAACATCCAGCTCAATTTTGTGTTTGCCATTGGATAAAGAATTCGCTTCTTGTTCTATCGTTTGTAATAACGCTGGAACATCTATAATTTCATCACCAAAAGTCGCCGTATTATTTTCAATTTTGGTCAAAGTAAGGAGCTGACTTACTAATGCATCCATGCGGTCACTTTGCTCACTCATCATCTTATGAGCTTTAGACCATACCGCAGGAGGAGGAGAACTATCTCCATCTAAAACTTCCAGATAACCTTTCATCACAGTTAATGGCGTTCTCAGTTCATGAGATACATTAGCGATAAAATCTTTACGCATTTGCTCAACTTTTTTGAACTCTGTGATATCTCGACAAATCAAGGTCCACTTATCTTTTTCAAAAGGCGCAATACGATACTCAAGAATTGTGGTTTCATTTATTGGAGACTGGAACTCGAACGGTTCGTCGTATTCTTTAGCTTCGAGATATTGAATAAACTCAGGGGCACGTAAGAAGTTATCGATTCTATTGCCCATGTCATCAGGCCATTTTAACCCAAGCATTTGTTGCGCTAGCTGATTACACCAAACTAAAGTTCTATCATTGTTAAACACTGCTGCCGCATCAGGTAGCGACTCTGCCCCCATACGAAAACGTCGGATCAACAGGCTTAACTCGTTGCGCTTCTTTCTGTGTTTACGCTGTTGATGATAAATAGCGTCAAACACATCAGCCCAAGCACCTCGAGATCTAGGAGGATAAATATCTCGTTTATGCCATAACCAAGTAATTAGTGCCGCGAGTTGGCTGTAATGCCAAGCAACAATAACCACAAATCCTACAATTATGCTTTCCAGCATAAAATCAAATAATGACCCTAGTACAAAAAAAGGCAGTAGGAACGCTACTACCTTTAAGATCATTTTATCGAGTCTAGGAGCTTCAATCATATATAAGCTTTAAACGGCCTTTGAAAATCGATATCCTGCACCACGAACAGTCTGAATCATATTATTTACTTCGCCCATTGCTTTGCGCAAACGCCTGATTTGAACATCGACTGTTCGATCTTCAACATAAACGTTAGTGCCCCAAACATGGTCCAATAACTGTTCTCTACTGTACACTCGGTCAGGATGAGTCATAAAGAAATGAAGTAGTTTAAACTCTGTTGGGCCTAAATCAATCTTTTGATCGTTTACTGTGACCCTATGAGATACCGGATCTAATACTAGCCCATTCGCTTCAACCGGTTCTTCAATCGCTGTAGGTGCAACGCGCCTAAGTACAGCTTTGATGCGAGCCATTAATTCTTTTGGAGAAAAAGGCTTAGTCATATAATCATCGGCACCAACTTCTAAGCCTTTGATTTTATCTTCTTCTTCGCCTCTGGCGGTAAGCATAATGATAGGTATGTTCTTAGTAAAATCATTCTGCTTCAATTGCTTCGCTATCTGAATACCACTTGCTCCAGGTAACATCCAATCTAACAAAACTAATACAGGGTAAGGTTCAACTAAAAATTCTTGAGCTTGTTCATAGCTTTTAGCCTCTAGTGCTTCATAGCCATTTTGCTCTAAAACAAATGCCAACATTTCCCTTATTGGAGCTTCATCTTCTACGATAAGTATTTTGTTCATAACGGTATCCGTCTCATAACATCTATATAACTTAGCTGCTGATTAGTATCCCTAATAATTATGTCTGTTTTATTACAATCTTGCTCAAATGTAAAAAATTAGAAATAAATTTTCCTTATTCATCTTACTGAAAGCCGCTAGAAATAAGCGTTACAGTATAACTGTTCAACGGTTTTAGAACATAATGCAAATCAAATTTCAGACAATAAAAAAGCCGCTCAACTTATAAAGTAGAGCGGCTTTCTTTAGTGCTTAATTTGGTTTAGAACTTGTGTTCTAAACCAATTGCTAAATAGTTTTCATCTTCTACGTCAATTGCATCGAAGTTGAACGTTGAGTACCAAGCATATGCCTTAGTGCTCTTACCTAACTTGTGATCAACGCCAATACTCAATGCATTGTCGTCTTCCATTGTTTGGTATTGACCTTTAAAGTTAAATTTACCAACTTGGTATTGAGCATTAACTAAGAAACCTGAGTCATCAACACCTGTTTCAACGTTCTCTTGCGTTTGATACATAGCAGCTACTTTTACTTCGCTGATTTTTGTACCAAAAACAACACGAGTTGCATCATAACCTTTTACATCGCTATCTACTGCAATAGCTGCGTAGTACTTACCTTTCTTAAGTGCTTTATCACCGTAAGTAGCTGAAATTGATGTTGCAGCATCATCTTCTTCTTCATCAAGGATGTAGCTTACGCCTAACTGAATACCGTTAAACTTAGGAGAATAGTAAGTGATGCTGTCGCTTAAACGATTATCACCTTTCCAAAGGTTCTTGATGTCTGCTTCATAGTCGTTAAACAAGTCAAGTTTGCCCTGTGACTTCTTAAATACAGTATCGTTACGACCTAATAAGATTTGACCAAATTCGCCTTTTAAACCTATGTATTGGTTACGAGCAGAAATGTTATCATCTTTGTCTGAATCGCCTGTAACGTCGACTTGCATCTCATATTTATAAACAACAGTTAAACCTGAATCTAACTTTTGCTCACCTTTAAAGCCCAAACGAGATGCATTGCTTTTTAGTTCAGTTTCCGAGCCATCACCCTCGTCTGAACTTTGAAGTGATACATTAACTTTACCATATACATCAAGATTACTTGCATGTACCGGTGCAACAACAGCTGCAAGAATTGATGTAGCCAATAACGTTCTTAACATTTTCATACCCTATAAAAGCTTAATTTAAGTTGATAGAAGCAACGATGCTTTGATGGCTCGCCATTAAATTACATGTTTGTTACAGGAATATTACAATGTTAAATTTTTATTGCTTTTTTGTGACTCAACGACATTAAAGTGTCACATAAGTGACACAAATTAACTTGCTTCATCCAAATCAACAACAATGTCTGAAGCCAATTGTTCTAATGCGTCTGCAACAACATCAGCGCTCAGACCAACAGGCAATGCCACCTTAGCAACCGCATGGAATAAACCACCTCCCCAATTAGGTGCACTTTGTCTAGAACTAGTGAAGTGAATAATACTGGCGCCTTTATGGGTAATAATACTTGATAACTCTTGAACAATACCTTTTCTGTCATTAGCAGTGATCACAAACTCGATGTTTTGCACATCTGTTACTTCGTTCCCTGCTCCGTCGTGAATATCTACTTTTAAGTCTTGAATACTTTTCAGCGCCTTACTTAGACCTTCTAAGTTTTCAGTCGCTACTTCAATTTCAACAACGCCAGCAAAGAAGCCACTTAAGTGCGATAAATTACTCGCTAACCAATTTGCATGGTTAGCAACTAATGTATTCGACAAAGTTTCTACTAATCCTACTTTGTCTTCACCAATTATTGTCAGCACGAGTCGTTTCATTACTTTTCCTTTTACTACTTTTTAATACTGCATTGCTAAAAGTAATAGCATTAAACCTGAATATATCCAGCCAGAATGCGAATATTTAACGCATAGCCGACTGTTTGGTCGGTTTTTGAGCAGCTATTTTTCCGCTTTTTACGAGCAGCTTACCCCGAAATGTCACATAACTGTAACATTTGCGAAATATAATGCACCGCAATCAAATTAGGGTGGGTACTTTTGTATGTCTCAACAGATAGACAATGTGTTTAAAACAGACGCTAAAAGACTATTTAAAGACAGATTAGCCAAATATGGCGTCATGGTCGGCGGTGTTATGGTGCTATGCGCACTTCTTTTAATATTTTTCTACTTATTGTACGTAGTAAAACCCGTTTTCCATTCAGCTCATATTGAAAAGAAAGAGACAATATCTGAGTTAGCCAAATCCTATGATGCTATAGGCATTGAAGAACAGAACGAAATTGTATTCGCTCTTACTAAATCGGGAAATGTAGACTTTTACTCAGTGCATGGCGATAACAAAGGTCAGTTGATATTGGCTGAAAACGTTGCAGGTTCTGGTAACTTCTCAGCTTTCTCTGCGTCTGCACCTCATATCGGTATGTACGGTTATATTGATAGTGACGCAGCACTAACTATTGTTAGACCTTTCTTTCGCGTTAGCTTTCCTGGTGATGTTAGAACATTAACACCAGTACTTAACTATCCATTTGGTGAAGCTCCGCTAACTATTTCAGATCAAGCTTTATCGATTCAACAGTTCGACTTCGCAATAGAAGAAGAAGCTATTGGTGTACTTTATCAAAGCGAAAACGGCAGCGTTTATTACTCAAAACTTGAAGGTGAAGAAGATTTATTCACTGAAGAGTTTGTCTGGGAAAAAGAGTCTTCTGAATTAGTCGCGATACAAGGTCAAGTTAAACAATTATTAATTAGCCCAGACCTTTCTCGCGCTTTTGTTGTTACTAATAAACAAGGTTATGTTTTCAATATCAGAGATGCAGCTGAGCCTGAGCTGTTATATACCCTTAATTTAAATCGTCAGCTGTCTGATAATGCTGAATTGACCAGCGCTAAACTGTTAGCTGGCGCTAACTCTCTTATCATAGGTTATAGCGATGGCTACATTGGTCAATGGTTTGAAACAAACAGTAAGTCAGGTCGTGACTTTGTCCAAGCTAGAAGTTTCCAAATGGCTACTCAGGATAAAGCCATCGTTAAATTTATTCCTGAGTTTTATCGTAGAACATTCGCAGCATTAACAGCTTCTGGTGAAATGAACTTATTCCATACCACTTCGGAATCTGAATTATGGCAAGGCCAATTAGTTGAAGGTTCAATAGAAGCTATGGCTTTCTCGCCACGTTCAAATTCAATGGTATTGTTCAATCAAAATGCTATCACAGTAGCTAAAGTTGAAAATGAGCACCCTGAAGTAACTTGGTCAGGTCTGTGGCAAGAGGTTTGGTACGAAGGTTACCCTGAGCCAGATTACATTTGGCAATCGTCTTCTGCTAGCGATGACTTTGAGTCAAAATTCAGCTTAGTACCAATTTCTTTTGGTACATTAAAAGCCGCTATGTATGCGATGTTGTTTGCTGTACCTATCGGTCTATCAGCGGCAATTTACACAGCTTACTTTATGGCTCCAAAAGTGAGACAAGTCGTTAAACCTACTGTCGAAATTATGGAAGCTTTACCTACAGTAATCTTAGGTTTCTTAGCTGGTTTGTGGTTAGCACCTGTAGTTGAAGAAAACTTACCTGGCATAGTGTTAGCGCTAATTTTATTACCTGCCGCAATCTTTGCTACCGCATTTGCTTGGTTCAAGATGCCAAGACGCATTAAAGAAATGTTACCTCCTGGCTGGGATCCAATTGTTCTACTTCCTGTTATTGTAGTTGTAGGCTATGTATCTTTCGCTCTGAGTCCAGTTGTCGAAGACTGGTTATTTGATGGTAACACTCGTCTTTATATCACTAATGAGCTAGGTATTACTTTTGACCAACGTAACTCGTTAATCGTTGGTATTGCAATGGGCTTTGCGGTTATCCCTACTATCTTCTCAATTGCTGAAGATGCCGTATTCAGTGTTCCTAAAGCATTATCTAGTGGTTCTCTAGCTCTTGGCGCTACTCAGTGGCAAACACTTACTAAAGTTGTGTTGCTAACTGCTAGTCCTGGTATCTTCTCTGCTGTGATGATGGGTCTAGGCCGAGCTGTTGGTGAAACTATGATTGTATTAATGGCTACGGGTAATACACCTATTATGGATTGGAGTATCTTCCAAGGTATGCGTACCTTATCAGCAAACATTGCGGTAGAAATGCCTGAGTCAGAAGTAGGCAGTTCGCACTACCGTATTCTGTTCTTGGCTGCATTCGTTCTATTTATCTTTACCTTCGTGTTTAACACTATCGCGGAATTTGTTCGCCAGCGTTTACGCGAAAAGTACAGTTCACTTTAATCCGCATTAAGTTGTATTGGAGAGTTTGAAAATGAAAACATGGTTCAAATCTGGTTCACCTTGGGTGTGGATGACTGCAGGCGCAGTAAGTATTAGCTTACTTTCTGTAATAGGATTACTTTTACTGATTGCTAGTCGTGGTTTGTCTTACTTCTGGCCATCGAATATTCACCAGTTCGACACCGTTAATCAAAATGGTCAAAAGCAAGTGATCATTGGTGAAATTTATGACAGAGAACAAGTGCCTACTCAGCGATTAATCGAGTCGGGTGTCACTTTTGATAAGCATCCAGGTGAAACGGTTGAGCGTTTATTAGTAAAAACCGGTAACCGCGAATTTGTAGAGTTAGATTTCACATGGTTAATGGCTACGTTTATTGAAAAACAATCAACACCTACGGGTCTTGCAGTGTTTGAGCGTAGTAAAAACGGTAACTTCTACGGTTTCATTGATTCTGTAGTCAAAGATGGTCAAGCTGTAACTAGCAACAAAGAAGAAGAGTTGTACAAGTTAATTGATCGCGCTGTTGAGTTAAACGGTAAAGCATTGGATTTACAAAACGATGAAATTGGTGCAATTAACTACGAGTTAGAGAGACTGCGTCTAAAAGAACGTAAGTTAGAGTTAGACGGAGCGTTAAACCCACAGTCTTTAGCTGAGTTAAACGAGCGCAGAGCCGAACTTAGAGAAGAATATAAAGGTTATGAGAAGCAACTATTCGCGTATCGTAATGAGGCAAAACGTGACTCGGTTATCGTTAAAGATATGCGTGGTGAATTAGTAGAGTTACCACTTAACTACGTGCTTGACGTTGCCTTCCCTAATGACATGAGTTTCTTGCAAAAAGTAGCAAGGTACGGCCGTCAAATCAGTAAATTCATCGTTGATGACCCTAGAGAAGCTAACACCGAAGGTGGTGTATTCCCTGCTATCTTCGGTACTGTATTCATGGTTCTATTAATGGCAATTATTGTTACTCCATTTGGTGTAGTAGCTGCTATTTACTTACATGAATACGCAGGTAAGAATGCTATCACTAAGATAATTCGCATCGCGGTAATCAACCTAGCAGGTGTACCTTCTATTGTTTACGGTGTATTTGGTCTTGGTTTCTTCGTATACATGTTAGGTGGCTCAATCGATGAATTGTTCTACCCAGAAGCGTTACCTGGCCCTACGTTTGGTACACCAGGTGTTATCTGGTCAGCACTAACCTTAGCAATTTTAACTCTGCCAGTTGTTATCGTTTCAACTGAAGAAGGTTTATCTAGAATTCCAGGTTCATTACGCCAAGGCTCGCTAGCTTTGGGCGCAACTAAAGCAGAAACCTTATGGCGTATCATTATTCCTATGGCTAGTCCTGCAATTATGACAGGCCTTATTTTGGCAGTTGCACGTGCAGCAGGTGAAGTAGCACCACTAATGTTAGTTGGTGTAGTAAAAATGGCACCTACACTACCTATTGATGGTAACTTTCCATTTGTTCACTTAGACAGAAAGTTCATGCACTTAGGTTTCCACATTTATGACGTTGGTTTCCAAAGTCCTAATGTTGAAGCGGCAAGACCATTGGTATACGCAACATCGTTCCTATTGGTAACGGTAATCATTGCACTGAATATTACTGCAATCGGTATTCGTAACCATTTACGTGAAAAATATAAGGCACTTGAGCACTAAAAACGTGCTCACGTGCAAAAATAGAATTAAATTTAAAAGATTAAAGTTTAGAAAAGAGAGTGTCACATGATTTCTGTCGCACCAGATATGAGTAATAAAGAACCTTCGGTAATTGATTTGAATAACTTACGTGAAGATCAAATCGCACTGCGTATTAAAAACTTAGATTTATACTATGGTGAGAAGCAGGCACTGCAAAACATCAACCTAAACATCCCTAAAGGCGAAGTAACTGCTTTTATCGGCCCTTCTGGTTGTGGTAAATCAACGCTCTTACGTTGTTTAAACCGTATGAATGATTTAGTAGACACATGTCGTATCGAAGGTGAAATTTTACTTCACCAACAAAATATTTATGACAAATCTGTTGATGTAGCCTCTTTACGCCGAAGTGTAGGTATGGTGTTCCAGCGCCCTAACCCATTCCCGAAGAGCATTTATGAAAATGTTGTATATGGCCTTCGTTTGCAAGGTATTAACGACAGACGCATTCTCGATGAAGCGGTTGAACGTTCTTTAAGAAACGCAGCGTTATGGGATGAAGTTAAAGATCGACTAAACGAGTCAGCGTTAGGTTTATCTGGTGGTCAGCAACAAAGACTTGTTATCGCTAGAGCAATTGCAATTGAACCTGAAGTACTACTTCTTGATGAACCAACATCTGCACTAGACCCAATCTCAACCTTGACGATCGAGCAATTAATTACTGAACTTAAGAGCAAGTACACGGTAGTTATCGTAACTCACAGTATGCAACAGGCAGCTCGTGTTTCAGGTCAAACTGCATTTATGTACATGGGTCAATTGATTGAGCACGGAGATACAAATACCCTGTTCACAACACCTAAAATGAAGAAAACAGAAGACTACATCACTGGTCGTTACGGTTAAGCAGGAGAATTACAATGGATATGAATATCAATAAACACATCTCTGTTCAGTTTAATGACGAGCTAGAGCAGATCAGAAATGATGTATTAAAAATGGGTGGTTTAGTTGAACAACAGCTAACAAATGCCTTAAATGCGGTAAACAATTCAGACCAAGAGCTAGCTAGAAGAGTACTTGAAACTGATTATTTAGTTAATCGCATGGAAGTACAGATTGACGAAGCTTGTACCAGAATTATTGCCAAGCGCCAGCCTGCGGCTTCTGACTTACGATTAGTTTTAGCCATCATTAAAACGATCACTGATTTAGAGCGTATCGGTGACGAAGCTGAACGTATTGCTAATGTAGCACTTGAATCATTTAACAAAGCACAGCAAGAGTTTCTTGTTTCCATGGACAGCATGGGCAGAAAAGCGATTACTATGCTAAATGACGTACTAGACTCATTTGCTCGTATGGACGTTGAAGCTGCATTTAAAGTACACAAAGCAGATAAACAGTTAGACAAAGAATATGAAGCTATCACACGTCAATTAATGACATATATGATGGAAGACCCAAGATCAATTCCAAAAGTAATGGACGTTTTGTGGTCAGTTCGTTCTTTAGAGCGTATAGGTGACCGTTGTCAAAACGTTGCTGAATACATCATCTACTTTGTAAAAGGAAAGGATGTTCGTCACACTTCAGAAGACGACATTAAAAAGAATATCAGAGATTAGAGGCTGTTTATCTCTCAAATATTGCAAATGCTGGAGGATATTTATGTCTTCCAGCAAGGCTCTAAAAGTAATAGAGTCCTTAATAAAAAAAGGGGCTTCCACTGCCCTTTTATACGATTTGTTCGTATTTTAGCCACTTAACCCGATTATTACAGCAATATTACATTTATGTAATATATTTGTAACAAACATGTCATATACTCCGCGTCGATTTTATTGTCGAGGATAGCCTCTGCGCTTTACTAAACAATAAAACAAGGCAATATTAATTAGAGGTTGTTTACGTTTCATAGGTTTGAAATGTAAAAAGAGAAAATTAAACAGCCCCTAGTGAAAAGTTTTTACAATTAAAAAGGCTTAATTATGTCTACAAACTCAATACTTGGCGTTTTTGCTAAATCTCCAATCAAACCATTGGAAGAGCACATTAGCAAAGTAAACAATGCAGCAAAGTTACTGGTTCCATTTTTCGAGCACGTGTTTGCTGAAAACTGGGAAAAAGCAGCAGAAGTTAGAGCAGATATCTCAACGCTTGAAAAAGAAGCTGACGTGTTAAAACGTGAGATCCGAATGAACCTACCAAGAGGTTTATTCTTACCAGTTGAGCGTACGGACTTATTAGAATTAGCGACTCAACAGGACAAAATTGCTAACAAAGCAAAAGACATTTCAGGTAGATTTTTAGGTCGTCAATTAACTATTCCGGCATCAATCCAAGAAGAATTCAAAGCATACGTGCAACGCAACGTTGACGCGTGTGAACAAGCTTGTAGAGCGATCAACGAATTAGATGAACTATTAGAAACAGGCTTTAGAGGCCGTGAAGTTGATCTAGTTGAAAAAATGATCACTGAATTAGATTTAATCGAAGACGATACAGACTCGATGCAAATCGCAATTCGTTTACAACTTAAGAATTTAGAACAAGACCTGAATCCGATCGATGTGATGGTAACTTACCGCATGATCGAGTGGATTGGGGACTTAGCAGATTTAGCAGAACGTGTAGGCTCTCGCTTAGAGCTAATGCTCGCGCGTTAAAAAATAGAATTATTTAGTTTTTTTATAGGGTATATCGATGGATATTCTTTCAAATTACGGCATGCTGTTAATCATGACGGCGGCTATCGTTGGCTTTTTTATGGCTTGGGGTATTGGTGCGAATGACGTAGCTAATGCAATGGGTACGTCAGTTGGTTCTAAAGCTCTGACTATCAAGCAAGCTATCATTATCGCTATGGTATTTGAGTTCGCAGGTGCGTACTTAGCAGGTGGTGAAGTAACATCTACTATCCGTAAAGGCATCATAGATTCAACACCATTTATTCCTAATCCTGAATATCTTGTATTAGGTATGATCTCAGCACTATTTGCTGCTGCTATTTGGTTAGCGGTTGCATCATTCTTAGGCTGGCCTGTATCTACAACACACTCAATCATTGGTGCTATCGTAGGTTTCGCAGCGTTTGGTGTAAGTATGGACGCAGTTAACTGGGGTAAAGTTGGTGGTATTGTAGGTAGTTGGATTGTAACGCCAGCCCTGTCCGGTTTTATCGCCTACCTAATATTTATGTCAGCGCAAAAGCTTATCTTTGACACCAAGAGTCCTTTAGAAAACGCAAAGAAATACGTGCCTTTCTACATGTTCTTAGCTGGCTTCGTAATGGCGCTAGTGACTATTAAGAAAGGTCTTAAGCACATCGTTAAATCTGGCGACTTAACTATCTCTAACTTTGAAGCATACGCTTACGCTATCTTAGTTGGTATCATTATCGCTTTAATCGGTAAATTCTTCATCAGCAAAATCAAGTTAGACCCGTCTGCAGACAAAGAAATGCAGTTCACTAACGTTGAAAAGATCTTCGCTGTATTAATGGTTGTTACGGCTTGTTGTATGGCTTTCGCACACGGTTCAAATGACGTTGCTAACGCTATTGGTCCACTAGCTGCAGTAGTAAGCATTATCCAAAATGACGGTCAAATCTTAGCTAAATCAACATTAGCTTGGTGGATCTTACCTCTAGGTGGTTTTGGTATCGTTGCAGGTCTTGCGTTATTCGGTCACAGAGTTATCGCGACTATCGGTAAAGGTATTACTCACTTAACACCAAGCCGTGGTTTCGCAGCTGAATTAGCAGCCGCTTCTACAGTAATCATTGCATCTGGTACTGGTCTACCTATCTCTACTACACAGACACTTGTTGGTGCTGTATTAGGTGTAGGTTTAGCACGTGGTATTGCAGCGCTTAACTTAAGTGTTGTACGTAACATTGTAGTTTCATGGGTAGTAACATTACCTGTAGGTGCTGCACTGTCTATCGCTTGTTTCTTAATTCTTAAGCAAGTATTCGGTGTAGTTTAAGATCTTATTAATTAGGAACTTAATCTATAACTAAAAAAGCCGGCTTTAAGCCGGTTTTTTTATATAAAATAATTACCCATATTTGGTACTTGATAATATACCGTCTATAGTTTGTATATTCACAACGTATCTAATATAGGGAATTATTATGACACCTCTAATTATCATTCTACTTTGCTTTGTCCTGAGTCTACCTTCAGCTTGGGCAGCTCTGCATAAACCACAACTCATGCTAGCCAGTACAACAAGCCTGTACGCATTATCTGAAAAGCCTAATGCCTATCTAGTCAGTGAGAAATTAGATGGCGTTAGAGCTTATTGGACAGGCTCCAAACTGATTAGTAGACAAGGAAAAAGAATTGCAGCACCAGATTGGTTCACTGCAGCATTACCAGCGGCGCCAGTAGAAGGAGAATTATGGATAGCAAGAGGACAATTTGAACAACTAGTTTCCACCACTTCAAAGCAACAGCCCATAGACCAAGAGTGGCGGAGAGTTAAGTTTATGCTATTTGATTTACCTACTTCAGAACTCTCGTTTGAACGCAGGGTAAAACAGCTGGAACACATAGTAGAAAAGGCTGACGTTCCCTTCCTCAAGCTAATTCCTCACTTTAGCTATAACAAAATAAGCGAAATTGAAGATTATTTTAACAGTACAATAGAACAAGGTGGCGAAGGCATAATGCTCAACCTCGCTAACACGGCTTATCAACCTGGTAGGCAGAAATCGATATTAAAAGTAAAACCATACTACGATGCCGAAGCTGTAGTGATAGATCACATTGAAGGCACAGGAAAATTCAGTAACTTGATGGGCTCTTTATTGGTAAGAGATAAACAAGGAAGAGTATTCAGAATAGGAACTGGTTTTAAACTAGAAGACCGCAAGAATCCACCTAAGTTTGGTCAACTAATTACGTATAAATATTTTGGTTTAACTAAGTCTGGTAAGCCGCGGTTTGCATCATTTTTAAGGGTAAAAGAGCTGTAGCACTCTCTATTTTCTAGCAATAAAAAAGGAGCACTAAGTGCTCCTTTTTAGTATTTATTACAGACTCTTATAGCCCCAATACCACTTTTTCTGACTTCAGTGATTTAGCAATAAACTTCACTAAAGCGGCTGCACATACTAGCGTCACAATTGACCCACCTATTACAGGAGTAAAGCTTTCTAACTCACCTCTGAACAACTGCGAAATCGCTTGCTGCTGTGCAAAAATAGGTAAGTAGCTAAGCACTGGATGTTTATAGTTAGTGATCTCTAATGCCATAGGTAAAATAATTGGCACCATAATAGTGTACTGAATATAAGACTGTGCTTCTTTAAATGACTTAGCGTGGAACGCCGTTGTTAGCTGAAACGCTGCAGCAAAAAATGCTAGAGGCATAACAATCAACCAGATAGTCAAAGCAAATGTAGCATCAAAGTTAAACGCGGCGCCTAACTTATGCAGAGGAATAAAAGGAATAACTAACGCTGTTAGCACTATTGTTAGCGTACCACCAATGATTGAGAAGCTAGAGGTATTTAGCATCTTAGCCATTACCACATCAAACGTGCTTACAGGTTGCATTAACAGTAACTCTAATGAGTTCCTCTCACGTTCACCTGCACTAGAGTCAATAGCAACATTAGTTGATGATACGAAGATAGTAACTAAGATCATTACCCCTAACATACCTAAAATGATTGCAGATTTAGAGCTCGGGCTACTTGTATCATTCTCAGTAATTTTAATGACTTGCATCGCATTTGGTGAAACACCTCTTGCTATCAACTTCATTGCTCCAACCTGAGATTGGTATCCGTTTAATACATCTTTAACTCTGCCGATTTGACTTCTAGCGTCTTTGCGAGAAAAGTCTGACAAAATCACAACTTCACCAGTTTCGCCTTTAGCTAACTTTTCAGCAAAGTCTTCTGCAAAGGTTAGCGTTACTTTACTGTGTGTTTGCTCTTCGCCATCAAGGGTAAACTTTTTACCTTTTCCTGGCGTTTCAGCATGTAATATCTTTGCTTGTTTAAGCAAACTAATTAGCTGTGGAGCTTGTTCTTGATTCTTGATGTCTATGTATAATTCATCAACAGAGCTAGCTTGCTCAAGTGTAAAGGTCATCA
Source organism: Psychrosphaera sp. (assembly GCA_965221615.1). Classification (GTDB taxonomy): domain Bacteria; phylum Pseudomonadota; class Gammaproteobacteria; order Enterobacterales; family Alteromonadaceae; genus Psychrosphaera. Next base: position 4,499,215 of record OZ244904.1, on the reverse strand, counting down.
TTCCAGCAAAAAATAGCGGAGTGAATAACGCACCTAGCAAAGCGGCAAAAACTGAACGTTTATCTCGTATCGCGTCAATAAACTCTTTTTTAAACAGTGCTTTTATCATGCTGCAATTCCCTCATCACTACCTATCAAGGCAACGAATGCCTCTTCTAACTCTGTCTTACCTGTTTGTTCACATAATTGCTCAGGTGTTCCTACAGCAGCAATTTTGCCTCCTGCAACAACAATAACTTGATCGCATAACGCTGCAACTTCTTGCATAACGTGTGAAGAAAACAGGATACATTTCCCTTGCTGCTTAAGGTCTAACAACACTTCTCTTAAAATTCGTGTACTCATTACATCTAAACCACGAGTAGGTTCATCAAGAATAAGATTTTGCGGTTGGTGAACTAGTGCTTGCGCTAAGATCACTTTCATTCTCTGACCTTGTGAAAAACCTTCACATTTACGATCAGCAATGTCAGCAATGTCTAACTTGTTAATAATATCTTCTAACGCTCGCTCTTTTTGCTCACCTTTAAAGCCATGTAATTCAGCAAAATAAGCCACTTGCTCTCTCGCTGTTAACCTCTCGTATAGGCCAAACTTATCAGGAAAAATACCAATTTCCTTTCTCGCTTTTTGCGGCTCTACTTGGCTGTCGATACCATTGATAAAACCTTTGCCCTCTTCTGCTTTTAACAGACCGTATAAAACTCTAAGAGCAGTTGTTTTACCTGCTCCATTTGGCCCTAAGATGCCCGTAATTTGACCGTCTTGTGCTTTAAAACTCAGGTTATCTAAGGCTTTAACATCGCCAAAATGTTTAACTAAATTTTGAACTTCTAACATGTCTGGTCCTTAGTGAAGCTGGTTTAGGTCGGTTAAAAACATTTCTGTTACTTCTTGCTCGGCACAAGAGAAGTCAACATCTTCCAAGCTAGCTTTCTCAATAAAGCTTTGAATCGCATCGGTACACATGGTAATTGAAGGAACGTGAGAACCTTTTTCAATCACAACATGTTTAGCATTCTCTAAATGAGGCATTGCAAGTTCTGCATACTCTGGAGGTGTTACAGGGTCGTATTTACCGGAGAATAATAGAACAGGAACCGAAGTTTTTACTGGCTCAGCAAAATCTGCTGGTGCTGGCCACTTCGGCCAAAACTCACAAACTTCCGTAAAGGCTGAATAACCGCGCTCGCCGTTGAAGTAGTTATTTGCGTCTTTGCTAAAATCTTCCGCTTTAGCTCTAGGCATATCTTCATTACAAACGATGTTCATCGTAAGACCAGTGTATAAACCACCGTTTTGTTCAGTGGACGATGCTGAAGAAGCTATCAATGAAGCAATTGTACGGTAATCGCCTTTTGCCGCACTGCTCACAGCATAAGGAACCAACTGTCTAGAAGCTAAGTTATATAATGTTCCTCTGATTGTTTCCGTTACCTTGTCTTTGGTTAGGAACAAGTTAACTAATTCACCTGTAACAGGGTGATACATCTTACTTTCAATGGCTTTATCTTCTATCTTTGCCAACAGTGATAAGTAATCTTGTTTTAAATCAGGAAATGCCTTAGCGCAGTGCTCGTGACGATTACAATCTTCTAGTAGTAAATCAAATGCCGCTTCTGACGTTTTGCCAAAGAAACCTATCACGATATCCATAGGTGCATTACTGTCTAGAGTTGCTGTTTTAATCGACTCAGGATGATTCTTTAAGTAAGCAAAGCCAGCTCTAGTTCCGTAAGAGCCACCAATAATGTGAACTTGCTCATGACCAAGCGCTTCTCTTACCGCTTCAAAGTCTTCTATAGCTTGATATGTATTGTAATGTGGTAAATTGATATCAGAGAAGTGTGACAAACAATATTCAACTTCTTCTTTAGTATCCAAAATCGAGTCATCAAAGCTCAAAGCATCTTCATCAGAATATCTAGAAGGACAACGAAGACCGTTAGACTTCCCCGTACCTCTTTGATCAATAAGAATAATGTCGTGCTGTTGTCTAAGCTCCCAGAAAGGCTTATTCAGTGTTCCAGCTAATTCAGTGGCGCCTTGTCCAGGCCCACCAGCTAAGAACATAACAGGCTGTTCTTTGCTTTCTTCTTTAAACTTTGGCAATACCACCACGTTAAGTGGCACTTTATTTTGCTCAGACAAAGCTTGGTTAGGATCTTCCGCAACATCTAGTACACCGCATAGCGCTTGGCTTTTAACACCATCAACAAAACAACTGGTTAGTTCCAGTTTATTTTCTTCGGCGTGGGCAAACATAGTAAAAGATGCGAGGAGAGGAATAGTAAGTCGTTGATGTAATTTTTTCACGATCACTCCATGTTGTGATTTCTTTTATTATTTTTTGTTTTGAATCAAATAATACCAATCTACATAAATAATAAGTCATTCAGCGAGAATTAAAAACTTCATAGACAATGCATTGATTGCAGAGAATGGTTATTCCCTTTTCAAAATCAATAAAGCCGTATAGGGAGTTTTTAAACTCGTCCTTTGGAAGCCTCTCACAAGCGCGATAATTGCGTAAAATTTGCTTGATGTAGAATGGCTATACCTGCACAAATTTTTCTTATTCTCCCACTTGTGAGAGGCTCTGAATGGCTGATTATTTATGCAGATTGGTATAAACTCGCTAACTGTATAGAGGATTTACAGTGATGTAAAAGCTTAATTGCGCAGGAACACAGATAAAATTGCTAGAAAATGTTTCAGCTTTGGGAATGAGTAAAAAAGAGAGTTTTGGGTGGCAACTCCACCAGCACTTCTCGGCACACGAGTCGCTTGTTGTGGCTGCTCCCTTCCGGGCCTGACCAGGTTCACAAGGTATCGTTGCGAGGGACCAATGGAGTTACCATAGTGGACTGCTTCGCCGTATCCAGCTAAGCGGCGCGCATTATCACTTAATCCTTTGTGGTATGCAAGCCTATTTAGCTTTCAAATAGCGTAACCAGAATATTAGCGTTGAAAGTTTCACCTTAGAGTTCCATAATTCATAGCAATAGGATGATTTTATTATGATTTTTACGAACTCAAACAAACCTTCCACCACCAATGCTCTGTTATTAACAGGTGGGGGCGCTAGGGCGGCTTATCAAGTGGGAGTATTAAAAGCTATTGCCAGCGTATTGCCCCGCAATCAGAAATCGCCATTTAAAGTTATCTGCGGAACCTCCGCTGGAGCAATAAATGCGGTGTCCATGGCCTGTTACGCTTCTTGCTTTCATTTAGGGGTGAAAAAAACTGAATGGGTTTGGAAGAATTTCCGCACCGAACAGGTTTATCAATCAAGTTGGTCTGGAGTGACAAGCCATCTATTGCGAAACTATTTAAGTAAATACAGAAAAAGCGACATAGATAGACCAACCAGCTTATTAAATAATGCGCCACTGGTTGAATTACTTTCAGATTTGATTGATTACAAACGCATAGATAGAAACATTTTATCTGATCATCTACAGGCTATTTCTGTCAACGCATCAAGTTACAGTGATGGCGACTCCATCAGCTTTTTCCAATCAAGTTTGAATGACGAATGGCAAAGAGCTAAGCGCAAAGGTGTAAAAACGATTCTGACCACGCGTCACTTACTTGCATCAGCAGCAATTCCTTTGGTTTTTCCAAGTGTTAAAATTGGTGATCAGTTTTTTGGTGATGGTTCAATTCATCAGCTTTCACCACTAAGTCCAGCGATTCATTTAGGTGCTGATAAAATCTTAATCATAGGTGTAGAACAACCAAAACAAGACAAATATTATGGCAATTCAGAGTTTCACCCTGATAGCGCCACTATAACCGGCCATCTGCTCGATACCATTTTTACAGACTCATTAAATTCTGACTTAGAGCGTATGCAAAGAGTTAATGCAACGCTATCCCATGCTGATGAAAGCAAAGCTGGCCTAAAGAAAGTTGAGAGCATGTTGATAAATCCGAGTCGTAACTTTAACAAGATAGCTTCAAAGCATTACCACAACATGCCTTCTGCTATTCGTTTTCTACTTAGATTCGCGGGAGTAACAAAAGACTCAGAGTCAGCGTTGATCAGCTACTTAATGTTTGAGAAGCCTTTTACTCAAGAACTCATCCAGCTAGGATATGAAGATGGACTAGAGCAAATCGATGCGATTAGTGAATTTTTGGAATTAAAAATATGACCACTAGCTTAAGAGCTAAAGTATTTGAACTGGTTGATAACCATACTGAAAAATCGACGGCCAATCTCATTATCGATCGCTTTTTAATGATCCTCATTGCACTTAACGTGCTGGCGATTATTTTAGAGTCCGTTGAAGAAATTTATGCTCAATTTCATCATTTCTTTTTCTGGTTTGAATTATTTTCTGTGGTCGTATTCTCGATTGAGTACATAGTTAGACTCTGGACCATAGTAGAAAAGAAAACTAAGTCCGGTGCCAACATGACTAGATGGCAATACATAAAGTCGCCATTAGCCATAATAGATCTCGTTGCCATTTTACCTTTCTACTTACAATTCTTCTTTGTACTAGACTTACGCTTCTTGCGTATCTTTAGAATTTTAAGAGTGTTCAAGATCACTCGTTATTCTTCTGCTTTTAGCTTATTACTCAAAGTATTCACTGAAGAAAAACACTCGCTGATAGCCGCCTTCTCTATTCTATTTGTTTTATTAGTGATTTCCTCTAGCGGTATTTACTTAATAGAGCATGATGTACAACCTGAAGCATTCGGCAGTATTCCTGCAGCGATGTGGTGGGCAATGGCAACTCTGACAACAGTTGGATATGGTGATGTCACTCCGGTTACTGCTGGAGGCAAATTCTTCGGGGGCGTTATCACTTTACTGAGTATGGGGTTAGTTGCTATGCCAACAGGTATCATAGTTAGTGGCTTTTCAGAGCAACTAAGAAGGCGAAGACAAAAATTTACCGCATTAATCAGAGATGCAATTGCTGATGGTGTAGTGACAGACCGAGAACTTCATCATATCGAAAAGATCCGCCGAGAATTGGCTCTAACAGAAGAAGAAGCCAACTTACTGATGAAACTAAACGGGGTAAAACGAGGCTCAACAGAAGAAACTTGCCCTCATTGTGGCCGACATATAACAAGAGATAATTAGTTGTTCTCAGAACGACTCGGAACTTCCTGCACCGGACAATAACAACCTTCAGTGTTTGTTATTACAGTAGCGCCAATCAATGTTTTTGTCTGTCCCACTAAGTAGGACTCGACAATACCATTACCTGCTGTACATGAGTATCCAGCTGAATATGGGCCTAAATAGGTTAAACTTCCTTTGTCGTTGAATACTGCAACAGCCGGAGTTGCTGGAATATATTGTTCGATAAAAGCATTATTGCCAAGCACCAATTTCACATTTTCATAGCCTTGAGAATCGGCTAAGAACTCAACTGAAGCTAAGTGCTCTTGTGCTACCAAATTACATTCACAAGAGTTCTGGGAAAAGTGAACAACTTTATTTTTGCTATTACCAAATTCATTACTTACATAAGCTGCTATTTCGCCATCAAAATTAGGCAATTGGCTTTGTCGCCATAATTTTCCGTCAGGATCAAAAGCGACTAACTTTTGACTGGCGGCATAAACTAAAAAAGCAAGAATAGAAACGAACCAAATAAAGCTAACAAACAAAATAATTCGTCTGTTAGCCTGCTCTTTTGCTAAACCAGAAATCTGACTAACTCCTGATTTAATGAAGCTATTTGTTGCTGTAAGTGTGTTACATCTGCGCGAGTTTTAGCCATATCTTCACTTTGCGTTTCAGAACTATGATGTAACTCTTGTGCAGAACCAGAAATACTTTCCGACGCTGAAACTTGTTGTTCAATTGCAGCTGCAACATTTTGAATATTATCTGTCACATTGGTAATACCCGAAGACACCTCTGCAACGGTGCTAGACATCTGCTCAGATAATTCTACCGCACCTTCTACTTTCTCAATACACGCAGACATTTGAGATACCGATAGATTCGCATCTTCCATTAGCGAGCTTACTTCTTCACTTATGCCTTCAGCATTTTCACGGGTTTTAGTTGCTAACTGTCGAACCTCATCTGCTACCACAGCAAAGCCTCGGCCATGTTCACCTGCACGGGCAGATTCAATTGCCGCATTAAGGGCAAGTAGATTTGTTTGATTGGATATTGCGGTAATAGAATTCATTACATCAGCAATGCGGTCACACTTAGCCGATAGGTTTTGAATTGTATCAGCAGTAGCTGAAATAACATTCTTAAGATCGCCAGTATTACCATGCGAATTGGCAATGATCTTATTCATATTATCCGTATTTTCTTGAGCTGATTCGGCATGAGCACTTACATCTATGGCTCGTTTTGCTACATCTTCATTCGTTACAGCCATCTGCTCAATGGCCGTTGCTATCATGCTAACCTTATCTGAAGACTGTTCCGTTAATTGATTCACTCGACATGTAATATCTGTCACATTAACAGCAAGCTCTGAAGTTTCATGACTAACAGCTCTGGCGTGTTTGATGATCTCTCTAAATGACATAATCAGACGGTTAAATTCTTCCAGCTCCTTATTACCCTCGGTTAAGGTAACATTCAGGTTAAAATGGCCATCCTTCGACAAGATTTCATTTACCGTTTGCCCTATAACAGCACTAGCTTCTGCTTCTTTATGACTATCATGAGCCATATACATCAACATTGCCGCTTCCAAAGTTGCAAAAAGAGCATGAATAACAAGAATATAGAAATACATATGACTTTCTTCTAACAAATAGAAAGGCATACTTTGCGCTTGTAAAATAAAGAACAAAACATGATGCACAGCGACAACACCTAATGCCGATGCAATCATCTTCCAATCTCGATAAAACACCAGCACCGCCAACATAGCAAAAACTTCAAAATGAATTTCTGTTAAACCTTGAGCTTGTTGAATATGAAGTGCAGTGGCTAGTTGAGTTGCCATGGCGACAACGTGTCGAGTAATTGGATCGAAAGGCCGAGTGGTTATGAGAAATACAGGGAAAGCTAGAATAGCTCCACCTAGCAATAAAGCTAGTCCCCAAGTATTTGTAAAAAAGGCGATGATTAAACCAAAGATAAACTGACCGGTGAGTACAGCCAGAAACATCTTATTTGCTTTAGCGATCCAAGGATAATTCATATTTTCTCCAGGCTAACGACTTCCATGTTGACTTGTAAGGCAGGTTTATCTGTCATTAACTGAGAGATAAACAAGACCTTGTTAGAGTGTTAGTTTGAAATTAACACTGACTTAGAATTGCGAGTTTTGTACATCTAAGTTTTCGGCTAGTCTAGTATGAACTTTAGCTTGTTTGACTCTATTTACTATCCTGTCATCAAGAATCTTTCTACACGCTCAACCCTTCTAGGCTTTCCTTTAATAATTATCGTATCTTGTGCTTTGATAATAGTTTGCTGATCAGGATTTGGCAGTTCTTCGCCATTTCTCCTTAACCCAACAATCTCAATTCTTCTTTTAGCAAAATCAAAATGTTCTATTGATTTACCAACGGCGTAAGCGTCTTCTGGGATTGCCACTGCGTGGATATACTCAAGTAAATCTCTTCTATCAGCGGTTACTTCAGTTGTATCACCAGGGTAAAACCCATGTAATTTACCGTAGCGATTTTCTCTTTCTTTGCGAATACGCCTAAGTACTCTAGACATAGGTACTCCAGACTCAAATAGCACTTGAGAAACTAGCATCAAGCTACCTTCCAATGCTTCTGGCACAACCTGATCGGCTCCTTCGTCTAAGATTTCTTTTAAGTGTTGATCGGTTTTTGTTCGAACCATAACTCTAGCCGTAGAGCCAATTTCTTTTAAGTTACTTATCACCATCTGTGTACGAGCTATGTCGCCAAAAGTGATCACTATTAATTTAGCTTTGTCGGCACAGGCAGCTTCTAGAATTGCTTTATCTCTAGCGTGACCAAATTGAACGTTTTCTCCGGCGGCTTGAGCCTCTGCTACCCTCACAGGATCAACGTCTAACGCCACAAAAGGCACAGCTTCAGATTTTAAGAATCTACTTACTGTTTGTCCTACTCGGCCGAAACCGCAAATCACAACGTGTTCAGATAATTCAGAGTGAAACTCAGGAGTTTCAGGTACTGGATCATCTCCTTCGTATTTTCCTAGCACTTTGTCTATACCGTCGGCAATTTCACCGTGACGGGCAATTACAGTTGGCGTAACAGCCATACTCAATACACCAATTGCAACCAAAGCAGAGGCTAAGTCAGGATTGAAGATATTGTATTGTTGGGCTAAAGCAACCAGAACAAAGCCAAACTCTCCCATTTGGAACAACATTAAACCTGAACTCCAACCATCCTTACGAGTTTCTCCCGACACTACAGCTAACTGCTTTATAACAATGGTCTTGACGAACATTAAAGTTGCTAAGCCTGCTAGTATCCACAACCAGTGTCTAACAATGACAGTCACATCTAATTGCATACCGACACTAATAAAGAATAACCCCATTAAAATATCTCTGAATGGTCGAATATCCGCTTCCAATTGATGCTTGTACTGGCTTTCACTTAACATCATGCCAGCCAAGAAAGCTCCCAAAGCCATAGACAAACCAAAGAAGCTGGTTAAAGTGCCAGCCATCACTGTGACCAAAATAGCTGTCAGAACAAACAATTCATCAGTACGAACTTGTGCAACCTCGTTAAATACCTTAGGTAAAACCCACTTACCAACGGATAGTAAGATCACAACAACAATTGAACCTTTCGCCAGTGCCAATAAAATGGCACTCACCATATCAACACCAGTTCCAGTTAGTAATGGTATGGCAATTAGGAAAGGAACGACGGCAATATCTTGGAATAGCAGGACACCAATTGCCACTTGCCCACGCTTTGTTTGAGTCAGACCTTTTTCATTCAGAGTTTTTACCACGACAGCAGTAGAAGAAAGCGCGAACACAGAACCAATAACAAAAGAAGCATTCAAGCTAAGCCCCATTGCCGAGCTAGCTCCCATAATAAGTAACAAGGTGATAATCACTTGCGCAGTACCAACGCCAAACACTAAGTGCCGCATTGCTACTAATTTAGGTATAGAAAATTCCAAACCTAAAGAAAAGAGTAAAAAAACAATCCCCAATTCTGCGACTAAGGCTACTTGCTCTGGCGAGGTAATTAGTTCTAATGCTTGGGGACCAGCGACTATTCCAGCAACGAGATAAGCGAGAATGGGAGGCAAGGCAATACGCTTAAAAAACCACACAATAAAGACTGATGTGGCGAGTAAAAAAATAAGCTCCAAGAAGTGGCCGTGAGACATAAACCCCTATTCTCCAAAATTTACCTATTAATCAGGCAGAAAATTGCCGTCGATTAATTGTCAGTCTAGCAGAAGATTCCCCCATTTCATGTTTTTTCTTTAATTTTCATAAGATTACATTTTTGGCACGGTATTCGCTTTAAGTACATCGACTGAGTTTACTAAGCAAATTAACGGGGGACCTATGGATTACATCAGTCATTTAGATGTACTACACCCTGAAGCCAATCATTACTTGGCTGCTTGGCCTAATAATACAGGTTCAAGAAGAGACAGCGAAAGCCTTGTTGAACAATTGCAAACTACACTAGATGTAGAGCAAATATTAGGTATATTTTTACGAGCTATAGCAAACCACTACAAGATTAATACTGTAGAGCTAGATACTTACCACGGTAAGTTTCAAGCGACCAATGGTCGTAAGTCAAAACTGAGCATGACATTGCCGATCAGAATTAACGATAGATTAATGGCACGTATTAGCTATTTCTCTGACAGACCTATTACTGACGTGTTAATGACATCTTTAACCAGCTATCAGAAAAAGTTGGTATATCCTTTGCGTAATGCATTGGCGTTTTGGCAATTACAGCAAATGGCGCTAAAAGATCCTTTAACAGGAATTGGCAATAGAGCTATGTATGACGATGCAATTGAGCGTCAAGTGCAGCACTCAGCCAGATTCGAGGACTCATTTGTATTAATGCTGCTTGATCTAGATAACTTCAAGCAAGTAAATGATAACCACGGTCATTTAATGGGCGATGAACTATTAACTACCTTTGTTCACACTGTTAGCGACTGTTTAAGAGTTACTGACCAACTGTTCCGCTTTGGTGGCGACGAGTTTGCGGTAATACTTGAAAAAGAGAATTTAGAGACGGCAAAAATTGTCGCCTCGCGTATTAACCAAGCGGTCACGCAAGATGCCTTGTTTAGCAAGTATCAGGTTAGTACCAGTATTGGCTGCGCTGCTTTTCAATTAAGCGACGCACCAACCGATTTGTTTGCTCGAGCAGACAAAGCGCTTTACGCGGCGAAAAATGCAGGTAAAAACTGCATGAAAATAGCGTAACTACCACTACCCCCAGGAGGGTCCGCAAGGGCCCTCCACTCCAAAATTAAGTCAATCTATTCCGTGCTTTTTTAAAATATCATCAAACTGCCCTGACATTTTTAGTTGCTCTAAGCCCAAGTTAAAATCCGTTAACTTATGTGTCGCGTCGTTAGTGTTTTTAGAAATAGTAAGAAATTGTTGTCTTGTTTCTAAAATCGGCACCATAGGCTCAATTTTTCCTACTAAGTTCACGTATTCAGGCTGCGACAATAAATAACTTGCATAGTCTTTATCGACAACCATCAAATCGATTCTTCCTTTTTCTAACAATTTAAAGTTTTGCCCATCGGTATTGACGTATGAAATGTTGATTCCTGATTCAGCTAAACCATTAACCTGAACGTATCCTCTAACACTGCCCAGTACTAACTCTTGCTCAGCTAAGTCTTGATAGGAATCAAACGAGATTTTGGATTTAGTCGCCTTATAAAACTGCATTTCATTGGGGTAAATAGGCTCGGAATAAAGCAGTACTTTAGCTCTTTCTTCTGTGTACCAAGGGCCAATAATACCATCTATTTTTCCTTGCTCAGCCCAGCTCAAAGCACGACTCCAAGGGACAAATAGCACCTCTACCTGCGAGCCTCTAAGCTTGTATGCTTGCGTGACTATTTCGGTAAGAGCACCACTATCAATTAAATCTTGACCATAGTGAGGGGGGTATTCCATTGCCGCCAACTGGACAGTTTTAGCCTGTAGTAACGGCGTAAGTGCCGCTATCGCTAACCCTATTAGCAAAGTTTTCAATTCCATGATGACCCCAATAAAGAATGATCCCAATAAAGATCGGCGAAAATCTGACCTATTTAATCATCCTAGTTGCGATTATTCAAACAGCTTTAAATTGTGCAAAAACCGTCTGTCCCAACGCTAGTTTCAGTTTCTCATATGAGAGCTGCGAAATGAGTGACAACAATTCTTGGCCATCAACATCAATACTAACTAACACCAAATGCTGAAATGGCTGGATACTGGTAATTTCTCCGACTAATTGATTCAACATACTAGTGTCATCAAGCGATTTGCGAGTTAAGCTGATCTTATTGGCTTCTATAGTCACAATCTGCTCAGCCTTAACCTCAGGGTGAATGAATGATTTATCGAGCTGTTTAATATAAATATGTTGTTTGCTATCACCAGTAAGTTGCCACTTCGTTAAGTGATAATCAGCTAAATAAGTGTGATTATTTATTTTAATTCTGGAAAACACAGGCTCTGATGAGGCCAAACTAAGCGTTTGAATTACTGAATCAATAGAACCTTGTATGGCAATTTTTCCCTGCTCGATATTGATAAGATAGTCACAGCACAAAGCGAGTTCTTGTAATGAGTGACTGACAATTATAAAGGCCAAGTTATGAGTTTGATTAAGCCTTTTAATCAGCTTTAACATGTTTATCCGATTATTCCAGTCTAGCGCCGAAAAAGGCTCATCTAAAATAATAACAGGCTTGCCTGATAATAAACTTCTAGCTAAACCAACTCTTTGTTTCTCACCACCAGATAAACTTATCGCTTTTTGTTCTAATAACTCTTCTACACCACACCAACTAACTACTTGTTGTAAGGTAAATTGTTGGTTAGACCAAATTGAGTGTTGCTGAACAAATTTTAGATTTTCTAACACTGTTAAGTGCTCGAATAAAGTAACTTCCTGTGGCTGATAAACGACAGGACTGGCTTCCGCTTCTTTCGTTACTTGCTTACTTCCTCGCTCATTTTTCCAACACACTACTGAATCGGTTGCCGACATTATTCCAGCGCATATTTTTAATAACGTAGACTTACCTTGGCCTGAATTACCATAAACACCTATGATGTTGTTATCTAAACTAAACTCTGTTTGAACAGATAATTGAAACACTTCATCGTTTGCTTTTTTAAACTCTTGCTCAATATTGAGTTGTAAATGAGTAAACATAAGAGATCCTAGTTGAAGCCAACGTGCTTACGGTTAAATTTGTACAACAAGGTCAAACTGATAAGAGAAAACAACAATAATAAACCTGCTAGTCTATGCGCCTGTTGGTATTCCATAGTTTCGACATGATTATACAAAGCAATCGACAACACTTGGGTTTCACTAGGAATATTGCCACCTATCATCAACACTAAGCCAAATTCACCTAGAGTATGAGCAAAGCCCAAAGTAGCCGCACTAATTAAAGCAGGTTTAATCATAGGTAAAATCAAATAGACAAAACGCTTGTACTTAGGAATACCTAAACTTGCAGCAACGCTGTCGTATTTGTTTCCCAGCTGATTGAAAGAAGTCAGTATAGGCTGTACCACAAAAGGCAGAGAGTAAATTAAGGAAGCAAATAAAATACCTTCAAAACTAAAAGCCAACTGTTGCCCTGTTATTGACTGATACCAAGCTCCAAACCAAGTATCGGGAGAGAATGCTAACAACAGATAAAAGCCGAGTACGGTTGGAGGCAAAACAAGAGGTAGAGTAATGAAGGCTTCTATTACTGGTTTAAACTTTCCTTGATATCGACTGAGCCACCAACTAAAAGGAATGGCAATAAGCAATAAGATAACAACTGTGTATAAACCAAGCTTTAAAGTTAGCCATAATGCGCCCCAATCGATGAAAGCTTCGCTCATTGCTGTATTCCATACCCTAATTTTATTAATTTATTTTGCACTTTATCTGACATTAACCAAGTAACAAACTGCTCTGCTAGCACACGCTCTTGGCTATGTTTGAGTATGACTAATTGTTGCTCTACTGACGAGTGATAACTGGCTGGCACAACCTGATAATGAACGTATTTATCTGACTTTCTAGAGCTTTGTTGAGCTTGAAGTAATTGAGATTTTGCCAATAAGGCCATTGCCGCGTTACCTGAATCAACAAATTGAAATGCCTGATTGATGTTGTTTGCTTTGATCAATCGAGCTGAGTAAGCCTGTTTCAGTGACAAAGCATCTAACGTTTCCATTGCTGCCTTGCCGTAAGGGGCAAGTTTAGGGTTAGCTATGACTAACTTACCTTTAAATGAACTTAATATATCTTTAGGTGTTCCATTAGCAGGCCAAAGCACAAGTTGACCAATGGCATAGGTTTGTTTGGAATAGGCTAAACCTTGCTCAGTTAACAAATGAGGACGCTCGGCATCGGCTGACAAGAAAATATCAAATGGTGCCCCTTTGCTAATTTGTGCATAAAGCAAACCGCTAGAGCCAGAGGATAACTTAACTTCATAATCAAGTTGCGCTTGCTTAATCAACTCTGACAAGCTGTGGTAAAAGTTACTAGCTACCGCTACTTTAAGTGTTTGTGCGTTACTCGCAGAGATAAAGCAGGTCGACAGCAACAACAGGCTAGTCAACCAGCTTTTTAAACCAAACATATCAAATCATATTATTGCTAAAGATTGATTTAATTTACCATCATTTCAATAGGTTGCCCATTGCGATCGAATACTACGTACTGAGCTATGTTTTGCCCCGAAGATAAATCATTAGTCATTTTATTTAGGTATTGCTCTGCAGTTTCAGTAGTAGGCGCGTAACCATTTTGCCCGCTAAGCCCAGCAACAAAAACAAAGTTCCAGTCTTTCTCAACTGAATCAGCTTCTTTGACTAAAGCTTTATAATCAGACAATTCTTTTGGCAACTTATCCACACACATACGTGGCTCTATCGTTCCTGACTTAGGGTCTTTGTCTGATGCTGATTTATTGCTTGCACTTTCTGCTTTGGCAAATAAAAACAATAACCTTTGAGGCTGCTCTTGTTGCTCAGCCATTTCTAATAATTGAGAGAACATTTCTGACATAACAAACTCCAGTCATACTAACTATCTTGCTCCTCATTTTAGAATATCGAGCAATAAATCCTATTTAACCTAGGCGGTACTCAATTGTAGGTAGCTTTTATCTTTAAACTCTTATTTTTAAGTTCTTATTTTTTTGAGAGCTTATTTTACTGATTTTCCATTCCTGCTATTTGATGCCAGTACCCATTTGTTTGGCCTGACCCTGGGGATATCTTTTGTCCCAACATAAATTGTTTAAGTACATTAAAAGTATTGCCGTACTCCGGACTAATACGAACGACATCAACTAAACCTTTCATATCATCAAGTTCAGATATCAAGTTGTAACAAGATCCAGACATGGTTTGAATTCCGTTCAAAACAAACAACTCCTGACCTTCCTGACTCTGAGTCACCCGCCCTTTAGGATAGTTGATACAACATAATTCACATTGATCCTTTTCTCTATTTTCAGAACGTGAAGTAAAGCATCTAGCTGAGTAAGCCAAGGGTAAATGGCCATAACTGGTTACTTCGATTTCGAACTTATTTCTATTTTTGTCTGACTCTAATTGCTCAACTATTTTTGCTAGTCTGTCTCGAGACAATTCGACAGGCATACACCAACGACTCATTCCTTGAGCAGCCAATAACGCTAAAGTTTTATGATTGTATATATTCAATGCAGCGCCAGCGACAAAAGGTAAAGACTGCTTACGCATGAAACTAACAGCAGCCATGTCGTTGGCTTCAACAATAAACTCCCCATTATCACAATAGCGTTTTAATAGAGTTAATTCTGAAGGTGCTTCTAATAACGCCATGGTCGATAACACAACTTGTTTACCACTTGCTGCTAACTCCCTTGCTAACTCGATGTAATCTTTAAATTTCAGCTCTCTTCGCTTACTACAAACCGTTTCACCTAAATAAACGATTTGCGCATCAGAGCGTTTAGCATGTTGATAAAACTCTTCTACTTCTATTTTTGGCCAAAAATAGAGAATTGGCCCTAACGCGTATTTCATAGTCTTATCTCCTATTGCCACTTCTTGTGATATGCACCTAGTGTGGTTTGTGAACCTTCCGAAACAGCAGATAACTCTTGCTCCCACTGAGGAAGAACTTGATAACTTTCGTTGCTCTTCTGATAACTATCTATCGCAGCTCGCCAAGTTGCTGTGACTTGCTTAACATACGCACTAGAGCGTTGACGCCCTTCTATTTTTACCGCGCTAACTCCCATTTCAATAAGCTCAGGTAATAATTCAAGGGTGTTTAAACTTGTTGGTTCTTCCAATACATGGAAATGTTCTGAACCATGATCAACCGAAAAACGTCCTTTACACAAAGTTGGGTAACCCGCACTTTCTCCTTGCTGATATTTATCAATTAAAATGTCATTCAGCCGAGACTCTAAGCCATCAACTTTGTCTTCATAGCGAACAAACTTAGCTGGCGAACAAACGCCATTAAGGTTAGGTGATTCACCGGTTAAATAGCTGGATAGATGGCAACGTCCTTCTGCCATAATACAAAGGCTCCCGAAGGCGAACACTTCAAGCTCTACATTTGTACTTCTCGCCAATTGTTTAACTTGATGGATAGACAAAACTCTAGGTAACACCACGCGTTTTACATTGAAACAATCTTGGTAGTACTTAATCGCTTCTGCATTCGTTGCGGAAGCTTGAACAGAGAGGTGTAATTCTAAATTAGGGTAACGTTCGCTAGCGTATTGCAATACAGATAAATCTGCTGCTATGAGAGCGTCAACTCCCTGCGCAGCAACCAAATCTACAGCGTATTGCCAACGCTGCCACGCATCAGCGTGGGCAAAAGTATTGATGGCTACATGAAGCTTTTTATTGTGCTGTTTAACATATTGTGCGGCTTGTTCTAGTTTTTTGTCGGTAAAATTCAAACCAGCAAAATGCCTAGCATTGGTATCATTTTTCAATCCGATATAAACCGCGTCAGCTCCGCTATCAACTGCAACTTTTAGCGAAGATAAATTTCCCGCTGGACAAAGTAATTCCAAAATAATGCCTTGAGTTATCTGCGACGAATTGGCTTATTTTCAGCTAAAGCAGATGAAATGGGTAAAGTTCATTAGGGGTATGATTGAATATTGTTGGGCATATTCAGCTACTCAACTGTGGGTGTCCAATCAATATAATCCATTGATAAACAATACCTTTTTAGTAGAAACCTGAGATAAAGCTTAATTCTGGATGAATAAGAAGAAGGGACAAACAGGAGTAGAATGGTAACCAGATTAAAGTACGGAAGTAAAAATATGTTGGTTAATATAGTAAAGCAGTTACCTGTGGCTGAGCAGCTGAAGCCTAAAGTTAAGAAGTTAATGATAAAACTACCTAGCTTAGCGCTGAAACCTGTTAACTTGCTCCCTGATTCAGTTCAACAGCAAGCGCTGACACAAATACTCACTAAAGTTTTGATTGATGCTTTAGAAAACGAAGAACTGACTTTTCTGGCAGAAAAGTGGCTACACATTGACATCATAGATGTACCTTTCAAGTTTTATGTATCGGTGAACGAAAACAATAAATTGCTCATTAAAAAAGAATTAAACCTGCCAGCTGACGTCTGCTTTTGCGGAGACACCCATAGCATTTTACAGCTCATGAGCAGAAATATTGACCCTGATACTTTGTTCTTCCAAAGAAAATTATTAGTCACAGGTGACACGGAATTAGGTTTAGAAATCAAAAACTTTCTAGATGATATGAATCTGGCGCATTTGCCTTTATTCATCCAAAAGTCATTACAACAATACAGTAAGTTGTAACTTCACTTTACTGAGACACCCACCTCTTTTTACTGAGACATCCATGTAAATCTGATTTACTTAGAGAGCATTTAAGATGGGTGTCTCTGCTATCTCTTCTTCTGAGAATATTTGAGGTGGGTGTCTCTGCTACCTCTTCTTCCGAGAAAGGCACTTTACAGAGACACCCATGATAAGTCTTAGTTCGAAGATTACTGTTTTCGAATGTATGAACGAGGAAATTCCTTTAATGAGAAAAGGTTAAGAGTGATTAACTTTATGAAGAGAAAAAAATATAGGCAAATACGTTTAATTGCAGTCTGGTTTATGGCGGACTGCAATTACACTTTCTTTGTAGGAGTTTATTCAAGTAATCAAACCGTAGGCTAAAAACAACGAGACTCAATTAAGCAACTACTTTTTCCCTTATATGATAGTGCCTTCTATCGTGTTCTTCTCTTCGACCTTTACTAAAAGCCGATACTCTTTTTAGATAACCTATGACTCTAGTGCCATGATCAACATTACGGGAGCCACACTTGGCACAACATTGTTTAGTTTGCTTATCTATGTTTTCACAATCATTACATATGGTAATTTTCACATTAATACAAAAATAATTACATCCTGTATTAGCTGCAACATCTAACATTTTTAGAGCATTTTGTTCGGTTAAATGCTGCTCTAAGTTCAAGTGAAGAGCGGACCCACCATCAAGGTACTGGTTGTACTCTTTGCCATGTAGAATAAATTTATCAATATGGTTTATATTGTCATTTTCTACTGGATAAAAATATGAGTTATAGCAGTCTCTTGACACTTGATAGCCATCTTTTTTATCCCATTTCGCATTTTTAACTCCTAAGTTTTCAGCTGGTACAAACTCAGTGTTAAACATATATCCGTACTTTTCCTTAGCTTGGCGGTTAAGGTTATAGATGACCTGCAGTTGGTCAGTAACAAAATCTTGATACTGATCGTTATTACCAACTTCTATTCCCTTAAATTCTGCGGCTTCGACCATGCCATTTATACCAATAGTTAAAAACTGTTTATCTAGAGAA
The DNA here is from genome assembly GCA_965221615.1 of Psychrosphaera sp. GTDB lineage: Bacteria > Pseudomonadota > Gammaproteobacteria > Enterobacterales > Alteromonadaceae > Psychrosphaera. The sequence continues at coordinate 4,481,164 of OZ244904.1, read as the reverse complement.
ATGAAACCAGCATCATAAACAGGAAGAGCTCCTTGAACTAAATAGTCTTCTACAAGCTTCCTATAAGCAACTTGATACTTTTGAACTTTCTCAACTTCTTTAGCCAGTACTCTGCTGTCTTGCACTAAACGATTCATATTCAAGGTAATTACATTAATAGAACCTGTCGCTATGCCTCCGGCGCCTAGTGAATAAGAAAAGGTATTGTCAGTTATTTCGTTTCTCAATCGACAGCATGAAGCCAAAGAGTCTGCATTTTCAGATTGATATACAAAGAATGCATTACCTTGGCTAATTTCTTTGGCACACATTTGCGCAAAGTTTTGATCTTTAACTTTAGCTACGCCATGGTTACTCTCTGTTAACATAGCTGCAGTAACAACTGGAAAAGTTAACACTGCTTTTTCCCTTTCTTTATTAAACCAAGTTAGGAAAAACTGCTGTAACTTGTTCACGCTTCCCCAAATAGGTTTGCTAAAATCAGGGAAAACAAAATCCGAAAATAGCGATTCAAAGTAGTACTTATCGTACACAGAGATATTCCAAAAAACACTTTGATAGCCTCTAGCCGCCGCCGGCTGATTTAGTGCATACACTACATGTTGTAGATGGTTTTCTATTTGTTTGGTGTGACTAACTAAATAGTCTTCGCCAAACTCTTTTCGAGCAAAGTAGTCAAAATAAGTGAGGAACTCTACCGTGGCTATTGCTCCCGCAAACTGTGCACTAATTGCAAAAATCAAATTAATGAAGCTGCCACAGAACGACTCCATATGCTTCGGCGCTTTTGACTCACCTCCCATCTTTGTCAAACCATCAAGCAGAAATGGGTACAAAGATATTGAAGCACAATATGGTTTCAGGCTGGTTTCGTCGTGAACGTAAATCTCATGAGCTTCTATTTGTCTGACATACTCTTTCGCCAGCTCTTCATCGTATATCTCACTTATCTTTTTGCATACCTGAGCGCGATTAACTTGAATAAAACAATCTTTCATAAGTTCAGCTTCTAGCGTAGCAATGTTTTTATTGGTCACATTCGCATTTGCGTCAAGTGTTGAACCGTCCGCAGCGTTGTTTGCAGTTAAATAACGTTCGATAAAACTTAGTTTTTCATTGAGTTGTGAAATGTTTAGAGAAGACATAGCTTTGTTCCTATTTTATTTTTTTGCTCTGGAATAAGTAAGTTAGATCTTTACCAGTATTCACCTCGATGAATTTTTGATTAGTTCCTGGCTGTTCTAAACCACCTAATGCACTGATCCACTGACCTATTTTCAGATAATCCAGATGCTGTTTAACCCGCTTAGGTAGCCGCTCGAATCCGCTGTAAAGGCACGTTTTCAGTTTCCTAGTTTGAGCGATTTTCAACTTTCGAATAAGTGGTTCTGGCGCCCACTCTCCACCGAAGAATAAGACACAAGTAATAAGGTTTTGATATCGTTCAAGATCTTCGATGAAACTTGCATCATCTAATTGGCTTCCACTTGTTGCATCCCAGGTATCTTTGCTATGACACCCATCACAATTAACAGGACATCCACTGATCGTATAAGCAAGAGACACTTCATTTGGAACCTCTTGAAATACAACTTGAGGGTTAAAACTACGAAATAATTCATTTTCCACAATCTGCTCCCATTAATTAAACAAGCTCTACCCAAATTAGATAGAAAATAACTGAGACACCCATAATAAATAACCGAGACACCCACCAATTTAATGAATTAGTACATTCGGTTCCCAATAGATTTCCCGGACAACAAAGCACAACATGTTGTGCCCTAGAAAAGATTAAAACACAACATATGGAAATACATTAAAGGTTAAAATAGGTAAATAGTTGGGAAAAGTGGGTAGGTGTTGTTTTATCTGGATATAACAATTTGAAGAAAATAAAGCGTATAAAAAAGGACAGCTTATGCTGCCCTTTTCTATATTTATAACTGAATTTCTCTAGCGTAATCTGCGTCGCTGTTCTGAATATGGCCAACAAGCCAATTGTTTAGTTTCTTTAAAACATTATCGACTTCATTGAGATTAGTCACTTCAAGCTCCTTTTGATATTGACGCAACTCACTCAGTAACTTTGCATGCTCTTGTCTATGCGCAGCTAAACCCGAGTAGTTGTGTGACTCCAAGAACTCTTCTTCCCACTTGAAATGAACTCCCGTGTAATCAATAAGACTATCCAAGGATTTAGCTATCGCTTCAGAGCTACGACCATCTCCTGCTAAAGCATGTACATCATTCATCATAGTAATCATTTGCTTATGTTGGCGATCAGCTTCTGGCACACCAATACTCAGTTGGTTAGTCCAAGTCAATAACTCAGGGATTCTTGTTCCATGTTTTTCATCCAACTGATAACGCCCTACAACTAGTGCCATCTCACTAGACATAGCGGCAAGTTGTGACCCTGCTTCAGCTAAATTTTGTGAATTTTTAGAAGCTTGCTGAGCTACATCAGAAATCTTGACAATACTTTGTGCTACTTCATCAGAGACACATGATTGCTCTTCCGCAGCAGTCGCAATTTGCGCGCTCATATCGTTAATTGTACTTACTGAGGAAGAGATCTCTTGCAGGGCACTTCCCGCTTGCTTTGACTGCTCTACAGCTTTCAATGCGGTGTTCTGACTCTTATTCATACTAGCAGCAACGTCGTTAATACCAGTTTGAATTAGTTCAATCACAGCCTGAATCTCATGAGTAGAAGATTGTGTTCTTTTGGCTAAAGTTCGGACTTCATCAGCAACGACAGCAAAACCTCTTCCTTGCTCTCCTGCTCTAGCGGCTTCTATTGCTGCATTTAATGCTAATAAATTAGTTTGCTCAGCGACGCCCTTAATAACATCTAGTATGCTAGTTATACTGTTGCTATTTTGTTCCAGTTGAGTAACTCCAGAAACTGCAACTTCAATGTTTTCAGCTAATTGCGTGATAGCATCAATTGTTTCATTGACTGTCTGTTGGCCTTTGTCTGAAACTTCAAATGCACCATTAGAAGCTTCTGCACCAGACTCTGCATTTTTCGCAACTTCATTAACTGAAGCACTCATTTCAGTGATAGCTGTTGAAGCGACTTCTAGTTCAGATGATTGAAGTTCCATACCTTCCGCTGAAGACTTACTGCTTTGAGCAATTCTTTGCGCTGTCTGCGCAATATTTTCACTAGCCTTATTTACTGCAGTCATGGAGGTAGCTACGCCATCAACAATGGCATTCACTGCTGTAGCTATTTGCTGTAGTTCGTCTTTAGTTTCTAAAGTTAACCGTGTTGACAAGTCTCCATCACAAACAGCATTCGACACACTTATTACATTGTTTAAATTTCTTCTGATTGCTAAATACATACCCGTATACAGATAAGTTAAAGACAATAAGTTAATTAAAACGAAGAACGAATAAGCTAAGATTTGAAAGTTATCATCTGCTACCTGTTTTTCTAGACGAGTTAACAACAACTCATTCAATTCGTCGTACAAAGCTAGAACACTATTGATAGTTTCTGTGCCTTTAGCAAAGAAGTCTGCTGAATCCATATTACTGCTCGATGCAGCAATTAGCTCTCGGTCAGCTAACTTTAAATAATCATTAAGCATACGATCAGCTTTGTCATAAACAGATTGATAGTCTGCCCTGATTTGGTCGTTCTCAGCAAATAAGTAGCGCATATCTTTAGCTAATCTCTTAGCATGTCGAGTATCAGCTAAAGAACCCACAACCAGTTTGTTTTCCATAGTAAATGCTTGAGATGCAATCACCCCAGCACCTTTACCACGTAAACGCCCTAAAGACTCTACTTGATTTGGTAAAGTTTGAGTTAAAGTGTTAATTATAAAGCTATTTGCAGGGTCGGGATCTTGTTGCATCTTGCCACTTCTTGCCATTGTATCCATAAAGTCAATCAATTCAGCAATCAGTTGAGTGTACGCAGTAAAGACTTCAGGTGCTGGTCGATTAAAGGCAGAGGATGTGATTTTAGTCCAAGAACGGTTCAGCTGTGCGGGAATTTCCTCAACATTAAATTCTTTGCCTAATTTTTTGTTTACATTGAGTAATGCAATAAAGTCTTTCTCGACCTGTGCTCTTTTCGACATTATTTTTGTTTCGAAACTGTCGTTACCGTTTAGAAATGCGTTGGTCATGCCTCGAGTTTGCGCAACATGTTCAACTAATAAACGAACTGGAGCAATAAACTCTGTGGCTTGCAATTGATACTCGATAACTTCTTTTTTGTTACTTTCGACTAAGTACAATGAACGAAATAGCAGTAACAAAGATATTGCTGTAATAATAATTAGAAACACAAACTTCTGTCTAAAATCGAGTCTGTTTGCCAATTTTATTGCAGGCGAAAATAAAGACATAGCCCTCTCCTAAAATATTGTCTTTGCGGTATGTTGGTCAACTCAACAGCCGTTAATCTCAATAAACTCATCCAAGTTCTAGTAAATTAAGGCATTTCAAGGTGTCCTTGTGCAATTATTACTCCAATAAGCGAATTTGCGTACTAAGTAATAACTTAAGGACGTTGTAAAATAGAGTCAATTATTCAAAGGTCTAAGTATCTGATGTTCATTTCCAAAGCTAACTACTATCGATTCGTAGCAAATTAGATAGATATGAAACCAGTTACCTTACTTCAATTTTAGACAACTACTTTTTTGTAACTTTCGACGTAGAAGTGCTTCCTCAGCTCTTCTGTTGCATGTTCATCCAACTGTCACCTTGTTCCCCTACTTCAAGCACTAAAGGTGTCAGCAGTTCCATTATGGGGGAGCCTTGTTAGGCCAAATTATTGGCTTGAAGTGTTGTAAAGCATATACCCATTTAGAGATAGATATATGATCAAGATCAACAGAGCATTATTATTCCCTTAGATGCAACCACCACAACTGTTGCAGCTCCAATCTTGTTGATTTATAGCAAGGTAAAACAGCTCTACAATTTCAGGCTCCATTGGTATTTCATGTTGTTCAAAAACCTCATATATCCAACCAACATTTTGTTCTACCCACTCCTCTAATGCCAATCCCTCAATAAACTCATCGTCATCAGGAAACATCCAGCTGAAATTGCCACGCGTATTCATACAAGAATTTGCTTGAGGTTCTGGCAATACAATTTCTTTGCCTAAATAAGTGACTGTCCAATGACCAAGACAAAGCATATGGCCTTGCGCACTCCATTTAGCCACAAATGGGTTTTCCATCTATAGCTAATTTCCTTGAACCATATTTTGATCTGCCACAAGTTGGGGTCTCTCCCCTCTCTCCGTAGGAGCCAGCCTATAGTCAGGGTGAACTTGCTCAATACTCGATAGAGAGACACCCAAATCTTTAATCAAACCGTCCTTCAAGCCATAAATCCAACCGTGAATTGAAAGCTCTTGGTTCCTTTGCCATGCATGCTGGACAACTTTAGTTTTAGCAAGGTTGCTAACTTGGCTCATTACATTTAATTCACAAAGCTTATTCACTTGTTGACCTCTGGGCAGAATATCTAGATCCACTTTATGAGCTACATAGAGATCTTTTATTTGTCTTAGCCAATTATCTACCAAACCATGTTCATCATTGCCCATCGCAGCTTGTACACCTCCACAACCATAATGACCACATACGATCACATGTTTCACCTTCAATACCTCGACTGCATACTGCAGTACAGATAAGCAATTAAAGTCTGTATCTTGAATCGCATTAGCGATATTTCTATGTACAAATAACTCTCCCGGCTCTAGACCGACGATGTCGTTAGCGGGAACTCGCGAGTCAGAACAGCCAATCCACAAATAATCTGGGTGCTGTTGTTGAGCCAAACGTTTGAAAAAATTAGGATCTTTTTGACATTTTGAATCAGCCCAACTTTGATTGTTTTGCTTGAGTCTCGTTAAATCGCACATAATCACTCTTCTCTTGCTTCGATAGAAATAAGATTAAGGCAGCTCATATAATTTCCAATTGCGCTGAATGGTTAGCTATTTTGAGGTATCTAAGACACCCACCGCTAAATTAACCACAGCGACAAAAGAAAAAATCATTAAAGAATTAATGGATGTGATGGTAAAAAAAGCAGCACAGCTTAAAAATTAATGCTGGAAATACCGAGTGTTAACTAAATACACCAGAAAAAGCACAATATTGGAGTCTACGGCCACAGCGGTCCTTGAAATCAGCTCTGATTTCATTTACGCAAAGAGTTTTTTGATGTGACTGACGTTACTTCGCCGTTTTTTATGAGTGTATTGCATAAACCTTGTCAAAGCAGACTCACCACCGACAGCTCCATGAAATAGCTTGGAAAAGTGCAGAGTGAGAGTCAGCCAGTTATGGGAAGTGATGTGCAATTGATTGAGAAGACTGGGAACAGTTGAGTAACTAAGTTCAGGTTTTTGTGTTTGAATACAACGAGCTGTGGTTTCAATAAGAGTCAAATAGTCGTTTAGATTGAAAGGCAAAGTGGTTTGAGAAGGCACCGTAACTTGGTCAGAAAAAGGCATTAAGGAAGTAGTAGTTTGGCTGGTAAGGGATTTAATTCTTTGCTTGATGCTCGTATAGTCTGATTGTTCGGGTGTGTGTGCAATTTGGGCTCGAATGGGGTTAAGCTCAACATAGGTCATGCATGCCAACAGAGCAGACTCATCAAGTAAAGCTTGGCTTTTAAAACGACCTTCCCAAAATCGTCCTGTGCACTCATCTTCTTTATTGGCCGCTCTGGCAATGCCTTCATTTAACACTCGCATAAACCAACTGATATCCAGTAGACGTTGTTTGTAGATTTGCGCCGTCTCCTTCACTGTGGTCAGTTCGGGCTCAGAAAGAGGTTTGCCTTGAATAAAGGCTTGAGTGAGGAAAGTGCCTTTAAACACCTGATGCCATCGAGCGAGTATGTCTCTTGTACTCCAGCTTTTCGCTTTATTCAGATTAATGTGCAACACCACATGAGTGTGATTGCTCATCACAGCATAAGCACAAACGTCAATGGCAAAGACAGTAGGGAGAAAGAGTAACTTATCTTCCACCCATTGCCTTCTGTGCTCATAGGATTGGCCAGTTAGCTTATCTTGACCGCATAAAAATGCGCGCCGAACGCATCGGGAGATGCAATGATAATAAGGCGTAGCTTCAAGGCAAACCTGACTCTTCCTTGATTGTGGCATGAGAATTAAATCCGTTTAACTCGTTGTTGTGTTCCTTAATTATGGACAAGAACTCTCAGCCGTCAAGTTTGTGGTGGGTGTCTTTGTAGGGAAAGAGTTACTGCATTACCCCAGCTTCGATATCAAAGTTGAATCCTTCAATCTCAGCATCTTCAAGCAATCTTTGTATATAATGCGCAGTTGCTTTTCTTTGAACTTTATCCATCAGATACTCGCCTACTTTTTCCTTCACATAGTCATACGGCAATTCAACGCCTTCAATCTTTCTATCAATCGTCACCACATGGAAGCCGTAACGAGACTCGATCGCATAGTCAACCAGTCCTTCTTCTGCAGCAAAAATTGCCTTCTCAAACTCAGGAACAGTCTGCCCTTTAGAGATCTGTCCTAAACTTCCCAATTGTTCCTTAGATGGGCAAGCGGAGTGACGTTTCGCAAGGTCACCAAACGTAGATGGCTTAGATTTTAAGATCTCAATTAGCTTATCTGCTGCCTCCTTCAAGTTCAGTCTTTCGTTCACATCTTCGGGCGCCGCCGCCAAAAGTATATGTTTGACTTGTAGCAAAGGTGAAGTCATAAACTTTCCTTTATTTGCTTCAAAAAATCTAAGCTTTTCTTCTTCTGTAGCCTCCGGTACAACAACTTCCTTCTCAATAAGAAGGCTTAAGCCTGCCGCTTCTTCCGCAGAGTTTCTTTCCACATCAACTCCGACTAATTCCAACTCAACCGCTTTTTGACGCAATAATTCACCAATTATTAAAGACTCCGCAGCTTTAATTAACGCTTTTCGTTTAGTTTCTGCAGGATGATGTTGGGCTTCCGCTAATACTTCGTTCTCATCAATAAGCACACCGTTAACGGTTATTTCTGGAACCTCAGGAGCAACCTCATCTTTATTTAAAGGTTCGTAACCAAACTCTTGCTGGTAACTGTGTTGTTGAAGAGCACCATGGTGAGCGGCAGGATTTTGTACCTCTGCATGGCTGTGACCATTGCATGAGTTACTATTTGATTTATTTTCGCCCTCTGGCGCTGCGTTGATAATTTGCATAATTCTTTACCCGAAGAGCAATTAATTTAACTAACCTAAACTCTCAATATTTCGCTAACTTCAAAGCTTAGGTTAATTAAATCGGTAAACTGCAAGTTTCTAAGACTTACAGCTTACCGCTTACAACTTATAGCTCTCGTCTAGCTTTTCGATCTTACAATCTGGTAAGGACGGCGAATATAACGCGCCGGTACAGACCAAATATGTACTAAACGACTGAATGGGAATAACAAGAACAACGTCATACCCAGCAAGATGTGTAGCTTGTAAATAAAGCCCACACTCGCTAATGAAGTCGCAGCTTCTGACGGATCAAGTGTCACAATATTCTGTGCCCAACTCATCATCTTAAGCATTTCAGTGCCATCTAAGTGACTGAAAGAGAATAAGATACTAATCAAACCAAGCACTAACTGAATGTAAATTAACACTAGGATTAAAATATCCATTGTAGAACTAGTCGCACGTACTCTAGGATTAGTTAAACGACGCTTTAATAGAACAGTAATGCCGTATAAACAAATTAGACCGAAGAAACCACCTGCGCCCATTGCAATTAACTGTTTTGTCGGAGCATCAACACCTAACACATGCCATACCTCTGTAGGAGTTAATAAACCCACAAAGTGACCAGCTAGAACCGCAATTATGCCAATGTGGAATGCCATACTGCCTTTTTTGATACCTTTGGTATCTAACATCTGACTCGAACCAGTTTTCCAAGTGTACTGTTCTCTGTCATAACGAAGCATAGAGCCAACAACAAACACTACTAATGCAATGTATGGATATAGGCCAAATAATAGATTATTTATGTATTCCATATTATTTACCTCCAGCAACAGAAGCACCTTCTGCTGCATTTTTAATTAACGAGTCTTTCATCAAAGTATCTGTTACAACCGCTTCCATCAGCTCTTCTCTTTCTTGGAAGGAGATAGGAACTTGTTGGTCACGACGTTGTGATTCAGAAGGTCGATTGGTGGCTGTCCCACATACGTCACTATTAGAGTCTGGGCCGAACTTCACCATTTCTTCTTCCCACACTTTGTCGATAGCTTCTTTAGTATCGTCACGCTTTTCGCCTTTAACCTGATCCCAGAGTTCATCGTAAACAACCGGAGCTCCAGATAGATTAACCAAGGCTTTAAACAGTGGCTCATAGTCACTATCTCTTTGTTCTAAGCGCACTTTAAGCACAGCTAGAATATGAGCGACATCTTGTAACCAAGCTTTCGCGTTGTCGTTACCTTGAGTCGATAAAAACTCCAGAAACAGAGGGATGTAGTCAGGTAGCTCTTTTTGATCAAGCTGCAACCCCGCCTCTTTATATTGAGCAATCAAGTCAATCATCGCCTGACCACGATCACGGCTTTCGCCGTGAATGTGTTCAAACAATAACAATGACAATGAACGACCACGCTCGAACAAAGCGTCGTAATCTGACTGCCAATCTAAAAGGTCCATAGCGATGCGATCATCAAAGAACTTAATCAAATCATGCTTATCGTCTTGAGTTAAATTCTCGTCGTCAGCAATCATTTTGACTACGTCTTCTTGCGCATCAACTAAGTCCTGCGTTGGGTAGTCAATAAGTTTGGCTATTAAAGCTAATATTTTCATACCTAGCTCCTAGTCCATATCAACTAAGTTAACAGGAATAACTTGGCGCTTAGTCTGGTCTTTGCCACCAAATAAATTAGTGTCGTTAGAACCAGTTGCACAGCCATTACCAAAACTGAAACCACAGCCCGACTTCATGTCATATGCTTCGCCAGCGTAAGCTTTATGGCTGGTTGGCACGACAAATCTGTCTTCGTAGTTAGCAATCGCCATAGTCTGGTACATATCTTCAACTTGGTATTTGTTCATACCAACTTGCTCTAATACCGCTAAGTCTTCGACTTGCTCAACTTGTTCAGAACGTTTGAATGCGCGCATTGCTAGCATTCTTTCTAGAGCATGGATAACAGGTTTCTCATCACCAGCAGTTAATAAGTTTGCTAAGTATTTCATTGGAATACGAAGTGACTTAAGGTCAGGGATAACGCCGCCTTCTTCTAATGAGCGGCCACCAACTACACCTGCTTCAATAGCAGATTGCACAGGGCTTAGTGGTGGCACATACCAAACCATAGGTAAAGTACGATATTCAGGGTGAAGTGGTAACGCCACTTTCCAATCCATCGCCATCTTGTAAACCGGAGACTCAATTGCCGCATCTAACCAGTTTTGTGGAATACCTTCTTTACGAGCTGCTTCTTGTACAGCTTCATCATTTGGATCTAAGAAGATGTCACATTGTGCTTGGTATAAATCTTTTTCGTTAGCAACTGATGCTGCTTCTTCAATACGGTCAGCGTCATATAACATCACGCCTAAGTAACGAATACGGCCTACACAAGTCTCTGAACAAACTGTTGGCTGTCCCGACTCGATACGTGGGTAACAGAAGATACACTTCTCAGATTTACCAGTTTTCCAGTTGTAGTAAATTTTCTTATATGGACAGCCAGATACACACATTCTCCAGCCACGACACTTATCTTGGTCGATAAGTACGATGCCATCTTCTTCACGCTTGTAAATCGCGCCACTTGGACAACTTGCTACACAAGCAGGGTTCAAGCAATGCTCACATAAGCGAGGTAAGTACATCATGAATGTCTTTTCGAACTCCCCGTACATTTCTGCTTGGATCTGCTCGAAGTTCTTATCCGCTTTACGATGTTTGAACTCAGTACCAAGAATTTCTTCCCAGTTAGGACCCCAGTTGATCTTCTCCATACGCTTACCAGTGATCAAGGAGCGAGGACGAGCTACTGGCTGGTGTTTGCTTTCACCAGCTTTGTGTAAATGCTGGTAATCAAAGTCAAACGGTTCGTAATAATCGTCAATTTCCGGCAAGTCAGGGTTAGCGAAAATATTCGCTAACACACGGCGCTTACCACCTTGTTTTGGCTCTAGTTTGCCAGCTGAGTTACGCACCCAGCCGCCATTCCACTTCTCTTGGTTTTCCCATTCTTTTGGATAACCAATACCAGGTTTACTTTCTACATTGTTAAACCAAGCGTATTCAACACCTTCACGAGAAGTCCAAACGTTTTTACAAGTTACTGAACAAGTATGACAACCGATACATTTGTCTAGGTTCAGAACCATGCCTATTTGCGCACGTACTTTCATATCAGTTCTCCTACTTTCTAAACTCATTTAATTCAGCTTCTGACTGGTCGTTACCGCCATTGTCTTTGCCAGTAGTCGCTTCATCATCTAACCAGTCAACTCGTTTCATCTTACGAACAATTACGAATTCATCACGGTTACAACCAACAGTTCCGTAGTAGTTAAAGCCGTAAGATTGTTGTGCATAGCCGCCTATCATGTGAGTAGGTTTAAGCACTGCACGAGTTACTGAGTTGTGGATACCACCACGAGTTTCTGTAGTTTCTGCACCTGGTACGTTTACGATACGTTCCTGAGCGTGATACATCATACTCATGCCTTCTGGAACACGTTGTGAAACAACAGCACGAGCAGCAATTGCACCATTTGTGTTGAACACTTCAATCCAGTCGTTATCAACAACGCCCGCAGCTTCTGCATCAACTTCAGAGATCCAAACAATCGGACCACCACGTGACAGTGTTAACATAAGTAAGTTATCTGAGTACGTTGAGTGAATCCCCCACTTCTGGTGCGGAGTGATCCAGTTCAATGCAATTTCTTTGTTGCCGTTTGGCTTCTTATTCATCAGAGGCTGAACAGTCTTCAAGTTGATTGGTGGCTTGTACAAACACATAGTCTCACCAAAGTCGCGCATCCACTCATGGTCTTGGTAGAACTGCTGACGACCAGTTACTGTACGCCAAGGAATTTGCTCGTGTACGTTTGTGTAACCTGCGTTGTAAGAAACGTGTTCATCTTCTAATCCAGACCAAGTTGGCGATGAAATGATCTTACGCGGTTGCGCTTGAATATCGCGGAAGCGGATCTTTTCTTCTTCTTTAGGTTTCGCAAGGTGTGTATGGTCAAGACCAGTAAACTCGCCTAATGCTTCCCAAGCTTTAACAGCAACAGTACCGTTAGTTTCAGGTGCTAGTGATAAGATAACTTCACAAGCATCAATCGCTGATTCAATCTTAGGACGGCCTTCATTTGCACCTTGAACGTGCTTCTTATTTAGCTTACCTAAGAAATCAACCTCCTCTTCAGTATTCCAAGAAATACCTTTACCGCCATTACCTAGCTTCTCCATCAATGGACCTAAAGAAGTATAACGAGCATAAGTATTTGGATAGTCACGCTCTACTTCCACCATGTTAGGTGCAGTTTGGCCAGGAATTAGGTCACACTCGCCTTTCCACCAAGCTTTAACACCAAATGGTTGAGCAATTTCTGCAGGAGTATCGTGCAGAATAGGAACCGTTACTAAGTCCTTCTCTTTACCTAAGTGACCTTCAGTTAATGCAGAGAACTTCTTAGCGATTCCTTTGAAGATATCCCAGTCAGAACGCGCTTCCCAAACAGGATCTACCGCTTTAGATAGAGGGTGAATGAACGGGTGCATGTCCGACGTATTCATATCGTCTTTTTCATACCAAGTTGCAGTTGGTAATACTATGTCTGAGTACAGACAAGTTGTTGACATACGGAAGTCTAAAGTAACTAATAAATCTACTTTACCTTCAGCCGCTTTCTCTTCGAATTTAACATCTTCTGGTTTTTTCTCACCAGACTCACTTAAGTCTTTACCCATCAAGCCATGTTTTGTGCCTAATAAGTGCTTAAGCATGTACTCGTGACCTTTACCTGATGAACCTAATAGGTTAGAACGCCAGATAAACATGTTACGAGGGAAGTTCTGAGGATTATCAGGTTCTTCACAAGCAAACTTCAATTCGCCAGCTTTTAGCTGCTGAACCGCGTAGTCTTTAGGAGATAAACCTGCTGCAGCTGCATCTTTAGTTAACTGCAGCGGGTTCATTCCTAATTGCGGAGCCGATGGTAACCACCCCATGCGTTCTGCACGAGTGTTAAAGTCAATAATAGTGCCAGACCATTTTTCTTTATTAGCCAGCGGTGATACCACTTCTGACATTTCTAATTTTTCATAGCGCCATTGGCTAGCGTGATTGTAGAAGAAAGAAGTACCATTCATATGACGAGGTGGACGCTGCCAATCAAGAGCAAACGTCAATGGCTGCCAACCTGTTTGAGGACGTAATTTTTCTTGTCCTACATAGTGCGCCCAGCCACCACCTGATTGACCAATACAACCACACATCATTAGCATGTTGATTAGGCCACGGTAGTTCATGTCCATGTGATACCAGTGGTTCAGAGCCGCACCAACGATAATCATTGAACGACCTTTAGTCTTATCAGCGTTATCAGCAAACTCTTTCGCTACACGGATCACGTCTTGTGGACGACAGCCAGTGATCTTCTCTTGCCACTTAGGAGTGTAAGGTACATCGTCTTCATAAGAGCTAGCACAGTTATCACAGTTGTAGCCGTTATCTACACCGTAGTTAGCAAGTGTTAAGTCGAATACTGTTGTTACTAATACTTCGCGGCCATCTGCCAGCTTGATCTTCTTAGCTGGAACTTTGCGGTTAATAATGTCCGCATGCTCAGTATGATCGAAGTAGTTATGTTCGTGAGAGTTCGCTTCAGTTGCGAAATAAGGGAATGCAACATCAACAATGCCATCATTACTTTCTTTCAAGCTAAGCGCTAATTTCACATCTTCGCCTGACTTGCCGTCAGTTTGAGTGATGTTCCACTTACCTTTTTCACCCCAACGGTAACCAACAGAACCTGTTGGTGATATCAATTCGCCATTGGCTTCATCGATACCGATAGTCTTCCATTCAGGATTATTGTCTTGGCCAAGGTTATCAGCTAAGTCTGATGCACGTAAGAAACGACCTTGAACTAAGCCTTTTTCGCTTTCATCTAACATTACCAACATTGGGAAGTCAGTTGTTGTGCGAACATAGTTGTTGAAGTATTCACTCTTACCTGTAGTGTGGTACTCCTTCAAGATAACGTGACCAAATGCCATAGCTAATGCTGCGTCAGTACCTTGTTTTGGCGCTAACCATTGGTCAGTTAACTTAGATAATTCTGAGTAGTCAGAAGTAATTGAAACAACTTTAGTACCCTTATAACGAACTTCAGTTAAGAAGTGCGCATCTGGAGTACGAGTTTGAGGAACGTTTGAACCCCAAGCAATAATGTAATTTGAGTTATACCAGTCAGCTGATTCTGGAACGTCAGTTTGTTCACCCCAAATCTGCGGAGATGCAGGAGGTAAGTCACAATACCAATCGTAGAAACTTAAACAGTTACCGCCAATTAAAGATAGATAACGAGCACCTGCAGCGTATGAAACCATAGACATAGCAGGGATTGGCGAGAAACCAGTTACACGGTCTGGACCGTATGTTTTAGTTGTATAAACGTTTGCAGCTGCAATGATTTCATTAACTTCATTCCAGTCAGCACGAACAAAACCACCTAAACCACGCTGTTGCTTATAGGATTGTGCTTTTTCTTTATCTTCGACAATCGACGCCCAAGCAATAACTGGGTCATTGTTTTTCGCTTTTGCTTCACGCCATAACTTAATCAGTTTTTTACGAACTTTAGGGTACTTAAGGCGATTCGCACTATAGATATACCAAGAATACGACGCACCACGAGGACAGCCTCTAGGTTCGTGGTTCGGTAGGTCAGGACGGGTTCTAGGGTAATCAGTTTGCTGAGTTTCCCAAGTCACTAGACCATCTTTAACATAGATCTTCCAGCTACAAGAGCCAGTACAGTTAACACCATGTGTTGAACGAACTATCTTGTCGTGTTGCCAACGACGACGATAGCTATCTTCCCAACTTCTATCTTCATCAGTAGTGATCCCATGATCACCTGAAAATGATTCAGTTGCGGGTTTGAAAAATTTTAACTTATCCAAAAAACGGCTCATGCCACTTCTCCCGATTTACAGACACTGATTAGCATATTAGGCATGTAAGGCTGGCAAAACTTGACCCAGATCAATTTTGAAAAAAGCTCTATTTCAAAGGGATAGAGCCTATACCCACAAGGTGGTATAAGGGTTTTTCGGCTAGATTAGATATACTCTGGGCTAGGGCAATAAGCCAAGATTTTTACTGATAAAAAACCAGCGAAAAGGTTATTTGGGGTACTCCCCAAATTGAGAAGGTAGTGACATGAGCAAGGTTATCGATAAGTTATTTAATTCCATTGTTTTCCGCATTGGCACCATGATGTTTGGCATTAGCTTTGTAGCCATAATCAGTATGTTCAGCTCGGTATTCATTAGCGAAATGGCAGATAAGGACGCGCTAGCGATAAACCATGCAGGCTCATTACGAATGCAGACATATAAGGTTATGACTGACTTTCAGCAAACCTTCTTAATGACAGATCAAAGTAGTTCGAAACAACAACTCACTAGGCATTTTGCGGAGTTTGAAGAAAAACTTGAAGCGCCTGTACTTAATCAGCCAATTTCAGATGCGAGTGAGCATTTGATTAATCACTCCCTCAACCAAATAAAACAACGTTGGTTCAATGAATTAAAACCTAGTGTTGAGCAACTTCTAGAAACGGGGCAAGTATCGCAAACTCAGTTTTCAGCATTGCGTAATCAAATAGATACCTTCGTACTGCAAATTGATCATCTAGTATCTTTGTATCAACAACATGCAGAAGATAGGCTTCTTCTAATAAGAATGATCCAGTGGATATCACTATTTGTCACTGTCATTTTAGTGGTTGTGATAATGCTCCAACTTAACCATAGAGTAGAAAAGCCATTGTCAGAGTTAACAAATTCTGCAAATCGAATTATGGCTGGCGACTACACAGCTCATACTCATATAGCGCAAAGCGATGAACTAGGTTTTTTATCTAGAACCATGAATCAAATGGCCGATGCAATATCTGAGTCACATTTACAACTTGAAAAGCGAGTAAAGTTAAAAACCGCAGAATTAAGGCAAAGTAAGGAATCACTGGAGCTGCTTTATGAAGCTTCGACGGTACTTAGTCAATCAAGTAAAAACCTCGACTTGGCACCGCTAATCCAAAAACTTTCATCAATCTCTGGCTTAGATGACTTAGATTTGTGCCTGATGACAAATGAAGGAACGTCCCCGTACGAACATATATTAACGAGCGATAAAGAACTGTCTGAGCAATGTCGTATTGGCGATTGCGCTAGTTGTGTGACTGAAGCTGTAAATTGTTCCACCGATGACAAAGGGCCTAAACGTTTGAGTATGCGCTATCCACTTAGAAAAGGTGAGTTCAACTATGGAGTGCTGGTTTGTAATTTGAAGGCTGAAACATCGCTAGAAGCATGGCAGCATCAATTATTACAATCAATAGCTGCTCAGATAGCTACAGGACTTAAGCTAAGACAACAATCTGAACAAACTCGTAGACTCGCATTAGTGAACGAAAGAACGGTTATTGCTAGAGAATTGCACGACTCCCTTGCTCAAGCTTTATCTTATTTGAAAATTCAAGTTACAAGATTGCAAAAATTGCATAAGAAAGAGTCAAGTACTGAACAAGTTGAAGAAGTTGTTGAAGAACTTAAGTCTGGCTTAAGCTCTGCTTATCGACAATTACGAGAATTGTTAACAACCTTTAGATTGAAGATAGATTCAGAGGGATTACGTCACGCATTCGAAAAAACTATTATTCAGTTAAATGAAAGATCTGAAGGTAAGATATTGTTTTCTTTGGATTATCAGATTGGTGACTTGCCACTTACGCCAAATGAAGAAATTCATATCATGCAAATCGCAAGAGAAGCGACGCAAAATGCCTTGCATCACTCTAAAGGCAAACATGCAAAAGTGCTGTTGTTTTCAGATCACAACAAATGCATCAATTTAGTCATAGAAGATGATGGTATTGGTTTAGGCTCTGACCCTGAAAAACTTAATCATTACGGCCTAGCAATAATGAAAGAGAGAGCTGCACAACTAGGCGCAGATATTACCATAGAGCCAAATCTGCCAAGCGGCACCATAATCAAGGTAAACTATATGCCAAGCTATGTGGCGAATGACTCGGATGATACTGTCGAGCACGTTGCTTTAGTTTAGATTATTCTCCGATATTTCTAACCGAGCGAGGCTGAAACCACTTAGTCTCCTCAATCCCCTCTTTTTACAAAGACACCCATCTTAATTTTTACAGAGACACCCACCTTAAAATTATTATGGGTGTCTTTGTTACTTCCCTTGTTATCTTCCTGCACTTCTCACCTAATGACACTAAAATCGAACAGCTCCTCATGAACATTTTCTTTCCTATTACAGAGACACCCACCGAAACTTGAATGGATGTCTTTGCTATTTACCGAAAATTTAGGTGGGTGTCTCTGTTATTTTTACCGACGATTCGAGTTAGAATTCACATGTCTTATCTGTAGTTAATAGGTAGAAATAAATGAAACAAAACATCGTACACATTGCACTAGTTGTAAGAGATTATGATGAAGCTATAGATTTTTATGTGAACAAATTAAAGTTCGAACTAATCGAAGATATCTATCAAGCAGAGCAAGATAAACGTTGGGTTGTTGTTGCCCCACCTAATTCTCATGGTGCAACTTTATTGTTGGCAAAAGCATCAAAACCAGAACAACATGACTTCATAGGGAATCAATCAGGGGGGCGAGTATTTTTATTCTTGAACACTGATGACTTCTGGCGCGACTATGAGCGAATGAAGAATATAGGAATTAAATTTGTACGAGCTCCCAAAGAACAAGATTATGGAACAGTTGCCGTGTTTGAAGACCTGTACGGCAACCTGTGGGACTTGCTGCAATTAAATCCAGAGCATCCAATAGCGAAAAGATAACCCCGAAATAGCACTTTTAACAAGCATTCTTAACAGAGACACCCATCACAAAATTATAATGGGTGTCTCTGTTAAAAGAAGTCTAAATTGTTATGGGTGTCTCCATAAAGATTTTGAGAATTGAGGTGGGTGTCTCTGCTATAAAAAAAGCCACTAGCTTATGCTAAGTGGCTTTTACGATTTGCATTTATCGACCGCCTACGGGTTGTAAAACTCACCGTTCTTACGTAAGTAGAACCACCAGTTAATAAATACACATACTGCATAGAAGATAGCAAAGCCAATCAATGCAGTTTCAGGAGTTGTTGCTTTAATTTGCTCACCTAATACTTTAGGGATGTAGAAAGCACCATATGCAGCTACCGCTGAAGTCCAACCCAATACAGGACCAGCTTGTTCTTTCGGGAATACCATAGCGATAGTACGGAAAGTTGAACCATTACCAATACCAGTTGCAGCAAACAATAGTAGGAATAGTACGAAGAATTCTACGAAGTACTGCTCAGGAGTTGCAGACGCATACGCCGCTTGCATGTAGTAAGCCACACCTAATGCACTGCCAACCATAACGATTGCACAGATTTGAGTAACTAATGCGCCACCTACTTTATCCGAAATCCAACCACCAATTGGACGAATAAGTGCGCCAATGAATGGACCCATCCAAGCGTACATTAATGCACTAGGGCCGTTAGGGTTTGCAATATCATGCGTCATCACACCGTCAACCATAACGTGTTGGTAACCAAAGATAACTTTAATTGCTAGCGGGAATGAAGCAGCAAAACCAATGAAAGAACCGAAAGTCATAGTGTAAATAACACTCATAACCCAAGTATGTTTGTTATCAAAGATTCTGTATTGGCGCTCTAAGCTTGATTTAATCGCACCTGGTAATTGCTTAAGTAAAAACACAGTTGCAACAATAACTAACACTAAAACAATTTCTTTTGGCACACCAAAACCAGAGCCATTAGCCGCTTCAGGTAACAGTAACCATAAACCAACGCCAGCAGTTAAAAAGCCAATCAGTAGCATTACAGTAATTAATGCCCAAGATGCCAAAGGACTACCAATATCAGGTGATACATCTGGAGTACGAATATTGTTTAAACCAAACCAACCGGCAAACGCTAGTGGGATAAGGAAGATTAACCAAACCCAACCTGCATTGTGAATCCAAGTATCTGAACCAGCAGGAATCTTACCAATCAAAGTACCACTAGTGTTGATAAGAGTCATAGGGTCACCGCCAAAAGCAGCGAAAGTCATAAACAGTGGTACTAAAATCTGCATAGTAGTAACACCAAAGTTACCTAAACCAGCGTTCATACCCAAAGCATAACCTTGTTGCTTTTTAGGGAAGAAAAAGCTGATGTTTGACATTGAAGAAGCGAAATTACCGCCGCCAAGACCAGATAAGAAAGCTAAGATCTGGAATACCCAAAGCGGAGTGTTCTGATCTTGTAATGCTACGCCCGCACCGAATGCAGGGATCATTAATAAGGAAGTAGTAAAAAATAACGTATTACGACCACCACATAGCCTAATAAAGAAACTGCTCGGTATACGCAAGGTTGCACCAGTTAAACCAGCAATAGCCATTAGCGTGAACAACTCTGATTTGGCAAATGGAAAGCCTAGGTTCAACATTTGAACCGTAATAATGCCCCAGTATAACCACACAGCGAAGCCACATAACAGGCTAGGAATGGATATCCATAAATTTCTTGTTGCTATTTTCTTACCTTCGGACTCCCAGAAACCTTCGTCTTCCGGATCCCATTTTTGTAGGTCAGCCATATACTTCTCCACGATTGATTGAGTTTTTGACCGCCTAACTATGAGTTAAACCTCTAACAGCAACAATCAGCAACAAGGGGTAGATTCTTTGCCTAAAATACTCCCTTCCAAACTGCTATCTATGCGCGAAAAGTAAAGTAAAACTTGGCTATTCCCTTTGATTATCAGGGGTATAGCCTATAGCTAGAAACAATAACAATACTCCCAATTAGGTATTATTCTATACTCATTAATATGTGACACTAGGTTGCGCAAAGCGTTGAAAAACATGATGTAAATCAAGCTTTTCAGCGACTAGATATTTAACATTTAGGGACAATGCTTTTGGAGATAATTATGTCAGCTATTGAACCTGCAAAAATCATGATGGTCGATGATCACCCTTTGTTAAGAAAAGGCCTAAATCAACTGATCGAATTTGAAGATGAATTAGAAGTAGTAGCGGAAGCAAGCTCTGGTGCGGAAGCTCTGATACTCGCTGAAGAAACTGACCCCGATATGATCACCTTAGATCTAAACATGCAAGGCATGGATGGGTTAGAAACACTTAGAGCTCTTCGTGCCCAAGGTGTCACTTGTCGCATTGTTATGTTAACGGTTTCAGATTCTGACGAAGATGTACTTGAGGCAATCCGTTCTGGAGCTGACGGTTATTTATTAAAAGATATGGACCCTGAAGAATTGCTTGAAAAGTTAAAAGAAGCAACTCTAGGCAAAATGGTAATGAGCGAGAAGTTAACTCAGGTATTAGCCCAAGCCTTGCGTAAGCCTGAGAAAAAAGGCGTAAATGCTTTATCTTCTTTAACGAGTCGTGAACATGAAATATTAAAACTTATTGCCAAAGGCATGAGTAACAAACTAATCGCAAGAGAACTAGATATTTCCGATGGTACTGTTAAAGTTCACGTCAAACATTTACTGAAAAAATTAAATCTTCGCTCACGTGTTGAAGCTGCAGTGTGGATGGTTAATTACCAAACTAAATAAGACTTTATCAGAGCGGTTTACCCTTCATATATAGAGCAAAGCCGTTCTAGCAATCGAATTTGTTAAAAACAATAGGAAACAATGATGGCAGATTGTTGTAGTGCCCCTGGCTTAATGCCGTTTGAACAGGCGAAAAAAACGTTATTAGATTCGGTTCCTAAAGTAACAGATACTGAACGAGTCAATATAGAAAATGCAGATCAAAGAGTACTATCTGCTGATGTTACTTCACCACTTAATGTCCCAGCCCATAACAACTCAGCAATGGATGGTTACGCGTTAAGGGATGATATGCTAAACACTGACCAATCTAATTTAACCGAATTCACCTTAATTGGTTCTGCCTTTGCTGGTAGCCCATTTGCTGGTGAGTTAGAACATGGACAGTGTATTCGTATCATGACTGGAGCAGTTGTTCCTGACTCAGCAAATGCAGTGATCATGCAAGAAAATGTTGAGAGAATTGAGAATGACGTAAACAAAACCATCTTCTTAACTCAGCCAACAAAGCTAAATAGTAATATTCGTTTTGCAGGCGAAGACATTAAACAAGACCAAGCTGTATTCAAAGCAGGCCACGTACTTAAAGCTGTGGATATAGGTTTACTTGCTTCTCTTGGCTTACCTCAAGTTGAAGTGTATAGAAAACTAAAGGTTGCAGTGTTTTCAACTGGTGATGAACTAAAACTACCAGGACAGCCTTTATCTACAGGTGATATTTACGAAAGTAACTCGCAAGTTTTAGTAGCTATGCTTAATCGTATGGCTGTTGAAGTAATTCCAATGGGGATCATTCCTGACAGTTTAGAAGCAATTACGGAAGCTTTTACCAAAGCCGACCTATCAGCTGACGCAGTTATTAGCTCTGGTGGCGTTTCCGTTGGCGAAGCCGATTACACTAAAGAAGTGTTAGACAATCTGGGTCAAGTAGACTTTTGGAAAGTCGCGATGAAGCCAGGCAAACCGTTTGCCTATGGCAAACTGCCGAATAGCGTTTTCTTCGGCTTACCGGGAAATCCAGTTTCAGCAACTGTGACCTTTCATCAACTAGCTTTACCTGCGCTTAGAGCTATGTCTGGTAGCCCAGCAGTTCAAGCTAAAAAAGTGATCGCTGTGGTAACAGATAAAGTGAAGAAAAAACCTGGGCGAATGGACTTTCAACGCGGTGTTGCAACATTAAATGAGCAAGGACAAATGCAAGTAACACCACTGTCAGCACAAGGTTCAGGAATTTTATCTTCAATTTCAAAAGCGAACTGTTACATCATTCTTGAACAAGACAATGCAGGCCATAGCGCGGGTGATTCAGTAACCATAGAGCTGTTTGATCACATCATTGGTTAATAATCAAACCTTTGTGTCCCATATTATGAAGAGCAAGTTTGCACTTGCTCTTTTGATTGCTTTTTATTTAATTGGTAAATAAACCTCAGTTAACAATTCATACTCATTCACTTCGTGGATAAAATTTAGATACTTAAAGAAACAAGGAAAATCTCTCAGCTCTTCGCCACTTTCCGGTAGCCAATTCTGGTACATGTTATAGATAGTTTCACCAATATTGTCATGGCTGCCTTTATGAATAGCCATAGCACACCGGCCTGCTGGTATCTCTCCGGCTTTTACGCCAAACTCATTATCTGGTACTAATCCGGTGTGACTACCTGCAATATCAAATCGAAACTCATCGACAGGCGTATCACTAGGATCTGAATAAGGAATGCCAAAAGTTTCGCTCGATGCTATTGGCGAAAGTCCCGTTGTTTTCCGCCACTCAATAAATTTTGCTGCGGTGTTTAATACTAGGTTTGGGCTGCCTTTATGCGCTATAAAAGCAATATTTCTTTGTTGAAAATTTACTAACTCAATGTCCACACTTACCTCTGCATTATTTGGTCGTTGATAGCTGTATTTGCTGTGCCAATTTTGCCAATCTGGCTGACTTCTAAATTGCGAAGGAGTTTGTCCAAAGGTACGAGAAAAAGCGCGAGAAAATCCCTCTACACTCTCAAATTGCGCCTCCAGTGCAACCTCAGTTATGGTAATTTGCGTTTCAAAAGCAAGCCTAAATGAGGCTCGTTTAAGACGGGCAAACAGTACATATTGCATAGCACTAACCCCAACAAAAGCACTGAAAACCCGGTTGAAGTGGAATTTAGAACAATAAGCCAATTGACTTAGCTCTTCTAACGTATGCTTTTCATCTAGGTGTTCATTAATGTGTTTACAGACTTTTTGAACTCTGTTTTCTATTTTCATGCTTTATTCGTTGGTTAATTTAGAAGTCGAGAACATAGTAAAATTCTATATCTGTCTTTGCTTGACCAAAATTGCGCTATGTCGCTGTTAAATTTAAGCGAACATTCAGGAGCCCTAATTATGCAGTACAGGTAAAGAAACAGTAGCTATTGCACCTTGCTCATCGGGACGGTTGGTTAAAGTTAAATCACCACCATGATTAAAAAGTATTTGTCGGCTGAGTACTAACCCAATTCCACTACCTTCAGACTTAGTTGTATAAAATGGAATGAATAGATTATCCGGATTACTAATTCCTATTCCGTTATCAACAATTTGTATTTGAATAAACTGTTCCCTGAGTTGCCAATTAATGCTTACACAGCAAGAGTCTGCATTGGTACAAGCTTGTTCTGCATTTTTAAGTAAATTCACCATTGCTTGAGCGAGTTGGTCTCGGTCTGCAAATACTTCTATGTCTGCTTGTGTGATGACTTTCGTATTCAAATTAGTGAAAAGTTCGGTTTGTTGGTTTACGAAAGAAGATAAGGAAAACAGCGACTTAGTTGGCATAGGAAGCTTAGCAAGCATTTGATACTCTTTGATAAAACTATCTAGCGCCATTGCCCGATTAGTGATAATCGTTAAGCCTTCTACAAGGTCTTGTTTTAACTCTTCATCAGATTCATGCGCTGATACCATACGCGTTAAAGACTCACCAATAGAAGCGATTGGCGCAAGTGAATTGTTTATTTCATGGCGTAAAACCCGCAATAATCTTTGCCAAGCAACTCGTTCTTCATCTTGCAGTAACTTTTGCACATCATTAAAAAATAATAGGCTGTGACTTTTACCCGACAGGCGATAAGAATCTGTTTGTAAATAAACTCGTTTGCTGATTTTGTCAGTGGTTAAGGTCACTACTTGTTGAATTGGTTTGTGCAATAACGTCTGCTCAATACCTAACTGTTTTATTGGCATTCCTACCATGTCGTTTTCAATAGCAAACATCTTCCTAGCAGTAGGATTTAATAAAGTAACTACACCATTCTCGTCAGTAGTAATGACAGCTACATTGATATATTCCAACACTTTCGACATTGCTAGGTGGTGTTCTTTTGAAACTAAACGTTGCTCAGCCAAAGATTCAGATGCCGAATTTAACACCGAATTAAGCTCTGCAAGTGCGCCTGAGGCCACCATAGAACTAGCTCTCATTGAAGTATCACCAGAAATAAGAGCTTCAACAATACTCGTTGTACTGCGCAACTGATTACGAACCTTGTTCCAAACAAACAAATTGCCAAGTGCGACAAAAAATAACAAAAATAATAACAAGATAAGCTTTAAGTAAATGGAAAGCTCTGAGGAAAACAGAAAGCCCAGCAAAATAGCTGTTAGTGTTAGCGACATGGTTGCGCAAATTCGAGTAACTTGTCCTTCAAAAGAGCCTATATTATTTTTACTCATATGCCGTGATTCAGTTGATGTTTTTCTAATCTGCGGTAATAGGCACTTCTACTTAAGCCCAAGGATTCAGCGGTTTTGGCTGGATCATTATTAAACAAGCGTAAGCGTTCAATAATCACTTTCTTTTCGATTTGTTCTAACGTCGACTCTTGGTTTGGTAATTGACATTCAGATGCAGATGGATTCAAACCTAAATCTGAAGGTTCAATCATTTCAGTTCCAGACATAAATAGCGATCTTTCTATTGTATGGGCCAATTCTCTAATATTCCCAGGCCAAGAATAGTGCATCATTGTAGTAATAGTGTCAGTACTAAATTGCTTTATTGGCAAATTGTATTTTTGACACAAGGATTGCAAAAAATGTTCAGCTAAAGGAACAATGTCTTCTGCTCTCTCTTTTAGTGAAGGAATGCGGATTTCTACGGTATTCAATCGATATAA
This sequence comes from Psychrosphaera sp., assembly GCA_965221615.1. Lineage (GTDB taxonomy): Bacteria > Pseudomonadota > Gammaproteobacteria > Enterobacterales > Alteromonadaceae > Psychrosphaera. Next base: position 4,456,092 of record OZ244904.1, on the reverse strand, counting down.
CAAATCTTGGCGGAAGCAACCTGATTCAACTAGCTCGGATAAATTAGCGTTAGTAGCTGAGACCAATCTAACATCTGCTCGCAGAGTTACAGCGCTCCCAACTCGCTCGAATTGACGCTCTTCTAATACTCGCAACAACTTAGCTTGCTGTACCAAATTAATGTTAGCGATTTCATCTAAGAATAAGGTGCCACTTTCTGCTAGTTCAAACCTACCAATTCTCTCTTCTTTCGCGTCGGTGAAAGCTCCCTTTACGTGACCAAACATCTCGCTTTCGAATAAAGTCTCGGTAACTGCTCCCATATTTACTGCTAAAAAACTGTGCTCATTTCTGCTAGAACACTGGTGTAAATAATTAGCTAACATGGATTTTCCTGTGCCATTTTCACCGGTAAACAGAACATTCATATCGCTTTGGGCTATACGCTCTATTTGCCCTAAAAGCGCTATCATTGCATTTGATTTTGCAATAACTTGCTGCTGGTCTTGCTGTTTTAGCAGAGCATTTTCTTGTGCTAATTGATGATTACGCCTCAAAGCAACAACTCGTTCAATTTGTTGCTTCACTCTTTGTAAAAGTTGAGTATTACGCCAAGGCTTTTCAACAAAGTCACTGGCGCCTAACTTCATCAAATCAACTGCTAAATCAATACTGCCGAAGCCCGTCATCACTATTACAGGCACTTCCGAATCTACTTCTCGAATTGCTCTCATTAATTCCACCCCTTCCTTGCCGGAAGTTGTATCTTGGGTGTAATTGAGATCCATCAATATGCAGGAAAAACGTTTTCTCTCTAACAATCTCATAGCTTCTGCTGGTGAGCTAGCTAGGTTTACTACAAAGCGTTCTTCTTTAAAGGCTAATTTCAATGCCGACAATACATCTTGGTCATCATCTGCAATCAAAATAGAGTGCTTTGAATTATTCATTTTATTCCATGTGTTATAACAATTCACATAAACAAACAGGCGGCTGAGTCGCCGCCTGATTCTAATGCTAATCGTAATGCAAAGCGTCGCTTGGTTCCAATCTCAATATTGCTCGGGTTGGAATATAAGTCGCTAATAAAACCATTGCGATTATCATACTTGGCACACCAACTAAGGCAATACCATAACTTTCAGGGTTGATGATTATCGTACTCGACATGTACCAAGTTAATCCTAATGACAATGCTATACCGGCTGAAAGCCCAATCAACAACTGCATACTTGCTTGGCCAATGAACATCAGCATTACTCGTTTATCTGATGCTCCAACAGCACGTCTAACTCCGATTTCTTGAGTGCGTTGAATTATGTTATTTGCTGCCATTGCATAAATACCACTGGCAGCAAGTGCGACTGCAACCAAACCACAGAATAAAAAGATCTTACTGACATTTAGCAGCATCATCATCGGCTGTTTAATTAAATTTTCATAACTTTGAACATGATAAATACCAACATCAGGATCAATTTTAGCCACAGCTTCATTAAGAGCCGCAATAGCTTCTGCTTCAGTTGAAGTGTAGTGAGCGGCTAAATACACTCTTACTCCAGACCAATTACCCATAGCGTGATAAGTATTGTAGTTTGCACTTGATGCTCGCATTGTAGAGCCGTGGAAAGTATCCGACACTACACCAACAATAGTAAACCAATCATTTTCGTTTACACCTCTGCTCGCGCGACGAACTCGCTTACCAACAGCACCATCAGGAAAGAAGTCTCTTGCAATTGATTCATTAACAATAATACTTCGCATTCCTTCTTCGCCATCACGATGGTCAAAGTCACGGCCTTCGATAATTTCTATATCAAGCGCACGCCACGATTCTCTAAGCACGCCTTCATTGTTGCTATATGGATTTTCTTCAAATATTTCTGCAGCTCGCCCTTCGATTTCAAAGTAGCTGGTGCCTTCGCCTCGACCTGGTAGCTGTGTCATGATCGCACTATTAGTAAACTCAGACTGAGACTCTAGTGATTCTTTAATTCGATAATAAGTATCAGCTCGCAATACCATATCTTCATATTCGTGTTCAGTATCCCAACGAACAGGGTATTTATCTGGAGGTAGTTGCAGCTGTGCTGTTAACCTCGACTCAGTTTTCACACCATAACTTGCCTGACTTGCATAATAACCCGTTGCAAGTAAAACGGTTGCAAGTACCAGTACAACACAAGATAAAACGATTTCTGAAATAACTAAAATTTTGCCAGTTGTCGCCGCTTTTTTGCTTAACGAACCTCTTGAGCCGTCGCGGATTGCAGCGTTAAAGTCGCTAGATATGGCTTTTAGTGCAGGAATAAAGCCAGTGATAAGCACCATTACCAGAATCGATGCAACAAGAATAGCAATCGCTTGTATATCTAATTCTAGTACCCACCAGAAAGGCCTTTCTTTGCTCACAACAAAGGTTTCGTCAAACATTTTGTTAGTGAGTTCAATACCGTATGCGGCAAACAACAAAGCCAAAACACCACCTATTGAACAAATAACCACGCTTTCCCATAACATTTGCAATACCAGTTTTTTACGAGGTATGCCTAAAGCCATGCGAATAGCGACTTCTTTAATTCGCTCGTTAACTCTAGCTAACAACAAGTTACTTACATTGATACAGGCTAGTAACAGGATTAGAAAAACAACGATAAACAAGGCGATGAAGATATTGTAGTACTGGGCAATACTTGCTTGTTTTAATGGTTTGGCTACAAGGTATTTATCTGGAGCTGGGAAGCGACGTCGAAATTCTTCTTCAATCGTAGTAGCTAACTCTTTGTTGTATGCAGCCAACCCAGCTTGTACCTCTCCTACTTCAACTCCAGGCTTTAGTCTGGCAAAAGTAAAAAAGCTTGTTCTAGATGCTTTAGTTGGAAGTGTTTGTTGCTCTGAAAGAGGTTGCCAAATTTGTGCATATTCAGGAAAAGCAAAACCTTCTGGCATGACCCCTACGATGCGGCCAGCCATGGCATCTAAATCGACTTCTTTATTGATAATATTCTCATCACCTGCAAAGTAGTCTTGCCAAACCTTGTAACTCAATACCACAACAGCTTCAGCACCTTCTACTGTGTCTTCTGGTAAAAAACCACGCCCAAGCATAGGTTGTACACCCGCGACATCAAACACATTCCAACTTGTGTACGTCGCGTTCACTTTTTGTGCATGATATAAGGATGCATATTCACTATCTGCGCCACCGAGAAAAGTTGTACCTTCAGTGTAGAAACCATGAGACTCCAACAAATCTAATTGTTCAGCAGCTTGATTTACATGAAAAGGATCTACCGACATTCTAAATAGGTGGTTGTGATCAAACTCCCCCTCTATGGCAATTATTTGACTTTCACCATGCATGTAGATTGGTTTGAAAACCAAACTACTTAAAAGCGCAAAAGTATATACAGTTAAGCCTAAACCTATCGCCACTATCATCACAGTCAAAGCAGTGAAAAGCGGTTTTTTCATCAGCATTCGCAATGAATACTTAAGTTCTATCGATATCATAATTTTGCCCCTGAGCTATACCGCGATCGAGTTCATTGGCTCTGATACCGTGTCAGAAACAACTTTGCCATCAAAGATCTCTATTGTGCGGTCAGCTCTGCTCGCCGAGCGAGGATCATGGGTAACCATACAGATAGTCGCTCCTTGAGCATGCAGTTTATCGAGCAGTTCCATAACAGCCCCTGCATTTTTAGAGTCTAAGTTACCGGTAGGTTCATCCGCTAAGATAATGGCAGGATTTCCTGCTATTGCGCGAGCAATGGCTACGCGTTGCTGCTGTCCACCAGACAACTGTGAAGGAAAGTGATTAGTTCTATGTGACATGTCTACTTTTTCTAACGCTTCTTTCACCATAGCTTGGCGTTCTTTATTTGAAATATCTGAACGGTAAGACAGAGGCAATGCTATATTTTCTTCAACAGTTAAATCACTAATTAGGTTAAATGCCTGAAAAATAAAACCTATTTTTTCATTCCTAATCTTAGCTCTTTCGTCTTTATCTAAATCTGTAACATCGTGTCCAGCAAGTAAGTATTGACCATTTGTTGGCACATCTAATAATCCCAACACAGATAAAAGAGTCGATTTACCACAGCCAGATGGGCCTGATATAGAGATGTACTCTCCTTGTTTAATATCTAAGGTAATATTGTTTAACGCATGTGTTTCAAAATCGTCAGTAAAAAAGGTTTTGTCCAATTTTGACAAAGTAACTAGTGTTTTTTTGGTACCTTGTTCCATAATGATTCCTTATTGTATCGCTTGGATCTGGCGTTCTTTCCACGAAGAAACATCTGATATCACGATATTATCTCCAATTGAAAGGCCTTGTTTAATTTCTATGTGAGTTTGTGAAGAACGGCCGAAGCTAACCGCTTGTAAATTGACCGACTGATCTTCTGGATTAACTATGTAAACTTGTCCTTGAGTGTTGGCTTTAACAAACATAGGACGCTTAACAAATAATGAGTTGGTTAGCTGAGCAACATGAATAGTGCCGTCAACTGTCAATTCAGGTCGAGCCTCGTTAGGCAGTGTGCCAATGAGCTCAACATCAACTTGCACTGAGCCATTGTCCACAACAGGATCAATTCGGATCACCTTGCCAGCTACTTTTGATGTTTTAGTATCTATGGTCACATTTTGCGTAAGTGCTACTTGATAGATTTGTTTTTCAGGAATTCTAACTTCGGCAATAAACTCGTCGTTCCTTGCCAACTTTGCGACATTTGTTCCTAAAACAACTTGCTGTCCAAGTTCTAAAGGCATTTCTTGCACAACACTATCTATCGAAGCTCTTACTTCAAGATTATCAACCTGATGCTGAACTCTAGCTAAGCCTCTCTCTAGTCTTTTCAACTTTGCAGCGAAAGCTATCTCTTGTGCTTTTTGATTTTCTTTCGCTTTGATAAATCTCTTTTGCTCTAGTTTCCAACGTTGGCTCAGCTGCTCAACTTCAATTTTTACTTGCTCATGGTCAACCGCTGAAATGGTATAAATTCCTTTATCTAGCAGCGACTTTTGAGCATTAAGCGTTAACAATGCAGCTTCGTAGTTCAGTTTGCTATTAGTTACCAAAGTTTCTTGGTCTAATACTTCCGCTTCAAGGGCAACTCTTTGCGCATTTAATTGTGCTTGTTCTTCTTCTAACTCCCACTTGCTCTCTTCAAGCTGTTGCTTCAGAGCTGGATTGTCTAGAGTTAAAATTAAGTCTCCTTTTTTTACCGCACTACCGGCTTTGTTATATATCTTTTCGACTCTGCCATTAACTTCCGAAGCGACCCAATAGACTTCTTTTGGCACTAGCGTACCTACACCTCGTACATCTATGACCAAATCTCCTTTTGCTACCTCGTCGATCAGCACAGTGTTAGCAGAGACTTTATGATTAGAGTCCGTGGCATAAGCCACGGCCCAAGCAACAATTAGTACGGGAACGATCGCTAACGCTGCTTTTACTGGGAACTTAGACTTGTTTTGTTTTTTTCTGACAATATCCATAACTGCCCTCAAATTTATAATTCAAAGGGATAGAGCAGTTAAAATGCCAAATAGAAATATCTCTTATAAATCAAATACAAAGGATATTATTGATGAAAATTATAGATTTTAAGTCCCAAAATCGAGACTGGAAAAATGTAGGAAAAGTCCCATTATCGAAACTTTATAGGAGAAGTATTACTTTGAACTTGGCTACCAACGTTGTTGTGCTTTTTTATCTTTATCTTCAGCTTCGACCCAACGCTCACCTGAGTTGGTTCTTTCTTTTTTCCAAAAAGGCGCTCGGTTTTTCAGAAAGTCCATAATAAATTGATTAGCCTCAAACGCAGCCTCTCTGTGCTTGCTGGTTACACCAACAAACACAATTTGGTCACCTAAGTCCAAATCGCCAACTCTATGAATCACTCTTACTTTCCCTAACGGCCAGCGCTGCTTAGCTTCCATGACTATGTCTAATAACGCTTTTTCTGTCATTCCTGGGTAATGTTCGAGTGACAGACCGTGAACCATATTGCCTTGATTAAAGTCTCTAACTAAACCAACAAAAAATACGACAGCACCATCTGTGACATTATCTCTCATCAATTGTGAGTATTCTTCAGCCACATCAAAGTCTTGTTCTTGTACTGTTATCATAATTTTCCTTTCTATCTTGCTGGTTTTAGTCGCAAGCAAATAATATAACTAACCGCCAGTTACAGGCGGGAAAAATGCAACTTCATCGCCATCGTTGACCATAGCAGTATTATCAACGAGCTCTTGATTGATTGCCATTAATAGCTTGCCATCTTGTAAACACTCTTGCCACAACGAATTCTGTTCAGCTAATTGTTCCCTTAACCATTGTAAAGATACGGTAGAATTTATGTCTAACTTGTACTCATCACAACCTAGTTGCTCTCTAAGTTGAGCAAAAAATAGTACTTTAACCATATTACACCTCAGCTTGTTATAATTTGGAGTTTTGCCAGTGTCCCGATTTTCCACCAACTTTCTCAATAACGCGAATACTGTGGATGCACATTTCAGGATCGGCGGCTTTACACATATCAAATAACGTTAGTGCAGCCACACTGACCGCTGTCAGCGCTTCCATTTCAACTCCAGTTCTCCCCGTTAACTTGCATAAAGCTTGAATTCTTATTTGCTTAAACTCAGGTTGAATATCAAACTCCAAATCAACTTTGGTTAGAGCTAAGGGGTGACATAATGGAATTAAATCAGCGCATTTTTTTGCTGCCATTATTCCTGCTAACCTAGCAGCGGCAATTACGTCGCCTTTTTTGTTGCCAGCATTGATGACTTCTTCAACCGTCTCAGGAGACATTGATATGTAACCTTCTGCTACCGCAGCTCTAACGGTAATAGATTTATCGGTAACATCAACCATGTTTGCCTGACCTGATTTATCTACATGAGTAAGTTCAGACATAGTTAACCTCTGCTACCACAAGCTTCTGCTAGTTTTAAGTGAGGCACAAAGTTACAAGGTCTGTGCGACGCATCCAGCTGTGGCGCTATAATTGACCAACCTGTTTTACAAGCTCCTGTAGAGCCCGGCATGCAGAAGATAACTGTGCCATTTGCTAATCCAGCAACACTTCTTGATTGCACAGTTGAAGTACCGATTTCAGTGTAAGAAACATGGCGGAATAACTCACCAAATCCTTCTACTTTTTTGTCAAACAAAGGGGTTATTGCTTCTGGTGTTGAATCTCTTTCAGTAAAACCTGTACCTCCGGTAATAAGCACAGCTTGTATCTCTTGCGAAGCAATCCATTTAGAAACTACCGCTCTCATTTGGTACACATCATCTTTTACAATTTCTTTTTCTGCTAAGTTGTGTCCAGCTTCTTTCAAGCCTTTAACTAAATAAGCGCCAGATGTGTCAGTTGACTCATCACGAGTGTCAGATACGGTTAATACTGCAATGTTTAAAGGGACAAATTTTTGCGTGTGATTATGCGCCATGTTGTTACCTTAATTAGTATCTTTTGATACGTTAATAATTCGATTTAAAGTTGTGTAATGCTGCCATTGGTCAGGCGTGTTGGCATTAGCCAGCTTCTCTTCATTATCAGGAGTTAGCACAACCCCTCCGACAAATGAGAGAAAACGTTTGATTGATGTTTTTGTTTTGTCACCGTCGTTTTGACTTAAGCAACGTTCTAAATATTTCCTAGTTTCTTTTGAGTTAGGAATGAAGATTGGCAATGGATGTGCTTGGTAATAAGCAACAGAGTGAGATGCTAAACCAGCCTGTAAAATAGGGGATAACAATTCCACATCAGCTAAAGGCATATCAACAGGCATAACTAACACAGGTAATTCAGTGTCAAATAAAGCTGCATGAATACCACTAAGAGGCCCTAGGTGAGGATATACATCAGGCAAATAATCAGTTGTGAACTCATTGCGACATACAATAACTCGTTCAGCCCCTAAATTTTCGAAAATGGTCGAGCAACGCTTTAGCATTGATTGACCATCAAGCTCCAATAGCGCTTTGTCTTTACCCATTCGACTCGACTTTCCGCCTGCTAACACCACGCCAACAAATGATAACTCGTGCTGTTCCGTCGCCATCTTAGCCTCCCAAGCTCGCTAAGTGTTTAGTTGCACCTGTAAAATGCTGTTGTAATTCGTGGCTTACCACTTTATTTGACATAGCAGCGACTAACGTCTCACATGTACCAGTAACATCTTGAGCTCTTAATTTAGCTCTGAGATCGATACCTTGGTCAGCAAACAAGCACAGATGTAACTTTCCTGAAGAAGACACCCTCAACCTGTTACAAGACTGACAGAAATCTTTGCTATAAGGCATGATTAAACCAATTCGACCTTGGTATTCAGGATGGAAAAACTCTTGGGCAGGCCCCGCTAGCTTATCGCGAATAATTTGTGTCCAACCTTGCTCCAATAATCTTTGTTTAACAGATTCGCCAGATACATGGTTCTGTTCAAAAAAGCCTTTATTATCGCCTGTTTCCATCAATTCAATGAAGCGCAAAGTAACGGGCTTAGTTTTCAGCCACTTTAAATAATCGCCGAACTGATGATAATTAAATGAGTTAAGTAGCACGGCATTGAGCTTGACCTTATCCATGCCTAAAGCCAACGCTTGATCAACACCTGTGAGTACTTGCTCTAGCTTGTCGTGCCCTGTTATAGCATTAAAAAGTCTAGGGTCTAGACTATCGGCGCTAACATTTAAGTTGGTCAGTCCAGCTTTATGCCAATCGTTGATTTTCTTGTCTAGATTAAAACCGTTGGTTGTCAAACCAACTTGTTCTATGCCTTTTGTACTGGCACACAATTCAATAACCTGCGTTAAGTCTTTGCGAAGTGCAGGTTCGCCACCCGTGATCCTAATCTTTTTTGTTCCCAAATGAGCAAAAGCAGTAACTAAAGTCTCGATTTCAGTTAATGACATATTTTCGCTAAGTGAGCTGCAGTCAACTCCATCAGGCAAGCAGTAATTACAACGGAAGTTGCATAGATCGGTAATTGATAGTCTTAGGTATTCGAACCTGCGACCAAACTTGTCTTGTAACATAACACCTTTCCAAATACGGGAGGCAACGGCATTTCTGCGGTAGCCCGGCGACCAATAGCAAATTGCGGAAGTAGCTATTAGCTGCGGCTAAAAAACCATATTCAAGTGAAAGTAGGCTAATCAGCTCGGAGTTAATAATGTTACTAATGTTATGGTCATTTCATTGAATTAACATTGAACTGAGGGGATAGAAGCCCTACTCACAATGGAGTAGATTTAGTAAAAATATGTAATTATTTTAATAACTTATAGGTTATCCAACAGAATTTGATCTCAATCATATTTGCTCTTAATTCCAAAAATAACAGACAAAATAACAGAGACACCCATAGTTATTTTTGAACTGAAAAATAACAGAGACACCCATAGTTATTTTTAAACTGAAAAATAACAGAGACACCCATAGTTATTTTTAAACTGGAAAATAACAGAGACACCCATCGTTATTTTTAAACTGGGAAATATCAGAGACACCCATCGTTATTTTTAAACTGGGAAATATCAGAGACACCCATCGTTATTTTTAAACTGGGAAATATCAGAGACACCCATCGTTATTTTTAAACTGGGAAATATCAGAGACACCCATAGTTATTTTAAACTGGGAAATATCAGAGACACCCATCGTTATTTTTAAACTGGGAAATATCAAAGACACCTGATGAGATTCGAAATAAGAGTTTCTGTTGTTCTGATAGTCTGAGTTAAATTAAATGCTCGCGAAGCGTTTTCTGAATTCCATCGGAGTTAAACCATATTCCCTATAGAATATCTTGCGAAATGCATTTGCATTCAAATATCCAACTGCATAAGCAATTTCTTCAATACTTTTCGGTGTTAACTCTATGAGCTGACAAGCATTGTGTAACCTTGTTTTTTGCAAATATTCAATAACGCTAAAGCCAGTTGCTTTGATAAATCGTCTTTGCAATGTCCTGGTGCTAACAAAATAACGGTCTGCTAATTCAGATACTGAGAGTTGTGTAGAAAAGTGTTCCCTTAAATCATCTTGTACTTTCTTAATTAAATCATCACCATGAGTCAATTGGGGAACGAACTGGCTATAAAATCTCTGTTCTCGATATCCATTGTCTATAACCATTTCTTTAGACAAAGCAGTCGATATTGCTGGAGAACTCAAAGAAGAAATAATCTCAAAAGCTAGATCTAACCAAGCCATACGGCCACCAGCAGTAATAACCTTGCTTTCATTAACTATAATGGCGTTCTCGTTTAATTTAGCTTTGGGAAACGCTGCGCTAAATTGCTCTGAAAGCCGCCAATGGGTTGTACAAAATTTATCATCAAGAAAACCTCCGTGAGCGAGAATAAAAGCGCCTACACAAGCAGAAGCTAATATGGCTCCAGAGTGGTGCATAGTTGATAAATACTGATTCAGAATATCGTTCTTTTTTGTATAGAAATCACCGCTAATACAAGGCAATAAGACAATAACATCAACTTTTTCTTCCAGACTTAATTCGCTAAGCGTGAGCACATTAGTAGTAAACTCGACATTTGCACTCAGCTGATGACAAATACTGTTAGCAAGCTCTATCATTTCAACGAAGCCGTACACCGCAGACTTACTCACTGAAGGATACTCGATTACTGCAATATCAATATTTTTCATTTTAAATCATGTGTCGCATATGACGTGAATAATGTCATTTTAGCCACTGTTTTACATGATGGAAAGTAAACAAAATAGCAGCCACTTAAATTAATAAAGCGAAAGCGAAAGCGAGGAAAATAAGATGGCTAAACAAGCATTGATCGTAATAGACATTCAAAACGACTACTTCTCTGATGGTAAGTTTCCACTGCATGAGCCTGAAATAACTACAGCTAACAATCTAAAAGCAATTTCCATTGCGAAAGAAAAGGAAATACCAATTGTTTTAGTACAACACTTGGTATCACCTGAACTTGGTGAAGGGCTATTTTTCTACGATGGTTCTGAAGGTGCAGAAATTCACCGAGATATCATAGCAGCAGCGCCAAATGCCCCCGTCATTGTGAAGCGCCATGCCGACTGTTTTGAAAAAACAAATTTGGAGAGTGTTTTGCAAAAACTTGGGGTAGAAGAAATCTTGCTAACCGGCATGATGACCCACAACTGCGTCACTCACACAGCGTTGTCTCCTGCTGCAAAAAAATACAATCCAAAGGTTATTGAAGATTGCGTATGTACAATCGATCCGATTACTCATGCCCTAGCGGTGGATTCTATGCAAGTTAGAGGTATAGAGATGCTGCCATTCGAAGCTATTAAATAGCCAATTAACAGAGACACCCACCAAAAGATTAACATGGGTGTCTCTGTTGTTTTCTTCGCAAAAGCTCGTGACTTTCTATCTCTTCAGGGAGTAATAACAAGGACACCCACCAAAAGATTAACATGGGTGTCTCTGTTGTTTTCTTCGCAAAAGCTCGTGACTTTCTATCTCTTCAGGGAGTAATAACAAGGACACCCACCAAAAATTAACATGGGTGTCTCTGTTGTTTTCTTCGCAAAAGCTCGTGACTTTCTATCTCTTCAAGGAGTAATAACAAGGACGCCCACCCAAAATTAACATGGGTGTCTCTGTTGTTTTCTTCGCAAAAGCTCGCGACTTTCTATCTATTCAGGGAGTAATCACAAGGACGCCCACCCCAAATTAACATGGGTGTCTCTGTTGTTTTCTTCGCAAAAGCTCGCGACTTTCTATCTATTCAGGGAGTAATCACAAGGACGCCCACCCCAAATTAACATGGGTGCCTCTGTTATTTTCGAGAGTCAACACTCCAATATAAGCTGAAGTAGTATGTTTTCTTGAAGGTTATCTATTGTTAAATAGTCAGGCATAAAAAAGGTGGGCAAAGCGCCCACCAAGACAACAACGTTCAACTGATTGTAAACGTAGAGAGAAATTAGAATTTAGTATTGGCCATAAACCAGAACTTAGTAGTATCAGTAGCATGATCATCAGCACTGTAGTTTGCATACTTAGCAACCAGTGTTGTTGACTTATGAACTTTATAGCTCGCCACTAAATCGATTTCTGAACCATAATCAGCATTACCTTCCACAGCTGAGTAATCATGGTAGAAAGCAGCCAGTTTTACACCACCAAGGCTTGTCGCAATTTTCACATAGTAATCGTCAATACCATTAGTCGGAGTAGTTAAGAACTTATCAGCCCAACCTTGAAACTTATGCTTAGTCGCAAGCGGTGTTTGGAAGCCATAAGCACCGTTATCACTGTCTAGTCGTTCCATACCCAAAGTTACTTTAACCATGCCAAGCGCTTTAGTTGCATCTAGCGCTAGATAGTTTGCGTCATAATCACCAGCCGATTGAGTTGCAAAAGCAGCATGAGCAGAGAAGCCATCAAATTTACCGGTATAGTCAATACCATATGTATCTGTAGCTTCTGAATCGTCAAAATCTAATAGGTGTACAAAACCAGTAATTTTGTGGTTTTTGTTAAAGCTGTAGAAACCATGAGCTAAATGGAAGTCACCATCGATTTCATCCTTGCTACCATCTGGACCAAAGATAGTGTTTACTTTACTAACGTAAGCATAATCCACTGTAAATTTATCATTTACTTTATAGTTAGCACGAACACCATCATAAGTTTGCTCATTTTGACGCCAAGCTACACCACCAACAAATCTTTGGTTGCCAACAACAACACGCTGACGGCCAGCCGTTAATGTCAACTTGTCGTTTGTGTAACTAATGTTTAACTGGTTTAAGTCAGTGCCAGTAGGGTCAGCTACAACTGGGTACTGAGTTTTAGGATCTACACCCGATGCATCATTGTAATCGTCAGCGCCAACTTCGAATACATGATCTAATTCAGCATTTACTTTAAAGCCGTTCACCATGCCACTGTTCCAAGTAACACGCGCTTTTAATGTTGATGCTGTTGCGTCTTCATCAAAACCATCTTGGTCAACCGTTTCTAAACGGTATCTGAAGTTGAAGTTAGTTTTACTGCCGTCGATAAAGCCTTTGCCTTCGGCCATGACTGAACTCGACATACCCGCCGAAAGAAGAGCGGCAGCGACAAGAGATGGGGTAAACAGTTTTTTCTTAGTCATCATTTGATGTCCTTAACGCGATTGGTATTTCAATTCATAAATTTTACAATCACTTTATGCCTATAAGTAGCTAAAAAGATTGATTGAAATCAATTTTGAACACGCCTTACTTATTGTATTCCCTAGCAATTATCCTTGATGAGTAAGAACTACCCACTAAGAGATATTGTTGAATGAATTCACTAATTTATTATGGGTGCCTTAAGTATATAGACCTAGTTGAGGCAAATGACCAACCCAAACTTAAACTCACTTAGTGATAAACAGCTTATGCGCTATAGCCGACACATAATGCTTCCCCAATTAGACATTGATGGTCAGGAACAAATATGGAATAGCAAAGTTTTAATCTTAGGAGTTGGCGGACTTGGTTGTGCAGTAGCTCAGTATCTAGCTGTATCAGGCGTAGGGACGCTCACACTTATAGATGATGATGAAGTTGAGCATACTAATCTACAAAGACAAATCCTGCATAAAGAGTCATCCATAGGCAACAAAAAAGTTGATTCTGCAAGAGCTAGCTTACAGCAACTAAATAGCGAGATTAGGATCAATTGTTTCAGCGCTCGTTTTGCAGATAATGATTTATTAAATCAGATTGAACAACACAAGGTTGTCATCGACTGTACTGATAATCTGGCTACTCGCAACCAACTCAATCAATTATGTCACAAGAGTAAAACACCTCTAGTTTCAGGTGCTGCAATTCGTATGGAAGGCCAGGTTTCAACCTTTACCATGCAAAATGGCGAACCTTGTTATCAATGTTTGAGCCAAATGTTCGGCGAACAAAAATTAACCTGTTCGGAAGCTGGTATTTTATCGCCTGTGGTTGGCATGGTTGGTTGTATTCAAGCGACTGAGTGTTTAAAACTGCTAACTCAAGTTGGTAAATCCTTATCAGGCCGTTTGCTTATGATTGACGCTGCGACTATGCAATTTAATGAATTCAAATTAACCCCATCCCCTCACTGCCCTGTTTGCTCAAGTAATAGCTAAATAGAAGGCATTTAAGGAGTATCATGAAATCTCAAATTACTGACTTTTTTGAACAAGATCATCAAAGACTCGATCAACTATTTGCTGAATACCAGAGACAAAAAAGCAATATTGAACAAGCAACGCCTTTGTTCTTAAAGTTCAAACAAGGTTTACTACAACACATTGACTGGGAAGAACAACTATTATTCCCTTCAGTAGAACAAGCAGCTGGCTTTCCGCCAAATGCAGGACCTACACATGTTATGAGAATGGAACACAGCCAAATAAAAGATTGCTTACAGCTTATCGAAATGAAGTTATCTCAGCAGCAAGATAGCCAAGCTATAGAAACTCGATTATTAGATATTTTAGCTGGTCATAATATGAAAGAAGAGCAAGTCCTTTATCCAATGAGTGACCAGTCAATTCCAGCAGAACAAGCTGCTTCTATCGTAGATAGTTGCCAAAACCAACAATAACTAAACTTATCTAGCTAGTAGCTCTATTAACACAATAAGCTACTAGCTTGATATATAACAACTCACCTTCTAATTAACGACTAATCTTCTAGTTAACGACTAATCTTCTAGTTAACGACTAATCTTCTAGTTAACGACTAATCTTCTAGTTAACGACTAATCTTTCTCTAAAAAGTTATTGTCGATAGCATGTTGTACCCTTTCTTTGTGCTGTTGTTGTTGATTTGCAATGTACATCAACAGCATGCAAGCTGCTAAAACACCGTATAGCAACATAAAGCTAGCGCTATACACACCAACCCAGTCAACCACGACACCAAATAACAGAGGTAAAGTGCAACCACCCAAAGCACCAACCATGGCAACAGCACCACCTACACTCCCCATGTTATTAGGATAAAATTCATAAATAGCTTTATAAACGCTGGCTCTACCAAAGCCCTGAGCTATACCTATTACAAAAATAAGAGCGGTGAATAACCATACATTCACCTTAATTTGTATAGTGACATCTTTTTCTACACCTTCGATCACCATAGAAGTGGGTGGATAACTCAAGAAAAACAGGCAAACAAGACAAACCCAAAACACTGTCCAATTCACGGCTTGGGCTCCATAGCGATCAGCAAGCCAACCTCCAGCAGCTCTAACCAAGCTGGAACTAGCAACATATAATAGCGTTAACGCCATTGCTTGAGGCATAGCGAGTTTGTAAGCATTTACATAATAATGAGGCAACCACAAAGTTAGTGCTAAGAAACTGCCAAAGACAAAATAGTAATAAAGGCCAAAACGCCATACTCTGAGTTTCTTAAGCGGCTGTAACTGAACTCGCCAATCTTCAGTTTTCTTTATTGCTATATATTTAGGTGGAGTAGGTGCCAAAAAGCCAAAAAGCAAAATGACAAGCATCATGCCTCCTGCGTAAAATAAACCTAAATGATTAGCGCCAAAATGAGAAATAAAAATAGGTGCCAAAATAAGCGTTATCGCTGCGCCAGCATTACCAGCTCCAAACACCCCCATAGCTGAGCCTTGATGTTTAGACTCAAACCAATCAACCACATAACGAATGCCTATTGTGAATGAAACACCTGATATCCCCAACAACAAGCCAATAAGCAAGTATTCATGATATTCCGTTGCTCTGTCCAACATGACTAAAGGAGGCAATAACAATAACATTTGTAGAATGAATAACCGCTTTGCTGAAAATGACTCGCATAAAATACCTACCGGAAGTCTTAACAAAGCTCCTGAAAGCATAGGAGTTGACAACAACAAGCCAAGTTCAGTGACAGAAAGATCGAGTGTCCTTTGCAATTCAATACCCAAAACAGCAAACAACACCCAAACAGAAAAATTAGCAGCAAAAGCCAAGGTTGCGATTAACAACGCTCGATAAGCCGTAGACTTTGGAATTTGAATGTCCATCAACACACCTTTTTGCTAGTTACTAAAACAGGAATATAAATACCTCTATTTACTTAAGGTCACAATATCCCTAATTACCCACGGTTTACTTTTTACCCATTCCAACTACCCCTTCTTGGGTAATTACAGCCTATTTAAGCGGCTTTGCCGACACCCGCCAACTACCCTAAGTAGGTATAACCTTTTTTCCTTTCAAAACAGCCACTTGAATAAATTGATATCGATCAATTTACCTATTTCAAAAAAGTGAATTATGGACTCATACCTTTATTTTTTCTTAACCCATCGGGAGAAATGTTATGACAACTGATGATGGCAAATTACGGTTACTCAACTTTGCAGATGCCAAAATTAAAACTTTGCATATTACTTGGTTTGCATTCTTTTTAACTTTTGTTGTTTGGTTTAGCCACGCACCAATGCTGGCTTTTATCAAAGAAGCATTTGATTTAACCACACCACAGATCAAAGCACTCTTAATCCTTAACGTAGCACTGACTATTCCAGCTCGTATCATCATAGGTATCTTAGTTGATAAATATGGCCCTAGGTACGTCTATTCTGGTTTGTTATTTATATCCGCCTTTACTTGTATTGGTTTCGCAACAGCAGATAGTTATGAACGTCTTGCCTTGTTCCGCTTCTTACTAGGCTTTACTGGTGCCGGTTTCGTCATTGGTATTCGCATGGTTGGTGAATGGTTCCCTGCTAAACAAGTAGGTGTTGCTGAAGGTATTTACGGTGGCTGGGGTAACTTCGGTTCTGCAGCTGCTGCGATGACTCTACCAACTCTTGCTGGTATCTATGGTGGTGAAGATGGCTGGCGCTGGGCGATTGGTACTACTGGTATCATGATCGGTCTTTACAGCTTCGTTTACTATGCAAAAGCACGTAACACTCCAAAAGGCTCAACTTACTTCAAGCCGAAAAAATCTGGCGGCTTAGAAGTAACTAGTATGCGTGACTTTTATTTCTACTTATTGATGAATGTGCCTATGTATCTAGCTTTAGCTGTACTAGCATGGAAATTGTCTCCTGCAGGCGTATCACTATTTACAGATAACGCTATGTACATTGCGTGGGTTGTATTAGCCGTACTTATGGTATTCCAAATCTACTCAATCTGGCAGGTAAACAAAGATCACCTACGTGCAGGTGTGCCAGAAATTGAAAAGTACAACTTCAAAAACGTTGCTATCTTAGATGTATCTTACTTCGTAACTTTCGGTTCTGAATTAGCAGTTGTATCTATGTTACCTCTGTTCTTCTTAGAAACTTTCGAAGGGTTAGATCCGGTTAAAGCAGGCTTACTTGCTTCTGGTTTTGCTTTTATGAACTTAGTAGCTCGCCCTACTGGTGGACACTTATCTGACAAAATTGGTCGTCGTAAGTCACTAATGGTACTAATCGGTGGTTTAGCAGTTGGTTACTTCATCCTTAGTCAAATTACTGGGGCGTGGGCATTACCTATTGCAGTAGCAGCAACTATGATGTGTTCTTTCTTCGTACAAGCTGGTGAAGGTGCTGTATTCGCTATCGTGCCACTTGTTAAGCGTCGTATGACAGGTCAAATAGCTGGTATGGCAGGAGCTTACGGCAATGTAGGTGCAGTAACTTACTTAACTGTGTTGTCATTCGTGGATTATTCAACTTTCTTTATGGTGATTGGTTGTTCAGCACTATTCATCTTCTTCTTTGCCATGATGCTTGATGAACCAAAAGGTCAGATTGCAGAAGTAGCAGAAGATGGTACTGTACATATGATCGATGTATCTTAGTTAGTTACAAACCACATCGTAAAAATAAGAGCTTGAGCTATTTGCTTGAGCTCTTAAACTAAAGTTTATTCAATTGTTCTTTTCTCTAGAGAGCAGCTGAATAAACTTTTTGTTATTGCAACAAAGTGAGAAATGGACATTGGAAAGTACGAGTTTAAAAGTAAATATTGGATGTATCACTGACGCAGGGATAAAAGCGACTAACGAAGACGCTGCTAATTTTCATATTCCTGAACAAGCTCACCAACTCGAGAATAAAGGAATATGTTGTGTGCTTGCAGATGGTGTAAGCACGGCAGAAGCTGGCAAAGAAGCTAGTGAACAGTCTGTCTCACGCTTTATAGAAGATTATTACAAATCACCAGATACTTGGTCAGTGTCTCACAGTGGTCAAAAAGTCCTTTCTGCAACCAACCTTTCTTTGTTTAAAAAAAGCCATGAATTTGTTCACGAATCAAAAGGTTATCTTTGTACTTTTGTCGGTTTGGTGTTCAAGTCACAAACTGCACATTTTTTTCATGTTGGCGATAGCAGGATCTACCTTTATCGCGATGGAAAATTAAAACAACTAACTCGTGACCACAGTACTTTCATCGGCGGTGGTAAAAGTTATTTAACCCGAGCACTAGGGATGGATAACAACTTACATATAGATTATGGAAAAATTGAACTTAATGTTGGCGATCAATTTATTTTATCGAGTGACGGCATGCACGACTTTGTTGCCGAATCTGTCATTATCGATATTTTAAATAGTAACCTGCCGGAACAACAAAAGTCTGAATCTTTATTACACTATGCCATGGACAATAATAGCGACGACAACATAAGTTGTGTTGTTGCAAAAGTAGAGCAAGTTTCTAATCAAAGCTTAGACGATCTAAATGCAAAATTAACCCGTTTGCCTTTTCCACCAGACTTACAACCAGGCATGATTTTAGACGGTTATAAAGTTGTAAAAGAGTTATTTGCTAGCCCTCGCAGCCAACTTTACCTAGTCGAGGACGAAGCGACACAACAACAAATTGTAATGAAGACCCCATCGATTAATTTCAGTCAAGATACGGCTTATATCGACAGGTTTATCCAAGAAGAATGGATAGGAAAACGAATTAGCAGCGATAAAGTGGTCAAGATCATAGAACAATCAAGACCTCGAAGTTGTTTGTATTATCTCATGGAGTTTGTAGAAGGTATCGGACTTGATGATTGGATTGAAAAACACCCACTGCCTTCCCCTAAAAAGGCTATAAACATAGTCAAACAAATAGCCAAAGGGTTAGAAGGATTTCATCGCAATGAGACTATTCACCAAGATTTACGTCCTGCCAATATTCTTATTAACCAAAATGATGAAATTAAAATTGTTGATTTTGGCTCAACTTTCGTAGCCGGTACCGCTGAATTATTTAATCCAATAGAGCACGAAGGAGCATTAGGTACGGCGACCTATTCTGACCCTCAATACCTATTAGGCAAAAACCCAGGGATCCAAGGCGATTTGTACGCACTAGCAACTATTTCGTATGAGTTGTTTACAGGTCGATTACCTTATGGTGATAAAATTGAAGAGTGCACTAGCGCTTTTGACTACGATCACTTGCGTTACAAAAGTGCCAATTATCACAACCCTATTATTCCAATCTGGTTCGACAGAGCATTAGAAAAGGGTGTGCAAATGGACACGGAAAAACGTTACCACACCATCGCCGAGTTTTTGCATGATTTAACTCAGCCGAATCCTCAGTTTTTATTGGACGTGCCTGAAGGCCCAGGTAAACATAACTCTGTATTATTTTGGGGAATGTTATCAGGTGCTATGCTATTGCTGTTAGTGGTCGTGATAAGCATGTTCAATGCAGCCTAACAGCATAAGTTTTCATAATTTTACAATTTTATACAAGCTCTGTAGGCCTTACCTAATCTAACTCATGCAAGATCATCTGCAATTTGCAGTTCGTTTAGAAGTTGAGGAAGTGACTCTCCATGATTACTATTGTCAGCATCTTTTCTGGAAATTTCGGTTATGAAGCTAGGTAAACTCTTTTTTTCTTTCTTGTACTTAGTTGTTTTACAAGCACATGCATTTCCCAACTGGGCTTTGCAGGTACCAGCTGACGACAGTAATTGGTTTTATACTGTTGGGGCTGGCAGTGATATAGCTGAGGCAAAAAAAAATGCCTTGGGCGACTTGGCAACAAGGATCAGTGTTTCAATTCAGTCAACCAGCCAACAGTTTGTCGATGCACAACAGCAAGGTGCTGAGTTTTATTTTGAATTAGATACCAAACAATCTTCTAGTACTGTGCAATTTAATCGGGTAGAAGTGCTCCGTAAAGATTTTGAAGAATCAACGCAAACGCACTACATACTAGCAAGAGTTGATAAAGATAGTTTTTTCAACGCTCGCCTTCAGGCTCTAACACAAACTTTATCGTCCTTAGCCTTTGACGCTTCAACTCCTTTGTCACAAAGCTTAGAAAATTTACTTAAGTTCAATTGGCAAAAACAACAATTAGCTGCCCAACTTTATCTATTACAAGCTTATGAACAACCTATCACTTTGCAACGAGCCAAATTTGAACAGCTAAACCAGAGCTTTAATACATTGGCGAGCCAAATCAATATCGAGCTCTTTTCTCCGTCTACAGAGTTGCAAAGTTTGCTTAGAACTTGGTTGCAAAAAGCGGGGTTTAGCTTTAGTAAAAAAGATCAACAACCTGTCTTAACACTTGCTGCATCAGATATAAATACTTGGTCAGGCCAAGATCAATTTCACTACGCAGTGAAACAACAAACTCAGTTGGTCTTTGCTTTTGCAAATAACGTGATTGCAGAGCGAACATTAACAACTCAAGCATATTCAACTGAGCTAGCACATGCAGAAGAAGCAGCATGGCAAAAGCTGCGTAAACAAGTGCAAACCAATTAAATGATGAAGATAGTTATCACTTTTTTTCTCCTGTTGTTGGTTTCGGGGTGCGCAATTCAGCCGAATACTGGACAGGCAATTGAGTACCGAGGCGAACAAATTCTTTCAGAGCAAGATGCTAAAAACTTGCCCAGAGAAACGCGCATATCAAGTATTTCAGCCAATATGAAAAGCGTTGGTTTTACCAGCGTAAAAGTATCTTATTTACTGGATGCATACAGCGACACAGTGTTGAATATTTACAGCAATCAATTTGAACTAATGAAAGAGTACAAATCGCTGTTGGACAATCACAAAGACGTCACTTCTTTCTTAATGGCAAATCAAGGTAAATCAGAGCAAGAAATAAAGTTAGCCGCAGACGAATTTGATGCCACAGCCAAGGACGAAACAGAAAAAGTTGGGCCTAAGCTTAACGAATACAAACAAGCCAGCGATAAAATATGGCAAGAAAATGCCAAGTTAACGGCGCAAATTGCCGCTCAAGCATTAGAGTTAGGTGCTGTTTTGTACAGTCTCAGACATCAAGATAAAAAAGCGAAGGAAGAGAAACAAAAAAACAGTAACACACTACAAAATTTTATTGCTGCTGATTTCGTTAACATGCTGAGCTCAGCGAATCGAACTTACGAAGCATATAAACTCGCCGAGATAAGATTACATTTAGCAAAAATCGCCAATGACTTTATTAAAGACGAACAAGCCATAATTGATATCAGCAAGCAGTTGCAAGAATATCAAAACGCACAATAACGGAGCCTTATAATGAGAGCTTTTGCTTTTTTATTTACCTTAGTTTTAGCGGGTTGCTCTAGCCAACAACAGATCAAGTACCCTGCTCAAATCACCAATGACAAGCCAGATTCAAGGCGTACGTCAAGCATACAAGTTGCTAAATCAGCATTTGACTTCAAAGACTCAGATATCCAAGTACCAGCTAACTTCGATCCTAGAGGGTTAGATAGATGTAACTTCAATGTCAATGATGAATCAGCGCTATGTCCATTAAAAAAGCCAATCATTCGAGTTTATTTCGCAGGTAATGACAATACTGCAAATAACACTGAAGAGGCGCAAGCAATTGCTCAACTAGGCAATGAAAAACTTGCATTATTGTTTGAAAATCAACTATCTGGAGTAAATCGTTTCAGAATAGTTACCCGTGATGAATTAACAGCCGAAGAAGTAAAACAGCAACTTAAAGAACAATCGGCAAAGCAAATAGCGCAACTGATAAAGCAAAACAAAACGCTACGTCCAGACTACTTATTAAAGATTGATACGATTAAAACTGCCGACCGCTTTTACGCTGAGTACAATGGAGTCGCTCAATACTCAATTGAGTTAACAGCCAGTATGATAGACCCATTCACCAAAGAGAAGCTTGCTTATCCAAATGTCGGAAAGATACGAATTCAAGGCACAGATATCAAACCAAAACAAGAGTTGGTATATACAGAAGTAAGCGGTCGTTACTACACAGGTTTTGATTACACTAATGACGAAAACGTCCAAGCTCTATTCAATCAAATGGCTTCTAAAGCTTTTGATGTGCTACTAGCCAGACTGTTAACTGAAATGCCAGCTACAGCACAAGTACAAGCATTTAAAAAAGGGCAAGTAACGTTAGACAGAGGCCGTAATGCAGGCTTGCTAAACCAAGATACAGTTATCTTATTTAGTTACGACTCTGGTTTTATTGAACCTATCGCCGTTGCGGCCGTAACACCTTCTTCTGAGAGTGCTATTGCCCAAATTGTTCGTTGGAAAAACAATGAACTAGCAGACGAGATACGGAAAAAGTCGAAAAGTGGCATATTCAAGAGCGACGGCAGCATTTTTGCTGTAACTACAGGCTTACCTCATAACTACGTGAACACAAGGCTATAGCGAATATGAGACTAATTTTACTGGCTATCGCGACAATTTTTTTAATCTCAGCACAAGCACAAGCTAAGGTTAATTTTGCTTACCAAAAAACGAACAAAAGTTTGAATGTTTCAGGCACGATTTGTGAATACGGAAGAGCCAGTAAAAGTTTGTTACCAAAGTTAGCTATCAACAAGATACATCAGCAGTTATTAACGCAGGAGCTCGACTTCATTCAGCAAATTAAAAATGTTGAATCCGGTATGGCCGGCAATCGATTGCAGTACGCTAAATTAGCACTGATTTATCAGCTAAAACCTGAGCAAATGAGTATGAATTATTACTACGAAGGCAATAACTCATGTGCCCAGTTTAATGCTGACTTACTGCTTGATTTTGATAGCCAGTTTGACGATTACATAGAACTGACTAAACCTAAGCAGTATAGCTTTATTGCCGATACTGAAGACTACCGCGTCTTCGCAGCTTTGAACTCTGTTTATCCAGAGTTGTTAATTGATGTAATTCAGTCAGATGCATTGACTTTAGTTCAACGCTTATCGCCGACAATGGCTATGTACAAGTTTGATCATCCGTCTTATGTGAAGTCACAACAGCAAGCTAGCGCTTTATTCTTTGTTGATGACAGCAACATTACGACAAAGGCATTGATTGAGTATTTAATAAGCTATGGCTTTGTGCAAACCGATAATAAAGAAATGGCTTATTGGCAATTTGAAATTGAGTCCTTGCAAAACGGCGAGTTTGAAGTGCTATATCAAATGAAACAAGGTACTAAGTTCAGGCAAAAAGTAACTCCTGCACTACCAGTGGAGCTGAATGCCAATACAGAAGAAGAAAAGTTAAATCTACTGTTATTGCAACTGGAACTGGCTGGACTTGTTGAGCAGTTGAAGTGATCAAGATCAGATCTTGACGATCCTTTGATAGCAAAATCAGCACTCCATTGCTGGATTACAATTGATAACAGTCGTTTTATTTATAAAGTCGCGGTTTTGACTACAATGCAGCTGACAAAACTTTGATCTTAGATCAAAGGTGATATTAATAAGGCCAAGCGGCTTTTTTGCGTTATTTTGACAACGCCAATTATAGAAAAAGATCAAAGTTTTTAACCATTTACACTTCTTTACAAAGGCTTACTTTGATTGACATGGAATTGTTTGATAATTGCTAAGTTGAAGTGCAACTAAACGTTAAACTTCAACCGCTATTAAGGATTAACATGAATATCAACAATGCAACTAATTCAGCAATTAGTCATGCACAAACCAAGGCTCAAGCACCTTCTGAGAAGGCAGAGAATGGTTTTGTTGCTAGAAGAACTGCCCCCAGATCTTCAGTCGATCAAGTCAATGTCAGTAATAAGGCCAAAGTTGGTAGCCAACTAGATGCTTTATCAACCAAAGACAAAGCTGAAATAAAAAACTTCATGCAAGGCATGGATAAAAAAGGCGTAAACGCTAAACAACACATGGACAATGCTCCGCAGAGTATTAAGAACATTGCGAAAAAATTGAACATGGACACCAAAGATGTAGTAGCAGCAGTACCTGCTGAATTCTCTGGAGCTCAAAAAGCAGGGAGAACAGGCTCTAAAGGTATTTCAGCATATAATGCTGTAGCGGCTCAGTCTAAGCCAATGACAGTGTCGCACCCGGCAACCCAAAACGCTAATAAAACATTAGCACCGAAAGTTGCTGCAGCTTAAAAATCACTTAGTTGCTCCGAGATGGCGGCAAGTTTTGCCGCCCTCAAGAGCAAAGTGAATTTTTAATTTTATAAATTTAGTTCGTTAATAAATTGGGTGGCAGATAAGTAAATTAAATTTTTTTAAAAAAAGTAATTTTTTTGTCAACCATCGAAGATTTGATTTGTTTATTAGAAGTAACAAGGCCTCAGCGATATGAAACCACTTCATATTTTACGAGGTAATTGAATATTTTCTAATAGGCTTGGTAACGAACATGGAACAACAAAGTAAAACACTCATGAGTGAGAATACGCCTCTAATTGGCGAGCTAACAGGTACTGTTTCGAATATAACAATGACAGAAGAAAGAAATAATAAAGTTCTGATCATAGACAATGATGTAACCACTTCGAGCTTGACGCAAAAATTGTTAATAGACGAAGGTTTTGACGTTACAGTTTACAATGACGCCCTTGAAGCCCTATGCCAAGCTGAGAAAGAACAATATCAGTTAATCTTATTAGAGCTTGTTTTTCCTAATTTAGATGGATTTGAACTGATCCGAAAAATACGTTTGAACAATAAGACACCTATGATGATCATGTCTAAACGCGACGACGTATTCGACAAAATCTACGCGTTAGAAATAGGCGCAGACGACTATTTAACAAAGCCTTTCAATCAGAGAGAAATGCTGGCGAGAATCAATGCTTTGGTTCGCCGCTCTAGAATTGTAAATACTTTCTCGACTCACAAATCGTTAGAAGTTAACGACATACAACTTTGCTTATCAACCAGAGAAGTAAAATGTGCAGGCCAGCTTTTAACATTAACTGGTTATGAATTTGAAGTGCTTAATTTCCTGATCAGTAACGCTGGTAGCGTGATGAGCAAAGATAAAATTGGTGAGCATGTTTTAGGTAGAGCTATTCCGTATAATGATCGCAGCATAGATATGCACATTAGTAATATTAGAAAGAAAATTGCTGCGATTGCACCAGTGCAAAAAATCAAAACAGTTCGTGGTGCTGGTTACGTTTTTCTTAAAGCTTCCGTTCAATAGCTAAATAAAAGACTAAGTAAAAATTAGAAAATATCCAAGCAAAAAAATGGCTGCATATGCAGCCTATTTTTTTAATCTTTAGAGGAGGTTGTTCTTACTAATTATTCTTTATTTTCAGGTATATACCTGTTTTTCCAAGTGACACCTTGTGGTTCTTCACCTTTCGTCTCAGCTTCACCGCTTTCATCACCAGTTAACATACTTGCGTAATCAATCTGAGTTAACAAACCACTAAGTGTATTATCAAATACAGATTCACTTGCTACATCAATTGCGGAAAATGCTAAACCTAACGGACCTCCATACAAATATCCGCCTGCTAACTTTGAAACTAAACTTACGTCAGTACCACTTTGCTGTTTGTAAAGTTCCGATACTACAGGTACGTGGTTCAGAATATTCACTACATCAAAACCATCAGCTAAGCCTAAGCCATCTTTACCAAAGCTAAGAGATTCTAGAGCTGCCAATGTTCCCGGCTCTTCGCCTGCTGTAGTAGTTTGGGCAAATGGAGTAACTGCTGGTGTAGCAGTAGCAACAGGATTGACTGTTGTATTTGCGGCAGCACTAGCACTTGCATTTGTTGCGCCTTGCGCCGTCGCGTTTTGTGGTGAAAATAAATTTTGTTGCAAAGTTGATAAAAACGCAGCCTGCAACTTCTCAATAGAAGCACTGTCCGTCAAGGATTTTAGCTTATCTTCAATTGAGCCTTCGCCAGTACTAGCAATACCTAATGTTCCAAGCACAGATTCCTGCATCGAAGAAATAAAGTCCTCTCCAGCACTGTCAGGGAGCGACAAACCACCTGATTGAGTACCACCTTCACCAGCCTGTAGCAAAGAAAATATCGTTGAAAATCCAGTGGCTAAACTTTCTGCTGTTTGCAGTCCATCTTTCACTTCTGAAGCAATTGGCGTTGCAGACAAGTTGCTTTCAAGCGCATTAACCGCTGAATTCGCGATATTCTGTGTCGTGGAATTTGTTATTGCCATAAGTATTGCCAAGTGTTACTAATTTAATAACATCATGGACTTTATTCTCATTACTTCAAGCTGATTTACGTCAGACTTACACTCTTTACAAAAGCTTACTTTAACTGACGAGATCTTGAGTTTAACTCACTTTTCCTTACAGCAATTTCAATTAAACCTGACAGTATAAGATCACGATAAATTATCTTTGACTTGGGATCATGATCACAAAGCGTTTTATTACATTGGCAATCAGTTTATTTGTTGCTGCGTGCAGCACAACAAAACCATTGGATCAGCAAGCAGTTGCAGATGTTCCAACTCATCCAAAAGCAACTCAGAGACCTTTCTCTGAAAAGCCTGAGGAAGTAACACCTGGAGATCCTAAGTACAGACCCGTTCGTTCGCAATACGTTGAAAAAGTAAAGATGCCAACAGGTTCTTTATTTGACGAAACTCGAGCACTAGGTTTATATCAACCAGCTAACTACTACAAGATCGGCGATATGATCTTAGTTCAAGTAGAAGAGGAAACAACAGCGAATAAAGCACTAAATTACGATAGTGATAGAGAAGGCAGTTTCGAACTACAGCCTGTTGTATTAAACGCTGGTCCTATCAACGTAGGTGGTACGGACTTGTCGGCAGAATACGAACAGTCTAAAGATTTCAATAGCTCAGCGAGAACCAACCAAAACAACTCATTAAGCGGTGACATTACCGTTTATGTGTTAGACATCATGCCAAACGGCAATTTAATTGTTGCGGGTGAAAAATGGATCACGTTAAATACAGGGGAAGAATTTATTCGTTTCTCTGGTGAAATTCGCGTAGCTGATATTGATATAGACAACACGATCAACTCAGTAAAAGTTGGCAATGCCCATATTGAATATAGCGGTGTTGGTGAACTGCACGAAAACCAAGAAGCATCATTACTAAGTAAACTGTTTGGTATCTTAGATTAAGT
The DNA here is from genome assembly GCA_965221615.1 of Psychrosphaera sp. Lineage (GTDB taxonomy): Bacteria > Pseudomonadota > Gammaproteobacteria > Enterobacterales > Alteromonadaceae > Psychrosphaera. The sequence goes on along the minus strand of OZ244904.1, from coordinate 4,428,753 downwards.
TGTTGAGGTGTGATTTATGATGTTGCGTCATAAGCTAGCGTTATTATTGTTAACTGTTTTGAGCTTTGAGACGTTAGCCACTTGGTATCAAGGTCAAGCAAGTCGCGCGATCAATCCAAAAGACTACGATAAGATCCGCACCGAAACGATCAAAAAGGCAGTAGCAAATGCTGCCTTACAAGGCCACAGTTTAATTCAAGCTGAAGATATAGTGCTAGATGGTTTATTGCAAAGCAGCAAAACTATATTACGCAGCGAAGGTAAAATAAGACGCGTTGAGATCTTAGATGAGTTTGTCGATGATGGTATTTTAACTGTTATAGTTAAAGCAGACATAGAACCTATGCATGCTTGCGAAAAAGACATTTACTCAAAGAATGTTCTCAATACTCAATTTACCATTCTCAATCCAATTCAAGCATCTGTAGGCGCTTTATTCGATATTGGTGCGCAAGCAACAAAGCGCTTTGAGCAACAACTTAATTCTCAACCTAGCGTTCATGTCACTTCAACTCTAAACCAAGCTGTGTTTACTCAGAAAAGCTCTGGGGTAATGAACAAAGCTGAGCTGGACACGCTAGGTAATCATTTGGCCTTAGAGCACGGTAGCCAATTTATTCTATTTGGTTATATTCGAGACATTAGTTTATTTGAACAAGTAAAAGACGAAATTCTTTACGACGATGTCCAACTAAGACGTAATTTTACGATTCAAGTTTTCTTGTACGATGCAATTCGCAGCAGCTTAGTAATGCAAAAGAGTTACCACGGCGAAGGCAATTGGGATTATCCAGTAAATCACATAGTTGATACTAACAATAGTGAATTTTGGCGTAATGATTTTGGTCGTTCAGTGCTTCACACTATCAACAGTGCTGTAACTGACATCAATGATTTGGTCAGTTGTCAGCAAAGCTATGCTCATATAGTTGATAATTTTGACGGCAAACTCGTGATCAATATTGGCCAAGAGCAAGGGGTGAAAGTGGGTGATGAATTCGATTTAGTGAAGCTAATGCGTTTACAAGGTGCTGATGGCAAAACTAGAATTTTGTTAACACCTGAAGAAACCAGCGAACTAAGCGTTTTACATGTCAACAAGAACAGTTCTGTACTTAGCAGCGAGTATCGCAACTTCGAGCCTGACACACATATCCTAAACTTCGTGAGCCCTAAAACCTTGTTTTAAGGCTCACTGTTAAACCATTTGCGTAATAGCTAAGACCAACTATATTTAAAGCACGTAAATTAAATGGAGTTAATTATCATGCGGTATCCCATTGCAATTGAACCTGGCAAAGAAAACTACTCGCATGCAGTAAGCTTTCCAGACCTTCCAGACTGTGTAACAGCAGGCGATACTTTCCAAGACGCGATAAAAAATGCCTACGACGTATTTGAGCTGTATAAGGCCTATTTAGACCAAGACGGAAAAACCATTCCACCAGCTAGTACCATTGAATCTCATAAAGATAATCCAGAGTATAAAGATTGTTACTGGACTTATATCGAGACCAATTAATTAACAACACGGCTCTGTAACTTGCATTATCAGAGCCCTTTAATCAACTCCTCATCAAGGTTAGCTTGTACGAATTAGCTATAATTGAATTATCTATAAAAAATCATTCACTTAAAGAATCAAAGCAAGTACCCTTCCTAGGAAATGAGTATTTCATCCCTCATTTTAAATACACACAAATTATTCATTTAGGAGTTCTAATGAAAGGAATAGCAGTAATTGCGCTAGCAATACTTCAAACAACAAAGAGTAAGCGCATGTTCATCATCACCATACACATATCACGTTGAACCAACACCAATCAAAAAACAGAAAACTCAGTACAAAGTTGCCGATGTAAAAGTAAATTTAACTCTAAGCCATGGTGCAATACCTGGAGATACTACATTTGCTGACCAAGCTGAGTTAACAAAACAATTTGTGCAATATTTAGAATCGAGTCTACAAGAAAAAGGCCTGCTTGCAGGTAAAAGCCAAGATGCTTTAACAATTAACATCAATATTGATTACCGCAGAAACTTTAACTATGGCGGTAAATCATTAAACAAGCCTAAAGTATCACACCAGGTTGTAGTAACAGATAAAGGAACAACGCTAGCCAGTTTTGGTAGCCAAAACTACACAACGAAATACAGTTACTTTCAAGACGCAGCGGTAAACTTAGAAATTTCGGCTTTCTCTTGGGATCAAGAAGATGAACCAAAAGACGTAGAACTAATTTCTAATCTAATTATTGAAAACTTGGCTAATTTAGGTTCGTAAGTTACCAATTCTACAAACTGACTTAAGTATTCTATCTACTTGAGTCAGTTTACTTATCTCTTTCCCTTCATCTCTTCTAGTATTTATAAATAACCCATTGACTAAATTGGCGAATATTCGCTAGCATCAGAGCAGCTAGGGAAAGCAATTCAATTTATCAATCCCCTAGCGTCGACATTAATACAAGGAGATTTAAATGGCGCAATATAGCGAGTACAAAGTAGTTCACGTTGTTGAAGGTGGCTGTGGCACCATTCTTTTAGGCTCAAGTGGTCTTCCGCTTAAAAAGTTAGAGTCTACACTAAACAAAGAAGCCGCTGACGGCTGGCAAGTTGTTTTCCAAGTTATCGAAAATAAGCGCTTTTGGTTATTCTGGAGCCGAGAGTCTGTAATCGTTACTTTAGGTCGTTAATTCTTGTTTAAACGACCCGCTTTAGCCGCCATCAGATGGTATCAATCTAAAGGCGGCTCTAAACACTTTTTTAACTTAGAGTGTAATTTTGAACCGACTTGTTCAGAGTATACACATCAAGCAATTAGCAAATATGGAACAGTAAAAGGGATAAAACTAGGTCTTAGTCGGATTAGGCGTTGTAATGATCCAGACTGTGTTGAAAAAATACATGATCCTATCCCTTAGGAGTCACTATGAATATGGATGAATTGAAGTCTCAAGAAGATGAACTTCGCAGAGAAATATCGACTTTGAGTGCAGAGCAAAAAAAGCAATATTTCAATATTGAAGAAAAGCGTATCAAAGACCCTGACACTTATGCCGTACTTAACTATTTTTTCTTAGCTGGCCTACATCACTTTTACTTAGGCAAGTACTTATTTGGCCTATTGAATCTGCTAGCTATGCTAGTTGGTTTAATCTTTATAGAAAGTTTCGGTTGGATCCTTTTTGTTGCTGTTATTCTCATTGAAATTCCACAACTGTTGCGTAGCCAGCAAATTGTGCAGAAATACAATAACGGTGTTATGGCTGATACCTTAGAACAGGTCAGGTAATGACAGAAACACAAAAGCAATGGGCTGCTATTGCCTTAGCTGTAGTGGTTGGCGTAACTCTGGCAGGTTACAAGTTATATGACGTTTTCCTGCCTGCTGCTTCCGAATATATTGCAGAAGAGATACCTGAGGCAATTTACCAAGCAATAGGTGAATCTGCATTGCAAACTCTTGATGAAGAGGAGTTTAAAGCCAGTGAATTAACTTTGGAACGTCAACAAGAAGTACAACAGCACTTTGCTGTGTTGCTACAAGAATTAGACTTTCCAGAAGATAAACACCAACTTCACTTTAGAAATTGGCACGGCAAAATGAACGCCTTTGCGCTTATGGATGGCTCGGTTGTAGTGACTGATTCATTGGTAAATAATTTCGAAACTCCGCAACAACTTGAAGCTGTGTTATTGCATGAGTTAGGGCATATTGAAAACAATCATTTAATGGAAAACTCAATTCGAGTTTCGCTGTTTTATATCACTATGTCTTTATTGTTTGGTGATATCAGTGTTGTCAGTGATCTTTTAATTGAGAGCTCTGCAATGGGCATCAATCTTTCATACTCTCGAGAATTCGAAGATGAAGCTGACCTTTATGCTTCAGAACACCTAAAATCGGTTTACGGTAATGCTGATGCCATGATTCAAGCATTGGAAATATTGCACCAACATAACGACTCAGACGATAACAGCTGGTTAAGTACTCATCCTAGCTTGGCTGAGCGAGTCGCAAATATTTCTGATACGAAGCAATAAAGCCTACTAGTTCATTAATTTTAAAATAAATAGTAGGTTTGTATTGCGGCTTTGGTAGATAATTTGTAGTTTCTCACCTCCTAAATATTAAAGTTATACCTAAAGTGCAGCATATTATATTTCCAGCAATCATTTTCCTGAGTGCTTTTTTACTGTTTCAAGTGCAACCTATTCTAACTAAGGAATTACTTCCTTTGTTTGGTGGGGGGTCATCTATTTGGTCAGTCAGCATATGGTTTTACCAAACTACCTTATTTTTGGGTTATCTCTATGCCCACTTGATGAATAGACTGACAATCAAAAAACAAGTACTGACTCACCTTACGCTTATAACCGTTTCATCTGTGCTGACTTTTTTAACAGAGACACCCATAGTAACTTCCGACTCATCGCCTGCATTTGAATTGTTAATCATTCTGCTGCAACAGGTTGGTTTAGTGTTTTTACTGCTATCTTCGACAAGCGTTTTATTGCAGCGTTGGTTCTACCAGAGCTACTCCACTGAAGTGCCTTATCACTGGTATTCCGTTTCTAATGTCGCTTCGCTCATCGCCTTAATCAGCTACCCATTATTATTTGAAGTGTACTTTTCCATTCCTGAGCAAAAGTCCTATTGGTTAACAATGCTGTATGCTTTGTTATTGCTGAAATTGATGTTGGCTATAAAACTACTACGCCATGGTAAACAAACTCAGATAGAGCAACCAGAACGAGTTAAAACGCCAGTAAACACTATGTTACTATGGATTGCTTTCCCAGCCATTAGCTCAATTATGCTGACCACAACAACGCAAATGATCAGCACAAACATTCCGCCAATGCCTTTGATTTGGCTAATTCCCTTGGTGATATATCTAGGTAGTTTTGTTTATTGCTTTTCAAACTCAGGGAAATACCAAAGAAGTATTTGGCTGCCTATACTCGCGCTTTCGGCATTTATTGGCCTGTTTATGTTTTTTATTGGCAGTCAGCTCAACTCGATAAGCCAACTACTTATGTACAGTTTTATACTGCTAACTTGTTGTCTAGTATGTCATGGAGAGTTACGTCGATATGCGCCACAAGATAGTTCAATGAGCTTGTTTTATCTTTGTATCGCTGGCGGTAGCGCAATAGGTAGTTTTATTGCGGCTCAATTATCACCTGTTATCTTTGAAACACTAACCGAATACGTACTCGGTTTATTTCTAGCGCTTTTTATTTGTTTTCATGGCATCAACAAGAAAAGATTTAAAGCAGCTTGGGGAGCAACAATCCTTCTTTTCAGTGCAAGTTACCTGCTATTAAATAGCTTGTTCACTCAATACAACATTGCTTCAGAGCGAAACTTTTATGGCTTTGTCAGTGTTAAAGATATAGAAACTGAAGAAATAAAAGAGAGACGCCTAGTAGACGGTACGACCGTACACGGTACTCAATCTTTAACAGACAACAATGATGCAGGAAGCACTTATTACACAAAAGATACAGGAATGGCTTTCTCTCTTAATTACATGCAGCAACAAGGTCCACTTAAACTTGGTGTAATTGGCCTAGGAGCTGGAGTAATAGCAAGTTACGGCCGTCAGGAAGATACTATAAGCTTTTATGAGCTAAATCCCGCCGTTTACCACATGGCTGACAATTACTTTTCGTACTTAAAAGACAGTAAAGCTGAAATTGATATTGTTATTGCCGATGGTCGTATTGCTTTAGCCAAGCAAGATATTCAACAACAAGGAAAGTTTAATGCTCTGGTGATTGACGCTTTTTCTAGCGACGTTATTCCAGCGCATTTACTTACTCAAGAAGCATTCGAACTCTACTTCAACAGACTAGAACAAGATGGCGTTTTATTACTGCATGTTTCCAATAATCACATTGACTTGATGCCTGTTATCAAAGCTCACAGTAACTTTTTCAACAAAACTCTGCTGAGCTTTAAGCAGCTAGAATCTAAACAGTTTGGTTCAAATTGGCTAGCATTGAGTACAAACACAAATTATATAAACAGAGCGCTTCAAGAACCTAATGTATACAGACCTATCATCGATGAGCAAGACTCGCTGAATTGGACAGATCAGCACTACACCTTACTGCCACTAATGAAGTTCTGGAGCGATGAGGAGATTCTCTATTAATATCGGTTCTTTACTAATGTCAGTACTTTATTAATACCTGTGCTTTATTAATCTTAATGCTTCGTTAGTAGCCGCTCATACCCAAACCAACAAATCGTTGGCATTATAGTGAGACTAAAGACATTATGTTTAACAACCTAGTAACAAGTGCACTTTCGGTTACATTTTAACTAAGGATAAGAAATGAAAAAGTTAGCTCTAATCACAGCCTTATTAGCTGTCTCTGCTTGTACTGAAGACGTAGGAAAAGTCAGTTTAGGCTTGTTCACCACTAAAGATGTGGTTATCAAATCTGAGCAAGATCCTAAAATCCCAGGTGTAACTTGCCACATTAGCCATGTGGAAGCTGATTTAGACTTTTCAGATCCATCAGATATGTCGATTGCTTGTCGTCAAACTGGTCCTATTTTGCCAGAGCAATTAGCGCAAATAGACTTGTCCAAAAACGGCGAAGTTATTTTTAAAGAATCAACGAGTATCTTGTTCAAAAGTTTAAAAGTACGTCGTATCTACGACAAAAAGAGCGCAACGCTGATGTACTTGTCTTACTCAACAAAAGAGACCAGCGGTAGTCACCACCACGCTTTATCAACCGTGCCTTTGTACAAGACACAAGCTTGGGACTGGGCTGAAACTCTTAAAACAAATCAATAATTACAGCTTACAACTTTGGCCAGTGTTTAACTGGCCTATTTCCTATTGTTCAAATAACCTAGTATTAAACTAACAACGAAGCGTGTATCAATAGCCGAATCATCGCTGTACAATAAATTACTAACATGATGATCATGCCTCAACTGTGAAGCGAGCTCCTCGTCCCCATCAAATAACTCTTCTTAGGAGCTAATTAACCTAATGAAACCTTATTCAAATATTGCCGACTTAATTAAGAACTTAGAGTCCGACATAGAAGTAATAAACGACAAAATAACAACGCTAAAAAAGAAGCCCAAAAGCTTTAATGAAGAAGTTATTTTTAAATATATTGATACAAGAAGTACAGGTAAAACCAAAGATTTTGTCCGTGCACAGGGCGTTAAGTCTGAACGAGGTTCGTTATTCTCGTCTAGTGATGTGACTCGATTGATTAAAGATGGCGCTGATGATATTTCACCAGATTTACTCGCTATTGCACGAAGCTTAGCTGGTGTAGCGGGAACCAAAAAGAAAAAGGGCAAGTAAGTCGGTGTAACACTGAGTAATCTCTTTCTATTAAGGTCTAAAAATGAATACGAAAATTTACAAACAAGTGTTGTCACTTGCCGATAATTTAATGGCCGCGGCGGAAGCAAATAATCAAACAAAATTTGATGGCTATTATTTGCAATTACGTCAACTCTGCGAAGAAAATGCCAACACAGATAAAGATCACCCCGTTCAATGGGAAACATTGGCTGACTTTACTGAAGACTTGGATTTAGCTATCACTATTTATGAAAAAGCTTTGCGCAAGGCTGAAGCGATTAACGCAAAAGATTTCCAATCTTCCATTGGTTATTCAATGGCAACTCTAAAGATAGAGTTAGGTAATAAGACAGGTGCGATTAAAGATTTAGAGCAAGCAAAAATAAGCTGCAATAAAATTATAGATAAAGAGCTAAAAGCAGAAATTTATAATCTGTTGGAAAAGTTAAAGAGTGCATAGGATTCAAAGTCTGAGTCATTGATTTACTTAATGACCAAGCTGGATTTGGTCGCTATAACAGCTTAACTTATTAAAACTAAGCTGTTATAGCGACCACTAAATTAGATTATCTATCTTCTTTCTCAAATAACTCCGTTAATCCCACTAAAGCGATAAATAGCACTGCACCTACAGGCCAGATAATCCAAGTCGTTCCCCAATTCATAGTCCACAAGCTCCAGCCTAAATAAATGGCAAAGAGTAATGGCCAGTAAAATGCCGCAAGCTTTTCAGCGCGTTTTGCACGTCGACTTTTTACAGTATCCACAACACGGTCTTCAAGAATAGTGTTGTAAGCGTCGTATTGAGCTGAGATTGGAATCACTATGTAAAGGCCTATGGCTATCATCAAAAACAGAACTATAAGCATCATTAAAACGGCTTCTGAGCTGTTGAAAAACATTGAAGTCACAACTAAAGGCAGAAAGCTAAACATAAACATGAAAATACCAATAGATAATCTTCTGTTATAAATGGGTCTAAACTTCTTCAACTTATCCTGAAAGATGCTATGTACGCCATAGGCAAGCTCAAAGTCTTCATCGTCAATGATGGCAACATCGTCCTCATATTGGTTTATTTTAATAAAGAAGCTTACCGCTATAGCAACCATCACTAGAATTGAAACAATTCCTAGTGCAGCAGCTGCGGAGCCAGTAATTCCTAATCGACCAGTTTCAGCCATTGCTAAAAAGAAAAATAATGGAATAACTGAACATAAACTAAGTAAACCCCCTTTAGTAATTAGCCCCGACATTTCAATTTTGCTGCTTACATACTTATTTGCTTGTTCCAAACTTACTGGAGCTGTTTCGCTATCTTGATTATCAAACTGATTTTCAAAAGTCTCGTTTTCATCTTTCAACAGAAAATCAGTAGAAACGCCAAATAGCTCTGCCAACTTAATTATTTTATTGATATCGGGAATGCTATTTGTGCTTTCCCATTTGGAAACTGACTGTCTAGATACATTCATCTTTTCAGCCAATTCTTCTTGTGACCAACCTACTTGCTTCCTTAACTTGACGATTTTGTCTGCTAATATCATTTATTCAATTCCTGTGCTTGTTGTAGAGCGGTCAGATTAGAAACCTAGTCAGTTGCCTACTAGCAATCCGAGTTGTAATTTTGTCAACCTGCGGTTGCAACTAAGATAACCAATTGATAATTAATTACTTTTTATTTTAAATTAATTGATTAATTTGAAATAAAAATAATTATGTAGATTCAAAAATAGCATTGGGAGGTGAATAGACTCAAGAATAGAATTAGACCTTCAAACTATGACTGAAGGTCAATTAATGATAATGCTAACTTTCAATTAAACATCAGCATATAAAAGACTAAAAAACTCCTTCGAATAAGTTTAGCCTTTCGGATTTGCTTTAAGCGTGTTCAGCTAAGATCTTATCTGCAACTTTTGCGGCAATCATAATTGTTGGAGCGTTAGTGTTGCCGCTGATAAGCGTTGGCATTATCGACGCGTCGATTACTCGTAAGTTATTTATACCATGCACTTTTAGTGACTGATCCACTACGGCCATTTCATCTGAGCCCATTTTACAGGTGCCCACAGGGTGATAAATTGTGTTAGATTTTTGCTTGATAAAGTCCATGATCTCTTCATCGCTTTGGCATGAATCTCCTGGGAATATTTCTTTGCCATTATTCTGTTTCAGAGGTGCACTCGACATGATTTGTCTTGCTAACTTCACCCCTTTTATCATGACCTTTCTGTCTTCTTCTTCTGCTAACATGTTTAGTTGAATTTGTGGTTCAGAATCATATCTAGCGTCTTTTAAAGTCACACTTCCTGTGCTTTTTGGTCTTAATAAACACACATGCAAAGACACACCATACTTCATTAACATTTTGGTATTTCTACCGTGATCATCCATAGCACCAGGAATGAAGTGTAACTGCAAATCAGGGCGCGTTAATTCAGGCTCTGACTTCACAAAGCCACCAGCTTCAGCCACAACTGTAGTTAACACACCAGTTCTGTTGCGGAAAAACTTTAAGCTGTCTTTAAGTGCCCACCATATTCCTTTTGGTCTAAGTGCTAATAGATCTGTGCGCTTATGCTCGTTAACTACCATCACATCAACGTGTTCTTGCAGGTTTTTCCCCACGCCTGGTAGTTCGTGTTTTACTTCAATCGAGTGTTTTTCTAATTCTTGTTTTGGCCCTATACCAGATAGCATTAGTAGCTGTGGAGAGTTGAATGCGCCCGCGCTGAGTAAAACCTCTTTTTCTGCAAATAACTGCTTAGTCAGTTCATTTTGTTGATAACAAATGCCCTTCACTGAATTGTTTTCAACTATGAGTTTTGATACTTGGATGTCTGTCATCACAGTTAAGTTTGGTCTGTGTAGATTCGGGGTCAGGAAAGCTTTTGCCGCACTGCATCTTAAGCCATCTTTTTGCGTTACTTGATAATAACCAACCCCTTCTTGCTCTGCACCGTTAAAATCATCGTTAGCAGCAAAACCAGCCTGCTGTGCAGCCAGTAAAAAGTCATCAAAAATTGGAGCTTTGCCTCTGCTATCTGCAACGTTTAATTCACCATCAGTTCCATGCAGTTCTGACTCGCCTCTTTCTTGAAATTGTGTACTTTTGAAATAAGGTAGAACTTTATCGAAACCCCACTCATTATTACCCAACTTCGCCCAATTGTCGTAATCTTGCCTTTGTCCTCTAACATACAACATGGCATTTATTGAGCTACTTCCTCCTAAGGTTTTGCCCCTAGGATTAAAGATTTTACGACCATCTTGAGTGGACTCCGGCATTGAGTTGAATTGCCAGTTTAATTTTTTGCTGCGCATCAAACTGATAACGCCTATGGGTAAATGAATGCTTTGAGATTTGTCTTTTGAACCTGCTTCTAACAAACAAACTTGATACTTGCCACAAGCGGATAGCCTTTCAGCCAACACACAGCCCGCAGAACCACCACCAACAATAATGAAATCAAATGCATTCATACAATTCGCCTAAAAATCCATGCCTTTTTCACTATAAGCTTGAATTTTTTATAAAGTCAAATGCCGAATTTTAACCTGCATTTCGCACAAGATAGCTGAGATTAGCTCTGAGTATGAGACTTTCGGTAATCTCCTGGAGTTTGCTTTGCCACTTTTTTGAACCAACGGAAAAACGATCTAGTTTCAGTAAAACCAAGCTCTGTAGAGAGGTTATCTATATCTGTATTTGTTTGTGTAAGTTTCTGCTCAGCTAAGCTCAAACGCGTTTTATCTAGCACAGCTTGGAAGGTAGTGTTTTCTTGTTTCAGTCTACGCTGCAAGGTTTTTGCCCCAATTCCCATTAACTCAGCAATGTCTTGTTGATGGAACTTGCCGTTGCTTAAGTTACTTTCGATGTGAAACATCACTTGAGTGACTATGTCAGATTTCGCTGATAGCAGCGACACAACACTTTCAGCATGAGATTCCAACATCGGCAAAAGTTGTTTATCGCCTTTATCCAGAGGCAGTTGCAAAAAATTTGCATCAAAAATTATAGTGTCTTCGCCCTGTTGATAACGTACAGGGCAAGCGAACAGTTGTTGGTACTCTAAATCTTGCTCTCGGTCAGGTTGCTTACGCCTTAACAGTATTTTTTTCGGACTCAACTCTCGGCTTGTTAGATATCGAGCAAAGGTATACCAAGATGCTAGACAGTTATCCGTCATGTGCCTTTTCACTTGTGCATCGGGATAAGAACAGTGCCAACTGATCCTAAAATCCTCACCTACCTGCTCAAGCGTGGTTGTCCCCATATCACCGACCAACTTTTCGTAAGGGCGGATCTTATCAATTGCCTGTCCCAAAGTTTCGCAATTCATCGTGATGTAGCCAAGTACGCTGTACGAAAAGGGTTGAACAAACTTTGCTGTATGTAAACCAAATAGTTCATCCTGAGACAATTCAATCAACTCTGCAATCAGGCTTTGGAAGGCAAGTCCTGTGATAAATCCACCGTTGTCATTCAACAACTCTGGTGAAATATTTAGTCTTGCTAAAATTCCATCTACCTCAAGCTGCTGCTCCTCTGCCAGCTGCAAGTACTGTTTGACTGACGGCACTGATACGTTACCTAAATCTGAGCTAGCTAAGCTAGAAACTGATTGTTTGTCTGCTTCGTTCGCCATTTTTACGCCTTGTCCTAAATGGTGAGTCCAACTGTCTTTTTGGGACATTTTGCTAATTTATTATTCCTTTTACCATCGAATCATCAATAAAAACAAGTAACTGACGAATAGGTAAACTGGATGAAACGTTGGAATGGCTGGGGCAGTGAAAATTCATCAATGGCACTACCAGCATCAGCTGATGCTTTTTTAGAACAAGTCATAGGCAAAGGAAATCCGTTAGCGGATGTATCTTTGCAGCAAGCTGTAGCTAAAGTGCCAGCGAGTAAGCTAAGTGGCGAAGTTCATCCTTTGGTCAGTACAGATCCAGAAGAACGCCTTCGTCATGCCAGAGGTCAGTCTTTACCGGATTTTCTGGCAATGAGAAGCGGCGACATTGACGCTTACCCAGATGGCGTATGTTTTCCAGAGAACCGTCAGCAAGTCAAAGAACTATTGGCTTTTGCCAAGCAAGCTAAAATCAAGCTTATTCCATACGGCGGAGGCACAAGCGTAGCTGGCCACATTAATCCAAAGAAACCAGCAGCTGATAAAACCGACTGTCCCATTGTGACGATGGACATGACCAAGATGAACCAATTGATGAGCCTCGACGAAGAAAGTCTCATTGCTACATTTGGTGCTGGTACGGTAGGACCTATGGTTGAAGCACAGCTAAGATCAAAAGGTTACACCCTAGGTCACTTCCCGCAATCCTTCGAGCTTTCATCAATTGGAGGTTGGATTGCTAGCCGTTCTAGTGGCCAGCAATCGCTGCGTTATGGCCGCATCGAACAATTATTCGCAGGCGGGAACCTAGAAACATTTGATGGTTCTATGACTCTACCGACTTTCCCTGCATCGTCAGCGGGTCCCGACCTGAGAGAAATAATGTTAGGCAGTGAAGGTCGCTTTGGTGTGCTAACTGAGGTGGATGTCCGTGTAACTAAGCTGGCTGAGAAAGAAGAATTTTCTGTTCTGTTTTTCCCTACTTGGCAGCAAGCCAGAAGCTTTTGCCAGTCGGTTGTACAAAATCATATTCAGCTGTCCATGTTACGAGTAAGCAACAGTATCGAAACAAAAACTCAGCTTAAGCTTGCAGGTCATGAAAAACAGGTGGCTTTGCTTGAAAAGTACTTAAGTTTTAGAGGTTGTGCAGTCGATGAAAAATGCATGTTGACCTTTGGTTTAACAGGCTCGAGCAAACAAATTAGACAAACCAAGTCTCTGCTAAAACCTTGGATTAGAAAGTACAAAGGTATTTCAGCAGGCAGTACTTTAGGTAAAAAGTGGCAGGAAAATCGATTCCGCTCACCTTATCTAAGAGATGCATTGTGGGAAAAAGGTTACGTTGTCGACACGTTTGAAACCGCAACTAATTGGTCAAATGTCGATAACTTAATGCAGAAGATGGAACAATCTTTACATTCAACGTTAACAAACGGTGAGCAGCTACATGCTTTCACTCACTTATCACACGTTTACAAACAAGGCTGTAGTTTGTACACAACCTACGTGTACAAAAATAGCCAAAACTACGAAGAAACACTCGCCAAGTGGCAACAGTTAAAACACGCAGCAAGCGAAGCTGTTGTTAACAACGGAGGCACAATAAGCCACCAGCATGGTGTAGGCAAAGACCACGCACCATATCTTAAAACAGAGAAAGGTGAGTTGGGTATGTCAGTGTTGAAAAACTTATCTCAGCACTTCGACCAAGAGCAGCTGCTAAACCCAGGCACTATGTTGGAAGATTAGTATGAACAAGGTTCCAGACACGACTTTATCTGCCAATTTGACTATGAGCCGCTCCCAAAGGCTTGAGCAAATTACACAAAGCGATACGGTTTGGGACTTGATTATTATTGGCGGCGGAATTGTCGGCACAGGCATCTTAAAGCGAGCTTGTCAGGCTAATCTTAAGGTCCTATTAATTGAGCAAAAAGACTTTGCTTGGGGCAGCTCTAGCCGTTCTTCAAAAATGGTTCATGGTGGTCTGCGTTATATTGCCGAAGGCCAAATCAAGCTTACTAAAGAGTCTGTTCTTGAACGTGAGAAGCTGCTAAAAGACGCCCCTCTGTTAGTCACCAAGCAAAGTTTTGCTATGACACATTATGAAAAGCAGTTTCCTTGGCCTTGGCTATTTAATGCCTTACTGAGCGTCTATGACTCCATTGCTAATGTAAATAGCACTGACAAACAGCATAAGTTCTTCTCACAAAATGACTACCTAATGTTAGCACCAGGTGTGAAAGACACTGGGCTTGTAGGTGGTACTCAGTTTTACGATGCCCTAACCGATGATGCCCGTATGGTACAAAGACTAATTCAAGAGTCACTGCAATTAGGTGGGCAAGCTATTAATTATTGCCCAGCGACAAGCTTAATAGGATCAGAAAACAAAGTATCTGGGGTGAAAGTAAAGCCAGAAGAAAGCGATAGCGAAATATCACTACAAGCAAAAATGGTGGTTAACGCGACTGGAGCTTGGACTAATGCAATTCTTGAAAGTACCAATGCTCAGTCGCCACAAGATACAGATTTACCAACATTAAATATGCGACCGCTAAGAGGTAGTCACTTAGTTTTTGCCAATTGGCGCTTACCTGTCGCAAGCGTGATCTCAGTTCCTCACCCTAAGGATAAAAGGCCAGTACAGATTTATCCTTGGCAAAATGTAACCATTGTTGGAACAACGGATGTGGAGCACCACGAAGGGTTATCGCATGAAGCTAAGATAAGCGAAAACGAATTCGATTATCTAATGGAAACCATAGACACCCAGTTTCCAGCAGCACAAATTACTGCTGAAGATGTAATATCGACCTACGCAGGAATACGCCCTGTTGTCAGTAGTGGCGGTGCAATTGCTCCTTCAAAAGAAAAAAGAGAACACAGCCTTAAGCAAACTTCAGGTTTAATAACCGTTGCTGGAGGCAAGTTAACTACCTTTGATGTAATAGCAAAAGAAGTATTAGCTTTAATTACAAAGACTAATAGCAGCCTAGATTTGTTATCAGAAACTCCTCCTATATTCGAACCGCTTCCTGACTATGACATGCCAACCTTTTCTCTATATGTAAAAGAGCAAGCATGCGCTTGTTACGGTGAATTGGCTTATGAATTCATTCAACAGTCAGACCGAGCAGCTCTGTCAGCCATTTCCTACAGTAAGCACTTATGGGCAGAATTGGAATGGGCCAGCAAATACGAACAAATTCAGCACTTAGACGATTTGTTACTTAGACGCACTCGCTTAGGTAATGTGCTTAGTAAAGGCGGCGTTGAATATTTAGAACAGATAAAAGCCTGTTGCCAAAGTGCACTCAACTGGAGCGAAGAAAAGTGGCAACAAGAAATAACTCGCTATCTACAAATATGGCAACAGTATTATGGCTTACCAGCCAGCCTAGCCCATAACTAAAGCCATCAATCATCGCTGTAACATAAATACCCGTAGTCACAAATATGAAGAAAACCAATACTGAAACAACCTCAAATAAATCTGATGATTTGATCTTAGCTATAGATAACGGCACTCAAAGTATCCGGGCTTTGTTGTTCGATTTAAATGGACAACTGGTAGCAAAAAGCCAAGTTGAATTGGAGCCTTACTTTTCAGAAAACCCAGGCAGGGCAGAACAAGAAGTCGATTACTTTTGGCAAATGTTAGCTAAGTGTACCCATGCTTTATGGCAGCAAGAACAAGTGCTTTCAGGCGATTTAAAAAGCAAAGTTAAAACAGTAACTGTGACAACTCAACGTGGCACTGTCGTTAATCTAGATAAAAATGGTGATCCTCTTCGCCCTGCTATTTTATGGCTGGATCAGCGCTTGGCCGAAAAGAAACTATTAAAACGTCAACTACCTTGGTATTGGCAAGCCTTATTCAAAATTGCCGGACAAACTTCTCTTATCAGTTATTTTTACAGCAAAGCGCAAGCCAACTGGTTAGCGCAAAATCAGGCTGATATTTGGCAAAAAACAGATAAGTACTTACTTCTCTCTGGCTATCTAAATTACAAAATGACTGGCCTATTCAAAGACTCCATAGGCTCTATGGTGGGTTACTTACCCTTTGATTACAAACAACAAAAATGGGCGCATAAACACAGCTGGAAGTGGAAGTTACTGCCAATTGCACCGTCTATGTTGCCAGAGTTAGTACCTCCAGGTGAAGAAATAGGCTGTATCACTAAACAAGCGGCTGAGCATTTAGGTTTGAATCCTGAAACTAAAGTTTTCGCATCAGCATCTGATAAAGCTTGTGAAGTATTAGGTTCAGGTTGTTTAGAGCCAAGTGTTGCCAACTTAAGTTTTGGCACTACGGCTACAATCAATACCAACAACTCCAAATATGTAGAGCCACAAGCCTTTATTCCACCTTTTCCATCGGCAGTGCCGGATCATTACAATTCAGAGATCATGATTTATCGAGGTTTTTGGATGGTAAATTGGTTTAAAAATGAATTTGGCCAACCTGAACAAATGCGTGCAAAAGAGTTAGGGGTTGCCCCAGAAACTTTGTTTGATGAGCTAGTTAATCAAGTACCCGCAGGCTCTATGGGTTTAACATTACAGCCTTACTGGTCGCCAAATTTAAAAACTCTCGAAGCCAAAGGAGCAATCATTGGTTTTGGCGATGTCCATTCCAGAGCCCACATTTACAGAGCTATATTAGAAGGTTTGGCTTATTCTTTAAGAGAAGGTAAAGAAAAAATTGAACGGAAACAAAACAAGCCAATCACTCAACTTATTGCTTCGGGTGGAGGCTCTCAATCTGATGCAGCATTACAATTAACTGCAGATATTTTTAATTTGCCAGTTCATCGCCCTCACACCCACGAAACCTCAGGACTAGGAGCCGCAATTAATGTGGCTGTAGGCAACGGCTACTATGAAGATTATCAGCAGGCAATTAAGGCGATGACAAGAGTGAAACAAACCTTCACTCCTATCGAAAAAAATAGCCAAGTTTATCAAGGTTTATACCAAAAGATTTATAACAAGATGTACAGAAGATTAAAGCCGCTTTATGTTCAGATAAAGCGAGTAACTGGATACTAACTAATTGTGGCACTAGGGATTATAAGATGGCTTTTAATCCCACAAAAATAACACTGTTATTTTTTAATCAATTTAAGGGATATCCCTTTTCCCTCTTAGTGGTTTTTTCTGTATAATCCCGCGCCCTAGTTCGCTGGTCTGTAGTGAGTGAACTAGACTAGAGACAACAACAAATCGGGTATATCGGGTATGCAATCAAATTTAGCCACTAAAACTAGACCACCAGAAGCCACTGTGCATTCTGACAAAATGCTTTGGGATTATCCTAAGTATTGGGCTGAGTGTTTTGGGCCGGCACCATTTTTACCAACTAGCAGAGAGGAAATGGATTTACTTGGTTGGGATAGCTGTGACGTTATTATCGTAACTGGTGACGCTTATGTCGATCACCCTAGTTTTGGTATGGCGGTTATCGGTCGTATGTTAGAAGCTCAAGGCTTCCGTGTTGGTATTATCGACCAGCCTGACTGGCATTCAAAAGAAGACTTTCAAAGATTAGGTCGACCAAATCTGTACTTTGGTGTTACTGCCGGCAATATGGACTCAATGATCAACCGTTACACTGCAGATAGAAAAATCCGTCATGACGATGCATACACACCTGATAATGTTGGCGGCAAAAGACCAGACAGAGCGGTAACTGTATATTCTCAGCGTTGTCGCGAAGCTTTTAAAGGTGTACCAGTGGTAATTGGTGGTATTGAGGCAAGCTTACGCCGTATCGGCCACTATGACTATTGGTCAAATAAAGTAAGACGCTCTGTATTATTTGATTCAAAAGCAGACCTACTTATTTTTGGTAACGCAGAACGCCCACTAATTGAAATTACTCACCGAATCGCTAACGGCGAAAATATTAAAGACATTCGTGATGTTCGCGGCACCGCAATTATTACTAAAAATGCCCTGCCTGAATGGCAAGGTATTGATTCTACTCAGATTGACAAGCCGGGCATCATAGACCCGCAGCTAAATCCTTATCAAGAATACGATGCCAATACTTGTTCAAACAAAGACGAAGCAATTGAACAAAGCGCTGTGAAAGTCGACGAAGCACAGCCTATTGTGGTTCAGCCGTTTGATAAAGCAAAGTCTAAGTTACGCCGCCCGTGGGATCGCGTTTACATTAAAATGCCAGCATTTGAAGTCGTTGAAAAAAATGAGGTGATGTACGCCCATGCCAACCGTATATTGCACCAAGAAACCAACCCTGGTTGTGCAAAAGCATTAATGCAAAGACACGGCGATAGAAGTGTGTGGATTAATCCACCAGCTTTCCCATTAGAAACGGAAGAAATGGATTACGTATTCGCTATGCCGTTTGCTCGTATTCCGCACCCTAAGTACGGCGATAAGAAAATCCCTGCTTATGACATGATTAAAACGTCAGTAAATATCATGCGCGGTTGTTACGGTGGTTGTACTTTCTGTTCTATTACTGAACACGAAGGCCGTATTATTCAAAGTCGTTCTGAAGACTCTATTATTCAAGAGATTGAAGAGATCAGAGACAAGGTTCCAGGCTTCACTGGTGTTATTTCTGATTTAGGTGGCCCAACAGCAAACATGTATATGTTGCGTTGCCAAAGCGCAAAGGCAGAAGCAACTTGCCGTCGCGCATCTTGTGTTTATCCTGATATTTGTAAGCACATGGACACCAACCATGAGCCTACTATTAAGCTTTATCAAAGAGCTCGCGAATTGCCAGGTATTAAGAAGATCTTAATTGCATCAGGTGTACGTTATGACTTGGCAATTCAAGATCCTAGGTACGTTAAGGAGTTAGTAAGTCATCACGTAGGTGGTTACTTGAAGATAGCACCAGAACATACTGAAGAAGGTCCATTATCTAAGATGATGAAACCGGGTATGGGTACTTATGATCGCTTTAAAGAGCTATTTGATAAGTACTCGAAAGAAGCTGGTAAGGAACAATACTTAATTCCTTATTTTATCGCTGCTCACCCAGGTACAGAAATCAAAGATATGATTAATCTGGCACTTTGGTTAAAGTCCAATAAATTCCGTCTAGACCAAGTGCAAAATTTCTATCCATCACCGATGGCAACCGCTACGACGATGTATCACACAGAAATAGATACCCTTCACAAGGTGAAGAAGTCGAATGAAAAAGTTGCTATTGCTCGCGGTGAAAGAGAAAGACGATTACACAAAGCCATTCTGCGTTATCATGATCCAGCAAACTGGAAGCTTATCCGTCACTCGCTAAAAGAGATGGGCTTATCTAAGCTAATTGGCCATGGTGACCAGCACTTAGTACCACCAGCTTCAGCTAATGAAGACAAAATGATACAAAGAAATGGTAAAGGCCACAAAGGTGGAAAAGGCCAACGTGCCCTTTCGCGTCATACTGGTTTAGGTCAGTTTAAAAATGGCAAGTCAGGTCAAAAGAAAACAAGCGGTAAAAGCTCGTCAGGTAATAAACCTGTAACGGGAAGATCGAATAATAAGAGCCAAATAAGCTCTGGTAACAAAGTTAAAAATAAACGTCGTTAAGGAATCAATATGTCAGCAATTTTAGAAGCATTTTTTGCCGAAGTTAAAGCCACCCAAATGATTTGGGCATTACATGACAAAGAAACTGACGGTTGGGTAATCGTTGACTCAGTTAACTTTGAAGACACAGATACTATGCTGTTATGGTCAACTGAAAGCGCTGCTCAGAAAGCTTGTACAGAAGAATGGGCTGACTATGTACCAACGCAAATCTCAGTGTCTGACTGGTTAGAGTTTTGGTTTGAAGACTTAAACGAAGACGGCATTATTGCTGGTGTTGACTGGGAAGGTGAAGATGACCTTACAGAAGTTGATTTAGGTGAGTTCACTCAGCAAATCGCAGACTTAGAGAAGCTGTAGGTGACCGTTAAGTAGGTCATTCTGAATTTATTTCAGAATCTCGTTAAATAGGTCATCTTGAGCTGTAAGCTGTAGGCTGTAGGCTGTAGGCTGTAGGCTGTAGGCTGTAGGCTGTAGGCTGTAGGCTGTAGGCTGTAGGCTGTAGGCTGTAGGCTGTAGGCTGAAAAGAATACAAAGGCGTTGTGAAATCACAACGCCTTTTTTGTTTGTTAAACGAAAATTCGCTTTATAAAAATGAAATTAATCTTCTGGTATTTTATAAGCTAACGCTAAACTAGCAATAAAGTGAGCTTGTTCAAAATCCCAAAGTGCACCATCACATTTACCAGTTTTATTACCACTACCATCAGTATACCTAGCACCTGCAACATTACACACAATTCCACCTTGTTTTAAGAAAGTATAATATATGCCTCTTAAGTCTTTATGGTGTTTCGCAAATTTTGCCCATGAACCATGCAAAGAGCTATTAATACCACCGATACTAGTATTTTTTCTAACAATTATTTTGTTCTCATCTTCTCGTTTTTCTAAATTAGAATTAGTGCTTCGATTATTAGTGTTGTAGATGTTAATAACATAATCTCGGAAAAAGAATTCTACCACTTTAGTTTGTTCGTTTTTTTTACTTTCTAGAAGCGTATATCTGGCAGTGTTATGAATTCCTTGAACGTACTGATGGTTGTATTTTCCATAATAAATGCCATCTTTTCCCTTAGCATCCTCAACTGCTATTATTTCAGCTACTGTAAATATGTAATCCACAATATCTCTAGCATGGCTAACGTCATCTACATTTAAACTTGTATGGCAGTTAGAGCCTATATCTGAGTTATATGTTTTAATACAATAAACCTGTTTTCCAGTCGCAGTCGTGTACATATCAGAGTTTGCAATCATTAACTCTGATCTAGTTCTCAAGAAATCAATATACTCTCCCTTGCCAATCCACTTTTGAAGCGCTAAAGCAATTAGTGATAATCGAGCTGTCATATGTGGGACTTGGTTCTGTTGAGGATCTCGGTATAAGGGCGAACCATCTATGTATTCTTCTATACCTGAATTCCATTTCTGCCACACATGTTCTTCCAGCTGGTTAGCTAAGTCTTTAAGCCTACCAAAATACCTCTGTTTGTTAGAATCGGAAGCAAGTGCTATTAGTATTTTTGCTACCGCAGCACCAGCTCTCCATTCATAATGATAAGTTCCATTCCTTATTTCCTCACCAATTTTTTTTCCATTCTCATCTAACTTGGCAATGACTTCTATTACATCACCCCAATGCTTGTATTCGTTTGCGTCCTCTACGCCTATAGCAAAGTACTTTTCTGCAACTTTAATAGCTTGCTCAATGTAATCCACCTTACCGGTAGCACGATACATACTGACAAGACCATCAATTGCACCGAATCTATTGTACATTTTATTTACAATCGGTGAGTTAGTCGTTCCCTCAATAGCCAGAAGTTGTGTTTCATTAAAGGTGTTATTAAAAAGTACTTCCAACTCATTAATATAACTTTGGTTAGATGAAGCGGACATAGCTTGGACTTCAAGGTGGTTGTTGATTGCTTCATTAGAAATTTCAGTCTCATAAACTGAAGGTAAAGAGTTGGCTGTTGCACTAAATGAACTGGCAAGGACTGCCGAAATAAGAGTTAATTTTTTTAACAAAATTTTCTTCCTTGTTGATTAAAACCAACATCAATAAATCAAACTTTCCCCTAAAGCGCAACAAAGCAATTGTAAAGATGGAATTTAATTAACTTAAATCAAAGTGCATCAACCTAAATAAAAGTGTGCTTATTCTCTTTAATCCAAACACTACCAAAAACTATTTTGTAGTAAAAATATCTTGCTCTTTCAAATTATAAAAACTACATTGTAGTAAATAAAGTTGAAAGAATATTTTTATGTCGAACAATGAAAAGTTTCTTGGCGAGTTTGAGCAAATGGCTATGCTTGCGTTAATTCATCTAGGAAGTGATGCTTACGGCGCTACCATTCGTCAATTATTAGCTGAGCAGGTGAACCGTAATGTCGCCATTGGAGCTTTATATTCTACTTTAGAGCGACTAGAGCGCAAAGGTATGGTGGAGTCTCGTTTAGGGGAAGCAACTGCACAACGAGGAGGCCGAGCAAAACGCTACTTTAAGGTCACAGCTCAAGGTCACTCAGCTTTAAAACGCGCAAGAGAAGCAATGAATACACTTTGGCAAGGTGTTTCTATTCGCCAACTTGAGCCTTTGTTAAAGGTGTAATGATGAATAAGCTTTCTAATATTCAAAGTGAAACACAGCCACCCCGATTAGCCAATAAAATAATGTCACTGCTGTTGCCAGCTCGATTTCTAGATAATGTACTAGGTGATTTAGAAGAAGAATATTACGAATTGGCAGAACGTGATGTTAAATCAGCAAACAAGTGGTATTGGCAACAATCTATGGCGACTAGCATGATTTATTTACAAAAAAGATTAGGCTCAGTCGAAGTGCTTGGTCGACTCAATTTTTACTTACCCTTAGCAATATTTGTCATAGTCGTAGGCTTAATTAGCCTATTATCTTCTTTAGACAATCCCGAATTTATTTCTTCCACCTTTTGGGATGAGTTGATGCAAGGTCAGTTGCACACAGCCCTTTTTAGTGACAACTTTTGGCATAACTTCTGGAGCTTTATCAAAACCTCAAGTTTACCAATGTTTATTCATTTAGAGTCATTGCTGATCACAGCAGTTAATCTATTAATCCTGATTTATTTAAGTAAAAAACAACAAGCTTCAGCCTTAAAGTTGGCTTTATGGGGCTACACATTGTCCTTTGTGCCCTATGCTTGGAGCATCATTCACATAGCAAATAATGACTTGGTAGCTAAACAGATAGGTCCAATTATTGCGACTGGCGTGCTGAGTCTTTTATATATGTTGCTGCCAGTAAGCTATCTAGTTCACCGTAAACTAAAACGACAAAAGATGGAAAAAGATAGTTTTGAACAAGAAAAAGTAGAGCAAGAAAGCAAACTAGATTAATTCATTGACAAGGCAGTCAGCAATGCAAATAAATCGCTTCTCTAAAGTGAAAAAAGAAGTCACATTTTTTCTCGCTCTAACCTTCTTCTTTAGTTCATTCTTCTACTATTTTATCGCCACTGTTGAAGATGATGGCTGGTACGAGTTTGGTTTGATGTGGTGTCCGGGAATTGCTTCTATCATTACCAGTTTGCTATTTCACAGCAACTTACGAGGCTTTGGCTGGAGATTTGGCAATGTTTGGTTGTTGCTGGCGAGTTATTTTTATCCTCTGGCTGCTCTTTTTCTAGTTTATGGTGTGATCTGGTATTTTGCTTTTGGCGGCTTTGCTGGTTTTGATAATAACTTTATGACTCAATTAGCTCTCTTCCCGATGATTTTGATGGCATTGGAAGGAACCTATTTTGCAGGACGTTCTGCATTAGGAGAAGAAATAGGTTGGCGTGGTTACCTTGTTCCTAAGCTGCTAGAAGAATATACGCCTAATACAGTCTCTATTTTTGTTGGTATTGTTTGGGCTGTTTGGCATTTCCCAACCATATTTACAGGTGATTATGGTAGTGAAACGCCTATCTTCTACCAACTAATCTGTTTCACATTAAATTTTGTTGGCGTGAGTTTTGTCTACACTTGGTTTCGGATTAAATCAGGCAGTCTTTGGACAGCGGCTTTGCTGCATACATCAGGTAATTTGTTTATCTTCCACGTATTTGAAGACCTGACAATTAATACTGGCAACACAGCCTATTACTCGGGAGAAACAGGAGCTATATTTGCTTTGTGGGGTAGCTTGTTAACATTTTTGTTTATCAAGTTCGGTTGGGACTGGCCCACTCATTTATATCGCTTTTTATCTTCCAAACGAGTAAATCATTAACAATCTAATTGAAGCTTAAATCAGTACTTACTCTTCTTCTACACAGCATTCATCTTGCAAGAAGCCAATAACCTGTTCTAGCTGCTCGTATTTGGCGAAACAATATAGGGTTCTACCTTCACGCCTTTGTTCCAATAAATTAGCCGAAGCTAAACTGGAAATATGATGCGACAAGGTTGACCCCGGAATGGATAAGGCTTCTTGAATAACCCCTACAGGTTTGCCTTGCTGCCCTGCTTTTACAATTTCTTTGTAAATTGCGAGCCGGGTCGGATGCCCTAACTCTTTTAATGCTTTTGCTACTTGCTCTAATTCCATTGTTTTTTCTTCTCTTTGATATTTACTTTGGCAGCTTTTATTTCGATAGCCTTTATTTCGACAGTTTTTATTTCGACAATTATAGAAATATCTTGATCAAATTAAAAGCAAATATTATATTTCGACTATTCTAGAAATATAAATAGGTAGTATAAAATGTTAGAACAAACCATATCCATGTTTTTATTCTTAGCAGTGGAGTTAACCCTGCTGTTTTTAGCAATCAGTTATTTAGTTGGCGTGTTACAACTGTATTTACCGCCAGAAAAGATCAGATCTATCCTGTCTGATCGAAATGGTAAAGGTTACTTAATTGCTGCTCTGCTAGGTGCAATCACTCCATTTTGCTCATGCTCAACAATTCCCTTTTTAAAAGGACTACTAAGAGCAAAGGCTGGGTTTGGCACCATGATGGTGTTTCTATTCGCTAGCCCTTTGCTAAACCCTGTGATCATTGCCCTTTTTGTTGCAACATTTGGAATTAAGGTAGCCGCTTTTTATTTTGCAATTGCTATGGGTGTCTCTCTAATTGCAGGATTCTTGTTAGAGAAATTTGGATTCGAGCGTTTTGTCCGTAGCGAAGCTTATACCGAACCAAAACCTAGTTGCTGCGCTTCTAGTTGTGGCAGCAAAAAGGTTGAGAGCAAGTGGTTAGTTATTTGGCGCAGCACGTGGCAAGATTTTAAAAAGGTTTTACCTTATCTCTTATTAGGTATCAGCATAGGCTCGATCATTTATGGCTTTGTACCAACTGAGTTTATCGCTAGCGTTGCTAGTGACGACGCTCCTTGGGCAATTCCTATTTCGGCGGTAATTGGCATCCCTCTTTACATTCGTGCCGAAGCTGTTATCCCTCTAAGTGCAGCTTTAGCAGCTAAAGGCATGAGTTTGGGTGCAGTTATGGCTCTGATCATAGGTAGTGCCGGAGCAAGTTTAACAGAGGTGATTTTGCTCAAATCTATCTTCAAAAACCAACTCATAGTGGCTTTTGTTACCGTAATCATCACTATGGCGGTAGCTGCTGGTTTCTTGTACCAGTTTATCTTTTAGTTTTTATTTGCAAGCGAGTTGTTTAGACTTACCTCATCAAATTCGGGGTATCTTTATGAAGTTATTGAAAAAGTCTATAACCACACTCGCTTGCACTTGTATTGTTGCAAGCTCATTTTCAGCTCTTGCTCATTCAAATCACCAAGATAGCAGTGGACTAGCTTGGTCATACATGGCTCCGTTGACCGACGCAGATACAGGAATAGGAGCTCGCCCTGCAGGCTCTGAGGCCGAAAGAAAAGCAGCAGATTGGATTGCTAAGCAATGGCAGCAACAAGGTTATAAAGCCCAAGTTTTACCGTTTGATTATAAATTACGAAACAAAAAATTTACTTCTCAAAATTTGCAAATCGACATTAAAGGTAGGTCAGAAAAAATTATCGTTATAGGCGCTCACTATGATTCAACAGGACATGAACATGGTTCACTGGGAGCAACCGACAATGCTTCAGGTGTTGCGGCTATCTTAGCTCTGTCAGCGAAACTAAAAGACAAGAAGTTACCTTATACAGTGCGCTTAATCGCATTTGGTGCTGAAGAAGTAGGCCTTCAAGGTGCCAGAGCTTATGTGTCGGAACAGCTGACTGATAAAGAAAAACTCATTGCTATGATCAACTTAGACACTATTATTGGCGGAGACAAACTATACGTTCACAGTGCTCACACAACACCTTATGATTGTAAAGGCATTCCAAACTCTAACTACAACTCTGAAACTAAGATAAGAGATAGTCTAAGGGGCATTTCTAAAACTCTGTTTGGTAGTGAAGCGCATAAATTACATCCGGCTTATGATGGCTATCCTGAGGGAGTAACTGGAAGTTGGTCAGATCATTCTCCTTTTGCCTGTTCAGGCATTCCAATCGCTTATCTAGAAGCGACCAATTTTGCAATCAATGGCCACGGCGGTAATGACGGTTATTCACAATCAGAAAAAGAGCAACTTTGGGATTGTTACGACAGTAGAAACAAAACTGCGTGTAACAGAAAAGAAGAGAAAAGCTGGGGCATGATTTGGCACACTCAGTTCGACCGCTTAGATACATTGCAACCAGTGATGAAAGGAAGATTGAAACAACAATTAAAGAAAAATGTAGATGTTTTAGAACAGTTTGTTAGTAAAGCAGATCAATATCTTTAACCAATATCAACTAAATAGGCTGTAGGCAGTTCATATAGCTGCCTACATCTGTAATTTCTATACTAATCCTGCCTTTTTCACTATTTCATAAGCAGGCTGTAACTGTGTTTCAAATTTACGCCACTGACCAAGTGATTTGGTGTTGATAGCAGAGCGAACCTGTACCGAACTCGCAGTGGCCACCGCAGACTCATTAGTTGTTATATCCAGCAATGTCTGTGACCAAGGAACTTGGCAAAAACCAGCTAAAGTTTTACCAATAACTTCAGGTTGCTTAACAAATTCATCGTACTTAATAATTTTAAAATTATCTGGATAAAGTTGCTGCCAAAACTCCGCTAATGCAACAAATTCAAGATAAAACAGGGCGATACTTTGCTGGTCAAAAGCATATTGATAATAAGGATCGTTGAGAGAAAACATTTGTTTATAATTCCCCCATATGGTGTCCATAGGATTACGAATAACACACAATATCTTAGCTTTGGGCATAGACTTAATGATGTGGCCGGCATACAAAACATTTAACGGTGTTTTATCAACGAATCTTTGCCCTTGTTCTAATAAGGGTTCTACACACTCAATATAACTAGAGCCAAGTTCTCGATAATCAATCTTGGTACTTTCCAGTAAAGTTTCTTTATCGAGAATAAAACGTGATTTTGTTTTAGTTAAACGTTTCAATGTCAAACCAAAATCTTGTAATTCTCCTGCTGATTTGATGCCTGTTGAGTTAGTGAGTACACGCTCAACTAATGTAGTACCAGAGCGAGGCATACCTGTTATAAAGATAGCTTGGTCATTGTCATAGCTATTATCTACAACAGCAAATTCAGGCTCAGAAAACATACTTTTAAGTTGCTGAAATACAGATAAGTCTCGGTCAAAGTGGTAATCAATATGGCGGAGTTTTTCTGCTTTTGCCTGTTTTAAGTAACTGAAACACTGTTCATATTCACCTAAACTTTCTAGCTCTTTAGCTAAGGCATGAGAGATATGCAACTTAGCATCTGCATGTGGCATTTTTTGATAAACTTGCTTTAAACGCTCAACGTGATTGTACTCTTGCGATACTCCGCCTAAATGACTTAAGGAAGAGTGAGCTTGATAAAACAGTGGTTCTAATTTAATTGCTTGTTCGTATGATGCTCTCGCCTCATCAAATAAACCACAGAAAGTTTGTGATGAACCTAAGTTGTAATAAAAGGCCGCTATCCGATTTTTATCTATCGCTTTTTGAAAGTAACTAATCGCTTTCTTGTGTTCATTTAGTCGGCTTAACGCAACACCTAAAGTGTCAAAAGTTAATGCTGAAGTGATATTCATTTGTTCGGCTTTAGCTACTGCACTATGAGTATTTACAGTATCTCCTAGCATGGCATAACACTTAGCTAGATGTGCGTAATACTCGGTGCTTTGATGCAGGCTAATGGCTTTTTCAATAAGCTTAGTAGCTTTATCGTATTGGCCAAACTCAGCTTCCATTACACCTAATAAAAAGTAAGCGTCATAAAAGTCTGATTGCTGATTTAAGATCTTGATTAAAGCTTGCTGAGCTTGTGGGTATTGTCTTTTATTCAACGCAGATTGAGCTAGTTGATGTAATTGTTTTATTTCAGACATGCTTTTACTTCAGGCATTAGGAGCTATTATATCTTTAACAAAAAGGCACATTTACTGTGCCTTTTTAATTGTTATTAAGCTAGAGCTTAAAATGATTCAA
This sequence comes from Psychrosphaera sp., assembly GCA_965221615.1. GTDB lineage: Bacteria > Pseudomonadota > Gammaproteobacteria > Enterobacterales > Alteromonadaceae > Psychrosphaera. The sequence goes on along the minus strand of OZ244904.1, from coordinate 4,400,689 downwards.
AGTTATATTCAAACTTCACCCCGATAGTACGTGGTGTTGCTAAGTAATAACCATAGTTACGAGATAAATCTGGACGATTTTCGTTGAAATATGGGTCAAACGAGGACAAACCAATATCAGCTTGGCTTCGGCGTGCAGAAGTGACAGCGTATTTATCAAACAAGTTGTTTACATATAAAGTCACAGACCACTCTTCATTCGATACCATAACTGATAGATTACTTAACGAATAACCATCTATTTCTTCACCATCGTTACGCATACCTACCGTTGTTATAACTTCATCCTGATAAGTTAAGCCGTAATTAACATCGAGTAAATAATCACTCATAAATTCTGTAGTGTATTTCAAACCTAGCGAGGCTTGAATTTCTGGGGAACCTGGTAAGCGATCACCGTCTTGGCCGTCATACCAAACTTGCAACCTAGCGGCTTCTGCAATCTCTTCTGCCGTTGAGTTCTCATCAATTCCCATTTCATCGGAAATCGAACCAAACAAGTATGGCGCATCATCTGTTAACTCAGCTTTTGTGTAAGCAAAGCTACCGAATGCCGTTAACTCATCCGTCAACATAGCTCTCAGTGATAGCTCTAGCCCTGTTGCCTTAGCACCTTCACCATTTGTAGTGATTGGTTGAGCACCATTTAAGGTCGCGCCGCCAATTTGCGGATCTTTCCAGTCTACCGAGTAAATAGCACCGTTAACATGTAAGCGATTATCAAACCAAGACGACTTCATCCCAATTTCAATATTCTCTGTGGTATCAGCAAAATAAATAACTTCACTAGGTAAAGCACAAACAACCTGATTAGGACTGTTCAATTGCTCTTCACTACACTCACCTATGCTATTAGAGCCACCAATTCTAAACCCTTCACTCCAAGTGATATAGCCCATTACGTCATCAGTAAATTGGTAGCTAGCATTAAACTTAAGTAAATTACCACTATCATCGGCTTCAATTGCATCAATACCTGATAAGTCATCATTAATAGCAGTTGACGAACCGCCTTCAAATACAGCATCAAAAAGTGGTAGTTCGACCTTAGATACTGAGCTCACTTCATACTCATAAAAGCGAGCTCCCACAGTGATATCTAATTTATCGTTAACTGCGTAGCTAATCTCACCGAACAAGGCTTCTTCTTCAATATCGACTTCACTGATTGATAAATATTCCAAGCCATCAGGTCTTGGGTTTCCGCCTGTTTCCCAAACGGTAAGAGCGTATTGGTCAAAGTTAGGTGTGAATTCTCGGCTATCCGCTTTTTCGTTATGATCGTTGTAGTAATAGCCTACAATCCAAGTTAAATCAGACTCTGCAGTTGAGACTAAACGCAGTTCTTGTGTAAAACTTTCTTCTTCGTCAACTTCACGGGTAAAAGCGGTAAAAGCAGGAAACTCTTCATAGCCGTAATCTAATCGGATTAATAAATCAGTTTGATCACGCTGACCTTCAGCATCAAAAGTTGAATAACTTGTTGCTGACGTTAATTCCGCGATGCCGATATCAGCTGTAATTTCTAGCGCAAGCAAGTCTGTTGTTTTTTCTCTTGGCTCAACAACTCGGTAAGCTGATTCGTATTTACCAATCTGAGACTCTAATCCATTCTCTTCACTTAGCGTATCGTAATGAACAATTGAACGACCACCTACATCTTGTTTCTGGTAAGTATATGAAAGCAAAGTATCCACATCGTCATTTGGCATCCAACGAAGCATTAATTTTGCCGTTGTTGTTTCATCAAAGTTTACGTCATCTACTGACTCAATGTTTGCAGATACTGCTGAACTATCAGACCAATCAGGATCTGGTAAAGAAACTCCAGGTTCTTGAACCGTATAAGCATAGTCAATGTAACCAGCGTTCTTTTGACGTTGGAAAGCCGCCCTCACACCAATCTCATCTTCAACTAATGGTAAATTAAACACAAAACCTGCTTCATGGCCGTTATCACCTTCAGCCACTGAGTTATAACCACCATAAATCTTGGCTGTGATCTCATCTAACTGAGGTTTGTTTGGTATATAGCGGATTGCTCCACCTAAAGTGCCCGCACCATATAATGTACCTTGTGGACCAATTAATACTTCAACTCTATCTATGTCGATTAATTTAAGATCGACATTTAGCGGGCTTTCGCCGACATAAGTAGCTACAGTACCACCATCAGAATCTGGTCCTGAAGAGTTAGTATTTAACCCTCTCACAATAATCGGAGATCCAGCTCTACCGCCTTGATCTTGTACTGTTAAGCCCGGAACCCAACGAGCGATATCGGCTAGCTCACTTATGTTTTGATCTTTCATAAGATCGCCATCTAATGCTGTAATGTTCACTGGAATTTCCTGAACAGTGGCAGCACGACGAGTAGCGGTTACTTGAATCTTTTCAATCCCTTCATCAACGCTTTCTTCCTCAGCAGCTATTGATGTTGCAGGTTGATATAACGCAGCAGTGATAGCAGCAAACACCACCGACTTGGTAAAATTAATTGAAGTGTTATTTTTCATTCCCATTCTCCGAAATCTAAACCTACAAGTTTCAAATTATTATTTTAAAGGTTGTTTATTTTATAGACGTAATTACTAGAAAAATCAGGTATCTAGCACCTAATCAGTCATCACGAATTATACACCCGAAAAGCAAAAGTTAATTACAAAACACAACAAAAAACCAATAAACAATAGAGGAAACTCAATCTAAATAAAGAAATACTTTGTAACGTTAAGATAAAACCAAACTTAAAGTTAAATGAAATCAATTTAGAAAATTTACTCTAAAAGCTTATTTAATTTAATGAAGTATTTTGGAGTAGCAGCACCATCAAGATATTTATTCACATATACAGAATAAATATTCTAATTTATTGTACCGAATTTACTTGATAGATCTAGAGCTATGAAAACAGGTTTTACCTAACTGCTTATTAGTTAAGCAGTTAGGTACTTTGTTTGAAGAGAGAAGCAAACGGAAGGTAAAAGACTAAAGTCAGCTAGCTAAATAAAACACCTCTCCATTTTTAAGTGTTTTAGCTTGTTTTTTAGCACTTGCCGCTAATAAAGCTACATCGTGATGTGAGTTAGTATTGATTAAGTTAGGTTCGATAACACCACAGGAAAGAGACAATAGTGGGAAAAACAACTTACTTCCGTCCCTTGCTGTCGCTGTATATCCATTATCAGCTATATGTTCGGGTTCAAAATAATTGCGGACTCGTTGCTCAAACTCAACTAATACTTGCTTACATACGGCTAACGCATTCAGCTGATTAGAAAAGATAACAACAAAATCATCACCGCCAACATGACCGATAAATTCACCATTACAGTGTTGGGAAAGTACTTCGGCCACTAGTTTAATTATTTCATCACCTGCAGCATAACCATAAACATCGTTGAATGGCTTGAAAAAGTCTAAGTCAAAATAAGCCATTAAGAATGGTTGTCGATGTAAAAGTAAATGATTCATCCGCTCATTAATGACTATATTTCCCGGCAGCATAGTAAGTGGGTTAGCGTGCTGTGCATGTTTTACTTTTTCTTCCGTCATTTTCTTTAGCAAAGATCTAACGCTGGCAAGACCAAGATATTTATCACCACTGACCACTACAAAATCTGGCCTTTGATCAAACTCTTCATTGTCTGTGATTTCTGCACTGACATCGTCTAAGGACGCAGCGATATCTACCTTAAAGGTAATTTCTCGCATTATTTTTGTGACTGGCTTTTTGTCATACAAGGCATGACCATAATCCGATGAAAACAGTTCTGCCAACTGGTCTCTGTATACAATTCCAATTAATTTCTCACTTTCATCAACTACAGCCAGAGAGTGCAAATTACTGCTCTTTTTAAAAGTTTTATATACTTCTAAACAAGTTACATGAGTACGGACAGGGGCTACAGATTGCACTAAATTACTAATTTCAAAATCGCCAAATTCATTACTTGGATTTTGCTCAGATGAGTGACTTTTAATAGTCAAATATGTTTTTGGGAATTCAGTAATAGGATTAATTGCAGGCATAGCCAATAGGTAACCTTGGGCATACTTCATACCCAAATTTGAGAGCATCAAGAACTCATCACTCTCTTCAATTCCTTCGGCAATTATCTCGACATCAGTAGCACGACCGAGCTCAAAAATGGTTCTAAGAAGCTCTCTCTTCACTATGTTGTGTTGGCAGCCGCTAATAAAGTATCTATCTATTTTTACAATGTCAGGTCTAAGTTCAGCCCATTGTCTCAATCCTGAGTGTCCAGTGCCTAAGTCATCAATAGCTATTTTAAAACCGAAGCTTCGATAATGCTCTAGACTTTCTTTCAATAAACTTGGGTCTTCCGCTTCAAACTTTTCCGTAACTTCAATAACGATTTTGTTTGGTTTTAATCCGTAGTACTTCACTAGGTTAAGAGTTTCACCATGTGGATGGCTATTTTGCCCTATGGTATATGGACTAACGTTTAAGAATAAATTACCAACTAGTTGCAACTCGGCAAAACGCTTGATCGCTAGTTTGCGGCACAACAGCTCAAGTTCAGATAATAGTCCTACACTTTCAGCTGTATCAAACAGTTGAACAGGGGAATGTAATGAATGATCTTTAGGACCTCGAGTTAACGCCTCATAACCCATCACTGTTCCATTTAATGAATCAAAAATAGGCTGAAAGACTATTGTTAACCTTTCCTCTTGTAAGATTTCTCTAACTAGCTCTACACCTGCTTCGCACTCAACCATACTCACCACAACTACTGACTTGTTAGTTACAAAATGAAGTAGTCTAAATGGTAACAATGACAGTATTGTTACAGGAACAAAAGTGACCGTTAGGTAGGTCATCCTGAATTCAGTTCAGGATCTCGTCAAACAGGTCATCCTGAATTCAGTTCAGGATCTCGTCAAACAGGTCATCCTGAATTCAGTTCAGGATCTCGTCAAACAGGTCATCCTGAATTCAGTTCAGGATCTCGTTAAACAGGTCATCCTGAATTCATTTCAGGATCTCGTTAAACAGGTCATCCTGAATTCATTTCAGGATCTCGTTAAACAGGTCATCCTGAATTCATTTCAGGATCTCGTTCGGTAGGTCATCCGGAGGAAGCTGTAAGCTTATAGCCTACAGCTTAAGGCTTCGATTAATCTCTGAAGTTATTGAATTGGAAAGGTTGACCAAGTTCACCACTGCGAACTAATTGCATAGCTTGCTGTAGATCATCCCGCTTCTTGCCAGTCACTCTAACCTTATCACCTTGAATTGAAGCTTGAACTTTCATTTTTGAATCTTTGATCAGCTTAACAATTTTCTTCGACATATCTTGTTCGATGCCTTGGCGGAAAGATACAACTTTTGTGTAAGTTTTACCTGAGATATCAATCTTAGACGAAGTATCTACTGATTCAGGGTCTAAGCCACGCTTAGAGCACTTGGCACGCAGCATATCTGTCATTTGCTGGATTTGAAAATCGCCCTCAGCAGTCATTTTGATCTTTTCGTCAATATATTCAAAAGATGCTTCAACACCGCGAAAGTCGAAACGAGTTGCTAATTCTCTATTAGCATTATCACACGCATGACGCGCTTCATTCATATCTACTTCTGAAACAATATCAAAAGAAGGCATAATTAAACTCCTTAAACAAAAGAGCTAGGACTAGCCTAGCTCAATTAATCTTATCGCATTAACTCTTCTTGGTCTGCGCCTTCTTTCTCCACTTCTGTAGGCATTAAATCTTCACGACTAATACCTAAGCTAAGTGCAATCGAGCTTGCTACATAAATTGAAGAGTAGGTACCAATAACAACACCAAACAGTAGTGCAATGGCAAAACCTTTAATTAACTCACCACCCATAACTAATAGTGCAATAAGTACTAGCGCCGTAGTAATTGATGTCACCATAGTACGGTTAAGTGTTTGAGTTAACGAAATATTAATAGTTTCTTCAGAATCGCTATTACGGATCTTACGGAAATTTTCACGGATACGGTCAGATACAACAATAGTATCATTCAGTGAGTAACCAATAACCGCTAGTACTGCCGCTAGTACAGTCAGGTCAAACTCAATTCCTAATAAGCTGAATAACCCGACAGTGATAATAACGTCGTGAGCCAAAGCTGAAACTGAGCCTAATGCGAAACGCCATTCGAATCGTAAAGCAACATAGATAAGAATACAGATCAAAGCAGTCAACATAGCTAAGCCGCCCTGTTCTCTTAATTCATCACCAACACTAGGACCAACGAACTCAATACGACGCATGGTAGCAGAGCTATCCATCTCAGTTAATGCAGTCATGATTTGGTTACCAACCATTTTTGCATCTACTTTTTCGCCGTCTTCTTGCTTAGTTGGCGCTAAACGGATCAGTACGTCACGGCTCGAACCAAAGTTTTGTACCGTCGCATCACCGAAGCCTTGCTCGTCCATTACTGAACGGATCTTCTTCAAGTCTGCACTTTGCGCAAATTCAACTTCAATTAAGCTACCACCAGTAAAGTCTAAACCCCAGTTTAAGCCTTTGGTAAAGAACAACGCGAAAGAACCAAGGATCAGAGCAGTTGATAACGCCATTGCATAACGGCGAATCGACATAAATGAAATTGTGTCTTTAATATTTAATAATTGCATATTAATGATCTCACCGAATTAGATTGAAAGTTTATCAACACGTTTACCACCCCATGTTGCGTTCACGATCGCACGTGTTCCAACAATTGCTGTAAACATAGAAGTTGCAATACCAATAGCTAGTGTAATTGCGAAGCCTTTGATTGGGCCTGTACCAATAGCAAATAGGATAATTGCAGCAATGAAAGTAGTGATATTCGCATCTGCGATAGTCGAGAGTGCGCTGTCATAACCGTGATGAATTGCTTGCTGCGGACTGCGATTATCTCTCAGCTCTTCACGGATACGCTCAAAGATAAGTACGTTAGCATCAACCGCCATACCAACTGTTAATACGATACCAGCAATACCAGGTAATGTTAGTGTTGCACCAGGAATCATCGACATTACACCAACAATTAAAACTAAGTTAGCAGCTAGTGCTACATTAGCGATAAGACCAAACTTCTTGTAGTAGAACAGCATGAATACAAGTACAAGCGCGAAGCCTAAAACAACAGCACTTAAACCAGCATCAATGTTTTCTTTACCTAAACTTGGACCAACTGTTCTTTCTTCAACGATTTGAATAGGAGCAATTAGGGCACCTGCACGAAGCAGTAACGCAAGATTGTGTGCTTCGGCCTGAGAGTCTAAACCGGTAATACGGAAGTTACGGCCTAAGCGGCTTTGAATAGTTGCTAAACTGATAACCTCTTCGATTTTTTTCAGCTTATATTTACCGTTTTTGTCTTTCTGCTCAGTTTTCTTGTATTCAATGAAAACAACAGCCATACGTTCACCTACACTATCTTTAGTGAAGGCTGACATCTTATTCCCGCCTTTTGAATCTAGCGAGATATTAACTTGTGGTTGGCCGTATTCATTAAATGATGAATTAGCATCAACAATATGCTCACCAGTTAGAATAGTGCGCTTTTCAAGTAGCACTTTGCCAACAGGCGATTTTTCGTATTCGTAAAGCTTAGAACGAGGAGGTACACGCCCTTTTAGTGCCGCAGATAAGTCACCTTTTGAGTCTGCAACTTTAAATTCTAATGTTGCCGTTGCACCTAGAATTTCTTTTGCTCTAGCTGTGTCTTGTACACCTGGTAACTGAACAACAATTCGCTCTTGACCTTGTCTTTGTACTAATGGCTCAGCTACACCTAACTCATTTACACGGTTACGAATAATCGTAATATTTTGGTCAACGGCATAAGTGCGGATCTCTTGTTTTTTCGCGTCCGTTAAAGCAACTGATAATTGAGTGTCACTAATTTCAACAATACTATAACCTTGGTAACGATTCGTTAAGAAACGACGAGCCGTAGATAAATCTTCTGCTTTGCGAACTTCAATGATCACAGCGTCGCGAATAGTGTCACGCTTAACACCACGGTAGCGGATTTTTTCTTCACGTAAGTCACTACGGAAGTCTTGTACCATTTGTGTGTATTGCTTGTTCATCGCTTCGTCCATATCCACTTCCATTAAGAAGTGAACACCACCACGAAGGTCTAAACCTAATTTTAAAGGTCCAGCGCCAAAAGCTTCTAACCAAGCAGGAGTTGCAGGAGCTAGGTTTAAAGCAACAACATAGCTATCACCTAAACTTGAACCAATCGCTTCTTTTGCTTTTAGCTGATCTTCTTCGCTATTTAAGCGAACTAAGATACGACCATTTTCCATTTCAGCCTTTTTATGGCTAATGCTAGCTTCATCAAGCTTTTCGATTACTGAGTCCAATACTAAAGCATTCACTTCAGCACCACGTAGACCAGACACCTGAATAGCTGGGTCTTCGCCGTATAAGTTTGGCGCTGAGTATAAGCCACCTATGACTAATACCATCACCACTAAAATATATTTCCAAAGTGGATACTTGTTTAACACTTGATTATCCTTTTGAATCCCAAATAAAAAAACAACACCAGCCGATATGACTGGTGTTGTTTACTATCAATTAAATAGACTTAATTGTGCCTTTTGGCAGGATAGAGTTAATTGATGCCTTTTGGATCATTACCTCATTACCTTCCGCTAGCTCAATTTTAAGAAAGTCTTTGTCATCAGACACTTTGGTGATCTTACCGATTAGGCCACCTGCAGTTAACACTTCATCACCTTTCGCTAATGAAGACACTAAATCTTTATGCTCTTTTACACGTTTTGCTTGTGGACGGTAAATCATGAAGTAAAAGATTAAACCGAATACAGCTAACATAATTAGCATGTCAGGACCCGCAGCAGCTGGTGCAGCACCAGCAGAAGCGTGAGCATTAGAAATAAATAAACTCATGGATATTTCCCCTAAACTTTTTAAATTTTTATATTTGTTTGTGCTATATGCGGACAAATTAACAAATAGCAATGTTTGCCCGCTAATTTAAAACCTATGCAGGCATGCCTTCATCAGATAGTGGAGGCACAGGTAAATCTCGACGTGCGTAGAAGTCAGCAACAAACTCTTCCAGCTTGTCAGCTTCAATTGCATCCCTTAATCCCTGCATTAATCTTTGATAATAACGTAAGTTGTGAATAGTATTTAAACGAGCACCTAAGATCTCATTACACTTGTCTAAATGGTGTAAATAAGCCCTTGAGTAGTTTTCACAGGTGTAACAATCGCACTCAGAGTCAAGAGTAGAAGTATCATCTTTATGACGAGCATTACGAATCTTAACCACACCATCAGTCACAAATAAGTGACCATTTCGAGCGTTACGAGTTGGCATTACACAGTCAAACATATCAATACCACGACGTACTGCTTCTACGATATCTTCAGGCTTACCTACGCCCATTAAATAGCGAGGCTTATCTTCAGGTAACTTGTAGGCAGTTGTATCTAAGATGTTAACCATATCTTCTTTTGGTTCACCAACTGACAACCCGCCAATCGCATAGCCATCAAAGCCAATATCAGTTAAGCCTTTTAACGAAACATCACGTAACTCTGGGTACATACCACCTTGTACAATACCAAATAGCGCAGATTCACTATCACCGTGTTCTTTCTTAGAACGCTCAGCCCAACGAAGAGAAAGCTCCATAGACGTTTTCGCTTCTTCATGTGTTGCAGGATAAGGTGTACATTCGTCGAAAATCATAACGATGTCAGAACCTAAATCACGCTGAACTTCGATTGAACGTTCAGGTGTAAGCATGATCTTTTCACCATTAATTGGAGAGCGGAACTCAACGCCTTCTTCAGTGATCTTTCTCAAGTCACCTAAACTGAAAACTTGGAAACCGCCTGAGTCGGTAAGAATTGGCTTTTGCCAATTCATGAAATCATGCAAATCACCATGCTTGCGAATGATTTCCGTACCTGGACGTAACATAAGATGGAAAGTATTACCTAGACAGATGTGAGCACCTGTATCTAACAGTTCATCAGGTGTCATACCTTTAACTGTACCGTAAGTACCAACCGGCATAAACGCTGGAGTTTCAACCACTCCGCGGTCAAAATGCAACTTGCCTCTACGGGCTTTGCCATTGTTATTGATTAATTCAAACTTCATAAGTGTGATCAACTCAGTTGATGTGTTCAGAAAATGGCGGGCATTATATACAAAATCATAAGAAAAATCCTTATTGATTATTCGTTCTAATTAAATAGAATGAGCGGGTCTGCCACAGGGAAGTCAGCTATCTAGCTGCTAGGTAAAGTCTCCAAGGAACCGCGCCAGCGTTAATTTATTGTGGAGTCAATTATGTCAATTTCTTTATTTGCCGACATCATCGGGATGATCGGTACCGCCGCTATTGTGGTTGCGTTCTTTTTAATTCAATTTGAAAAGATCAGCCCAAAAGGTTTGTTGTACAACTTTCTGAACTTAATAGGTGCAATTTTACTATTAATCAGCTTGTGCATTAACTTCAATCTTGCAAGTTTTGTAATTGAGATTTTCTGGATTGGAGCATCATTGGTTGGCATATACAAATACTACGAGCGTAAGCGTCAGAAAGCCGCTGAAGCAAGTTAATAAAAAAGAGGGCTTAGCCCTCTTTTTTATTTCTTAGTCAAAAACATAGCATCGCCATAACTAAAGAATCTGTACTCTTTCGCTATTGCTTCATTGTAAGCTTTCAGAATATTTTCTTGTCCAGCAAAGGCTGACACCAACATTATTAATGTCGACTCTGGTAAGTGGAAATTTGTCACCATAGCATCCACTACTTTGAACTCAAATCCCGGATAAATAAAAATGTCCGTTTCACCAGTAAAGTTTTGTAGTTGATCAAAATTCCCCGCTGTCATTCCTGACTTCCATGCCGCAGACTCAATCGAACGAACTGAAGTTGTACCAACAGCAATTACACGTTTACCCGCAGCCTTAGTTTTTCTTATCGCTTCTATCACCGAGCTAGGCACTTCGGCATACTCAGAGTGCATTTTGTGTTCTTTCACATCATCAACACGGATAGATTGAAACGTTCCAGCACCAACGTGTAAAGTTACAAATTCAGTATTTACACCTTTATCTTTTAGCTGCGCTAGTAATTCATCGGTAAAGTGCAAACCAGCAGTTGGAGCAGCTACCGCGCCAGGTTTTTCGTTGTAAACAGTTTGATATCTTTCTTTATCTTCTTCGGTATCAGGTCTATCAATGTAAGGAGGCAATGGCATATGACCTTTGCGCTCTAGAGCCGAAAGTACAGTTTCATCACCAGTAAACTTCAACTCAAACAAATCGTCTTGCCTGCCAACCATTTCAGCTTCAACTTCACCTTCAAGAATCAAAACGTTACCTGGCTTTGGCGATTTATTCGCTCTAACATGAGCCAACACAGTGTGTTCGTCGATAATTCTCTCAACTAAAATTTCTACTTTACCGCCCGACGCTTTTTGACCAAATAATCGAGCTGGAATAACTCGAGTGTTGTTGAAGATCATCAGATCGCCAGGATTAATTAGATCTAAAATCTGCTGAAATTGTTTATGTTGAATGTCACCGCTTTCGCCTTGCAATGACATCAAATTACTACTTGCTCTGTCTTTCTTCGGTGATTTCGCGATTAAATGTTCTGGTAGGTCAAAATGAAAATCAACAACCTGCACAACTGCCTCTCAATTATTCATTTAATATAATAGGAGTATTGTATCAGTCTTTAATCTTATCAGCCTTGTTTATTGATAATAATATTTATAAAGTAGAGGGCTTTACAATCGTTTACCTAAGTTAAGTGGTTTGGCTTTAAATGGACAATAAATTGCCTCTGCTGTTGATTTCTGCAGATGCTTCGATCAATAGAAAATTACACAACTTGATCAACTCTCTTCATTTATTCTCTATCGATCTCGCGTTGAACAGCAGCGAAGCTATAGTGAAGTTAAGAGAAAAGGATTACAAATTCATTATCTCAGATATTAATATCGGAGATATTGATGCTTGGTGTCTTTCAAGTTTGATCCGTTCTGATATTTACCGTTGTGAACGCAAAACTCCTATTGTTCTACTAACCGACACTTACAGTGAAAGAATTGCTGAAGCGACAGCCAAGTCTTTTGGTATCAATGCCGTTTTACCTAAGTCTGAATCGTCTAGGGTTAACGAAATTTTAGCAGATGCATTTTGCAAATCTTTACCAGTTAGTGACCGATTAAAAACATTAACTATCTTAACTAACCAAGACGTTGAAACCAGTCTTGCAGACTTATTAGAAGATAAATTTGCCATTGAACATAGCACTTCTGCGAAAGAAGGCTTGTCACAAATACGGCAAAAAGATTTCGATGCCATCATTATAGATGCCGAATTAGAAAACGACTCAGCCTTACCTCTGCTACAAACGATTATTAATGAAAAAGGTAATTTACCGGTTGTTGTACTCATTCCTAGGAATGACGTTAAGTTAGCCGAAACTTTTATGCTCCACGGCGCAAGTGACTTTATTTATATTCCTATGAACCCAGCTAGAGTGATGAATATTTGTGAACGTGCAGCACGACGTAACGATTTCATTATTAGTAATATCCAGTTTGAGTCAAAAGTAAGGCAGCTAGAACAGAGTGAACAACAGTATCGTCATTTGTTACAAGAGCACAGCCAGCTGCTGAGCAATATCAGCTCTGTTGTTATGGAGCTGAATGAAGCAGGACAGATTTTATTCCTTAATAAAGCTTGGCAAAGGCTAACAGACTTCAATATTGATGATTGTCTGGACAAAAATTTAATGGAATTCATCGATGCAGATGAACTAGGCGCAACCCGATTTTCTAATAGACTATCTGAACTTTTACTGCGAAAAACCAATTTCGTTTCAGAAGAGATTAAACTCCAAAGTGCACAAGGCGAAAGCATTTGGGTTGAAATCAAGTTAAGACCATTAAAGAAAGATGGTGAGCAAATTGGTATTGCTGCCACCATAGATAATATTAATGAGCGGAAAAAAGCAGAAGACAAATTACAGCATTTAGCCTTACACGACACTCTGACAGGTTTATTTAATCGTTATTATTTCGATACTGAGTTGGCAAGACTGACCTTGCTTGCTTCCAGAGGTAGTCACAATCACTGCTTGCTTTATATCGACTTAGATCACTTTAAGATCATCAATGATACTGAAGGTCACCAAATGGGCGATTTAGTGCTAAAAGAAGTGGCACAAATCTTAGCTAAAAGAGTGAGACAGTCCGATATTTTGTGTCGAGTTGGCGGTGATGAATTTGTTATTTTACTCGTTGACACTTTAGTTTCAGATGCCGTTGATATCGGCAATACCATTTGTAAGCAAATTGCTGATGCGCACTTCCAATTTGGTAATAACAGCTACAAGATCAGTGCAAGCATTGGGGTTTCCGAAGTTGACGGTAATGCAACCGGTCCTGAATATTTGAGACAAGCTGATATTGCTTTATACGTTGCTAAGAATAAGGGGCGCAATCGCACACATTGCTACACAGAAGATGATGTTGAATCAAAACAGCAACACGATAACTTAAAGTGGGCTCATCGCCTACAAGAAGCAGTTGTTAACGATAATATAGTGCTTCATTTCCAGCCTATTTGGGATATGAAAAACAATTGTATTGGTTATTATGAAGCGCTGGTCAGATTAAATATTAACGGAACTTTAGTCTATCCAAACGACTTTATTCCAGCTTTGGAACGAGCTGAAGATATCAACTTATTAGATCATCAAGTGATCAGTAAGGCAGCTAAATTTATTAAACAGTATCCAGAGCTACATAAGGTCGCAATCAACCTGTCTGCCCAAGCTTTTTCCGATGAAAGGTTGTTTCCTTTGATCAAAGAAAAACTAGAAACCTATCAGGTTGATGGTAGCAAGATCATCTTTGAATTAACGGAATCAGCCAGTTTAACTAACGTTTCCGGCACACGACGTTTAATCAATCAAATAAATGAACTCGGCTGCCAATTTTCTATTGATGATTTTGGTACTGGCTTTAGTACTTTTGCGTATTTGCGAGAGCTGCCAGCTAACTCAGTTAAAATTGACGGCAGCTTTGTTAAGGATATGACTCAGAATCCAGCTGATCATACTTTAGTAACGGCTATCAATAACATTGCCAAAACATTAAACAAGTCGACAGTTGCAGAGTTCGTTGAAGATAAAAATACCTTTGATGAGCTAAGCAAGATTGGTGTTGAGTATGCACAGGGCTATTACATTAGTAGGCCTATACCAGTAGAAGAAATCAAAAACTTTACTTTTGATCCTCATAGATACGATGAATAATACAAATTCTAGGTACAAAAAAAGCCGTCATTTGACGGCTTTTTACTTTTATATTTTTAGCTATTAACGTGAAGCAATAGCTTGTGCGATTTCTGAACCGCCGTGGCCATTCGCTGCAGCCCAATCAGCATCGCCTGATCCTGCAAAGTGCGAACCTGGCATACGCTTTACAATGAAAGTCCCAGTTTTCTGAGCATTGTTAGTCATTGCATAACGAACTAAATTCATACCACCACAAGAAATGCCGTCATAGATATTACGTAGTTTTACGCCAGCTTCTTTCAGCTTCTTACGAAAACGACTTTTTTTATCTGATGCTACATTCTCACATATACCAGCTAACAAAGAATTGATATCCGCAGCCTGAGCTTTAGGCGTATAAGATAGACTCATTAACAATGCTAAACTGATCAATAAACTTGTTACTAACTTCATGAAATTAACCCCAAAAAAATTTCAATAAAAAACTACCATAACTGGATTTTAAAAGAAACTAAGTATTTTAATTTATTATTTACAATTCTTTACTAAGGTAACGAAACGGTATGGATGAATATTCCTTTCATCTACTTCGTGCAACTCCGACTCTACCTCTGACCAATCACCAGTTTCATTCCAATTAGGGAAGCAAGTGTCGCCTTCAACTTCTAACTCAATAAAGGTTAAATAAAGCGTAGTCGCTTGTGCTAGAAACTGCTGATAAATATTACCGCCACCTATGATCATAACCTCTTCAACATCTGCAACCGACTCAAGCGCCAACTCAGGAGAGTTAACAACTTCAACGCCTTCGGCCTGCCATTGCTCATCACGGGTTATAACAACATTTTTTCTACCTGGTAATGGACGACCAATAGACTCAAATGTTTTTCGGCCCATGATCACAGGTTTGCCCATAGTGACTTGTTTAAAATGCGCAAGATCCGCAGGCATGTGCCATGGCATATCATTGTCTTTACCAATTACTCGGTCATTTGCCATTGCAGCAATCATTGAAATTTTTGTCATTACATTTGTTCTTATACTTAATTTATTACAATGCAGTAATTTTACTAGCAACCCCGTTGGATCATACCTACTTATTAAAGAATTCAAAGCCTGAATATCATTGTATTAAATAACCAAGTATGACGGCTTTTATTTAAAGAAAAGTGAAAAGTCGTACACCAGAAGACCAAATGTAAAGAACAAAATAGAATAAAACACTCTATTAAATACTTAAAAACAACTCACAAAACCCCATCTAATTCATTGACTTAAACAAAGCTAGCAAATTAATATGTACCTAATTTCTCTAACAAAGTGAAATATAAAACGCGTTTTGTAAAGACAAGTCACCCCAATAACAATAACTAACACAGGGAAGTAGTATGTCGATATTCGATAACATTTCTTCTAGCGCTAAAAAAGCGTTAATTTTATCAATCCTATCATTAACAACCATTAGTTCTCATAGTCAGGAAAAACCAGCTTCATTAGTACTAAAGGAATCTTTCGGATCCGATCCTTATAATAAAATGGTTTACCATGACGGTACTATTTTGGTTACAGGAAACGGAGTGTCTGGGGATTATGACGGCAGTAGAAACTTAGATATTCTTCAATATAGTGACTCAGGCTTAGAGTTATTGAGCCAATTTCAACTCCCAGTATCTGAGGAAGGCCTACCTTTCATAGGAACAAGAGATGCAACTTATAGTAATGGCTATTGGTTAATATTAGCCTCCAGTTTCCCAGGAGATAGCATACTTACAGCTTCAATATCCGACGGTAAGCTTACCATTATTGATGAATTGAAAGTCACAATTCATAACAACGGAGCGCAACTCCTATCAGCGACAGAAAATAATGTATATCTAGTTACCAGCGATACTTCGTTAGAAGTAACTCATTTCAAAGTTGATGATAACGGTAATATTGAGCAAAAAAGTGAAACAAGCTTCGGTATTACACCTAATAATCCCGTTTTAGATGATAATTTTAGCGCTTCGTATGACAATCAAGCTTTATATCTTACGAGTAACCAAGGTGAAGCGCCTGCTGGATTATATAAATTACCTTTAGCAACAGATGGCTCTCCACAAGAACCTGTAACACTGACACTAGAGGGAGCTGGGGCAACCTATCATACATCAAAAGTTGTAGGCGACCTGTGGTTACTGTCTTATTACTCTTGGGGATTTCAAGTTGTAGAAATAGTAGAAGATCAACTCAACCTTGTTTTCGAGTCAGAAGATGTTCGTCAGTACAGTGATTTTGAAGTGCAAGATAATTTTATTTATGCACTTGATACATTTGGTGAAATCGACATTTTCGAAGTAAGCGAAAATAACACAATAACTCATGTAAATAATGCAACAGCGCACGTTTTTATAAATGATGCACACCTTGTTGACGATAAGCTATTTTTTACTCAAGACTCTAATGGTATTTCAGTTGTATCAATTGAAAATAATACTTCATTGACTTATGAGGACGGCTTCAACCAGTCATCTGAAATTATTGATATAGCAACTAATGAAAATGAACTTGCGTTAGCTGCTAGAGATTCAGATTTAGTGTTTTGGCAATTGAATGAAGAAACCCCAGCTTCACTAACTACAATATATGAAGTAACAAATGGTGTTCAAGGTGTTGAATGGAATGATGATGAAATTATTATAAACAACAGCGCTCAACTCGAATCTCATTTAGCTGCGAACCTGAAAAATAACCTAGATGTAGGAACTGCGCATGCAAGCTTAGGTAGTGCAGGCGGTAATGGGCAAATCATAAAACTCGAAAACGGTTACCTTGCCCAAGCTTTTGAGCGACTAAACTTTATCAACGAGTCAAAACAGCTAGTTTCAAATATAGAGTTGGATTTAGATAATAATCGACTAATTCAAAAAATAACTACAGCTGGCAATTTAGTTTTTGTTCCTCTAGCAGTTTCGACAGGTGTTATTATCTATGACACTGCTGATTTATCTAACGTGACTGAACTTAGCCGAATTGAACTAGATGGAGTTCGAGGTAATGTTGTAGTGAAAGACAACTACCTCTATGTTCCAGTTGAAATTGATCGTATTGGAACATTAGGAATTACGACTTATGACATAAGTAATCCGTCCGAGCCTGTGGAGTTAGCTAGTTTCAGAGTTGGTGACAGTCGCCGAACAGCATCTTTACATATTGACGGTGACTTTTTAGTAATTGCGGGATATGACAAAGGGAGTTTATTTGATATTTCTAACCCAATAGAACCAGAACTGATTGATGAGAACTTCAATATCAGCACTAATAGTAGTGCTTTCAGCTCTGGATCCGGTAAAGATCTATTCACAATTTCAAGAGACACAGCTGGCCTTCTACTTCACAATCAGATCAACTTAGCTCCGGAACATACTGATTTAACAATTAGTTTACAAGAAGATGAGCAGACAACAGCTGAGCTATTAGCTAGCGATAATGAAAATGATAGTGTCACTTTTAGCATTCTTAACGAACCTGAAAAAGGAACATTATCAATACAAGATAATGCGACCCTAACTTATAGCGGAGCTAGTAATGCTAACGGTGCTGATAGTGCAAAACTATTGGTAACTGATATTCATGGTGGAGCATCAGAATTCAATCTGGCCATCAATATTACTCCAGTTAATGATGCACCAGAGTTGGAAACATCTGAAATTGAGGCTTTTGAAGACACTACTGCAACTGTATCGTTATTAGCTTCTGATGCCGATGGCGACACTCTTACTTTTAACATGCTCACAGCAGCTAATTTTGGCAATGCAGAAGTAAGTAGCGAAGGTGTTGTAACTTATGCAGCAGATCCAAACTATAACGGTGAAGACAATATTGAAGTGCAAGTAACTGATAATGCAGGTTTAACTGATACTAAAGTTATTGCAATAAATATAAACCCAGTCAATGACATTCCTGTCTTTACTGCAGAGACAAGATTACAAGAGAGTGAAGATAATACTCTGAGCTTTGAGTTATCTGCTGACGATATTGATGGCGATAACGTAACTTTTGAATTGCTTTCTGTACCAAGTGGCTGGGATGGAGAGCTTAATGGAAGTGTTCTTTCACTAACTCCAAAAGCAAATGATAACGGTGACTTTTCTGTGTCTATCGCTATGAACGATGGACAAACTAGCACAACGCAAACATTGCAAATTAGTCTTGCTCCAGTCAATGATGCACCAACCTTTGACAATAGTTCAGTAACCATCGCTGTAACAAGTGGGCAAAGTCAAACAGCTAGACTTTCTGTTACTGATGTAGATGGAGATAACCTAACGTTTACTGTATCAGAGCAACCAAGTAAGGGAACAGTAACCGTAAGTGCAGAAGGAGTAGTGACTTACCGTGCTAATGAAGGAACCACAGGTTCTGACAGTTTTTCTGTAACTGTGTCTGATACAGCAGGAGCTACTGCAACTAAGTCAGCAAGTGTAAATATTTCTGCGCCAGCATCTTCAGACAGTGGAGGAAGTGGTGGTAGCTTAAATTGGTTGTACTTATTAGGATTACTAATTCTTACAACCAAGCGTCGCTTTAAGTTTTAACAGTAAATAATAAAAAAGCAGAGCACCTAAATGCTCTGCTTTTTTCACTATAAACCGATAATAAGTTATTAAGGCTTATAAATAACTTCTACGTCGTAATCGTCTTCGTTCCAATCATCATCATCTAAGTCATCGTCAAGAGCATCAATTGCATCTTCGTGATAGTTATCCCACTGGAACTCTACTTTTTCTTCTTTATCAACAATTACTTCTTTTGGCATTTCTTCCAAAGCATCAGCAATGTCGTTACATAGATCTTTGGTATTTAAGCCATTTACTGCAGAGATCTTATAAATAGGTCCTTCCCATTCTAACTGCTCCGCAATTGACTGGCATAGCTCATCAGCTTCTTCATCAGACATTAGATCAATCTTATTGAATACTAACCAACGAGGTTTACCTGCTAGTTTTTCACTGTATTGCTCTAATTCAGAAACGATCACTCTCGCATTCTCAACAGGATCACTTCCGTCAATCGGCATAATATCGATTAGGTGCAGTAATACTCGACATCTCTCAAGGTGTTTAAGAAAGCGGATCCCTAAACCAGCGCCATCAGAAGCACCTTCGATCAAACCTGGGATATCAGCTACAACAAATGAATTACCAGCACGAACAACACCTAAGTTCGGAACTAAAGTCGTGAATGGATAATCTGCTACTTTTGGCTTTGCAGCAGAAACAGATCGGATGAAAGTCGACTTACCTGCATTTGGTAAACCTAACATACCGACATCAGCAAGCAACAAGAGTTCAAGTTGTAAGTTTCTAACTTCACCTGGTGTGCCGTTAGTCTTTTGTCTCGGGGCTCTGTTAACACTACTTTTAAACCGAGTATTACCTAAACCGTGGAAACCACCTTTAGCCACCAGTAATTTCTGGCCATGCTTAGTTAGATCCCCAATGATCTCATTGGTGTCTACATCTCTTGCTCTAGTTCCAACAGGTACCTTTAAAATGCAATCTTCACCACGAGAACCTGTGCAGTTTCGGCCTTGACCATTTTCACCGCGTTGAGCTTTATGGAAGCGTTCAAATCTATAATCAACAAGAGTGTTCAAGCCTTCGTCAGCTTGCAATATAACGTCACCGCCGTCACCGCCATCACCACCGTCAGGGCCACCTTTAGGAACATACTTTTCACGTCTGAATGACGCAGCGCCATTGCCGCCATCTCCAGCATCAACTTTGATTTCAACTTCATCAACAAATTTCATTTGCCATATACCCTAACATTCAGTGACTGACTCTCGTCATTATAGATTAATTTTGCGCTTGGCTGGTTGTCGCCAAATACAACAAATTGCATTAGCTTTAATACCAATCTGTATAAGAATAACCTTAAGATAAAAAATCGCTGTGATCTTGATCGCAAATTCTTATCTTAAGGATCTTAATTATTTTGATCATTGATGAGACCATCAATAAAAAACCCCGCATAAGCGGGGTTTTAAAACTGTTATAGCGTTAAGCTAAAATTATTCAGCTACGATACTAACGTATTTACGGTTTAGTGGACCTTTAGTGTCGAACTTCACTTTACCATCTGCAGTTGCAAATAAAGTGTGGTCACGGCCCATGCTAACGTTTGAACCAGCGTGGAACTTAGTACCACGTTGACGAACGATGATGTTACCGGCTAATACTGATTCACCACCAAAGCGCTTAACACCTAAGCGTTTGCTTTCTGAATCACGACCGTTTCGAGTACTACCACCAGCCTTTTTATGTGCCATTTTAAAGTACCTCTATCTGATTAAGCGTTGATTGCCGTAATTTTCACTTCAGTAAACCACTGGCGGTGACCAGCTTGCTTACGTGAGTGCTTACGACGCTTAAATTTAACAATTTTAACTTTCTCACCGCGACCGTGAGATACAACTTCAGCTGAAACTTTACCGCCAGCTACTAATGGTGCACCAACTTTAACGTCGTCGCCATTAGCTACTAATAACACCTGATCAAACTCGATAGTAGAACCAGCTTCTACTTCAAGCTTCTCAAGACGAATAGTTTGGCCTTCAGCAACACGGTGTTGTTTACCACCACTTTGGAATACCGCGTACATATTACTCCGTCTCCTGTGCGTTCTTCGCACAAATTAAATCTGTAAAACAGGGCGCGAATTCTAAAGTAGATGTTCCTTATACGCAAGCATAAATTTGATAAATTTCGAAGAAAAAACAAGGTCATCGATCCTTATTGAAAAAACCACCGAATTTTTGTCTCGGATCATAGGTTTTTCATCTATTATCTGAGCGAATAGGTTTTGTCTGACAGGTTTATTCTGTACCATACGCTCCAAAGTAAAAACCATAGTTAATTCGTCAATGGACATCAATCAAGTAGTAGCGTTAGCCGAAGCCGACATGCAAGCGGTGAATCAATGTATTGGCCAACAAGTCAATTCAGACGTTGCTTTAGTAAATCAATTAGGCATGTACATCATCAACAGTGGTGGCAAGCGCATTCGCCCTATGCTCACTGTACTTGCAGCAAAAGCCCTTGGCCACCAAGGAACTAAGCACCATACTCTAGCTGCTATCATTGAATTTATTCACACCGCAACTTTACTTCATGACGACGTAGTTGATGAGTCAACACTACGCCGTGGTAAAGAGACGGCAAATGCGGTTTTTGGAAATCAAGCCAGTGTCTTAGTTGGTGATTTCTTGTACACAAGATCCTTTCAAATGATGGTGACTTTAGACTCGATGAAAGTCATGAACATTTTAGCCGATGCAACTAACGTCATTTCTGAAGGTGAAGTTTTGCAGCTAATGAACTGTAATGATCCTGATACTACAGAAAAAAGCTATTTTGATGTGATCTATGGTAAAACAGCTCGTTTATTTGAAGCTGCAACTCAATTGGCCGCTGTGATCACAGGATCCGATGAAGCAACTGAGGAAGCTATGCGTTTGTACGGCATGCACTTAGGAACGGCATTTCAATTGATCGACGACGTAATGGACTACACTTCAGAAGCCGATGATATGGGTAAAAATGTTGGTGATGATCTAGCTGAAGGAAAGCCTACATTACCTCTGCTCTACGCTATGTGGAATTCGCAGGGCGATCAAGCTCAACAAATCAGAGATGCTATTGAACACGGCAATGGGATGGATAATCTACAGTCAATATTAGCTACCATGGAGCAAACAGGCTCACTTGAGTACACAAGGCAAAAAGCAGAACAAGAAGCTGATAAGGCTATTACTGCTTTAGCCAGCATTCCTGATTCAGAGCACAAAGAAGCCCTGATTGCGTTGGCACATATAGCTGTACATCGAACAGCGTAAATCAAAATTAAATAAAAAAGGTGCATATGCACCTTTTTTATTGCCCAGTTCTTTTAACACTCTAACTTTAGTACTTCATTTTTAGCATTCACTTCTTACAGCTCTCTTTTTATTCATTTAGATGGAAAATCCCATAGGATCTTTCCTTTTGATCTTTAGCAAATCGAAAGATCTCATATGATCTTTTCCTTCCTTTATATATAGAAGAACATTTCTATATAACAAGATTGCATTAGCTGTTTAATTATTAGACAAAAATACTATTAACTGACTTAACCTCAAGGCCGATAACTAAACGAGTGGTAGACAACGGATATTATCATCGGGGGTTGATATGTCTTCAAATAACGCTATTGCTATGGCGTCGTCACGCCAGTTCGATGTGAAAAGCACACGAATAAGAACTGAAGTGGATGGAACACCTTTAAAAGCAATGACATCTGAATCTGTACCTGAAATACCGGAAGTAGAGGTTCAACAAATCGACAAAGTCACTTTGTCTCCTGCACAAAAAATGCAGGTCTATTTATTAAATCGAATGTTTGGTCAAAGTATTTCTTTTGATGAATCGGAGATAGTGCATTATCCACAAGTATCAACTGAATCATTAGAAGCCGCAGAACTGCAAATCTTTTCAGGCAATGCAAATACCGAAAGTGGAGAACAAGCACCTGACCTTGTTTTGTCACAAAATTACTATTACGAATATGAGGAAACTACCTTTAGTGCTAGTGGCACTATAACACTAAGCGATGGTAGCCAGACTGACTTTTCATTCAACCTGAGTTATTCAAGAGAATTCGAGTCTTATTCGGAGCAACTAGTACAGAGGCAGGAATTACAGGATCCTTTAGTGATCAACTTTTCGGATCAACCTATGTCTCTATCGACCGAAACTGTTGAATTTGACTTGAACATGGATGGCCAAATGGACGACATGCCAACCTTATCAGCTCAAGCTGGCTTTCTTGCTTTGGATAAAAACAATAACGGTATTATTGACGACGGCAGCGAATTGTTTGGTGCCCAAACCGGTGATGGATTTTTTGAATTATCTCAGTATGACGATAACCAAGATGGATTCATTAACGAGCACGATGCTGTCTTTTCTCAACTAATGGTTTGGCAGCCGGGTACAGACAATGAGTTGACCAAACTCAGCGATACGAATGTCGACACCATCTCATTACAAAATGTTGAGACAGAGTTCAGCTTTACCGATGAAAACAACCAAAGGTTGGGTCAAATGAGGCAAACCAGTATTTATGCAAACCAAGATGGCTCAGTTGGTAGTGTTCACCAAATCGATTTAGTTATCTAAGTTTATTTTATGATTTTATACCGAGTAACCTGTTACTCGGCCTTTTTTTGTTTTCACAAAATCATTATTAAACAAATAGATAGTTACATTTTAATTAAAACAAGAAGGCTTGAGTAACTAGGCAAACGGTTTTCAATTTTTTATTATTGCAAAGTCAAAATTACCTAATTAACGAGTAAAAAATGAAATGGATTGTCTTAACGTTTGCGCTGCTATTTACAGTAAGTTGCTCAAGCAAAAACCAAGTATCCCAGTTAGAGTCTGATCAGACCGTTGCCAAATACAAAGAATTGGCAGGGAAAACTCGATTCGCTAATTTATATCCTGGTGATAAAGAATATCCAGTAACTTGTGAAGGAGATTGCTACCCACCTTCCCCTCTAGTTAGTTGTGAGCAACCTGCAGAAAACTGTACATATACAGGCAAACAAGTTGTACCAAGTATAAATGCCAACTACGAAATTCAATGGTTGGGTCACGCTAGTTTTCATATAAAAACACCGAATGGTGAATCTGTATTGTTCGACCCTGTTAGTCAGCAATTCGACTGGCCAGTAAACTGGGCTTTTAGGTTAACTGAAGGATTTAATCGCAACGAACCTGAAGACTGGATAAATGAAAATGCTCTTTCTGATGTGGATGCAGTACTTTACTCTCATATTCATTACGATCACTTCAACAAAGATGATATCGAAACAATAGGCACAGCACCTGAATATTACGCGCCATTAGGCTTTGCTGAGCACTTTGAAGAAGGAGGTTATCGAATTAATGAGATGGCTTGGTATGCTGAGTCTAAAATCGACTCGCTAAGTATTAATTTTGTTCCAGCACACCATTTCAGCTCACGAATTTGGGTTCCATTTTTATATGAAGATCAAAACATGAGTCTTTGGGGTGGTTGGCTATTAGAACAAAACGGTAAAACATTATTTTTTGCAGGTGATACAGGCTATTCAGATCACTTCAAAGACATAAACCAACACTATGGTGAAATAGACATTTGCTTGCTTCCTGTCGCCTCCTACTTTCACGAAGAACACAGCGAATGGTATAGATATGTCCACACTACACCTGAAGATGCGTTGGTCGCAGCCAAAGATCTAAAATGTAAAGTTATGATCCCTTGGGGTTATGGTAATAACAGTTGGAAGATGGGTGACAAAAGCTCTCACTCTCCATTGTTAAGATTATTAAAGATGCACAAAGAGCTTTCTCCTGAACTGCCACTTTATATACTTAATGAAGGAGATAAAGTCACGCTGTAGTAGGGCTATTAAAAACAAGCTTGTAGATTGCGGCCTACGCCGCAATGACGTTTGTCTATCTATGACGTTTATCTATCTATGACGTTTATTTTTATGATGTTTACTTATCTGAGACCTAGAGTGCTCTAAATTGCTCTGTCATCAGACATAACAAATACTAAAAAGTCCCAGCGAGTTCAAAGTAGTTTCTTACAGAAAATAAAAAAGCGACCTAATGGTCGCTTTTTTTTAAACTTATAATTAAAAAGCTTTTGCTTTAATAATTATTCAGCGTTGTTTACGAAGTCTTCGCCTAGTTTGATGTCGCCTTTAAGGCCATCTAACATTTCAGCTTTACACTTCTCTTCATATTCACTTAGTTCACCGTAGTGTAAAATCTCTTTAACACCGTCTTTACCTAAAAGAACAGGTTGTGCGAAGAAACGTGCATCTTCACCGTCGCCTTCTACGTATGTGTACTCATAAACATCGTCTTCGCCATTTAATGCGTCAACTAAGCTCATGCAGAAACGTGCTGCTGCTAAGCCCATTGATAAAGTAGCAGAACCGCCACCCGCTTTAGCTTCAACAACTTCAGTACCTGCGTTTTGGATACGGTGAGTTAATTGCTCGATTTGCTCTTGAGAGAAGTTTGCACCTTCAACTTGAGAAAGAAGAGGAAGGATAGTAGTACCTGAGTGACCACCGATTACTGGAACAACAACTTCTTCTACATCTAAACCTTGAGAGTCAGCAACGAAAGTTTCTGCACGGATAACGTCTAACGTTGTAACACCGAATAATTTAGCAGGGTTGTACTTACCTTTTGCTTTTAACGTTTCAGCTGCAATTGCAACTGTAGTATTAACAGGGTTAGTGATAATACCGATACATGCATCTGGACAGTGATCTGCAATGCCTTCAACAAGATTCTTAACGATACCAGCATTGATATTAAATAGATCAGAGCGATCCATACCTGGCTTACGAGGAACACCAGCTGGGATTAGTACAACGTCAGCACCTGTTAATGCTTTGCCTAAATCGTCTGCACCAAAACCTTCAACTTTAACTGCAGTTGGGATGTGGCTTAAGTCTACAGCAACACCAGGAACAACTGGAGCAACGTCATATAACGCTAACTCTGAACCTTCTGGTAATTGAGTTTTTAGTAATAAAGATAGAGCCTGACCGATACCACCAGCGGCACCTAAAACTGCAACTTTCATATTCTTCTCCGAAGTTTAGGTTTTTGTAGAGTAAATTTTTGCGCATACCCTACTTAAATATGAGTAAAAACTCAAATAGCAATTAGTCTAATCCTGATATTTCACTGCTTTTGTCACTGAGTTTCAGTCTAATCTTAGTGTATAAATGAATATGTATATTTATTTTGTAGGTTAAATGTCGCCTAATGGCGAACCTCATTTTGCAGAGGCTTTAAAAGTTTTTTGTTTTTTTATTAAACCCTAAAGGGTTCTCACCTTTTTCAACAGCAAAAAAGGTAAGCGAAAATGCTGCCCGTAGCACAAAACATTTAACCTGAATAAAATCTGATTTTTGTCGTCGAATACGAAAAGGAAGTACATCCTTGTACTCTTTTCTAATTGGGCATCCATGCCCGTTTTATTCGAGAAAAATCAGATTGGATTCAGATGTTTTGAGCGGGGAAAATAAACCTGAACTTGCAGAAGTTATTCTGAATATTCCGAGTGCTCTGAGTCATTACTCTCATCCAATACCTTTCACTATGTAATTTTCTTATACGAATGAGCTGGGTGTTTTGAGCGGTGAAATAAGTCTGAACCAGCAGAACTTACTCTGAATGTTCCGAATCATTATCCCCATTCAATATCGCTCATTATTTGATTTTGTTTTCAAAAAGTGTGAGGCATGGACGCCGAGAAAAGGATGCTGTTCAGGGACGATAAATCATCCTGTCTTTTTCGACAAAACAAATTAAATAATGAGATTAAGATATTGTCAGGGGACGGCCTTTTTGGGTTCCGTTTTTGGGCTGTTGCAAAAATGGAACTCGCCATTAGGGGAAACCTAATACACAACTACCTATTTTAAAAACAAACTATTGAAAAAGGTGAGAACCCTTTAGGGTTTAATAAGTAACTCTAAAAGTTTTTTGAACTTTCTTTTATCAACAGTCAGAAATGAGGTGGGTGTCTTAGTTATCTTATGTTACTGAGTTTTAATCTAATCTTAGTGTAAAACTAGTCACTTACTCTTCTTTACTTTCCAGCTTAGGTTCACACTTGACATTAACTCTATCGTATGGAAACTAAAAAGTGCAACCTGGGACACAAACCACTCGCTATTTATAATAAATATACGTGACGCTTTCTTGTTGCTTACTTTACCTTACTAAGTTTTATATTTAGCAATTGCAGCTCCTGTTTTTGCAGATTGAACTACAGTGAATGGAAAAACTTATGAATGTTCAAATAGTTGCTCCGTTAATACAGGTCCACCAACAACAATCCAAGATTGCTGCGGTGGTACAGTTGCAGAACTCAAAAGAGATGCAATTGTCATTGAAGGCAATTTCTTGCGTATATAGGGGGGAAGCTCCCCCTACTTTTAATATTAAGGGTAGTTATAGTATGAATAAAAAGTATTTATTGTTAATGACTTTACTTTGTTTTGCTGCTGTTTTTTATTTAACAGATGCTCCAAGAGATAACACCGAGAATGTAATCAATTTAGAAGAAGCAGAACAAAGATCCTCTCCTTATATAACTTCTAAACCAGAGCTAGTTGAAAATTTGCAAGATCTAGAGATAAATGAAGTTCAACATGCTTTAAATGCAAATCAACCAACCTCTGCTCAAGACATTCTTGATAACACCGACCCAGTAGAGATTCTTATTTCAAATATCGATGGTTCAGAAGGATTAAATAAAGAAAGCGCAATGGAACTAATAACTAGAGATGATTATTTAAACGTCTTAAATGTGTTTACAAAAAATAATCATGAATCCTTTGAAGTGCAGGACAGTTTCCAACAAAGAATGGAAAGAATGATCGAGGAGAATGACCTTGATATGTCTTTAAACTTGTTTAACTGTAATGACTCACTTTGTGCAGCATCTCTTTCCTACGAAGAAGATTTAGAAATAGACAACTTCATTAATAAATCATTCGTAGAAAATACTGAGCACTCGGTTAGTATTATTGTGCAACCCGTAATAATTAATGGTACGAAAGAGCTAAGACTTGTATTTAATTACAAAAATAATTCAATATTAGTTAATGATGTGTAGTTCGTTATAACTATCAAAACTGTTTCTTTATTGGATTTCGCCTGAGGGCGAGCCTCATTTTTGCGGTGGTTTTAAAAGTTTTTTGTTTTTATAAAACCCTAAAGGGTTCTCACCTTTTGAATTGGCTTATTTCGAATATCAATGTTGTTTTTGTATTAGGTTTCGCCTAATGGCGAGTTCCATTTTTGCAACAGCCCAAAAACGGAACCCAAAAAGGCCGTCCCCTAACAATATCTTTATCTCACTATTTAATTTGTTTTGTCGAAAAAGACAGGATGATTTTTCGTCCATGAACAGCATCCTTTTCTCGGCGTCCATGCCTCAATCTTTTTGAAAACAAAATTAAATGATGAGCGATATTGGATGGGGAAATGACTCGAAACACTCAGAATAAATTTTGCAAGTTCAGATTTATTTTCCCGCTCAAAACATCTGAATTCAATCTGATTTTTCTCGAATAAAACGGGCATGGATGCCCAATTAGAAAAGAGTACATGGATGTACTTCCTTTTCGTATTCGACGACAAAAATCAGATTTTATTCAGGTTAAATGTTTTGTGCTACGGGCGGCATTTTCGCTTACCTTTTTTGCTGTTGAAAAAGGTGAGAACCCTTTAGGGGTTAATAAAAAAAACAAAAGCTTATAAAGCCACTACAAAAATGAGGCTCGCCCTTAGGCGAAACTTAAAAACAAAGAACAAAGAACAAATATAATAAATTTAAAACAACAACATATTAGCTAACTAACTCTATACCAATCTGCATAAATCCATTAAACTTCGCGCATTAATATTCACAGGTTAGGTTTATGAGTCAATCGAAACAAGAAGAGTTAATCAAGGCATTTAAAGCTTTATTGAAAGAAGAAAGATTTGGTTCCCAAGGGGAAATTGTTGAAGCGTTAAAAGCCCAAGATTTCGATAACATCAGCCAATCTAAAGTATCTCGCTTGTTAACTAAATTTGGTGCTGTTCGTACTCGTAATGCTAAACAAGAAATGGTTTATTGCTTACCTGCTGAATTAGGTATGCCAACAGCTAAGAGCCCGTTGCGTCAGTTGGTACTCGATATTGAACACAATGAATCTATGGTTATCATCCGTACCAGTCCTGGCGCTGCTCAGCTTATTGCTAGATTATTAGATTCTGTAGGTAAAGCAGAAGGTGTGTTAGGTACAATTGCTGGTGACGACACCATTTTTATTGCGCCATTGAAGGTTAGCGAAATCGAACATACATTGGAAAATGTAAGACAGTTATTTGAAACTGTGTAAGAGCTGTAAGTAGCCAATAGGCCATCCTGAATTTACTTCAAGACCTAAAAAAGCTTGATAAGAGATTATCCTCTATCAAGCTTTTTTGTATCTAGTAGATACTCTATTCTAAATTTCCTATTCTAAGTTACCCTGCGCAACTAAGAAGTCGATTGATGGTGCAAAAAAAGCAGCGCCGGTTTCAGCCGACGTGTAATTTAATAAATGATCATAGGTTCCTTCGTCTGAACCATAAACCATGTTTCTTAAAATAATTTCAAAGTAGTCAGCATGTGCGCAATATGAAACAAACAATAGTCCTTGAGTTGATAAGTTGCCATACGGCATGCTCTGGCGCATTAACTCTAGCCCTTTGCCATTCTCGTCTTTAACATTTGAGCGTTTGACATGAGCGTATTCAGGCATTTCCTCTTTGCTCATCTCAATGTCATCTATTTTGGTTCTACCGATGATTAACTCTTGTTCTTCCGTTGGCACCTTGTCCCATCGAGCTAAATGATGACGATATCTTTGTACATGTAGATAACTACCACCTTCAAATTTACCATCTGCAACTAATGCTACTTCTCTGCGTCTTCGACCTTTAGGGTTCTCTGTCCCGTCAACAAAGCCGGTCAAATCTCTACCATCTAGATAACGGAAACATGGCACTTGCTCGATAAGCTCTAACGTTTCACCAAACAATGCGGTAACTCTCCGACTTGCAATGTAATTTACATCTTGTCGGTCAGAACGAAGTTGAATAAATAAATCGACAGGAACAGCGGGCATGTTTCTGTCTTCATGCTGCATAGCAGGGAATGGTTTTAATCCTTCGGGCTTATCACCTGGATAAAGTTCAGTCCAGAAATTAGCACCTACGGCAATAACAGCACTGAACATAGCTTCAGAAAACTGCTCATTAATTTCATCAAAAATTGCAGGTAGTTGGCTTAACGCTTCGCGAATAACAGGTTCATATCCTTCATGTGCATTAAAGAAAAGATGCACACCGTGCAAGTTTGCTTCAGCGCAAACACCCCATTGTTCTCTTGCCATAACTTTATCCAACCCCGCTTTTAATCTTCTCTAGCGATAGCATAGCAATAAATCGGCTATCTCTCACATTGAATTTTCTTTTTAGAACAAATAATTATCAATAAATAAACATTTATTAAGCGAACTCAATATTCACTGCAAACAGGCTTTTAACAAAGAGCATTAACTGAATAGAAGTTCATACTTTTTACTATTTTTTTGTCATTAACTTGTAATTTATCAGTCACAGTTTTGCCACTTAATGATCACTCCTCTGTCATTTTAGATCAGTAAATTTGACAAAAACTGATATAAAACTAGGTATCCAGATGATCTCAGTGGAAAACATTGTTGCAACCCAGTTACCTAAAATTCAAGCTGGTAACAAATTAGTCAAAACATCTTTAATCCGCTTTTTGAAGTATTTATTTCATGAACGAGAATTTAATCAATTTGAAAAAGCCTATCCTCATCTAAAAGGTATCGACTTTGTTGAACAGGTATTGGATTACTTCGAATTTGGTTACTTAGTCAACGACAGAGAAAAGCTCAATATTCCTCATCAAGGTGGTGTAGTAGCCATCTCTAATCACCCGATTGGCAGTTTAGATGGGCTGGCTTTATTGAAACTCTTCGCTGGCATTAGACAAGATGTGAAAGTGGTTGCAAATGAGTTGCTCTGGGCAATAAAACCACTGCGTCCACAATTATTACCAGTGAATAACATGAATGGCAAAACGCCAAAAGAAAATATGAAAGCCATTGAAGAGCATGTTAAATCTGGTGGCGCATTACTTATTTTCCCTGCTGGCGAAGTTTCTCGTTTAGGACCTACAGGCGTTATGGACGGCAAGTGGCGAAGCGGCTTTTTGAAATTCGCTAGAAAAACAGAAGTTCCAATAGTTCCTATCCATGTTGATGGCAAAAATTCTTTATTTTTTTATGCTCTGTCTCTGTTTGCCAAACCAATTTCGACCCTGTGGTTAATTGATGAAATGTTCAAACAAGCAAAGCGTGACATTAGAATACGTATTGGCAATCCAATCCTTTATTCTGATTATCAGAAACTGGATATGGATGACAGTCGTTTAATTAGCTTATTCAAAAAACACGTTTACTCGCTGCCAAAGAAAAAACCGTCTCTATTATTTAAGCCTACATTTGAGAGTGTTGCTCATCCAGAAGATCGCAAAGTACTGCGACAAGAGCTAAAGGCCTGCCAATTATTGGGACAAACCGCTGACGGTAAGCAAATATATTGCTACCAACATCATCAAGATTCAGCAATTATGCGTGAAATCGGCAGGTTACGTGAACTAACTTTCAGAGCAGTTGGTGAAGGTACTGGCTTGCGTCGAGATATCGACAAATATGATAACTTTTACGATCACATAGTGCTTTGGGATAATGAGCAATACGAATTAGTAGGAGCTTACAGAATAGTGCCTATTGCTCGCGTAGACAAAGAGCAAAGTAACACAGGTTTGTACAGTGAGACCTTATTCGACTTATCTAATTTGCCTAAAGATATTAGAGAACAAGGCCTAGAACTAGGTAGAAGTTTCGTTCAGCCTGCTTACTGGGGTAAAAGAAGTTTAGATTATCTTTGGCACGGTATTGGCGCTTACTTAAATAAAAATACTCAAATACGCTATTTGCTTGGCGCAGTATCAATTAGCAATGACTTGAATACTGAGGCTAAAGCTAGCTTAGTGCGTTTCTACCAAACCTACTTTGCCGATAAAAATAACATCATTACCGCAACTCGACCTTACATTTTCACCGAACAACAAGGTATTCACTTTCATGGTGAAGACTACAACGAAGAATTTAAGTTGCTCAAAGCCAAGTTAAAACAAGAAGGAACAAGTGTTCCTACCTTGTATAAGCAATATTCAGAATTATGTGAGCAAGGAGGCACGCTGTTTTGTGCCTTTAACATCGACCCTGACTTTTGTGATTGCATTGATGGCTTTGTGGTTGTCGATATGACGAAACTAAAACCAAACAAACAAGAGCGTTACATGGGCAAGCAAACAAACTAAAGGAAGAGCAATGAAGGTTGTTTTTTGTTACTTCAAATAACCCCTAAAGGGGTCTCACCTTTTTGAGTTAGCTTATTTCGAATAGCAATGCTGTTTTTGTATTAGGTTTCGCCTAAGGGCGAGTTCCATTTTTGTAGTGGCTTTATAAGCTTTTGTTTTTTTATTAAACCCTAAAGGGTTCTCACCTTTTTCAACAGCAAAAAAGGTAAGCGAAAATGCCGCCCGCAGCACAAAACATTTAACCTGAATAAAATCTGATTTTTGTCGTCGAATACGAAAAGGAAGTACGTCCATGTACTCTTTTCTAATTGGGCATCCATGCCCCTTTTATTCGAGAAAAATCAGATTGAATTCAGATGTTTTGAGCGAGAAAATAAGGCTGAACTTGCAGGAATTACTCTGAATATTCAGAGTACTCTGAGTCTTTTCCCCATTCAATATCGCTCATTATTTAATTTTGTCTTCTTATACCAATGAGGTGAAGCATGAGGTGAGTGTCTTTGTTGTCTTGTCCTTGCTACCTCGCTTTTCAAATTGTAGCTCCCTCGTATCTTCAGAATTACTCGAAATTCACAGAGTCATAATTCCCTTTCAATATCTTTCATTATTTTATTTCGTTTTCTAAAAATTCGAGGCATGGACGCCGAGAAAAGGATGCTGTTCATGGACGATAAATCATCCTGCTTTTTACGATAAAACAAATCAAAAAATGAAATTAAGATATTGGGTGGGAACGGCCTTTTTGGGTTCCGTTTTTGGGCTGTTGCAAAAATGGAACTCGCCATCAGGCGAAATCTAGTACAAAAACAGCACTATCACTCAAAACAAGCCATCGAAGAGGTGAGAACCCTTTAGGGTTTAATAAAAAACAACTAGTTCTTAAAGGCACCCTTTGAGCTGTTGCAAAAATGAGGCTCGCCATTAGGCGAAACTAAAACAAATGAAACAAAACATCTTACAGGAACAAACACTGCAAAATTACTTTGGGTGTCTCTGTTAATTTCCTGTTATCAAGCTCACTTCTTCCCTAAAAACTACTTTTTCAACTTAACCAAACAAGCATTTGATTTATTTCATTATTCAGACACATTGTTGAGCTAAGCTTAAGAGTAGATACATTGTCTTTTTGTTGTTTCGGAACTCAATCATGCACAGTCAATTAATTAAAAAGAATAAGTTTTATCCCAAAGAGTTGAGCTGGTTAAGTTTCAATGAACGAGTGTTGCAAGAGGCAAATGATCCAAACAACCCCATCATAGAGCGTATTCGCTTTCTCGGTATTTATTCCAATAATATGGATGAATTCTATCGGGTCAGGGTGGCAAATGTTCGACGTACCATATTAATTTTAAGAAACAACAATGAAGAAGAAAAAGCTGAATTAGCAGAGCTGCTAATGGCAGCCATTAATGACAAGATTTCAAAACTCACATCCGAGTTTGATAAAACATTTAAGCGCGTGTTTACAGAATTAAAGAAACACAACATCTACTTAATTGAAAAAGAGAACTTAACTCTTGGCCAAATTGATTGGCTTCGCGACTTTTTTCACAACGAAGTTTTGCGCCACATTGCCCCTATTCTAATAGAAAAAAAAGTTAATCTAGTAAAACGCCTGAATGATTCCGCCGTTTACTTTTTTGTTCGCTTAAACCGCCAAGATAAAAACCCTAAGTACGCCACAATCGAAGTGCCTACCGACAAGATGAGTCGCTTCATTATTTTACCATCAGAAAAAGGACCCAAACAGATCATCTTGCTCGATGATATTATTCAGCTATTCAGTGAAGATATTTTCCGAGGTTTTGTCGTATTTGACTCAATCGACTCTTACTCCTTCAAAGTTACCAGAGATGCAGAATACTCACTAAACGATGATGACATTGCTGAAAGTTACTTAGAAAAAATGTCGGACAGTATGAAACAACGTCTGATCGCAGAACCTGTTCGAGTAATTTACGACGGTGAGATGCCCGATGAGATGGTTAAAGGTTTAAAAAAGCATCTAAAGCACTCTTCCTACGACAACTTAATCGCAGCAGGCAGAATTCGTAATGCTAGGGACTTTATCAGTTTCCCTAATATTGGAAGAAAAAGTTTAGAAAACAAAGCTCTACCTGCATTAACGAGTAAACAATTTAGCAGTTTCAATACTGTTTTTGATGCTATCAAGCATCAAGATATTCTGCTGTATTACCCTTTCCACCGATTCTTGCACTTCACTGAATTCGTTCGCCAAGCGGCCTTTGATCCGCATGTGAAACACATTCGAATTACCATGTATCGCATCGCTCCTAAGTCTCGTATTGTCAGTTCACTTATCGACGCTGTAGACAATGGAAAAATGGTAACAGTAGTGATGGAACTCAGAGCTAGATTTGATGAAGAAGCCAACATTGCTTGGGCCAAAACGATGACAGATGCAGGCATTAAGGTTATCTTCGGTAATCCATCATTTAAAATTCACACCAAAGTATGTGTTGTCAGTCGTGAAGAGCGAGGAGAGTTAAACCACTATTCTCACGTTGGTACGGGAAACTTTAACGAAAGTACCGCCAAAATTTATACTGACTTCAGCTTATTCACTTGTAACTCAAAGATCACAAAAGAAACCTTATCTTTATTCGATTTAATTCAACTGCCTTATCGCCAACAAACTTTCGAACACTTGATGGTTTCTCCGATGAATTCCAAAGCTAAAATTTTATCTTTAATCAATCAAGAAATAGCCAACGCGAAACAAGGATTAGAAGCTGAAGTCCTGTTCAAAGTTAATAATCTAGTAGATGAAGACATAATAGATAGGCTCTACTTTGCTAGCAAAGCAGGAGTAAAAGTCAGAGGCATTGTTCGCGGTATGTGTTCGCTGATCACGGGTGAAAAAGGGCTAAGTGAAAACATAACTATCATAAGTATCGTTGACCGATTCTTAGAACATCCAAGAGTGATGGTATTCAAAAACGCGGGACTACCAAAAGTTTATATTTCTTCTGCTGATTGGATGAAGCGTAATATGGAAGATCGAATTGAAGTCGGAGCCCCTGTATTTGATCAAACATTAGCCGAGCGGATAATTTATATACTGGAGTTGCACTTTAAAGACACACTAAAAGCCCGTGTCATAGACAAAAATCAGGTTAATGGTTATGTTAAAAGAGGGAACCGTAAGCATTTGCGCTCTCAAATCGAAACATACCATTTTTTGGAAGGCCTGGAAAAAACCTACTATGAACCCGATAACCAAAGCGTTTGATGATTTAGCAGTTAGAGAATCAACTCAAATTGCCGTCTTGGATATTGGCTCAAACAGTTTTCATTTAGTTGTAGCTAGAATAATTTCTGGCACAGTACAAATTCTCCACAAAACCAAAATAAAAGTGCGTCTTGCAGATGGCCTAGATTGCCAAAATACACTTTCTAACGAAGCCATAGAAAGAGGACTTCAAGCACTAGAAGTGATTAAAACAAGTTTGGCTGGTTTCGCCCCAAACTCTGTGAAGATTGTAGCAACTTATACACTTAGAAAAGCCACAAATGCTCATCAATTCATTAGCGCAGCAAAACAGATCTTGCCTTACCCTGTCGAAGTGATTGCAGGTCAGGAGGAAGCCAGACTTATCTTTAACGGCGTTGCTCATACTGAATCACTAGATGACAAAACACTAGTCATGGATATAGGAGGTGGTTCAACAGAGTTTATTATCGGAGAGAAATTAGAACCTATCTTATTGCGAAGCTTAGATATGGGATGTGTCAGCTTTACCCAGCAATTTTTTGCTAAAAGTCCAATCAAAGCAAAGCACTTTGATAAAGCTATCACCGCGGCTCAACAAGAACTAGAACTAATTGAAGACAAATACATCAATATAGGCTGGCAAAAAACAGTGGGAACTTCAGGCACAATTGAGAGCTTGATTTTACAATCAGGCAAAGGCTCAGAATCGCATAATTTGAGCTTGAGTGACCTAGAAACAATTAAGCAAAACATAATTTCAGCGGGCTGCGTTAGCAAATTAGATTTACCTCATGTGAATGATGACCGCAAACAGGTGTTTCCTGCCGGTTTAGCTATTCTTATCGCTATATTTAAAAGTCTGAATATCAACTCGCTGAGTTATGCTCAAGCAGCATTAAGAGAAGGCGTTATCTATGAGATGGAATCTTCTTTAACTAATACAAATATTAGAGAGCGTTCAGCACAAAGCTTAGCAACCAGATACGATGTTGATACCAAGCAAGCTAAACTTGTATTAGACACCTGCTTTTCATTATTTGAACAAGCAAAACAACATTGGCATTTGAATGAAGCAAGACTTAAGCCTTTGCTAGGTTGGTCAGCTTTACTCCATGAAGTCGGATTGCACATCAATTCACGAGGGGTACAGCGCCACTCAGCTTATATTTTACAAAATGCAGAATTACCTGGATTTAATTCTGAGCAGCAAACATTCATTGCGACCTTAGCTCGTTTTCACAGAAAAAAAATTAAGCTGGAAGAAATCCCTCAATTAACTCAGTTTAGTCATTACGAACTATTAAACTCTATTGCTTTAATCCGCCTTGCTGTTTTGCTAAATATCAAACGACAACAGGACTTTTTACCTGAATATCAATTTGAAGTTGATAAGAACAAACTCAATCTGCACTTTCCTAATAACTGGCTAAAAAATCATCCAGTAATAACTGCTGACTTAGAAAAAGAACGAGAGCAGCTGGCAAATGTGAATATCCAACTTAGCTTTACGTAACTCTCGACGAACATTGTCATAAAATTTTCTTCAATTGTTAACACAACCGTCATTTTGTCTGTCTAACCTTATTAACAGTTTATTGGGCTATAGAGGTCACAATGGCTGGGGCTATAAAACAGAGTAAGTTACAAAAAATAGATACATTTTTATTTTACAAATGCAATTTTTTATCGAGTGAAAGCATTAAACAAGCTAGCTACTGGATATCCAAAACAGGCGATGGTCATGCCTATTTCATTGCAGGCTTACTAATTTGGGCTTTAGAGCCCAACTTAGGTCAAGTATTCTTTGTTACTTCACTAATCGGTTTTGCACTGGAACTTCCTATTTATTTGCTATTGAAGAACACTTTCAAACGCAGTAGACCATTTAATAGTTTAGAGAATTTCAGTTCGTATATCGCTCCCTCAGACAAATTCAGTATGCCGTCTGGACATACAGCGGCAGCTTTTGTGTTTGTCACCATATGCTCTCACTTTTACCCTGAGTATACCTCTGTGCTACTAGCTTGGGCTAGCTGCATAGGAATATCCAGAGTGCTATTGGGTGTGCACTTTCCCGGTGATGTAGTCGCTGGTGGGTTGCTTGGTTATGGTTGCGCTGCGTTAGCTATCGCCTTCGCTGGACTTTGATCTCACTTAAAAGGTTAATGATGAAAATTTTGTACGGTATTCAAGGAACCGGAAATGGGCACATTACACGTGCTCGTGTTATGGCAAAAGCATTCAAACAAAGAGGTGTTGATGTCGACTATGTATTTTCAGGCCGTCCTGCGGATCAGTTTTTTGATATGGATATATTCGGCCGTTACCGATGCTTCGAAGGACTCACTTTTAAAACTTCACATGGTCAGGTTAAAAACTTTGAAACCGTGCAACAGGCCCATCTAGTGCAACTTTACAAAGATATTCAGCAACTGGATATCTCTGAGTATGATTTAATAATTAATGACTTTGAGCCTATTACCGCTTGGGCGGGAAGATTGGCTAAACAAGGTAAAAAAGTGCCTGTCATCAATATCAGTCATCAAGCTTCTTTTGTTCATCACAATGTACCAGTCAAAGGAATGGGTTGGATAGACAGGCAACTAGTGAAATACTTCGCTCCAGCTGATATAAATTTAGGAGTTCATTGGTATCACTTTGGTGAAAGCATATTGCCACCTTTTATCGAACATTCAGAAATAGCCTGTCACAGTCAAACTGAAATAGAACAAGCAGATGTGCTTGTTTACTTACCATTTGAAGATCTTGATCAAATTATTGAATTACTTAACGGTCAGCATAAACAACGATTTGTTGTTTATCACCCGAGCGTAAAAGAAGAAATTGAAGAGGCTGCAGTAAAACTAATGAAACCTAGTCGACAAGGCTTCTTACAGGATTTACATAATTGTTCAGGTGTCATCGCTAACGCTGGCTTTGAATTGTCTAGTGAAGCTTTAACCATGGGCAAAAAGCTCTTGCTAAAGCCATTGAGAGGCCAATTCGAACAAGCGTCCAATGCTGAAACTTTGCGCCAAATGGGATTAGCAACAGTGGTGAATACTTTAGATGACGAAGCTATCGATGCTTGGCTATTAAAGGGTAACAATGAGTCAATTAATTATCCTAGTGATCCTACCCCAGTCATCGACTGGCTGCTTGCAGGTAATTATGAAGATCCCGTAGGTTTATGCCAAAAACTTTGGCGTGATATAGGATTAAATGCGGTAACACCAACAACGACAGCCTTCTCACACTAAATAGACTTATTCAGGAGCTAATCAATCATTTTAGCTCCTACTCTGTTTGCTTCATTTTCTAGACTTGATTGACGAATTCTTTATACTATTTAGCACCATCTTTTAGGCACATTAGTACCTACTATATTTTTACTATACTTATAAAAATTACGTTACTAACTAACAACTAAGGCGAAAAGGTGATCAAGCAAACAGCTAAATTTAAGATCAATAAAAGTCGTATCCGCTATTACTTTTATCTTGGTTCTTTGTTACCTATTTTTTTGTTATTTGCCATTTTATTTTCCACCTATCTAGACGGTATAAAAAAAGAACAAGTCGCAACGATAGAGCAATTATCACAAGCGCTTTTGTTGGAAAAAAAATCATTTCTGAAAACCTCTGTAGAACATGTGATCACGACTATAGAACATGTTAAAGCTGATATTGAACGTAGCAATCCAGAGTTTACTTTAGAACAAGTTGAAACTGCGACAACAACAAAAATGGCAGCCATCATTCACTCTATTCGCCTCGGCAGTGAAGATCGTTATATCTGGGTTAACAAAATACTGAATTATGAAGGTGGTGACGGTTATGCCATTCGCTTAATTCATCCAAACAAAGAATTACCGGAAGGAGAGTTGCTCTCTACCAACATCCAAGACGAACATGGCAATTATCCGTTTCTTGGTGAATTAAACGGTATTAAAAATGAGGGAGAGGTTTATTGGGAGTACTACATCAACAAAATGAACTCTACAGAGTCTTTTCGCAAACTCTCATATGCTAAATTATACGAGCCGTTTAATTGGGCGATTGCCACAGGTATTTACTTAGATGACTTTGAAAAAACCATAGTATTAGAAAGTCAAAAGCTAGAAGAAACCTACCGCTTACAAAAGCAGTTTTCACTAATTGTTTCTGTGTTTAGCCTCACTATTGTCACTTTAATGGTACTGTTTTTTGAAAAGAGTATCCGCAATTTACTTAAACGCTACGAACAACAGCAGCAAGGCTACAATAAGCAACTTAGACTATTATCAATTACTGACCAATTAACAGGGCTACATAATCGTCTGCATCTGGATAATATTTTTATGGCCGAGATCCAAAAAGCAAAACGTTACGGCCGACCTTTTTCCATTGTAGCTTTAGATTTTGATTACTTTAAACGGATCAATGATGAACACGGCCACCAAACTGGTGATTCAGTATTAATTGAGTTATCTAGGTTACTAAAACAGCATGTGCGAGAAGCCGACACTCTTGGTCGGTGGGGCGGAGAAGAGTTTTTAATCATTTGTCCCGAAACCAACCTAAGAGGTGCGGTTCAACTTGCTGAAAATTTGCGAATAGCGATAGAAAAATACGACTTTAAAGTCATTGGTTTTAGTACTAGTTCTTTTGGTGTAGCGAGTTACCGCCCAGGAGATACTGAAGAACTTATGATGGAAAGAGCAGATAATGCACTCTACAAAGCAAAGGCGCTTGGTCGAAACCAAGTTGCAGCAGAAGCGAGCTAATTAATACGAATCGACATAAAGTGGAATTTGGCGCAATTATCTAGGCAATAAATGTTGGTAGTTTTTAATAACTCTTAGTTTAGCTATTGCCTGCACCAATTCTAATTCTATTTTCAAACAATCACTCAACTCACAGTTAGCAAGTTGTTCCTCAGCATGAAGTCTGGCTTTTTCAGCCTCTTGTTGATCAATATCCTCAGCTCGAATAACAGTATCAGCCATAATGTTAACTCCTTTAGGTTGGATTTCCATTAAACCACCAGCTACGTATAAATACTCAGTTTCTCCAGATTTTTTAACCATGGTTAACATGGAAGGTAAAATTGAAGTTAATAAAGGTGCATGACCGTGATGAACGCCTATGTCACCTTCCGAGCCTCGAACAGTTAATTGCACTACGTTGCCTAAAAAGACTTGTTCTGTATGAGTCACAATGTTCAATTGAAAGCTATAATCTCGCAACAGTTCTACCTCTAGCTAAGCGCTCATCGCTGATATTTAGTTCATTATTCTAAGTCGAGAAAACGACAAATTCTATAATCTAGCTCAACAAATATCTTGCCATAGCCTAGCAAATCACCTACAACTTTAAGAGTTAATATGGAATAGAAGAACGTAATGGAAACACTTTCTCAATTTGCTGAAGAGATTAAACAAATTGGCAAACAAGCTGCCCAATCTTCCGGCATAAAAGATTATAAGCATATGAAAAGAGTCGAGTTATCTGGTCGACTCAGTGTTCTCACCGGCGCATATCTTTGCTTTCTCCAGCTCCCTTTTTTCGCTGCTATATTCATAGCCTATTCACTAATGGTTAAATGGCTTCTCATGCACCATATTGGTCACGGCGGTTACAATAAAATTGAGGGTATTCCTACGCGTTACCATTCAAAGAACTACGCTATGGGTTGGCGTAGACATATAGATTGGTTCGACTGGATAAAAGCAGATGCTTGGAATTACGAGCACAACTATTTACACCATTACTTTACAGGTGAGGATAAAGATCCAGATTTAGTGGAAGAAAACCTAAGCTGGTTATCTGAGGCCAATCTGCCTGGGTGGTTTAAGCTATTTATTCTGCTATTTTTTGCATTTACTTGGAAGTTTACTTATTACTCGGCGCAAACCCTTAGTGTTAGAAAAGGCAGCAACAAAATTAACTTTTCGAATTTCTTAGACATTAAACAACCTGCGCAAAGAACCATGTGGTTCGAGTTGTTTATTCCCTACATTAGTTTCCATTTCATCTTGTTACCTTGGTTATTTGAGCTACTTAGTCCTGGTTTTGGTATTAGTTATTTGACAGCTAGGCTCATCGCCGAGTTCCTACATAACTTTCATACGTTTTTCATCATAGTTCCCAACCATTGCGGCGACGATATCTATCGCTATAGAGAGGTTCCTAGAGGTGAAAGAGGCGGGGATAATTTTTATCTTAGACAAGTTAAAGGATCAGCAAATTTTTACACGGGTAGCGAATGGCTAGACTTGTCTCAAATGTACCTAAACTATCAAATAGAACATCATTTATTTCCAGCTCTACCTATGCGTCAATACCGGCTTATCCAACCCAAAATCAAAGCTGTTTGCGATAAATACGAAGTGCCTTACATTCAAGAGTCAGTCTGGAAGCGTAGTATAAAAATGATTGAAGTTGCTACTGGAAAAACAGCAATGCTAGTTGAATAATGAGTTAATTTTCATCGGATTAAGGTCTGTTTATCTTTTTCATATTGGATTAAACTTTGCTTTATCTAGACAGCCAGTACTTATTATGAAAAATACACCTTCTGACACAGTAACCGAGGCTTGGGTCTCATTATTCACAGCCCACACCTCTGTATTTGAATATGCCCAGCAGCAATTAAAAAAGAATGGTTGCCCACCATTGTCTTGGTACGATGTTCTATGGGAATTAGATAGGGCAGGTGAACAAGGTCTAAGACCTTTTAAGCTCGAAGAACTGATCTTATTCAAAACTCAATATAGCGTTTCTAGAGTGATCAGCCGCATGGAAAAAGCTGAATACGTCACAAAAGTTCCACATGAACAAGATGGCAGAGGCCATACCGTTGTTATCACTCCACTGGGAAAACAAGTGCGTTTAGAGATGTGGAAAACCTATTCAGAAGTTATTAATACAGCAATGGGTGATAAATTATCCGAGCAAGAGTGCGTAGCTTTAAAAGGCTTGTTAACTAAACTCTATCAATAGCCAGCTGACTTGTTACCAAACAAAAAAACACCAAGTAATTTACTTGGTGTTTTACTTAGTCAGCTATATAAATTTAGTTAACTTTAATACTAGATACTTTGCCACTTAAGCCATTATCATCATAAAAAGTAACATTTACTTTTGAGTTGTATTGGCTTCTTTCTAGATCATCAATATCAACCCAGCCTTGATTGTTTTGTCTTGAGTAGATAGTGATGTAATCGTCATTTGTGCTTCTGCTCGGACTGTCATAAAGTTCAACCTGCTTTCCAGCCCTCATATTCAGTAAGCTAACTGAGCGGATTTCATCGTTTTCACATATATCTCTATCTTTGAAATTAATCGTTTGAGCCTGACTAATATCAAATGAACATACAATATTGCCGTCAAGATCATCACCGCTATAACCAACAAACATAGTTGCAGCTTTTGAGCTAGCAAAAGGACGAACGCGATAACCGTCGGTATCTTTTTGCCCACCATAGTTGTAATAAGCAGAGATATTACTGCCGTTAGCCAATTGTTGGTCGAATGATTGACCATCATTGCCCCAAACTCGACCAATGTGATTTTGTTCAACGACTTTACGTGACCATCTTCTGTCTGAAGAAGACATGTTGTTCATTACAACGTAACCCGATGCAGTGCCATTCATGCCAGAAACAGTACCTGTAATATCGTTCTGTCCATTAGTTGCTGGGGAAATAAATATTTTTGCATTATCTCTGCGAGCGTTGGCGTATTCGTTTAACCATTCATTTGCTGAACCATTGAGTACAAGTACGATTTTGCCCGCTAATGATGACGCTGTTGGCCAACCACTCTGCGCTACAGCATCTCTTAAACTTCCACCACGACCAGTGAATTGCTTAAGCATAGATGGCGTATACAGCTTACTACCAAATACGTTGTTCACTAAGTTATCCAAATCATGCGGCTCTCTACCATGCCCACCATCTGAAAAACCCTGCTTTTTATCTAAGATGATAGTCACAGGAAAATGACCTGGATTGTCATCGCTCCAACGACGTACATCATTTAAACAAGCTTCAAGATCACCTTCTCCACTGCAATTACTATGGTTACCACCAGTTAAGCCATGCCTTACGAACCAATGATTAGCAAAAGCTCCAAAAGTAAGATCTCTATCATCATAGAAATCAATCTCCAGTGTTCGAACCGACG
Organism: Psychrosphaera sp.; assembly: GCA_965221615.1. GTDB lineage: Bacteria > Pseudomonadota > Gammaproteobacteria > Enterobacterales > Alteromonadaceae > Psychrosphaera. The sequence continues at coordinate 4,356,916 of OZ244904.1, read as the reverse complement.
ATAAAGCTTGATAAATTGAAGGTGAATATTGTTCCTCATAACAGTTGTGACAAGCAACCTGACTTATCTGCTGAAACGGTTTGCTCCAAACCTGTGAATCAATAAACGATTTACTTTCTACCGCATTAACCGTGCTCGCTCCTATAGATACCCCTGCAGTGAATAGCGATAAACATAAGGCTTTATATTTTGACATTGTTACTTCCTATTATAATTTTTTTTAATTGCCTTATTGAGATCGATGAGGATCTCAACAAACAAGTGCATAGTGTAGTAATCACACAAAAAAACAAGTGGATTTAAACACACTTTATAATTTTAAATTATGAAAGATTTTGTCTTGTAAACATGTCGCTTTTAAGTCAAACGAATTAAGGGGATATGAGAAAACCCTTGGTTAGTGCCTAACTTTACTGATAGCTGTTTATGATAAAAAGTGCCAAGCTTCCTTGGCACTTAATTTAATCTCAAATAAATTTACTGCTTAGTCTTCTATTGGGACAACCGTCCACGCTTGGTTTCTGTGATTATTTTCCCAATTGGCTAACCTAACCAGGTCATCTCTAGGGTTATCCAGTACCAAACCATTGTTCTGCTTAGTAAAGACAGATGTAGTTTCAGCTAGTTTTGAACCACCACCTACGTAAGGCATGTTATTACCCCAAGTTTGGTTAGAAAAATCATTGAAGCAACGCCAGATATGAGGCTCAGTCTCCATCTGATAAGTCCCTTTATGGTCCAGGCATACATCAGATTGTCCAGCTTTTAACTTGATTTGATTATCGTCTAATCGCCACAATAAGTTATCAACATTAAAGTTGCTGTCGTAAGAGTGAAGTCGACAAGGTTTTGCCTTCACGTAGGCTGTATCCCAAGCACCATCTGCTGTTAAGCATTTACCACGCTCATTAGCTAAAACGAAATACTGTTCTTTATTGTCTGTACTTGAATCTGTCACCTGATTATCGCCAGTTTTACTCACAGCGTACTGCTTCTGGAAAGTCCAAAGACGGTTCGTACTATATGAACTTCTATTCCAAACAATAAGAGGAGCATTGATACCACGACCATTACTATCTAACGCGTTAGCATCGGTAAAAGTTGGTACGATTTGCTGACCATATAAATCAAATGAAAGATTGCGGTGTGAACCACTTAAGCATTCATAAACTTGCATTTGATGACCACTATTACCGTTACCTTGTGTATCAAGACAATAATTACCTTTCATTGATTTTACATAGCCACTTTGTGGTACATAGGTCCATCGTTGTTCAATTGATGCATCACATGCTTGAACATGAACTGGAGTTCCGTTGCCTATAGCCCCTTTTGGCACACCAATACAATGGCCTGAACCTGTATTAACAATAGCGAAGCCTTCTTGCTTGGTTGTGTCTTTAACAACCGGGTTACCATTTCCATCAACATCAAGCCCAGCAGCTAACTTAACTTGCCCTGATTTATAAATAAAACTGTAAGCCTCAGCTGCGTTTTGCAAAGACGGTTTTTCTGGAATCGCCTTGAATTTAACTTCTACAGATTGAGCTGTTTCTTCAGCATCTAAATAAATAGTGGCAGGTTCGAATCGATAGCCGTCTTTGTATGGTCTGATACTGATATTTTGCCCATGTGGTCTTGGGAAGTCGAAGTCACCACTAGAATGAGAAGTTATGGTTCTATTCTGATAACCATCAGTGTGATACCAATGGCCATAACCTCGTAAATTGATATTCTCAAGGAAAACATCGTACTTAACGTCTGTCATCACTTGACCATTTTCGTCAGTGATAGTGCCGTAAGCAGATGGTACTTGGTTCAAAATGTTAGCCGCTCTCGCTGGCGACATTCCGGTATCGTGAAGGTCTGCATAGTCAGTAACTAAATGACTGATTCTATGACCAGCTTGGATCCACTTTTCAATTGAGCTACTGACCAATCGACCCGTGATATACCTTTGATCATCCTTATCACCATAACCTAAACCATTCAAAGCGAACGCGTTAAAACGAACTGTATCTTGGCTATTGGTACGAGTAAGCACTTCATCTGTTGGATCTGTTCTACCCTGATGTCTCGTGTCTGTTCCCACAGTTGACCAACCGTAATTAAAACGTTGGCTACCAAAGACGATGACGTATTTAATTCCTCTTTGTTCAAGTTGTCGATAAGTTGGTGGAGTCGCATCTCGTCCATCATTGATGTAAAGAGTATTTAATAAACCTCTTTCTCTGAAATATCGTTCAATAAAATCATCTCTAAAGCTGCTGCTACCGCCATCTATCTTAATAAAAACAATACCATTAACAGTATTCTGTGCCGTTCTTATGTCGTCCAGCACTTCACCGAAATACTTATTGTTGCCATCTAGCAATGAGCTAGCTCCATGAAAGGCACATAAATTATTGCCTTGGCGATAAATATCAATTTCAAAGAAGCTTAAACCACCTCTTTCAGCCTGCTCCCAAATTCTTGCATCAGTATTATTGTTATCAGTTGCGGCAGGATTGTAATTAGTACAACCACCACCAACTCCTTGAGTATTCCAACTATTGTGCGAACCTGGAATGGTAATATCAGTGAAAGGTCTGTCTTTTATACTGTCAGGAACAGTGAAAAAGTGACTCCCTGAATAATTAAATTCAGCTAAAGCTGAACTAGAAACAACAGCGAGCGCTGCTGCTAATGTAGTTAAGCGTAATGCTTTGCGTTTTAACATCTAAATTTATCCTCATAAGTTTTACTACTAAGCTTGACCAGTCGTTAAACTTGCCAAACCTCTTATTCAACCTATCAGAACAATTTGTGGATTTCACAACACACAAAGTAAAAATAATAACAACAATAACTTCAATTTTAGATAAATTTTTTTCTGCCAAAACAAGCAAAGAATAAACTGTTCACACCCCGGATAAATTTTAAATCATCTATACAAAATTAATTACTGGAACAAGAAACTGTACCATGGTACAACCCTTGAAATAACAAGCTTATATCGATTATTGAAACAACAATTAATTTATTTATCAAAACTGTTTATTTTAATTATCAAGTACACTAATTAGTCTACTTTAAGGAAAGAAAATTACACTGGTCGGTTTACTCTGTAATTTCGTTTGCTAAGAAGAAGTTGAAATAATTTTACTTTTTTTACAGTTAGGCAAAAAATGTACAAAAGTCACAAAACGATAAGTATCTGCATGTTAATAAGTAATTTTCCCTATTAAGTATATAAAAAAGCCACATTTACAAGCTAAGGAATTCACTTACTCAGCTGAATTTTGGTCGAATTGTATCTGTGTTGTTCGAGGTGAAGTTGATTATGAGCGCATTCTATCGATATAGGCTCAAAATTAATGGTAGCTCCTTGACCACACTGAGCTAGTTTCGAAAGATCATTAGAGAATACCGAACCTATTTTAGGGTAACCTCCTATCGTTTGCCTATCTTGCATTAGCACTATTGGCTGTCCATCAGCAGGAATTTGTATAGCACCTAAAGCGATTCCTTCTGACAACATTTTGTTCTTTTCTGTTTTAATAGCAGGCCCTGTGAGCCTATAACCCATTCGATCCCATTGTTTAGATACTTGATACTTACTACTGAAAAAGCGCTGCTGCTGCAGACGACTAAAGTCTTGATATTGATAACCCAGAATGACCTTTAACAACACAGAGTTTGAATATTGTGGAATATCTTCGGCAGCAAGATAACAGCTTTGATTTTGTGCTTTATTCTGCGTTGCTGGTAATGTGTCACCTGATTTAAGCGCTGCACCATCTATACCACCAAGACCTTCTCTGACAACAGTAGAGCAGCTAGAAAACTGTTTATCCACGAGCAGACCTCCTTGTATCGCGAAGTAAGCCCTAACACCTTGTGAAGTGTAACCGAACTCAATCTCATCACCAGCTTTCACCCTGTGTGTTGCCCACATAGATTGTTCTCTACCATTTATGCTCACAGCCAGTTTTGCGCCAGTTACGCAGATAGTTGAATCTATATTGACTCTTAACTTCAAACCACCAAATGTAAGCTCTAACATGGCTGCATTAGCATGGTTTCCGAGTAATCTATTCGCCCACAAGAAAGCAAGTTTATCTGCAGGACCACCACTCGTTAGACCTAAATGAGCTTGTCCATATCGACCTAAGTCTTGAACTAAAGTAAGCATTCCAGGATGAATGATCGTCAGCGCTTGTTCATTCAGCTTCATTAGAGTCCCCCTCCTAAACTTAGGTATTCATCTTTAGAAATAGCCTTAAATCGCACTAGGTCACCAACTTGAATTGGCATAGCTTGCTTGGAACTAGGATTAAACATATCAACAGGACAATTACCTATGATATTCCAACCACCAGGTGAAGACGCGGGATAAATAGCAGTTTGTTGATCGGCAATACCAACAGCTCCTTTAGGAACCGCACTTCTAGGAGTTGCTAATCTAGGACAAGCAATTTTTTCATCCACCTCTCCAAGATAAGCAAACCCCGGAGCAAAGCCTATCGCGTAGACTCGATATTCAGTCTGTTGGTGTAACTCTATGATCTCTTCTATCGACAAAGACAAAGAAGTAGTCATTTGCTGAAGATCCAATCCGACTTCCACTCCGTAATAAACAGGAAGCTCAACCAGATTAGACTTAGTTGAAAATACAGAATCAAAACGCGCCATTTGCTGTTTAAGCAATTGACGAATAGCATATTGGTCAGTTTTAAATGGGTCAAACACAACCAGTAAGGATGAATAAGAAGGAATAAGCTCTAGCAACTCATTACCCATGTATTGCTCAAGCCCAGTTTTTACTTGTTGCACTTTAGCCGATATATCTGAGCTTATTGCGACACTATCTGGTTCTGAAAAATAAACAATAAGGGCATTTTCAGAAGCTATCTGAATTTGGTATTGGTTCATGACTGACAGATGTTTTTTATTTCTCTTATTAGCTTAATCCCTGCTTCATTGTCACCGTGTACACAAATAGTATCAGCTGAAATTGTTAACTCAGTACCTATGTCGGTAGTCACTGAACCTTTATTGGCAATTTGTTCAACTTGTTGCAGCATTTCATCCTTACTCAATACTGCACCTGTTACTCTGCGATTTTGTAGCTTGCCTTCTTGGGTATATCTTCTGTCAGCGAATGCTTCCAACAGAATTTCTAGACCAAATGTTGAAGCTTCCTGTTTATAAATATGGCCTTCTGCTGTTGCTAACATCATAAGTTTTAAGTCTAACGACAAGGCCTTATTCAAGTTTTGTAAAGCTCGGTAAATAGCGAATCGAATATCCGCATCTTGCATCATATCGTTGTACAGAGCACCATGAGGCTTAACATAGGTTACAGCAACGCCAAGAGAAGCAGCCATGCCCACTATAGCTGACACCTGATAGGTAATGAGGTTTATAATTTCTTGATCTGTATGAGGTATTGAACGTCGACCAAATCCCTGAATATCTTTGTAACCGGGGTGCGCACCAACTTCAACCCCATGCATTTTTGCCAATGATAGAGTTTTAAACATATGGTGCTCGTCACCAGCATGAAATCCACAAGCAATATTGGCCATATCAATCACTGGCATTACGGCTTCATCTAGTCCCATTTTCCAGTTACCGAAACTCTCACCCAGATCACAATTTAGTTTCATTTATTTACCTCATACCAATAACAATGAATCAGCTATCAATATACCTATTGTTTACATAGAGTATACAAAGCCAAGTCAAAAAATTAGCAAAAAAAAAGCCAAACTTACGTTTGGCTTTTTTTCATTTAACAAGTTTCTTATTCAACAACTTGCTCAACGATTTTAACTGAGTGACCAGTGCTAGATGTTTCGTCTTCTTCTAAGATGAAGAATAAGTCATTTGAGTCTTCGTTTAAGATTAACTCAAAGTTATCTAGAATGATTTCACTAGTATCGCTGCTAGCAATTGCAAATACTTGGTAAGTATTGTTTAACAGGTCAATTGACGCTTCTTGTGCGTACGGAGCACGTTGGTCAAAGAATGCGTTTTCAACCGTTTCATTACTACGTACAAAGTAGAAGTTGATTGCGTTGAAGTCATCGTTATCAACGAAGTTAATCATAGTCACTTCGTGGTCTGAAATACTGCTTACTACGCTGTTTTCAACAACTAAAGAACGAACGTGGATTTCAATCAGATCAACAATACCATCGTTGTTTTCATCAACGTTACCATCGTTATCATCATCAATATCTTCTTCTTCTAAGTAGAAGAATACTGTTTTGTCCGTGTTTTCACCTAAAGTTAACAGGTGGTTACGAAGAACTTCTTCTTGGTTACCTGAGTCGATTAACTCAAGTGCGTAGTCACCATTATCAAATGTTTGCACTTCACTGAACGTACCCACTTCAACATTAGTTTCAATTGGATCACCGTCAATGCCATTTACATAGATATCTACGCTTCCAGTGTAGTCATCTAATAGTTCATGTGCGCTGTCTGCATAGTTGTCAGCCAGTTCATATGAGCGAATGCCGTTATAAACTCTAAATTTCGCTTGTGCGTTATTATCTACGTACTCTTCAGTATTTGAGTTAGATACACGGTCGATAATGTATGGAGAGTCACCAGAACCAGAATTTTCACGAACAACCATTACATACTGAGTAGTAAATGGGAAATCGATTTCATCTGACTCATATAAAATATCAGTGCTACCAGCTAAAGTGATGTAGAAAATATACTCTTCTTCTTCAAACTTTTGGTTCTCTGATAACTCTTGGTAGCTGTATGAACCAACTAATGTAGCTTCGTTAAACGTTTGATCTGAACGAGACATGTGAACGTCAATTGGCGCAGTCTCAGGGTGAATATTTAATACACGTAAGTTAAATAGATCATCATCTATATCATCGTCATCGTCTACAACTGGAATGTCATAAACGTTTACTACTGGATTATTGATGTCTTCACTGATAACAACCATTTGGATTGCTTCGTCACGAATACGGATCTCATCCTGATGGATAAGTCTTAAGCTGTTACGGTCAGTCTCATCATCGTCCTGCCAAGCTAATTCGTATGTATAAGTGTCATCTGGTAATTCGATGTTGCCACTTGAACGACCGTAGTCAACAGAGCGGTAAGTTACTTCGATTTCATTATCATCATCATCATCTAAATCTTCATCAACTGTTAAGAAGATAGGAGGAGAGTTCTTTGATGCATTGTATAAGTTGATAAAACCTGGGTCGTCATCGCTAGAACTGCTACACGCAGACAGTCCTAATAAGGATAAGCAGGCAACAGCAACAAGCCTTAAGCCATGTCCTGATTTCTGACACTTTTGATCCATTATTTGCTCCATTAGCATATCTATAAACAAAATGATTGCTCCATTAAAGCAACAACCAACCGGCTCATTAACGAGCCTCAAGACAGTCTCTAGACTACCTTTTAATTAATAAGTTCCAAAACTTTACTTTTTTTTACATTCAGAAGGGGAAGGTTTTGAGTAAATCAATATGTTGCTGCTAAGTTGCCTGTATAAAGACATAAATCATTGTGATAAATCACTTAGCTAGAAACCTTATTCCTAAACCTTTTAGTCCAACTCGAATATAACGTCGAAAAACGATATCGACTATTTCAAGAATCGCTCGCGAGAGTATAGTAAAACAACACTAATAGCAATCCCATGCAGGTAAATTTGAGTCTAATTATCCCAGTGAAGATAACGAGTTAATCACTATTGCTAACTTGCTGATTTACTCTCTGATAAAAAAGGTTTTTGCTGTTCGTTCCAAAGTTGAACATTATCTTGAACTAGTTGCTCAAATTCTTTGGTACCAATCAATTCGATCAAGTCTTTATCGAATCTTCTTTTCAACACTAAGCAAGGGGAAGATTTTACAAAACCAAAATGAATTAAACCGTCTAACAAGTGCGGTTTAAGTGCGACAATTTCACTTTGCATATGGTTCGCTTCCAAATATCCTTGCCCTGTGTAAAACCCAGTAACAAAGAACTCAGCTCGCCCCATTCGTAGCATTTCAAAGTTAGCAGACAACCCCTTTACTCTTTGAATATTTAGATGTTCTTTAGCAAATGAGTCAAACTCAGTACCATGTCGATCGCCCAAATTCATGTTACCAGTCAATCCCAATAATGAATGCCACCCTTCCAGTGCAAAAGCTTTTTCTTTCTGCACGAATACCGAAACTGGATTTTTTAATAAAGGCGCTGAAGTAAAGCTCAAATACTCTTCTCTCTCAGCGACATTTTTCAGCCCTAGTACCAAATCAACTTTGCCTCTTCGAGCATTCAACAATACTCGTTTCCAAGGCTCAGGAGATTGCACCTCAAACTCTACGCCATAAGATTTGAGTAGTTTTTTTGTTATATCGTGAGTAACACCGTGAAACTCTCCATTTCTATACCAGTGAAACGGTGGGTAATTCTCATGGGAACTGTATTTTACTGACTTGCAATCACTTGCTTGAACTTGCGCAGACAAGCTCGCCACTAGCAATGTAAAAACAGCAGTTAATAATCTAAAAATCATAGTCTCTGTATTCTAAATTAAGCTGAATACTTGTTTGATGTTCTAAAGGGTTTAAAAACGAAAGACTGAGGCTAACATTCTTTTAGAAGCATAGTCTACTTGTTCTATGTTTTGCTTATTTATCTGCTTAATGACTAGCTAAATTACGGCTTTAGGATAGGCTTATTAACGATTAAGATAGCGGCTAAAACAATCAATAACCATTGTCTTAGCCGACTTTTACATTTGTTCCACTAATCTTGTAACACAAAAGATAATTCTGTTAATTCAGACTCTAATCCAGACAGACAACTTTGTAAGTTATCAATGTCAACTCGACTCTGTGCGAGTAAAGATTGGAAAAACTCTTCTTGCTCTTGCGTTAGGTCGAAGAAGTCGAATCCTCGCTCAAGCTGTGCAACCAAATTTGAAGCACTGTCTAACTGGCCAGAAGCTCCATCTTCTATCATTGCAAGTCTAGAGCTCAAACTATTGCCTATATTGTGAACTTTCGCTCTCGCAGCAACTAACTGCTGACGACGCTCAATGTCTCTCACTTTTTCTTCCATTAACTCAATAATCACACATAAAATGTCATTAACTCTCCCTTTGATGATGTCATCTTTAGGCGTGTTTTTTATCAAAATCGAGACGTGTTCATCGTTAATTAAAGTTCTATCGTTAAAACTAAAAAGTCGTCCTTCATCCTTCAACGAACAAAACAGTTTATCTTCTATCGGACTGCATTGGGCCGTTGCAGAGCGCAACGATATCGTTTCGTCAGTGCGAATTTGAATACAAGACGTCAATTGCAAAGACTGCATCAAGCTGAAAAAGGTATTAACTAACTCAGATATTGTGTCTTTCGCTACTGTAGACTTAAAAAATTGGATAACCTCACCATAATTTGACGCTTCAAGCATGCACTGAAAGGCAACTTGTTCAGAAGCCTTATTGTCTTTTAACAGCATGACTCTTTGCTGTTGAAACTGCACTAAGTTATCTACTTTCGCTTTCAATACATTCGGGTCAAAAGGTTTAATAGTGTAGTCGTCCGCGCCAACTTTATATGCGTGTAAAATGTCTTCAGGTTTGTTATTTCCCGACACACACATAATGCTAACTTGTTGACTCGCTTCTGATTCTTTTATTTCTTTGCAGACAGACAGTCCAGACATATCGGGTAATCCGATGTCGAGTAGTATCAATTCTGGAGAAAATTGTTGGAAATGGGTAAGTGCGGATTGGCCATCTTCGACGAAAGTCAGTTGATAATCACTTTCGAGCAAACAATAAAACATATCGCGCATGCTTTTATCGTCTTCGACAACCAATAATTTTGGTTTATCAGTATTTTCAAAACAAGTTGAAGATACTTCTTCTAATTCAATTTCAGAGAAATTCGGTACAACGCTGCTCATAGCATCCTCGCTTATTATTATACTTCCTAGCTAGAGCTATTTACCTTTCATTTATTACGAGCAGATGAAAGTCAGATAACTCCCCGTACTACTAAATCAGCTAGTGATCAATTGCTTTTGTTTTACACAAATCAGCATACCCAAATAACCACATATTGTTAAGGGTTTTATTGATTAATTTACAAACAAAAATGAGGAGTATCAAACTCCTCATTTTTTATTAATTTTTGTACCTAATTTCACTTAGATTCTATGGTTTTGGTGGGTATCCGATTAGCAATAAATTCACGAATTTCTTGTTCCAGCTGTTCAGCTGCATTGTCATTATCAATTCTTTTCTTTTGGCGTTGGCCATTGATATAAAATCCACTGCGCTTATTAGCACCTGCTAATCCCAAGTCAGAAATTAACGCTTCACCAGGACCATTCACAACACAACCGATAACCGACACTGTAATTGGCTCAACTACATCTTCTAATCGTTCTTCCAGTTGGTTCATAGTGTTTACAACATCAAACTCTTGTCGAGAACAGCTCGGGCATGCAATAAAGTTAATACCTCTTGAACGAATTCCTAAAGATTTAAGAATATCAAAACCAACCTTTACTTCTTCAACAGGGTCAGCCGCTAGTGAAATTCTAAGCGTATCTCCTATACCTTCAGCCAACAACATTCCCAAACCAACGGCTGATTTCACAGCTCCTGAGCGGAAACCTCCAGCTTCTGTGATCCCCAAATGTAGAGGTTGCTCTATTTTTTCAGCCAGTAAGCGGTATGCACCTACCGCTAAATGTACGTCAGAGGCCTTTACGCTTACTTTGAAGTTGTGGAAGTCATGTCGTTGTAGAATTTCTACATGGCGCATAGCTGATTCAACTAATGCTTCTGGAGTTGGTTCGTGATATTTCTCTTGGATATCTTTTTCTAAAGAACCGCCATTTACACCAATGCGAATTGGGATGTTTTTTTCTTTTGCAACGTCAATTACAGCTTTGATTCTCTCTTCGTTACCAATATTACCTGGATTAATACGCAAGCAGTCTACGCCATATTCTGCAACCTTTAATGCTATTCGATAGTCAAAATGGATATCTGCAACCAGCGGAATCGAGACTTGTTGTTTGATTTTTTTGAATGCTTCTGCAGCTTCCATTGTCGGTACAGATACTCTCACAATATCAGCGCCAGCATCAGCTATAGCTTTAATTTGCGCAACCGTAGCTTCAACATCAGTAGTGCGGGTGTTTGTCATTGACTGAACGCTAATAGGGGCATCTCCACCTACTGCTACATTACCAACCATGATCTGCTTAGATACTCTTCTGGTTATTGGATTTTCTGCAAACATGACATACTTCTTTCGGCTAAAAACAACAAAGGCAGTATTATAACTAATACTGCCTTTGGAGACGATGCTTAAATAGTAATTTTTACATTGCTTCTAATTCAAATCTAGCAACTCTGTTTTGAGGGTGTCCAGACATATCAAAAACTTTACCATTAACCCAAACAGAAACGCCTACTGGGTTACCTAATAATACATCTAATGGACCCTGTGCATTTAAGGTCATTAAGTATCCTGCTGGTTTGTTACCCACGGCAATTCTCTCACCAGCAACATCATAAACTTCAACCCAGCACTCATTATCAAACTTCATTTCTACTTTCAAAAAACCGGCTTCATCAGGCTCGCCATTATCGGCAACAAACGCCTTTTGCTCTTCAGTTAGTTCTACAGGTTCGTCTCCTGCAATTGTAGTTTGCTCAACCGTTTCAGGTTGCAAAAACGTTTCTGTCTGTGATTCTACTTCTGGAAGTGATGATTGCGCATTATCATCAATTGTTGAACTTGAAACCTGTTGTTCCGCCGCTTCTAGTTGCGGCTGCGGCTTTGGGGTTTCAACAGCCACCGCAGGTTGCGTATCAACTACGGGAGCAAAGTCAGATTTTTCACTATCTTGTAGCCACCAAACAACAAAAGCTATGATGACAGCAACAACCATCAACCATGAAAAATAAATAAGGCGTTTTTCGGAGGCTTTGCGGCGGGTTCTACGAGAAAATGATTGCATTCCAGCTTCAGACTGAGAAGTCGTTTTATTAATTGCAGCAACAGTTTCAACTTCAGGCAGTACTATTGACTCATCAACCTCAACTTTTCTAGCATAAGATCGAATGTAACCTCTGATAAAGGTTTCAGGCAGGTTTTTAGGGATCTTATCAATTTCAATAGCTTCTAAAACATTGACGGGAACTCTGATCTCTTTTGCTAGATCATCTAAGCTCATACCAGCCTTTTCTCGAGCTTGTTTTAATATTGCACCGACTGACGGCGCAGATTCTTGCTCTACTTCAGCTGTTTCTGCTTCAGGGTTTTGCTCAGACATTATATGAACTGCTCCACATCCAATTTTATTATTCTTATTTGCTTCGAGCAGACCTCAACTCAAAACCTGAAGTCAGCCCATTTGCCACTAAATCTCTAGCTTACACTCTAGCCAACATAGCTAACTCGGCGCTTTCTACTATAAATTCAACAGCTGCTTAGCACTATAAATCAACTATCCTTGTTTTACTCTCGTTTTTAACACTATTGAAGGCATTTCAACTAAGCTTACTTCCTTGCGCCCGTAAAAAACACTTCAACCTTACATTTATTGTGCCTAATCTATCAAAATATTTGCCAAAATAGCTACTCGTAATTTTGATTCAAATTGATTCGATTTCTCAACAGCCAATGTTCATGCTGTTCTAACAAGTCTAAACTCATTAGTCTTGCTTCATAACTAGTTGAGTGATTACGAACAATTTCAGCTTTATTCAACTCTATTTCGTCAGTCAAACCCAATTCTTGATAAATAAACAATCCTAACATCAAGCCACTGGCCGTAGGCTTAACTAGAGTCTTATACTTTGCGTACCATGATAATGCACTTTCATAATCTAACAAGGCATAGTTTAAACTCGCCAGCATTAACAAAATATCGCTAGCACTAGGCTCATGCTTATTTGCATCAATTAGATAAGCTAGGGCTTGATAATAATTACCTTGTTCTAGGTTGCAATAGGCTAGATTCAAATAACTTCTTCCAGGTTGGGAATAAGTTGGTGATTCAACGGCTAAATTCAGTAGTTTTTTTGCTTTTTTATAGTGACCTAACTTACACAAAAAACTTCCGTAGTTATGTTGAGAAGACGCTGAACTAGGCTCTAAATCAAATGCTTTTTGATAACTAGATAGAGCCTTATCTAAACTTCCTATGCGTTCAAAATAAAGACCTCTAACTGAGTGGACTTCTGACTTGTTTGGTGAGTAATCTAAAGCTCTATCTAGATTGAATTTGGCTTGGCTGAAGTTGCCACTTTGCAAATACGACAAAGCCAATTTGAGCCTTACTTTTGTCGCTTCCTCCTTATTAAACTGAAGCGACTTTATCTGTTGACCTTGATCAACATAACTTTGTTCAGACACACAAGAGATTAAAAATGTGCAAATAAATAAAATAGAACAGTGACGAATCATTTGGCGAACTCCTTTTCACCATTTAAGGTACAATTAAGTATTACACCTGTTTTACAGATATGCCATCACCTTGCATACGTTTTTTCATTGTTCGCTTAGTTCTATCAACAACATCACCAGCTAACTGACCACACGCCGCATCAATATCGTCACCACGTGTACGCCTTACAATAGTAGTGTAACCTTCCTCTTGTAAAACCTTGGCAAATCGGTCAACGCGAGAGTTCGAAGATTTGCTATAAGGTGCGCCTGGGAACGGGTTCCAAGGTATAAGATTTACTTTCGATGGTGTTCCGCGCAATGTCTGAGCTAATTCTCTCGCTTGCTCCATCGAATCGTTAACACCATTTAGCATTACGTATTCAATCGTTACCTTTTCATTGGCAGTTGAACCATCAATATAGCGACGACATGAAGCAAGAAATTCTTCAATATTGTATTTTTTATTAATAGGAACTAAAACATCACGCAATTCGTCATTAGGTGCGTGTAAAGAAATTGCCAAAGCAACATCAATTTTTTCTTTTAATAAGTCTAATGCAGGAACAACACCTGAGGTACTGATAGTAACGCGGCGTTTAGATAATCCATAAGCAAAGTCGTCCATCATTAGCTCCATTGCCGGAACTACATTGTTAACATTCAGTAGGGGTTCACCCATGCCCATCATTACGACATTAGTTACCGCACGATTTGTCGATAAACCATCCCAACCAATATCTTGTACAACACGCCAAACTTGGCCAATGATTTCGCCAACTTTTAAATTGCGGTTAAAGCCTTGTTGCGCCGTAGAGCAAAAAGTACATTCTAGAGCACAGCCAACTTGAGAAGAAACACATAATGTGCGGCGGTCACCATCTGGGATCCAAACAGCTTCAACTTCTTGACCACCTTCTAACACCATCGCATATTTGATAGTGCCATCAGAAGATTCTTGTCGTACCGAAATTTCAGGCGCTCTTACTTCACACTTTTCTTTTAGTTTAGCTCTTAGCACTTTTGAAAAGTTGGTCATTTCATCAAAGTCAGTTTGACCCATCTGATAGATCCACTTTACCGCTTGGTCAGCTCTGAAACCTTTTTCACCTAATTCATCGGCGAAAAACTTGCGTAACCCTTTACGGTCAAAGTCGAGTAAGTTGATTTTATTTGCGGCAGGTGCTGTTGTCTCTACAGTCATAAAAACCTCGTATCTTGTTTCACTTTAGGAAGCGTTGTTACACGCGTACTTATTTATCTTTTGCATAAAACCTAAACATTTAAACCTTATGCAAAAAATAAAGGGACTCAAATTACTTTGAGTCCCTTCGATATTCATTTAACTGAATATTAGCGAGTGCGTGGGCAAACTTCGTCAGCAGAGAAGAAGTATGCGATTTCACGAGCTGCTGACTCAGGAGCGTCAGAACCGTGAACTGCATTTTCGTCGATAGACTCAGCATAGTCAGCACGTAAAGTACCAGCTAATGCTTCAGCTGGGTTAGTAGCACCCATGATCTCACGGTTCTTAAGAACAGCGTTTTCGCCTTCTAAAACTTGAACCATAACAGGACCAGAAGTCATGAACTCAACTAAAGCACCGAAGAAAGGACGCTCTTTGTGTTCAGCGTAGAAACCTTCAGCTTGCTCTTGAGAAAGGTGAACCATTTTAGAAGCAACGATACGAAGACCAGCTGATTCGAAACGGTTGTAGATAGCACCAATAACATTTTTTGCTACTGCATCAGGCTTGATGATAGAAAAAGTACGCTCTAAAGCCATGTTAAACTCCAATAGTTTTTAATATTAAAAAATTCAATCCAAAAATTGGTCGCGCATTATACTTGAAGTTTATTTAAAAGAATATGGTAAATATTCCTATTCACAAACTAAATTAAACAGAGTATTTTAATTAACTCCTATTAAGATGTGTTTTTAGGAACAAGCTGGAACATTATCGTGGCCCAATCACAATTTATAACCGACTTATTAAAGTCTTTGAAAATTAAGTATCAAGAGTTACTTGATGATGCGATGGAGTTCTATCAAGAATACGAGTCGCTGTACGGTATATACGAAAAAGAAACTCAGCGCATTGTTGAAATTGACCAACAGCTGAGCACTATTCAAAAATACAAAGAAAAGCACGGGGTTTACCCACAAATCAAAGACCATGCTGATGCTGAAACTTATCTCGATGAACTTTCTCGTTTAAAAAGCCGAGCAGAACATGATTTGCAGCAAGTAAAACCAGCTGTTGTTAAAGGTTTTGAACGCCGCAAACAAATGGTGCATGGTATAAGTAAAAGTATCTCTTCTATGATGTTAGCGGATAAAGACGCTAGCCAATTTATTACAACTATGATGCTTCGTGCTCCTTTGCCTAACGATCATCAGCGTTGTCCTACAAATGAAAAGAACAAACCTATCTATATTGCTGCGCTTTGTGTCAGTTTGATCTCAAGATTGATCAAGTACAGTTCAATCGAAAATGATTACATTGTGAGTCGTTATCCTACCAAAATAGAAATAGAACACGGTGTTAAAGAATTCGACCAAGAACAAGCTGATAGATATATAGAAGAAGTATTAACACCTGTTATTACTGCTTGCTTGATCCACAATATTGGTAGTTACAGCTCTGAAGCGGAAGATATTTACCAAGGGAATCGTTATCAAGTTTTGGAAGAAGAAGACCGTAAGCTATTAATCAAAGCGATACATGACAATACGGACAGATATTTTAAATATGGCTTAGGTAAACCTAGTTACGAAGACTTTGATGATCCGGAAAAATATCAAGAAGAGTTAGATAAATTTTCCCTAACCAACGAAATCTTGGAAGGTTATTCACAAGCTTTAGACCCTATAGGTAACTTATTGAGATTACCTATGATTTATTCATCTTTCATGATGTCTACCAAGCAACAACACGATTTCAGAATCGCATTTAAGGCTTACGATATTCTAAAAAGTGGCATTGAAAAAGGCGTGGTAAACAAGGATTTTGGTGACGAGTTTTTGAAAATGGTCGGTCATTATCCACTAGGAACAGGTATTTTCTTTATTTCCAAAGAAAGTAAATTACCAGAAAGAGCCGTGGTTACTGGGCTCAATCCTCCAGTTCCTTCTAGCGCCATTGTTAAGCAGCTAACTAGAAGACAGGTTAAATTTGATGATCATACCCAAGTATGTGCTTCAAAGGATTACATTATTTCGAATGAAGGTGCGAGACGAAGTTCTGACTTTGGTACTGAGTACTACAAGAAGCAGTTCCCTAATGGTTTTTTCTGGAACCCAGCTGAACCTTGGGAAAGAGACATAGACCACAAGAAGTTTTGGCGCAGAGACAACAGTATTAAAAAAAATTAATACCAGTTCATCTAGACGTTTAGATGCTTTGTGGGCAAAAATCCGGAAAGTTGATATAAACATAAAAGTTGTGAGAGTAATAAACTCACAACTTTTATGGTTCTGAGCTGTCGGCGACTTTTCTGTGTTGTTCTATTTGCTTGAGGTTATCTTCAGCCCATTGTTTCGCCAAAGTAACAATAGGAACTAAGCTTTCGCCAAGCTCACTCAATTTATATTCCACTCTCAGCACGAGCTCATTCGAGTAACTAGTGCGAATAACTAATCCATCTCGTTCTAGTTTACGCAGAGTTTGCGTTAGCATTTTTTGTGAGACCCCCTCACATATTCTTTTTAACTCACCAAATCTCAGTGTTTTACCATTGAGAGCACCAACAACTAAAGATACCCACTTTTCTCCTATCATTGCTAACACTTCCCTAGAAGGACAAATAGCAGCATATACATTCGGTTCAAGTTGGGCGTTGTCTGTTTTTTGCATAGTTACCTCCGGGTACCTAATTGCATAAAGATTAAGGGTTATCTAATATCACCAGTACCCAATGGGTACCGGTATTCATTGTAAACCTATTTTAATACTACTAGTCAAAATTAAATTGGAGAACGCAATGAAAAAGATAACAGTTTTAGGTTTTGGTAATGTTGGAAAAAACTTAGCCACCCTTTTTACTGACGCAGGATACGAAGTTACTATTTGCTCCAACGATGGAAGTGCTGGTGCACAGATGTATGCAACATCAAAGATAAGCGAGGGCTTTGCAAATACTGATGCTCTGGCTTTAGCTATCCCTTATGTTGCTGTTGAGCAAATTTTAGCTGAGTACAAAGATCAACTTGCAGGTAAGATCATTATTGATTGTACTAATCCACTGAATGATGATTGGTCGCCTTTGTTATTAGGACAAGAGACTTCTGCAGCAGAGCAAATAGCATCAATGGCACCTGCCGCGAAAGTTGTAAAAGCGTTTAACACTATTTTCGCTGATGTGATGGCAAAGGAACATCACGATAGAGGTGGATTAACTATGACAGCCTTTGTAGCAGGTGATGACATAACAGCCAAAAACGAAGTGCTTTCGCTAGCACAAAAGGCTGGCTTAGCGCCGTTAGACTCGGGAGCATTATCTTCAGCTAGATACTTAGAAGCTATGGCGCATCTAAACATACGCATAGCAGTTGAACTAGAAGGCGGGACGCAAGCTGCATTTGTTTACCATCAGAGCGACCGCTAGGTCATCCTGAACTTATTTTCAGAAGCTCCGGAAGCTCATCATAAATAAACTTCAGTACTTAGCTGCAAGCAATCAATAATTTGGTTTCTTGCGGCTTTGTTTCAATTGCCCTCTTTTAGTTTTACTATCCATACGCCTTACTTTCGACGCTCTGGTTGGTTTAGTTGCCCGTCTGGTTTTTACAACTATGGTTGCAGCTTGAATCAATTCAATTAATCGGTTTATCGCATCTTCCTTGTTTTGTTCTTGAGTTCTAAACTGCTGTGCCTTGATAACAATACAACCATCTTTGGTTAATCGTTTGTCTTTTAGCGCTAATAGTCGCTCTTTGTAAAATTCAGGCAACGAGGAAGCTTGAATATCGAACCTGAGATGAATTGCAGAAGATACTTTATTTACGTTCTGCCCTCCGGCGCCTTGGGCTCGGATAGCAGAACATTCTATTTCTTCATCTTTCAAAAAGACTCGGGAGGATATGGGATACATTAATTTTTGAAAAATTCGTTTTCTTGTTGGGCGAGCAAGTTTTCAATTTTATCCAGATCTGCTTCAGATATTTCAGAAACTTGTGGTGATTGACCTATGCGGTTACTTTCACTTGCCCATTCACCTAAGTCAATAAGCTGGCAACGTTTTGAGCAAAAAGGCCTAAACTCTGACTCTGCTTGCCATATTACTTCATCCTGACAAGTAGGACATTGAACTTTTGTTGTCATAGAGGTTAACTTCTAACAAGTAGCTAATTTAAACTCTATATTACCACTTATTGCCTTTTTTACAGAAGCACTATCTGGTGCCATAAACGTAATCGAGTATCTATGCTTACTACCACTAATTGTTGGAAAGTAACCTGAGTTCAAATCGTATTTCACTCTAAGTAGAGAAATGGTGTCGTCACAGTTGTCTTGATAAAAAGCATTTTCCGCAACTTTCGTAATAAAAGGCGCAGACTCACGTAAGAACAACAGAGAAAAATCTAAAGCTTGCTTTAACGGTGCTATCACTTCAAGCCATTGTGAAATCTCAGCTTTTCTTTGTTCTAAAGGTTTTCGAGTCCAAAAATGCAATTGTGGTATATCAAAATCACATGTGCCACCAGCAATGCCAAACCTTTGCCTTAAGCTAGCTAAAAACTTGTCTTCTTTTAACTTCTGACAAGCTTTATTCATATTGGCTAGCTCAGCTTGCAAACTAACGGCTTCTTGTAGCTTTTGCTGTAAAGATTCGTCATGAATTTCCGGATGGTCAGACCAACGTATTAAGTTGGCCTCAAGCTCGTCCAGATAGTAACTTAAGGTAGGTCTAATATCGTTTCTTTCTAAAACTTCAATACAGTCAAACAAGAATTTAAAAAACGGTTGTACATTGTTGCTATCACTCACATCTCTGGCATGCTCAATTTGATTAAAAATAAGTTCTAGTCGCATTAATAAGCGGACTTTTTCATTTAGAGGATGTTCGTAAACCGTTAACGCCATGTTGCTTTTATTCTTCTTGTTTATTTGAACGACTAAAAAATTAGTCTAGTTTAAACATACTTTGGTGAAAATTTACACTAAAAATATGCATCTGTATTAATTGCTAAGTGTTAACGCTTAATCCGTTGCATTAATTTATCGTGTAAGCGTTCAACTTGCTCATACAATTGTTCTAAAGTTCCTGTGTTATCAAGTACATACTCAGCATGCCTGAGTCTATCTTTGCGGCTACATTGGCTTTGCATGATTGCTTTGATTTGCTCTTCGCTAACATCATCTCTCGCTGACGCTCTAGCTAGTTGCAACGTCTCTGGAACATCAACTACAACGACAGAGTTTACATTTTTTTCTAAACCGTTTTCTATCAATAAAGGTGCAGAAAGAATGACATATGGCGAATTTGCCTGACCTAATTGCGACATTATTTCTGTTCGAATTGCGGGATGCATTATGCCATTCAAAGACGATTTTGCCGTGTCATCAGAAAACACTAGCTCTCGTAATTTTGCTCTGTTTAAAGCGCCATCCTCAAGTAAAATGTCGTCACCAAAGATATCAACTAATTTGGCCAAAGTTGGGCTACCTGGCGCTACGATTTCTCTAGCGACTAGGTCAGCATCTACTATCGTAATGCCTAGTTGTTCAAAATGATTAGTCGCAGCAGATTTGCCTGCACCTATGCCTCCAGTAACACCAACTATTAACTTACTCATGACATGCCTCTATAGGAACTTGATATACCAGTTAAATATCTCTTGTCCCCACAGCATTACAATCCAGCCAGCTATGGCTATGTATGGACCAAATGGGATGGGCTTGCTGCCATCTCTACCGGCCAAAACTATACCTGCAATACCAATAACAGCACCAACCAAAGATGACATTAGAATTACCATAGGTAGCTTGATTGCACCAACTACGGCACCAACTATAGCCATTAATTTAAAATCACCATAGCCCATGCCTTCTTTTCCAGTGACCAATTTAAACAACCAATACACAGACCATAAACTCAAATAGCCTATAGCAGCTCCCCACAGAGCTTTCTCAGGAGATAAAAAGACGCCTTGAGTAGACGCTAGTAAAATCAACCATAACAAAGGTAAAGTTATTTCATCAGGAAGTAACATGTGATCAATATCGATAAATATAAGAGATACAAAACACCAAGTTATCAATATCATCAATGCAGCTTGAGCTGAGTAACCCATTTTCCATGCAACAACACTTGACGCAATCGCAGTGAATAGCTCAATTAATGGATAACGGGCAGAAATAGGCGTACTGCATTTGTGACATTTACCGCGAAGTAATAAGTAGCTTATCACTGGAATATTTTGCCAGGCCTTCACAGGTGCTTTACAACCTGGGCAATGAGAGTCGGGTTTAAGTAAATTAAACTTTGCTTGTTTCTTGTCTTTCGCTTTTGACTTGAGCTCGTCTTCTAATAAATCTCGGCAATCACACTCCCACTGCTTTTGCATCATAATCGGCAACCGATAAATGACAACATTCAAGAAGCTTCCCACTAGTAGAGACACCATAAATACAAAACCAATCCAAGCAACAGGTTCTGCAGCTAACAAAGTTAAAAACGGTTCAAACATATATATACCAATTACTTACAACAGCGACATTTTATACTTAACCTAGACACAATAGCTATGAATAGATCAGCCTTAACGCTAACAAGTTTGCCTCTAATCCCCAATTAACTTCAACACAAGATAGAGTTAACTACTCATTAACAATTCACTTTTGAAGAAAAGAAAACTAACTCGTTGCGCTGCACTATAGTTCTTCACGTCTAATTCAGAGTGAGGTTAACTACAAAAAGGTCGACATTTCAAAAATAGGCAAATACATGACTAGGACTAGTCCGCCAATTACAACCCCCATCACTATCATGATCATGGGCTCAAGCAATGAAACTATGCGCTTAACATATTCATCTAGTCTTTGTTGATAAACCTCTGCTAGATTTTTTAGTTGATTATCTAATGTCCCAGATTCTTCTCCGACTTTGATCAGTTGTATTAATAAACTTGGGAAAACGTCTGTTTGTATACAAGCAAGGTGAAAGCTTTGCCCAGAATTAACAGCTTGCTGCAAAGTGCGCAGCTGTATTCTCCAAAACATGTTTCGGGTTCCTGACCTGAGCTTAGTTAAGACGTGGTGTAATGGAATACCAGCTTTAAGTAAGTTGTAGCCATTTAGACAGAAGGAAGTGTAAAAGTTAAGCTTCAATAAAGTTCCCACTACGGGCGCTTTGACTACATATTTATCAAAGTTAAAACGAACGGCCTGTAATTTCAGACAAGAGATGAAAAGGCAAATAGCAGTTAGATTGCAACCTAGTATTAAAAGCCAATAACTTTGAAACCATTTAGCTATAGATATTACAACCTGTGTAGCAAAAGGTAATTCTTGGTCAAAGCTCAAGAATAAAGATTCAAATCCAGGTATGACTTTAACAAGCAAAATTGTAATTACAATCACAGAGACCAAGAGCACTAATACAGGATAGATACTTGCTTGTTTTAATTGTCTATTGAGCTTATCCCGCGCCGACAAATAAACAAAATTTTGTTCAAATGCTTGCCCCAAAGCACCCGTTTTTTCTCCAACAGCAATGACATCACAATAGCTTTTATCAAAACTTGTTGATGTGTCTGATAAAGCTGATGCCAAGCTTTGCCCCTGATGTACTAGTTCAGACAAGTGTTTAATACATCGCTTTGCAGCTAAATCACTTTGCTCTTTAGCCAGTATTTCAAAAGCTTGAGAAAGAGATAATCCAGCTGAAAGCAGTATCGACATTTGTCGGCTCAACTCAAGCAGTATCCCTTTATTGAGTTTATATTGGCTGGTTCTAAACAAAGAACTCAACTTGATCTGGCAGCTAATCAATTGCAAATGTTTAACCTGTAGTTTTTTTGCTACGTCGACTTTTGAACTTGCAGAGCACTCGCCTGTAATTCTTCTGCCTGAGGCATTAACCGCGACATATCGAAATTCCATTTCCTATTTTCCTTCTCTGTAATTAATCTGCTTTAGTCACCCTATTCAACTCAGCCAAACTTGTTGTTCCTGCTATGACTTTCAGCAAACCAGCTTGCCGGAGCATAAGCGCTTCTTGTCGTTGTAAATATTCACTAACTTCAGTTGGCTCAGCGCTAGATAAAATAAGTTTATTCAAATCGTTTGTGGGTTTAACGACTTCAAAAATGCCAACTCTCCCTTTATAACCATTGCTGCATTTTCGACATCCCACCGCTCGATAAAGTACTAATCCTTCAATTTGCTCTGGCTTGAAGCCTTGTTGCAATAACTCTCGTTTTGGCGGTAACTCTTCCTGCTCTTTACAATGAGCACAAAGGCAACGAACCAGTCTTTGCGCCATAATCAAGGATAACGAACTTACTATGTTGTAACTCGGTACCCCCATATTCGATAATCGACTAATAGTTTGGCTAGCTGAGTTAGTGTGTAACGTTGATAAAACCAAGTGTCCCGTTTGAGAGGCCTTTATTGCTATCTCGGCAGTTTCTAAATCTCTTATTTCTCCAACCATAATGACATCCGGATCTTGTCGTAAAAACGCCCGTAATGCGGCAGCAAAGCTAAGTCCAGCTTTACTATTGATTTGTACTTGATTGATCCCTCTGAGTTGGATCTCTACAGGATCTTCTGCTGTTGAGATATTTTTCTCATCAGTATTAAGTAAATTTAACCCTGTATATAGAGATAAAGACTTACCTGAACCTGTCGGTCCGGTAACCAGAATAAGACCTTGCGGCTGCACCAGAGCTTGCTCGAATAGTTCTTTCTGTTCAGGTTCAAAGCCCAATCGATTCAAGCTAATAGTGGTTGTAGGGCTGTGTAATAATCTCAGAGCTATCTTTTCCCCCCAAATAGTTGGCAAACTACTCACTCTGAATTCAACAACATGATTTAGTGATAACCTCAGTTTCAAGCGACCATCTTGCGGTAATCGCTTCTCAGCAATGTCCATATTGGCGATAACTTTTATTCTAGCAGCAAGCCTAGGAGCTAAATCTGGTGGCGGGTGTGAGGCTTCAGTTAATACACCGTCGATACGAAAACGTACACGATAATCATTGTCATAAGGTTCAAAGTGAATGTCTGAAGCTCCAGCCTTAATCGCGTCCGTAAGCACTTTATTAACGTAAATAACAATTGGCGCATCAGCTTTATAATTTCCTTGTTGCTCCTCTGCACCTTCTATTGCAACTTGCTCAATATCTATATCTAGAGTCTCAAACTCATCCGTTTGTTCAGTTTCTGGATATAGTCTCTTGATCATTTCATCAAGCTTGACAGGATCACATACAACAAAAGAGCTAGGTAAGCCGGAATTGAACTCAAAATTATCTCGTGCAGATCTATCTGAAGGATCTGAAGTAACTAACGTTAAACTTTGCCCATCCAAAGTTAAAGGAAGTACTCCATACTCTAAAATTAGCTTTTCACTGGAATCAGGTTGAAAGACTAGCTCCATATCCAAATCAGAAACATCGAACCTAGGAACCTCATATGTAGATTCACAGAAAGTTAACCAGCTTTCAGTGCTAATAATCCCTTCTTTCACTAAAGCCAGCGGCATAGTTTTATAACTTTGCTGTGTTCCTTTTAAAGCTTGCAATTGTCCTTCAGATAACAATTTCAGCTCTATAAGTTTAGCGGTAAGCGCAGTATTAAAAGAAAGTGACATAAACCTATTCCATCCAATTTACACCACAATTAGATTGTTGCTGACTGCCCATCAGAATTGTACCCATTATTACAGTCTAGGAAGAAAGCCTTGAAATGCCAAATTAGCCTCTCGGCTTTTGTCTATCATATAAATCAAGGTTCCTTTTAATTGGTTGAATCTCGCATTTATTTCCAAGGTAAGTGCTTGCAATTGTTTAGGTGCGACTTTGCTGCAGCCATCCTGTTCAATTTCTTTGCAAGCAAAAGAAACACCTATGATAAGTTCATCGTTTTCATCTGTTGGAAAAGTTAAATCAACGCCCGAGACTGAGCCAACCGCAAAATCTTTGGCTTCAGAGTAAGCTTGCCCCTCATGATCAACAAAACCAACTTGAGCTAATTCATCAAAGCTAGTTGGAATACTGCCATTGTATGCTACATACTCTGCAAGGGCATTTTGAATGGGACGAATAGCAGCTGAAAATTGTGCTGTTGTAGTAGCTCTAAGAAGATAGTTTTGGTATTTGGGCACGGCAACCCAAGAGAGAATGCCTATGATGCTTACGACTATCATAAGCTCAATTAACGTAAATCCTTTTATTTGGTGCATGTTTGTTGTCCTTATCCAGTACTCTTTTGTACCCAATATTGATAATAGACAACAAATCTGAAACTGCCAGATTATTTAATAGAAAGGGTTAACCAATGGCTAACCCAAATGACACGTTTATTGTTCAATAAAGCGCATAGATAAGTCGATAGCGTGAATGTGCTTAGTCAAACCACCAATTGAAATGTAGTCAACATTTAGCTTGGCGTATGCTTTAAATTTACCAAGATCCATGTTACCTGATGCTTCTAATTTTACTCTACCATCAGCAAAGTCCATTGCTTGCATAGTCGCTGCGACATCAAAGTTATCAAGCATAACTATATTAGCACCGGCATCAATTGCTTGGCTTAATTCATCCATAGTCTCTACTTCAACTTCAACAATCTTGCCTGGATGCAACTCTTGCGCTTTACTCACAGCCTGAGTAATGCCACCAGCTGCTTGAATGTGATTTTCTTTGATTAAATAAGCATCGTACAAGCCTACTCTATGGTTAGCTCCACCACCACAAGTAACCGCATATTTTTGCGCAAGTCGCAAACCTGGGATTGTTTTTCTAGTATCTAGAATAGTTGTCGTACTACCTAACTCTCTAACAATGTTTACAAATTGGTTTGTTGTCGTTGCTGTTGCCGATAAGGTTTGTAAAAAGTTCAAACAGGTTCTTTCTGCAGTTAAAATACTGCGAGCAGAGCCAGATACAATAAACAGCTCTTGGTCTCGTTCAACGGTATCACCGTCTTTAACTTTCCACTCTAATTTTAAAGATTCATCTACTTGTTTAAGTGTCTCTTCTACCCATTCACAACCACAAATCACCGCCGACTGGCGACTGATTACACGTGCAACCGCTTGTTGTTGTTCTGGAATTAGTTGTGCAGTAATGTCGCCTTCTTGCGCCGACTGATTGTTTAAGTCTTCACTTAACGCTTGAGCTACTTGTTGAGGGATATAATTTTTATACATGTACGTAGGTTATCTTTTTAATCTTAAAGTTAATTCATCACCGGTCTGACTAAAGTCAACTTGCTTAAGCACACTCATGCCTAAAAGGATTTGCTCACCTTGCATGCCAGGTACTATGCTAGCGCTAACATCATAGAGTTCAATAGCGCCCATACGAAGCGAGCCTAATCTAGTCATATAAGCCGTAGCAACACCATTTGCCGTATTAACTCGCATTGGTGCACCAGCTCTTAATCCTATTCGCTCTGCTACTCCACTAGGCACTGCAACTTTAGTTGCACCTGTGTCGAGCATAAAGATCACAGGTTGACCGTTTATAAAGCCAGAAGTAACGTAATGGCCAAACTTGTTACGCTTTAACACTAACACCTGTTCAGAGCCTTGTTGATAAGACTCTGGGGCACGATTAGGGTTAATCTGTTCGATCAATAAATCTTCAAAGAACCAGTAAAACAAAACCAGCAACAATCCCCAAAAAATAAAGGCGAATGATTTTCCAATTTGTTTTGGCTGGTTCGACATAATAATTTACTTCTTATTGCCTTTCTTCTTCGCCGCAGCTTTTGCTAATTTTTTCTTATGCGGCTTTTTCTTTTTCACCGGAACACGTGCTTCTTTATGTTTCGGTTCTAAACCTTTAACTTTACGATGTTTAAACTGCTGATTAGTATAACGTTCTACTTTTTTCGCAATCGCCATATCATGAGCTTCAATAAAGCTCACTGCAACACCTTTTGCTCCTGCTCTTGCTGTACGGCCAATACGATGAACATAGACATCAGCTGTTCTTGGCATATCGTAGTTAAACACGTGGCTTATATCTGCAATATCTAAACCTCTTGCTGCAACATCTGTTGCAACTAGCACTTGTACCTTGCCAGACTTAACTCTATCTATCGCCTTTAAGCGTTTATCTTGTGGCATTTCGCCTTGTAAGAATGCAGCAGGAATATCATTCGCTTGTAATTGCTGAACCAAAGCGTCTAATCTATCTCTGGTTTTCACAAAGATGATAGATTTTGTCACTTCTTCTTTTTGTAAGAAGTGTAATAACAATTGCAGTTTATGTTCTGCATCATCAGCAAGATATGTCCACTCAATGATCTTACCTCGCTCTCTGCGAGGAGCATCAGCTTCAATTCTTGCAGCTTCAGTAAGTACTTGCTGACTGAATTCTATAATGCCTCGACCTTCCAATGTTGCAGACAATAACATTGCCTGTTTACGGTTGCGGCTATCTTCAGCTATACGTGTCATAAATCCACGGAAGCCCATATCTAGCATGCGGTCAGCTTCGTCTAAAACCAATATTTCTACGTTGTCACAGTGAAAGCTTTCACTATCCATGTACTCAATTAAACGGCCTGGAGTAGCAATAAGAATGTCATTGTTCTTTTCAAAAATATCTCTATGGCTACCGTAGTTAATACCACCAGTTACTACACCCACTTTTAAATCAGTTGAGCTTGCTAAGCCAGTTGCCACATCGTAAATCTGATAAGCCAATTCACGAGTTGGTGCTAATACTAATACTCTTGCAAAGCCAGGCGCTCGACGTGGAAAGTCCAATAAAGATTGAATTGCAGGAATAAGAAAGGCTGCTGTTTTGCCTGTACCCGTTGGCGCACTAGCTAAGATATCTAAGCCATCCAATGCTTCTGGAATTGCAAGTTGTTGCACGCGCGTTGGCTTTTTATAACCTAAAGAGGCAATACCTTTGATAAGGCGAGAGTCTAATTCAAATTCATTAAATGACATTGAGTGTCCAAACAAAGTAGAAGGGTTTTGTGATTAAGCCTGCTATTATAGCCAAAACTAGAGCATTTCCGATAGCCGTTTATTTTTTTCTATGCGTAAGCCTGATTTTCAATTTAAGCAATTCTCCATATGGCACGACCAATGTGCGATGAAGGTTAATACAGACGGCATTTTGTTAGGTGCTTGGAGTCAGCTGCATTCTGCACAGAATATAGCAGACATTGGTACAGGCACAGGTTTAATTGCGCTAATGTTAGCGCAAAAAGATAACGACTATGGTTGCGTGGAAAAAGCTTCCATTACTGCAATAGAAATAAACTCGCAAGCTGCGCAACAAGCATTGTTTAATGTTGAGCAGTCACCTTGGCATAAACAGGTAAATATTGTTGAACTAAGCTTTCAGCAATATGCTGAGCGATCGAATGAACGTTTCGATCTGTTAGTATCAAACCCTCCTTATTTTACTAATTCTTTAAAAGCTCCAGATAAATCAAGGGACACAGCAAGACACAATGATAGCCTTAGCTTTTCAGACTTATTAACAAGCGCACAAACTATTGCTACGGAAAATGCGTACTTTTATCTTATTTTGCCTTGTGAAGAAGCTGATAAATTACTATCAATTGCGGATCAGCATGGTTGGTTTTTAGCCCATCATTGTTTAGTTTCAACCGTTACAGGTAAAGAAGCTACCCGCTCACTATTGAAGCTAACAAACCAATTGATAAGTAACACTGAAATCTCAAACATAACAATCAGAGACAGAAGTAATAACTACACACAAGAGTTCGTGGAACTTTGTCGTGATTACTACTTGTTTATGTAGCATCAGTAACCTTCTAAACCACTCATCGCAAGTTAAATGATGTCTATCTTATGACGAGAAAATCGTCATAAGACTTAGTGTAAAAGGTTAATATAAAGTTAATTCTGCCTTTCTAGATAAATAATAATGAAAATACTGAACTCTAGTAACACACTGCAATTTAGTTTTCTAATCTG
This sequence comes from Psychrosphaera sp., assembly GCA_965221615.1. Lineage (GTDB taxonomy): Bacteria > Pseudomonadota > Gammaproteobacteria > Enterobacterales > Alteromonadaceae > Psychrosphaera. The sequence goes on along the minus strand of OZ244904.1, from coordinate 4,328,337 downwards.
CACATCTCTTGCCGTTATTTCGCCTTTCTCTAGCGCCGAAGAAATAGAAAAAATAGTTGTGACTGAATCAAGAACCGCTCAACAACTAACAAATATCAGTCGTTCTATTGCCCTTGTCGATTCTGATTTAATTGAGCAAACGCAAGCTGCTCATATTCAGCAAGTATTAAATAAGGTTGCAGGAGTTAACATACATAGAAACTCAGGCCAAGAGATGCTAATAGCTGTGCGTTCGCCAGTATTGAGTGGTGCAGGCGCATGCGGAAGCTTCCTTACTCTTGAGAATGGTATAGCAATAAGACCAAATGGCTTTTGCAATGTAAATGAACTGTTTGAAAGTCATTTTGAATTAGCACAAAGCATAGAAATCATTAAAGGGCCAACTTCATCATTTTATGGATCTAACGGCTTACATGGAGCTATCAACGTTATCAGTTCAGCTTCACTAGAAAGTACGCCATTTATTAAAACTACTTTTGGTGAGTGGGATTATCAGCAGCTTTCTTTTTTGGCAAACCAAGACAATTTTTCAATTTCTTCATCACTTTCCCACGACGGTGGTTACAGAGACAATTCAGGTGTTGACCAGCAGAAGTTGTCACTTACTCACAAAACAGAGTTTAACAATATTGAGCTTGATACTTTTATTACTGCGACCAATTTAAATCAAGAAACAGCTGGGTACCTAGTTGGTTTTAATAGTTACCAAGACGAAGCGCTAAGTAGAACAAATCCAAACCCAGAAGCTTATCGTGACGCTAGCTCAGTCAGAATTTCGCAACAATATAGTTTTAATTCAGGATTACTGCTGAAACCTTTTGTCAGGTATTCAGAGATGGAGTTTCTCCAGCATTTTGTTCCAGGCCAGCCAGTAGAAAAAAATAAACATCACAGCTTTGGTTTGCAGAGCCAATATCAATTTCAGTTATCAAACTCTACTTTAGTTGATCTTGGCTTCGATGGTGAATTCACTGACCTGTCTCTGCTAGAAGAACAAGAAGAACCAACCCAAGGTTCCGCTTTTCTTGTTGCAACCATTCCAGTTGGAAAACACTATGACTATCAAGTTGATGTCACTACCTTAGCCTCTTTTGCTCATATTCAACATAAACTGAGTCCAAAATGGCAGGCTAATTTGGGACTGCGAATAGAAAATATTCACTTTGACTACAACAACAAAATGAACAGCGGCAGAGTTGACGAAAATGGTAATCCTTGCGGGTTTGGAGGCTGTCGCTTTAACAGACCAGAAAGCAGAACTGATGACTTTACCGTAGCTTCTCCAAAACTAGGTTTAGTTTATACAGCAAATGAAAACTCACACGGTTATTTAAACTTAAGTCACGGGTTTAGAGCCCCGCAAGCAACCGAGTTATATCGTTTGCAACGAGAACAAGAAGTTTCTGACTTAGACCCTGAACAGCTTATTGCCTTAGATGGTGGCTGGTCTACTTCGATAGATCAACTGGAACTATCAATTGAAGCATATTGGTACGATAAATCAGATGTTATTTTGCGAGATAATGACTTCTTCTATGTCAGCAATGGCGAAACAGAGCACAAAGGAGTTGAGCTGAGCTTTTCTCAAGCAATAACTCATAGACTAAGTGTTGACGGTAACTTTAGCTACAGCAAACATAGCTATAGCAATAATCCAAATCTCAGTGAAGACAATATCGTTGGCAACGATATAGTCAGCGCTCCAAGAAGGCTTGCAAACCTATCTGCGCAATACCAATTTGATAAGTGGCAACTACAACTGCACAGCCAGTTTGTCGATGACTATTATTTGAATCCAGAAAATACGGCTAAATATAAAGGCCACACTCTGCTAAATGCCCATATGCGCTATCAATACAGTAATGCACTAAGCTTAGCGATAAATGTCGATAACTTACTAGATAGACGCTACGCTGAAAGAGCTAACTACACCAGTTTTACACAAGAGCGTTACTTCCCGGGTAAACCGAGAAATGTGAAAGTAGCAATGAAATACGAGTTCTAGTGAAACTAGTGGCTAAGATAAAAAGGGGTTATATGACTTCTCCAGCAAGACCTGTAAATACACACAAGCATTACCATGCTCATGTGTACTTTGATTCTGAAACTTTAGAATTTGCAACTGAACTTTGTACAACTGCAAGCGAAAAATTTCCTGTGAAAATGGGTCGTGTTCACGAAAAGCCCGTAGGCCCACATACTATGTGGAGCTGCCAGCTGTTATTCAATTATAAAAGTTTCGACGCATTAATTCCTTGGCTAGATGAAAATAGAAAAGGGCTGACAGTGTTCGTTCACCCTTTGACTGGCGACGATATTGTTGATCACACAGAGCTTGCGACTTGGCTGGGTGATGAAGTCGCGCTAGATTTAACTGGCTTGTAATTACAACTGTCGAATTAAGAAGATCAAATGCCTAATCGTTATCAGAATGTATATCCCGAACAACCTCTGCTAGACAGTTCTGATATGGCGCGTCCTCAAGCTGCGGACTTGTTAACTTTGGAGTTTTTTGAAGCCGAGCCCGGAGAAATGCCTCACGAAGTCTTTTCGCAGCATCACATTTTGCTCAACCTTCGCGCTGAAGCACATAGAGTAGAAAATTGGCGAGATCAGGAATACCGAGATTTTATATTCCAACAAAACGAAATCATTGTGACACCAGCAGGTATTAAGTCAGGCTGGAAATGGCACGCAAAATCAAAAGTTATCGTTATCACTCTTGAACCTAGCAAACTAGAAAAGTTTGCTCAATCGGAACTAGGTATACTGCTAACCGATGAGCAGCTAAAAGATGTACCTCAGTTTATTGACGAGGATATAGTTCAAGCTGCCACTATGCTTCGAGATGCTCTGAATAGTAATATTGGCTCAGCGGTTATGTTTGAAAGTTTAGCTAGAGTGTTTTTAACCAAGCTTATCCAAAAGTACGGTATAGAACGCGATGAACAACTCGAATTTTCCAAAAGTTTCACTTCTCGACACTACAAGCGTGTTTTGGATTTTATAGCGAAAAATTACGGCAAAAACATAGTATTAGAGAACTTAGCTGGCGAAGCGGGGATAAGCCCTTACCACTTCTCTCGATTGTTTAAACAAACGATAGGTCAAAGTCCGCATCAATTTGTAATGGCTTATCGAGTCGAACAAGCCAAAACTATGCTGCTAGATCAAACCAGACCTATGATTGATATTGCTCATGTTTGTGGTTTTTCTGATCAAGCCCATTTTTCTCGTGTATTCAAACAGTTCCAAGGCTCAACTCCTAAACAGTGGCGTCAAACTTCCGCTTCTAACTAAACTTTATCTTTCGACACAAAAAGCAAGAATCTTCAAAAACTCCGCAAGAACCTGCAAGAGCGAAATTGCCTTACCTACTAAATTAGCTTCATAAGATTTTTAACCAAAGAAGATTAACTATGAAGAAAAGTTTGACCTTAAAAGCCTTAGTTGGCGCTTTAGCTCTATCAACTTTTAATTATGCGGAGGCGGCAATGAAAAAATCAGTAACATTTGAAAGTGAAAACCAAACACTTGTTGGCAACTTATACCTTCCTGACAATTACAAAGAAGGTGACAAATTACCAGCTGTAGTAGTAACTGGTGCATGGACAACAGTGAAAGAACAAATGCCTACAACTTACGCAAATGAACTTGCTAACAAAGGTTACGCAGCATTAGTTTTTGATTTTCGAGGCTGGGGTGAATCAGTAGATAGCATCAAATACTTAGAAGATCCTACCCGTAAAACACAAGACATTCACGCTGCTGCAAACTTTCTAGCAACGCGCCCAGAAGTAGATACTAGTCGACTAGCTGGATTAGGCATATGTGCATCAGCTGGCTATATGAGTGATGCTTCAGCAACGAATCCAAACATTAAATCACTAGCTTTAGTTGCACCTTGGCTTCACGATGCAAATATTGTCAACGCTGTTTACGGTGGTGATGAAGGCGTAAATGGTCTATTGGCAGCAGCAAAGAGTACAGAAACTTCTGAACAACCTATCTATCTTGAAGCGGCAAGCTTAACCAATGAAAAAGCGGTTATGTATCAAGCTCCTTACTATACAGAGACAGATAGAGGTTTAATTCCAGAGTACGACAACAAATTCAATCTAGCTTCATGGCAAGGTTGGTTAACTTACGATGCTCTTAAAACTGCAGATGTACAACAAAAGCCGACCCTTCTAGTTCATTCAGAAGCAGCTGCAATTCCTCAAGGCGCTAAAGAGTATGCAGAACGCGCAGGTGAAACAGCAAAATTAATCATGTTAGATAACATTAGTCAGTTTGATTTTTACGACCAACCTGAAGCAGTGAGCATCTCAACAAATGCAGTAGTTGAACATTTCAACAGTACATTGAAATAGGTAACTCCTATGAAAACTCTGATTTTAGGATTGTTATTGATGACTATAGTTACAGCACCGAAAGCTTCACCTGCGCTTGCGCAGGATGAAGCAGCAATAAGAACCATAGTGGAAAGTGTTGGTAATTTAGCGGACACAAACAACTTCGAAATACTAGAGCAACTTTATGCTGACGAGATTGAGGTTGATTACACGTCTCTAGCCGGCGGAGAGGTTGAGCTAAAAAGTCCTCAAGCATTGATGACTCAATGGGCTTCTATCTTACCTGGTTTCGACCTAACTAGGCACAACCTCTCTAACATAAAGGTTAAACTAAATGGTAACAAAGCTGAGGTAACCGCCAGTGTAGTTGCAGATCACTATGTGAATGACTTGTTCTGGCAGGTGTCAGGTAACTACCTATATAGGTTAGAAAGAAGCTCGACTGGTTGGAAAATAACTAGCCACACATTTAATTTAACTGACGAAGCAGGAACTCGCGAAGTATTCGGCCCGGCTAGCGACAACGCAGCTAAACATCCATCCCCTTACATTATTCGTCAAAAAACGGGTTTGTTGGTGACGGAGTTCTTGCAGGCAGTAGAAAACAAAGATGTCGCCAAACTTTCTTCGTTTTGGGCAAAAGACATAGTTTATGACATGCCTTGTGCCAAAGAAGGCTTGCCAAAGCGATTAAATGGCAAAGACGAAGTTACCAAATTTTATGCCGACTCATTGAGTAAAATTGGAAAAACAGATCTCACTTCACAACTTGTTATGCACCCAATGCAAAACCCAGAGATGATTTTTGTTGAGTTTCAAAACATGCCAATGAATGCATTAGAATCTGAGGCCAATAAACAACAGTATGCTGGTTTGTTCCACATCGAAAATGGCAAAATTAAGCTTTTCCGCAAATACTTTGCGCCTCAGTAGTGATTTTAACTACTTCCGTTAATAAAAATAAAAGCCGAGTTTAGACTCGGCTTTTTAAATTCAAAAAGCTCGATTCAATAAACACACTATTTCCTTTTAGTAAAAAGATGACCAAAGGTCAAATTAGGATATATTCTGAAAGTAACGTTTCTTAAATTATTAAATAAAGTAGCCAAAAAAACTTCTATTTTATTAGCTCCATTTTCTGAATTCGGTGCGACGTTTTTTGCTAAAGCTGGAAAATCACAGCTTTAACAACTTTCACATTCGGAGAGCAATAATGTCGAATTTCACAATAGCGAGGTTAGCAGGACTAACCTATTTCATCTTAGTGCTAACAGGGATCTTTTATCTTATTTATGCACCGGGGCAATTTGTAGTCTGGGATTCACCTGCAGAAACAATTAACAAAATATTATCAAATGAACTGTTATTCCGGGCTTGGGTATTCGTCAACGTAATAAGTAGCTTAGTGTTTTTAATACTCCCTTTAATACTTTATAAGCTCTTTAAAGCAGTCAACAAAAACGTTGCACAACTTATGGTTGTATTGTCTGTTATCAGTGTTCCTTTCTCACTATCTTATACAATAAATTTACTCGATATTCTTACGCTACTTAGTGGTTCTCAATATTTAAACGGACTTGCAATGGAGCAGATTTATGGCCAAGTGATGCTGGCTTTCCGCTCTTATGTTAATGGCATGGCTATAGTAAAACTCTTTTGGGGACTGTGGTTGTTTCCATTTGGTTATTTGGTATTTAAATCAGGTTTTCTACCCAGAATTTTAGGAATTGCATTAATGCTAGGTTGTTTTAGCTATCTAATTAAGTTTTCGCTTGGCATCTTGTTTCCAGCCATAGATATCCCAAGTTTTGTAGGCTATCCATCGGCCTTTGGTGAAATTGGTACTTGCTTATGGTTGTTAATTTTTGGCATTAAGCGTGAGAAACAAAGCGAAAGTAAACTATGAATACCTCATATATTTTACCGCTATACTACCAAACATAGGTTATTCGAAAATGCTTCATGCGCTCCTTTTTAGTATTTTGAATAAGAATTAGGGTATTGATATAAAAGAAGTTTTCTATATAGTTTCTACTTGAGATACAACTAAAACAAGGATCGACATGAGAGTTTTTGTACTTATAACCTTATTACTACTAACATCAGCATGTTCAACTACTCAAAGTTCAGAAAGTATTATTTCTGAAGCTGACAAAATGTTTTCCGAACCGCTTCCAAAAGTATTCCAGGCATCTGTCGACGCAGTAAGAGCACAAAACTGGAGAGTGTTAAGTGTAGATAAGCAAAACGGAATTATTAAGGCCGCAGTGCCAGCAAGTGTTTGGACAATGGGAGACGAGATTATAGTATTCGTTAGCCAACGTCAGGACAAAGTCTCGGTTGATGTAGATAGTACTTCAGGTCAAGCATACGATTGGGGCAAAGGTAAAGACAATATAGTTAAGTTTTATGAAAGTTTAAGAAACAAACTTCAGCTATAATTTTATGAGTTAATCTACTGGAATTTGGTCTCTTTTTATACTTTTATACAAAACCGAGCTGACGCTCGGTTTTTCTAAATTCATGGCGGAGAAGGGGGATTATAAAATACGTCCATGTATTTTACCCTTCGGGCCGCGCAAAGCGCGTTCAAATTTGTTCCCGACAAATTTGTCGAATTGAAGTTCTCATCCCTTCCTTTCTCCTGAAAGCAAAAAACCGAGCTGACGCTCGGTTTTTCTAAATTCATGGCGGAGAGGGGGGGATTATAAAATACGTCCATGTATTTTACCCTTCGGGCCGCGCAAAGCGCGTTCAAATTTGTTCCCGACAAATTTGTCGAATTGAAGTTCTCATCCCTTCCTTTCTCCTAAAAGCAAAAAACCGAGCTGACGCTCGGTTTTTCTAAACTCATGGCGGAGAGGGGGGGATTCGAACCCCCGATACGCTATTAACGTATACACACTTTCCAGGCGTGCGCTTTCAACCGCTCAGCCACCTCTCCGTACTTCTTTTATGAGCTTCTCGCTCAAAAAAAGCGGGCTAATACTAAGTAATAACCCGCTTATCCGCAACAAAAAATTCTCTTTTACTGCTTATTTGCTGATTTAAAGAGCAGTGCTTGTGTTAAGCGTTGCCTTTTACTTTCACTTTGTTATCTGCAGCGAAGCTCAGCATTCTTGTTAATGGCAACATTGCTTGCTCAGCTAGCTGTTCATCAACGAATATTTCGTGGCCATCACCATCGACCAATGCACTCTCAATTGCTTGTAAGCCATTCATTGCCATCCAAGGACAATGTGCACAGCTTTTACAAGTTGCACCGTTACCGCCTGTTGGAGCTTCTACAAAGTTCTTATCAGGGTTTTGTTGTTGCATCTTATAGAAGATGCCTTTATCTGTCGCAACGATGAAAGTTTCGTTGTCCATTTCAGTTGACGCTTTAATTAACTGAGAAGTAGAGCCTACTGCATCAGCCATCTCGACAACAGAAGCCGGTGACTCAGGGTGAACCAAAACAGCTGCTTCAGGGTGTAAGTGTTTCATGTCAGCTAATGCTTTCGATGAAAACTCATCGTGAACAATACATTCACCATGCCATAACAGCATGTCTGCACCAGTTTCCTTATTAATATATGAACCTAAGTGACGGTCTGGTCCCCAAATAATAGGCTTACCTTCGGCCTCTAAGTGCTCAACAACTTCTAGAGCAATACTTGAAGTTACAACCCAATCTGCACGGGCTTTAACTGCTGCAGAGGTATTCGCATATACAACTACAGTATGATCAGGATGCTCATCACAGAATTTAGAAAACTCATCAATAGGACAACCAACATCTAACGAACAAGTAGCTTCTAGCGTAGGCATTAGTACCTTCTTCTCAGGAGTTAAGATCTTTGCGGTTTCCCCCATAAACTTAACACCAGCTACAATTAGCGTTTCCGCTTCATGTTGGTTACCAAAACGAGCCATTTCTAAAGAGTCTGCTACGCATCCGCCAGTTTCTTCAGCTAAAGCTTGAATTTCAGGGTCTGTGTAGTAGTGAGCAACTAATACTGCATTTTTTTCTTTTAACAGTTTTTTAATACGCTCTTTGTATTCCGCTTGCTCTTGCTCAGTTAGTGGCATCGGCTTTGGCGGAAAAGGATAATCTTGCTTTGCAATTTCTATTTGCATACTCGTTTTACTACAGGCTAAAAAAGTTTGCGAATTATACAACAATGGCGCTGAAAGTCACTTAGGGTAACGGCTGATTAGCAAAACATAGGGGGGACTCATGATTGGTAGGACAATAATTAAGTCAAGGTTCTGTTACACAAGCAATATAAGTGTTTGGTTTTGATTGGGAAGTTTTGCTTTGCGTTGCAGATTCCTAAATGAGGTTACGGCCTACGCCGCAATGACGTTTATTTTGCAGTTCTGAAGTTTTATCTTGCAGTTTTAAAACTTTACTTCCGTCACTTGACGTATTACTGCCGTCATCCTGACGAAGGTCAGGATCTATATGTTGAAACGTCATCGCTCGAAATACAAGAGATCTGAGTTACTTATGAAAACAGTTTGCTAGCGAGGTTACGGCCTACGCCGCAATGACGACCAAAGTTTATCTTTCGACTAAATGTTAAGGAAATTTGCTGTTATAACTTTAACTTATTGTCCAACACATCCACCGCTTCCCTTTCAAATAAAATCAACCTCATCAAGCATACAATGTACTAATTGAACATTGGGAAGACTGAGATAAAATCTGAAACATCAGACTACTAAAGAAAAGTAGTGGGTCATGTTGTTGGATTGCTAGTTCCAGACATTTTAGTCACAAATTCTTCGGGAAAGAATTTGAACCGCGCCAGCGAGCCTGTTTGCAGGTGAATGACAAGGACGTTATTCATTAAACCTACGCCTAGCTGGCTACTCCATACATCCATGTATTACGCCCAAAGGGCCAACCGGAGGTTGTTTTAGTTTGTTCCAGACAAACTAATCTCATCAAGGATGACAAAGCATAGTAAATTGTATTTCTGAAAGTTTAGCTTCGTTTGAATGTTCAGGAGAACTAAGAGAAAGTGGTGGGTCATGCTGTTAGATTGTGAAATACGTCCATGGTATTTCACCGCTACGCGGCCATCCTGCCGGATGTTCTAAAATGTTCCAGACATTTTAGTCGAACTACGCTTATGCTGGTTCTCATCAAGCATGACAAAGTATAGTAAATTGTATTTCTGAAAGTTTAGCTTCGTTTGAATGTTCAGGAGAACTAAGAGAAAGTGGTGGGTCATGCTGGATTCGAACCAGCGACCAATTGATTAAAAGTCAACTGCTCTACCAACTGAGCTAATGACCCACTTTATATTTTGATTCAGTTTTACAACTGTTCGCTTGAGATGGTGGGTCATGCTGGATTCGAACCAGCGACCAATTGATTAAAAGTCAACTGCTCTACCAACTGAGCTAATGACCCATCAAAGCGATGGTGATTAAGAAAAGTGGTGGGTCATGCTGGATTCGAACCAGCGACCAATTGATTAAAAGTCAACTGCTCTACCAACTGAGCTAATGACCCACAATACTTAATCTGCAGCAAAAAGCGAAGTGACCTTCCCTTGCTGCGGGCGCATATAATACTTATTTAAACTTGCAGTGCAAGCAATTTTATTAATTATTTTAATTTTGGACGCTTTCGGTGTTTTTTTGCACAAAAGCGCCAAAATTATAAGTTTTCTATTGAATAGAAGTCAGTCTAGACTGAGCTAAACTTGCAGAGTTGGACTCTGGATATTCTGCAATAACTTGCTCAAATAGCTTTTTAGCTTCATCTTGCTTACCTAACCTTTGCATTACTGTGCCTTGTTTTAATAAAGCATCACTGCGCTTGTTAGAATCCGGATAAAAGCTAATCACACGATCAAAGTGTTGTTGTGCTTTAATAAACTCAGATTTATTAAATAACAACTGTCCTAACCAATAATGAGCGTTTGCAATATAGACAGAGTTAGGAAATTTGCTAATGAAACCTTCAAACTCTGGAATCGCATCATCATAACGACGTTCTTTTAGAATTAAATTAACGGCTTGGTCATAAGCTTCATTTTCAGATAATGAAGATGCACCATACGATTCGTCTATAGTTGGATTACTTTGCTCTGTAGGTAACACTGGAGCAGGCTGAGTTTGAATATTTTCAAGACGACGCTCTATTTCAATATAAAGCTCTCTTTGCCTATTCACAATTTGATCTAGCTTATGAGCATGAGTCTCTGTCTCACCTCTAAGCTCACTTAGCTCTTCTTGCAACTCTCCAAGTTGTTGCTGCAAGTTAACTTGAGCTGCACCTCTAGCTTGAATTAAACGCTTAAGCTGAGCTACTTGTTCTGCTAAGTTCGAGTTAGAAACGTCTTTAATAGGCGCTGCAGCGGATGCAGCACCTGTTAAAAACAACAACGAAATGATTGAGTATTTCATCGTTATATCTATGCGTTATTAGTAAACTAAAACAGCACGACGGTTTTTAGACATACCTTGAGCTGTGCGAGATAAATCTACTGGCTTTTCTTCACCGTAAGAAACAGTTGTGATTTGGCTAGCCATAACACCTAAGCTCTGTAAGTACTGAGCTACTGCTTTAGCACGACGCTCACCTAATGCGATGTTGTACTCTGGAGTACCACGCTCGTCAGTGTGACCTTCAATCATTACTTTTGCAGAAGAGTTTTTAACTAAGTAATCAGCGTGAGCTTGTAATAGCTCTAAGTACTGAGCGTCAACTTTTGACTTGTCATAGTCAAAGTAAATAGTTTGATCTTGACGTAGTGCTTCGTACTTCTCTTGTTGTAATTCTTCGGCAGACTTTTCTACTGCAGCTACACCTGTTTGAACGTTATCACCTGATGCACTACCAGTTTGGCTAGATGCTGATGTGTTTGTAGTTTCAGACTTTCCATCTGTAGAATCTGAAGTCGCGCCACATGCAGTTAAAACTAATGCCGGGATAGCGATAAGTAAAGCTTTTGTAATTGCACTAACTTGCATTGTCTGTACCTTTTATCTTTTCCGTTAATTTAAAAATGGTGACCACGCAGGAGATTTAACCTGTCCCTGCGCAGCGGGTAATCTTGCTTTAAAGCGCCCATCAATTGATACTAAGGCTAACACCTGACCATTTCCATGCATTGTGCTGTAAATGATCATTGAGCCATTAGGGGCGACACTTGGACTTTCATCCAGTCGAGTTTTTGTCAGTATATTAAAATGCCCTGAGTCCAACTCTTTCTTAGCAATATGATACTTACCTTGGCTTCGATTCACCATCACTAGGTGCTTGCCATCTGGAGTAATTGAACCTCCAAGGTTCATATCGCCATCAAATGTTAATCTTTTCACGCGCTTAGACTGTAAATCTACTTTATATAGCTGCGCTTTACCACCCCGTTCTGAGCTGAATACCAAATATTTTCCGTCTGGCGACCAGCTTGGCTCTGTATCTATGGCTCTATGACGAGTTAAACGGGTTAAAGTCTTGTTTGCTAGCTCTAAAATATATAGTTCAGGATTGCCATCTTTAGATAGTACTAATGCTAATTTTTTTCCATCAGGACTCCATCTTGGCGCTCCGTTAATGCCATCATACGATGTCACTAATTCACGTTGTCCTGAGTAAATGTTTTGAATGTAAACCTGAGAACGGTTATTTTCAAAAGTTACATAAGCTAATTGCTGACCATCTGGTGACCATGAAGGAGACATCAATGGCTCTTTTGAACGCAATAACACTTGTTCATTAGCGCCATCATAATCAGCAACTATCAATTTGTACGGATAAACTTCACCATGTTTAATTGTGATATAAGCAATCTTTGTTAGGAAAGCACCTCGCTCACCTGTTAATTTTTGGTAAGCTAAATCACTAATTCTATGAGCATAACGACGGAATTGAGAAGGAGCGATAACTACTTTTCTGTTATCAATAATGTGATCTTTAGTCTCTATTAACTGACCATCTTTTAACACTTGAACCTTACCACCTGTGATCTGACCACGCAGAACATCAATGAGTTCATAAGAAACGATAAATCTATCTGTTTGTTGCTCAACTATATTACCAACTAGAATGGCTTCAACACCTAGCGATGTCCAAGAAGAGTAATCGACTTCTTCGTCAACTGACGGTAGCTGTGGCATATCAGCAACGCTAATTGGATTAAATTTACCACTGCGTACTAAATCAGCAGCAATAATATCTTCAATCTTCACTGGAAATTGCGCTGGTCCTTCATATTTAAAAGGTACGATTGCAATCGGACGTGCAGTATCAACACCTTCTGTAATAACAATTTCTAGTGTTGCGTTAGCAGAGTGACTCACTACTAATGCAAATAAGTAAACACTGATAAGGAGTTTTCTGATCATTTTAGAATTCCGGCTCCACGGTTAAATTAATATCACGCAACTGCTGATACACGTCTTGTTCTTTCGAAACAGGTAAAGTTTCAGCTTTTAAGATTGCTCTTTCTGCTGCCTGACAAATATTAGCTTCACCTTGCAATTTAGTCACTCTGGTAACTAGACCGCTAAAGGCAAGTTTTATATTCAATCGACATGACTTTCCTTTCATTGTTTCGTCAACAATTAAGTTCTGTTGTATCTTTGCAGTGATTAATGCTTTGTATTTCTGTACTTCTGTTAGCACTACTTTTTCGCGCGCCTTGCGTCGAACAGCTTGTTCTTTTGCTAACTGCTCTTGTAAAAGTTTTTCTTGTAGCGCTTTTTCGCGAGCTTCTTTCTCTTTGCGCTCTTTTTCTTTACGTTCGCGCTCTTTGCGTTTTTCTTCTTCCTTACGCTTACGCTCAGCTTCTGCTAATGCTTTCTCTTCTGCTTCTTTTTTCTTCTTTGCATCTGCTGCTGCTTTAGCTGCTTTTTTCGCTTCTTCTTCTTTCTTCAAGCGCTCTTTTTTCGCCTTGTCAGCTTTCGCTTTTTCGGCTGCAGCCTTTTTCTTCTCTTCTGCCGCGCGTTTCTTCGCAGCTGCTGCATCTTTTTCACTTTGCGACTTTTGCTTATTCAACTTGCTCAAGTCTTTTTGTGCTCGTTCAGCTCGCTTTTCTAAATCTCTAACTCTCTTTTCTTCAGCCGCTTTTGCGTCTGCTTTTTTCTTCTGGATCTGCTTAACTTGCTGTTCGAGTGTTGTTTGATCAATCACTACAGCATCAATAGGCTTAACTTCAGGTTCTTTCTCTTTTTCCTTTTCAGGCATTGTAAAGTTGAAACTTAAAACAACCACAACTCCAAAGAAGATATGGATACCAAACGATTTAACGATATGAATTAAGTAATTAGCTGAAAACATTATTCTTTTGGATCCGTCATTAAACCAACAGAAGGCGCTCCAGCTCTTTGCAGTAACACCATTAGATCCACAACATTTTCGTATGGAATTTTGCGATCTGCTTTCACAATAACAGGTACTTCTGGATCAACACGTAACTGAGCTGCGACAACAACAGCTAAATCTGTTGCTGTCATTGCTTCTTTTGAGTCGCCATCAGTAGAAATAAAATACTGACCTTGCTCATCTATTGAAGCAATAATAGGAGGCTTAGAGTCTTCCTCTAAAGGCTGTGCATCGGCTTGAGGTAAGTCAACTTTTACCCCTTGTGTGATTAAAGGAGCTGTTACCATAAAAATGATAAGTAGTACCAACATAACATCTATGTATGGCACTACATTTATTTCCGCTACAGGTTTTCTCCTGCGTCTAACTTGCATTGACCTAAACCGTAGTTGATACGTTATTCGACGTTACTTGGCGGTGTAACAAGTTTGCAAACTCTTCAGTAAAGTTCACATAACTAGCTTCTAACTTTTCTACTCGGCGAGCAAAGCTGTTGTAAGCTAGCACTGATGGAATCGCGGCAAAAAGTCCCATTGCCGTTGCAATTAACGCTTCAGCGATGCCAGGGGCAACCATGTTTAATGTTGCTTGCTGTACTTCGCCTAATGCTAAGAATGCATTCATGATCCCCCAAACAGTACCGAATAATCCAATATAAGGACTGATTGAACCAACCGTTGCTAAGAAAGTTAAGTGACTTTCTAAATCTTCAACTTCTCTCGATAAACGAACACGCATTGCTCTGTTAGTACCGTCCATATAAACTTGTACACTATCAACGCTATTTTTCTTTAATCGAGCAAATTCTTTAAAACCATCTTTAAATAATGCTTCTACCCCTTCAGAAACCTGACGAGCAGATATTTCGCTATATAAGCGTGCTAGATCAACACCTGACCAAAACTTATCTTCAAATTTACGGGTTTGTTGTTCAGCATTTGCTAAAACTGCTCTGCGCTGGAAAATCAAAGCCCATGACGCGATTGATAACCCAAGTAACGTAAGCATAACCAGTTTAACGATAAAACTGGCTTCAAGGAAAAGACTCCAAAAACTGATCTCAGCTTGCACTTTTAATAACCCCTAATATATTTTCTGGTATTGCCATAGGCTTCATCTTTGATGTGTCGACACATGCAACCTTCACTTTGGCGGTAAATACTATCTGTTGCAACTTATTAATAATTGTTTGACTAAATTCGACACTCGCACGTTTAGAGTTTATGACTTCCGTAATCACTTCAAGTTCATCGTTGAATTTAGCGGCTACTTTAAAGTCAATTTCCATCGACTTAACCACAAAGGCTATATTGTGCTTAAGATACGTGTCTTGTTCAATACCTAGATGGCGTAAATACTCAGTTCTTGCTCTTTCACAAAAATTTAAATAGTTTGAGTGATAAACAATACCTCCCGCATCGGTATCTTCGTAATAAACTCGAATTGGGAAAATAAATGACATGTTTCAGTACCACAAATTAGTTAAGTGAATAAATATTCAGGCATTGTTTCAAATATTGCATAGATAACCAAGCTTTTTGGTTAGTGAGCGAAAAAATACCCATTTGCATTATATTTTGTAATAGAAATGAAACATTGCAAATACGATAAAACAACAATTTAAAGGGCTGAAACCTACCCCTCAATGGTTATTCATTAGTTTTTCTAATAACAAATCAAAATTTTTCTCGTTTGAAGTAAAAACTCTAATCTCTATAATGCATCACATCTTCCAAGCACTGCTGGTGTTTAAAGATTTTTAGAAGTGTTAATGATTGAATACTTCTCCTATTCATGTTCCCTGGAATTTATTCCTTCCTTTATATGTTTTGCCCATTCATTTGAATGGGCTTTTTTTTGCCTACAGGAAGTAGGTACATCGCGGTATCAGGGATGAGAAAGAGCGATGTTTGAACTTAACAAAGCTACATGGACGTAATCGCCTACGGTTGCTGTCCTCACAAACGACTCGCTAATAATAACTCCACAATACAACATTTCGTGTGCCCGCTACTCATAGCTTTCTGTGATGCTAAACAAAATAAAAGCTACATGGACGTAATCACCTACGGCTACAGCCTTAAAAGCAACTCCAATCCCTCGTTATCCTTTACGAGAAAGAGCGATGTTTGAATTAAACAATACATTTCATGATCTGATTTTCATATATAAATAGTTATAGATCCTGACCTCCGTCAGGATGACGGGAGTAAAATGTCAGGATGACGGAAATAAAATGTCAGGATGACGGGAGTAAAATGTCAGAATGACGGAAATAAAACCTCAGGATGACGGGAGTAAAACCTCAGGATGGCAGGAATAAAATGTCGGAACGACAGGGATAAAATTTCAGGATGACGGGAGTAAAACGTCAGTAAGACAAGGGTTAAATATCAGTGTAATAAAGATAGACGTCATTGCGGCGTAGGCCGTAATCTCTTTATGAGCATTTTTACATCAGAAAACAAAAATGCCCGCATAAGCGAGCATTTCTAAATTTCTTTAAACTTAACTTGATAAAGTTTTAGAAAGAGTAACGAGCACCAATCATGATAACTAGAGGGTCTACGTCAATATCAACTTTTTGGAAGTCTGCGCCATTTAACTCAACATAACCTTCTGCAGAGATATCAGCCCACATTGCCATAGCGTGGATGCCCCACTTGTCGTTGATCTTATAGTTAGCACCAGCTTGTAATGCTAAACCAACTGAAGAATCTAGATCTAATGTTAACTTGTCGCTGTCACCAATAACACCTAAACCAGTTAACGCACCGTCTAGAGCATCAACTTCTTCTTCAAAGAAGATTGTGTAGTTAATACCAGCACCAACGAATGGACGGAATTTATCTTCAACTGTGCCGAAGTGGTATTGTGCTAAAAGTGTTGGTGGTAAGTGCTTAGTTTCACCAGCTCTAATACCGTCAACAAGATCTACAGAACTTTTTACCGAAATTTCGTGAGTAAAAGGAGTTGCTGCTACTAATTCAAATACAACATTTTCTGAATAATCATAGTCAATTGTAATACCTAACTGAGTGTCTGAGCCTACACCTAACTTTGTAGAATCAGTAGGTAAACCAGCTGCGCCTTCAACTGCATTTAGATGGCTGCTGCTGTCGTCAGGCGATACATTGATAGCACCTACGTTAACATGCCAACCAGCGTTAGCAGCGCTTGCCGCTAAAAATAAAGAAGCTGCAATTAATTTAGCTGTTGTTGTTTTTTTCATTATCATTCTCCTGAATAAGTTATGGCGCTATTTTTCAATAGGAATGCAATGAAAAAACTGTTTTAGATCAAGTTTTCTAACAGAGCAGTTTAGGTTAGATAAAAAGTTTGATCTTGCTCATGATTTTAGTCGGTAATTTTAATTGTTCTCCCTTTAGTAATAGCTTCAATGTTCATATTTGTTTACTCGCTGGTTAAAGGATAACCGAACCATTTTTTATATATTTGATCAATCCTGTCTGAAGAGATGGATTTAGATAACAAGCTATTTATTAGTTCGATAAGTTTGGGGTTACCTTTTTTAACAGCAATAGCCACTGGTTTCTCAGCTTCTATTTCTACAATAACTTTAACTGGGATACTGAACTTTTTCGCAAAGTACAGACCTACCTCTTTTGGAGCAATGATTGCGGCGTATTGTTTTGACTTTAATAATCGAAATGACTCTTCGATACTTTCGGTTTGCTTTAGCTCAATAGTCTCTAACAAATCGTTGTCTTGAAGCACTCCAGTAAAGGAAGGAGACAAATCCTTCCCAGCAACTCTTTTCGTTTTGAGATCTTCCAGTTTGTTAACTCTTAGATTGCTCGATAAAGTAAACAAAGTAAGATTTCTTTTGTAATAAGGAATGGAAAAGTCGAGCCCGCCTTGCTCTTGGTCTAATTCAGCCCCAATAACACAATCCAGCGATGAATTTGCTGTAAATATTGAAACTAGGTCTGTATTTGGCACTTGTACAAAAGTAAGTTCTTTATTCGTCGTTTTAAACAACTCTCGAAAGAGGTCAGCATCAAAACCATTTACTTTTTTACGTTTTCCAATGAACTGATAAGGAGGATAATTTTCTGCCACTCCACAAACTAGCTTGTCCACCTTTTGCGGTAAGCCCATGTTGTATTTTTTATATAGTTTCTCAATAAACCCTGATGCCATTAACGCTAACCACTTTTGGTCAAACTGATGTTTTAACTCCATCCCTTTATTGGTAGCAGCGAAAGTCCAATATAAGTTGAAATAACCAACCTGAATTATCTCAAACTGCTCTTTATTCTCATCCAGCTCTCGGTTGATCACATCTTCGATGTCTATGTAGTAGTCAACTTTATCGTATAAAAGAAAGTCCAAAGCCTGTTTTGTATCTTCGATATAAGTTCCCATAAGCGGAGGTGGCACAACATGGTATACAATGTCTTCTTCATATCCCTTACGCCAACTGCCTCTATAATTTCTTAAATTATCAATATCGAACTTTGCTGATTTATTCTTATCAACAACTAGCACTATCTTTTGCGACAAAACCGGCTGTGAAGATTGATAATAATCAGCTGCTTCTGGCATAGCTCCTGTCATGTCGATTTGTTTATGCTCTAGATTAGCGCGTACACGACGCCAAGGGTAATAAGAGATGGTCATCTCAAACTCTTTCTGAGGATAGATTTCTTGTATAAGTTTGTGGTACAAGCCTGTACCGTTAGAGTTAGTAATCTCAGGCCATTCATCTGTTCCCCAATGAACTTGAGTTTGCGCAACTTGCTCTAAAGAAATAAAAAGTGTTGCTAAGCAGAAAATAAAAACGAACAACCTAATCACTGCAATGTAATTCCCTTTGCTAACCTTGTATCGGCACATTGGGAACATTACTTGTTTTTCAATAAAGAAAAATAAGCGTTACTGCTCCTAATCATACCCTTGCGGTCAATGATAATAACGCTGTTGTTTGTTCATTTTGATTTGTCTCAAACAAACAGAAACTTGAGATTCGATTATGTTCAGTTTCTGTTTACGCTGCTTTGCATTTAAAGTTAACGCTTACTCTTTCGCACGAAATCAAGCACTTGCTCATACTCTCTGACTAAACGACTTCTTCCAATCTCAACTTTTGCTCTATGTTCTTCTTTGACATAATTAATAGTTTCAGCAGTATCTTTTTGTTGCGTCGTTAACTTGGCTTTTTCATCTAAAACCTGCAATGTTTGGCTATAAGTTTGCTTCTGCTTTTCTACATCTATTCTTTGTACGTAATTTTTGTCGAAATACGACGTTTCTAAAGTTTCATTTTTATGACCTGATACTTGGTGTTTCATTAGCTCTAAACTATGATTAAACGTTGCTTCTACCTCTTTTTTTTCGTCCAATATCCAATGCTCTGTTTTTTGTGCTAAACGATTCCAAGAATGTTGATACCTTTGTATATCAACTTCATTAGTTTGTGTTTGCTTTGCTTTTAGCCCCCTAGCGCCCAGTTTCATTTCTGTTTGTTGAGACATCTTCACCGAACTATCATGAGAATTTCCACTTTTAGCACTTTGCGTAGATTTGAGAGAAAAGTTGTAATCAGGTACTTCATTAAACTGTTCTAAGCCAATTAATTTTAACTCTACATCACGCTTTTGAATGAATTGGTTTAGTGATGCTACCGTAATTGAATCAGGTTCAGGCACAGGCTCTTTTTCTGCTGACTTGTTTTCTTCAGTCGATAACATAGAGTCTAGTGAGCCTAAAATAAATTGATTAACTCTGTCTGCATTCACACCTCCCACATCCATTCGTTGAAGCGACTTTTCTAAGGTTTCTAGTACTTTTTCTTTGTCGCTTGCGCTGCCATCTAATGCAGATTCAATATCCATGTTGTAACTAATTTCAGATCTTCCCTGTCTTGAAGTCGATAACTTTCGAGTATTATCATTTAAGTCGACTTGATAACTAAACTCGGTACGTACCTCGCTATAATCAGTATCGATTTTAAATTTAGATAATACTGATGAATCGAAACTTTCACTTAAATCAAAAGGGCTTGTCGAGTAACTTCTTCTATCTGAAGCTAATGTTTGTTGAATGTAGTTTTCTATATCTTGGTATAAACGAGAGATAGCTGCTGCTTCTTGCTTAGAGATATCACCCTCTATTTGCATCCCTAGTCCATAGCTTAATCCGTTAGACGCTGAAGAGTAGTTTTTCTCGCCAAAAGAAATAACTACTTTGTCTCCTTCTAGCGTATTCATTTCTACGTGAAACTTAGCTTGTTCTTGGTTCCCTTTAGTCGGTTTAAATTTTCTATAATTATCTGTCAACACGCCTAATTGAACACTGATATCTGCACTACTTTTTTGTAAGGCTTTATCTGTTTCGTCATCCAGTTGTCCAAGTTGAGTAAAGATCTCTCTGACTGTTTTATGCGCATTTATGGATTGAACTTCTAATGATTCGCCTTTTTCTAGCAAGAAAAATGGGTCAGTATTTTTTAATTCATTATCAGAGTAGGAGATAAAACTAGCGGCAATTTGCTCCATATTCGGCTCTTCAGATAAAGACTGAGAGTAATTTTCAGGTAGAAGATGTTTGAACAATTCTTGAGGCAATGAAGCTTTAGATAGATTAACTTTGGTACTATTTATTTCGATGGATAAATTTGTATTTGCTGCAGAAGAATTATTTTGAGAAGCCGCCTCTTTATCACTATTGACTTTGACAGTAGGGCTTTGTGAACTTATTCGCATATTCTACTCCTTGAACTCTGCAAACTTATTCTATATCGGCCACACCTTACGTAACTTTACTTTTACTTACGGTTTCTAAATTAGAATTTTAAAGCGAAAAGGAGTGTCGTTTACACTCCTTATTAATATTCAATAATCAGTGCGCTTTTTGACTTGGAAAACTTTCGAATTGATAAGAAATGAGTTTTTCGTTGGAGCTATTGATAAATAGCGTCGCTATCACTTTTTTCTCTTGCATCGTCCAGTACATATGACCGTGATTATTTAATGTCACCGAAATACTATTTACTCCTTCCGCAAACAATTCTGCCGGTAGGTGCACATACTCACCATAAATACGTTGTATCTTGTTGCCATTAACATAAAGATGGGCATGACCTTCGACAATACCTGTCTTTTCATCCATGTCGACTGACATCATTTCCATCATACTCATTTGCGCAGGCGGCAAACTAAATGAGTAGTTATCTGTCAGCAATGTCAGGTTATAACCCGACATTGCATCAGTAGATAGCACAAGCGACAAAGCAATAGGCTTAGCCTCCTGCGGCAAAGCAATTGGCATATGAGAATGATCCATTTTCATTTCTCGCTGAGCCAATGCTAGGTGGCTGATGAATAACAACAGCCAAACAAGTATTTTACTCATTTACTCTCCTGTTTTATCACGAGGACCAGGGCCTCCCATAGTCCCTTGGCAACGGGCAAATGTATTTGCTGGCAGTTCGCCTTTGTAATTAGGTCCAACGGTAAATGGGAATGAAGGTGTTAGCTCATCATCCACCATTTTTAGTGTTATATGATAGTGATAACCTCGACCGTCATTATTGTCATGACCATTGTGTTGATCTAACTGGACTCCAGTCGCTACTGCTCCTGCATAATAATAATCTTCATAGTAAAAACCATCATCAGCAGTAAATGGATTACCTGAAGCTGATGTAACAGCTTGACCAATATCTGGTCCCTGTTGAGCACTTTCTACTCCTTTACTCAAGTCGTATTGGTCAACTAAGGTACAAGTTCTTTCGCCTGGTGTACTACAACCACCTTCAGATGTAGGTGCACCATAGTCACGAGCAACCCAACCGCTAATTGCTAAAGTACCATTGCTTTCATAAGGACCGTAAACAGGATAACCATCAGCTGCGAAACCATATAATGGAGAGTGCTCAGTACCATCATCACCTAACAAATTCGCTAAACAAGACGTATAGAAGTGGTGATGATAGTCGCCACTTATCGTTGCATGGCCGCCACAAACATCGACGTCATATTGCTCGGCAATAGGAGCCAACTGGTACCAGACATCGTTGCCATAAGACATGCCATCACCCCAGTTATAGATACTAGTTCCGTTGACCATCAAACCTACAGCTCCAAGACCAGTTTCACATTCATCAGTACTTTCTTCAGGTTCAGTAGGAAAGTAGTTTTGTTTTTCTTGATCAATTGGACATGCAGGGCCTGGTGGCCAATAACCATCACCGCCAGTGCTATTGCAGTTAAGATTACTGCTGTTATAGCCAATATCTTGGCCAAAAGTAACTTCTTGACCTACCGTAGCTATGGTTGAACCAGAAGGAAAGTCTTCATTAGCTTGTGGTCTTGAATTCAATTCATCAATCATCTCTTGCGTCATGACGATGTCATATTTCGGGATACCCGTTGCTTCAACATACATATATTCGACAGAGTTTTGAGTAACAAACTCTGCTGTTTGAACATCCTCTAGTACAGGATTGCCATTGCTGTCAGTAATAAAATCTGTTGTTGAAGAGTTATTGATAAAGAAATGATCAAGGTTTGATGTAGCTTCATTTACTTGAACTCGAACGTTATCACCTGCAATGCTTTGTGAATCAGATACTGTTACTCGAAATACGTACAGCCCCGCAATATCTGGCAATATCGTTGTCGATACGCTCGTTACATTGGTTAAGTCTGCATTACTGTTATTCGGAGCCGAAACTATACTCCAACTGAATGATAGCTCATCTCCATCGGCGTCTGAACTGGATGAAGCATTTAACGTTACCGTTTCTCCCAAGTTCACTTCTTGATCAACACCAGCATTAGCAACAGGTGTAGTATTTTCGTTAGATACTTCATTTACTGCGATAGACACACTATCAGAGGAAGAGTCAGTACTATCTGTTACCGAAACAGTAAGTACATAAGTACCAGCTAAATCAGGCTCAAAATTGACAGACACTTGCTGTGAGTTTGTTAATTCAATAGAGCTACCATCCGGACGAGAGCTTATAGCCCAAGTATAACTAAGGCTGTCACCATCAGCATCTGAACTTGCAGAAGCATCGACAGTGACTGTAGTACCTAATTCGATTTGCTGGTCACTACCGGCATTAGCAACCGGAGCATTATTAATAGCAACAGGCTCGGTAACGGTTAACATTACACTATCTTCCGCATCATCAGTGCCGTCACTAACGGTAACTGTAAACTGGTAACTACCTGCTACATCAGCAAGAAATGATGTTTGTACCTCACTGGCATTTACTAGCTGTGCTGAACTACCAGCTGGGCTATTAGCAATACTCCAACTATAAGACAAAGTATCGCCATCAGCATCGGAGCTAGAAGAAGCATTAAATAGCGCAGTCTCCCCTAATATTAAGGTTTGATCTGAGCCCGCATTAGCAACGGGTGAGTTATTAACTGGCTGAGAGGTTCCACCTCCAGATGAATCATCTGTTGTGTCCGAGCCGCTTGAGCTACCAGAACCTCCGCCGCCACAAGCTGCGACAGACAAGATCACACACAATAAAAAAGATTGCTTTTGCAATTTACAGAAATGCTCCACTGTATTTCCTTAGAATCGATTTGCACCAAAATTGGACTATAGCCAATAACTGCTAGTAAACAAATTAGCATTCTTAGCAAAACCAGCATTGAAGTAAGGCTAGCCTGTATGACTACTAGCGTAGAATAAAATGTGTAGATTTAGTGTATTTATTGGATAGTTAATTTTGAAGGAGTTATTGCTAGCTTATTAAGTACACGTAGCAGCGTTTGTATTATTCAATCAAACGCTGCTTTAATAAGAGATGGTTATTTTTCAAGTCGCCAAACTGGACGTTCAAGCCTGATACGTTTACCTACAGCTTTAATGATCAAAGGCAATAATCTTTCTTGTTCTGCGCTTACCAAAGAAAACACATGGCCTTGGATTTCTGAAGTTTTGATTGGCACTTCTTGCTCTGTATCAGACCAACCAGCAACTACATTTTTATCAATCAACTGCTGAGAAAACTCTTGGTTCTTTTCTCTTGTCGCTATCACTTTTTTACGCTGTAACTTAGCTGTCTTAGTACGTGCTGTTCTTCCAACTCTGTGTACATAATCGTTTGAGTTCACAGGTAGGTCGTAGTTAACTACATGATAAAGATCAGCAATATCTATTCCGCGTGAAACAATGTCTGTTGCAACAAGACAAGTGAACTCACCTTCTTTAAATCCAGCTAAACGTTCCTGCCTGCTGCGCTGTGAGATCTCATTGTGGATGCCCGTTGTTGCATAACCCTCAGCATTAAGGATCTTTACTAGATGCGCGACATCGCGTTTAGTACGAGCAAAAATTAACACTTTGTCACTATCTAACAACTTCAATAAGCCAAATAAGTGTTGCGGTTTTTCATCCCTGTTTACGCTATACATAGTATGCAAGATTTTATCTAACGCTGGCTGAATGTCGCCGCCTTTCACTAACTTAACGCGAGTTAAGTGTTCTTTGTTAAAACGGTTAAGAGCTTTAGAGTCAGTCGCAGAAAACAGTACTTTCTGATTCTTCTCTGGCATAGCAGCAAGAATAGTCTTTAATTCGTTAAAGATCCCCATGCTTACCAATCTGTCCGCCTCATCCATAACAAAGTGCTTAACATACTCTAATGAGATAGCTTTACGCTTTAATAAATCTATTAAACGTTTTGGCGTAGCTACTAGAATATCGCTACCACGCTTAAAACGATTTATTTGTGATTGAATACGAACGCCACCAAACACTGAAATAGTACGAAGTTTCAATCCCTTGCCGTATGAACTAATCGATTCTTCTACTTGCTGTGCTAACTCTTGCGTTGGCACTAAAAACAAAGCTCGAATAGGACGAACTTGATCTTCGCTGTGATCTTCTTGGCTTAACTCTTGAAGAATTGGCAACAAATAAGCCGCTGTTTTACCAGTTCCAGTAGGTGCTATCGCATAAGTATCAGTTCCTGATAATACAGCGCCAATTGACTTCTCTTGAATGAAAGTCGGCTTTTTATAGCCTAAAGCTTTAATGTTGTCTTGCAGGGTTTTATTAAGGCCCAATTTTGCAAAAGTGGTCATGATTTTCGTCTACCTATAAACTTTATGGGAATTTTCCCAAACGGCTGTCTTTATCAAAAATAGCGTATGTCAGCTCGTTTTTAAAAACGAAAAAACCAACCTTTACGGTTGGTTTTAGCAAATAATGGTGCGGATGGAGGGACTTGAACCCTCACGTGATTGCTCACACAGCGACCTCAACGCTGCCTGTCTACCAATTCCAGCACATCCGCAAAGATGTTAATCAGTATTAGTTAACAGGTACGTCTGAAGAGTTATTATCTTCTGCTGGTACGTCAGCGTCTTTATTGTCAACTACAGGCATATCTTCCGCTGCTGGAGCTTCTTCTTCAGCTACAGGAATTAAACCACCTAAGTCGTTTTCTGCTTTTGAAGTATTTGCAGACATACTTCCTAAGAAGATGCTGATAACAAAAAACAGTGTAGCTAAGATAGCGGTTGCACGAGTTAAGAAATTACCCGCACCACTTGAGCCAAATAATGTTGCAGATGCACCTGCACCAAATGATGCACCCATGTCTGCACCTTTACCTTGTTGAATTAACACTAATCCAATTAGGCCAAGAGCAACAATTAAATAAACTACAATTAATATCTCGTACATGCTTTATTCCTAAGCTATTGCGCTGTTACAAATTTGCAGGAAATCATCAACTTTTAAGCTTGCGCCGCCAATTAGGCCACCGTCGATGTTCTCACTACTGAATAATTCTTCACTATTTTCTGGTTTAACACTACCACCGTATAAAATACGAGTGCTATTGCCTAACTCGTGGTTATAGCTGATCAAAATTTGACGAATATGCTTATGCACTTCTTCAGCTTGTTCACAAGTTGCTGTTTTACCAGTACCTATCGCCCATACAGGCTCATATGCAAACACTAAGCTATCTGAAAATGATGGTAATATATCCATTACCGCTTTTACTTGACGGCTAATTACTGCCATCGTCTCTTCATTTTCTCTTTCTTGCTCAGTTTCACCAACACAAACGATTGGGATTAAGCCAGCATTTAGTGTTGCTTTTACTTTCTCAGCAACGACTTCATCTGTTTCTGCAAACATTGCACGTCGCTCTGAGTGACCAACGATAACATAATGGCAGCCAACTTCTCTGAGCATACAACCAGCAACTTCACCAGTAAACGCTCCAGATTCTTGACTTGCTATAGATTGAGCACCTTTTTGTACTCCATCTGTATCGTCAGCTAAATAAACAAAAGGAGGGCAAATAACCGTTTCAACTTGATTTGCATCTACTTGTTTTAACGCCGGAACCATCTCATTTAACAGTTCACGGTTACCATTTAGTTTCCAGTTACCAACAACCAAAGGTAATCTTACAGACATTACATCTCTCCTAGTTTTGGGGGCGAGATATTATCCAACCTCGCCTTAAGATACAAGTGATGGCTCATGCTTTATGCAAAAGCTTTCACCTTTTCGGCTATTTTTTCAGCAACTTCATTAATTCGTTGCTCATTCTTACCTTCAGCCATTACTCGAATCAAAGGTTCTGTACCTGATTTGCGAATAAGAATTCGACCTTCATCGCCTAATTCAGCTTCACCTTCTTCGATTGCCTGTTGCACTTCAGCTTGCTCTAGTGGAGCTTTGCCTGCATCTACTCTAACGTTAATTAATGTTTGCGGGTATTTTTCCATTCCAGCTTTTAAGTCTGAAAGTTTCATACCCGTTTCAACCACTGCTGTTAATACTTGAATTGCCGCAATGATACCGTCACCTGTAGGGATGTGCTCTAGGTTAATAACATGCCCTGAGCTTTCTCCGCCAATGTTCCAGTCATTTTCCTTTAATAATTCCATTACATAACGATCACCAACCTTGGCACGTTTAAATGGAATACTTAAATTCTTAAGTGCTACTTCTAAGCCTAAGTTAGACATCAAGGTACCAACCACGCCGCCTTTCAATTGACCTTGCTTCAAAGCATGACGAGCGATAATAAATACAATTTCATCACCATCAACTTCAGCACCTTTGTCATCAACCATGATCAAACGGTCGCCATCACCATCAAGAGCAATACCTAAATCAGCTTGCTCGGCTACCACAATTTTTTGTAAAGCCTGAGTCTTAGTTGCACCACAGTCTTTGTTAATGTTAAGACCGTTAGGTTGATTGAAAATAGGTAACACCTCTGCACCTAATTCAGAGAATACATCTGGTGCAATGTGATAAGTAGCACCGTTAGCAGAATCAACAACTATCTTCATGCCTCTTAGTGAATCTTGGAAGAAGCGGCTCTTACAAAATTCAATATAACGACCTGCAGCATCATTGATACGAAAAGCTTTACCTAGCTGCTCAGACTCAACGCAAGTCATTTCTTGTTCTAACATTGCTTCGATTTCATGCTCAATTTCATCAGGAAGCTTTGTTCCCTCTCTAGAGAAGAACTTGATGCCATTGTCATAATAAGGGTTATGCGAAGCACTAATAACGATTCCAGCGTCTGCTCTGAACGTCTTAGTCAGATAAGAAATGCCTGGTGTTGGCATTGGGCCTAATAAGCCAACATCAACGCCAGCAGAGATAAGTCCAGCTTCTAACGCAGTTTCCAGCATATAACCAGAAATACGAGTGTCTTTACCAATTAATACTTTTTTATTGCCATGTTGAGCAAACACTTTACCAGCTGCCCAACCTAACTTTAACGCAAAATCTGGAGTGATAGGCGCTTTACCTACTAATCCTCTGATCCCATCGGTTCCAAAATACTTCTTACTCACTTTCAACTCCGTACTTCATTGCATTAAATATTTCTATTGCTTGTTTCGTTTCTGCCACATCATGCACACGCAAAATTTTAGCACCTTTACTCAAAGCTAAGGTTGCAGCAACGACACTTGCATTTGTTCTTTCTGTAATAGCTAAGTCTAATAAATTACCTAGCATAGATTTGCGGCTAATCCCCGCTAGTATTGGACAACCTAATTGCTCAAACTTATCCAATTCACTTAGCAAACGATAATTATCATTCAAGGTTTTACCAAAGCCAAATCCTGGATCTAAAATAATTCGTTGTTTCGCTATACCCGCTTGTTCACATTCGACAATTTTATTCGAAAAGAAGTCCGTTAGGTCTTGAATTAGATCATTGTATTGCGGATTGTTCTGCATTGTTCTAGGTGAGCCTTGCATATGCATTAGGCACACCGGAACTTCACTATTAGCTGCAGCTGCAAGAGCACCCGGTTGAGACAAAGCGCAAACATCATTAATAAGATCTATGCCTTGCTCCAATCCTTGTACTATTACTCCAGCTTTGCTTGTATCCAGTGAAACAGCACAACCAAATTCTCGCTTTAATTCTCGAACAACAGGAATGACTCGATTAATTTCATCTTGCTCTGGGACTGCTGGCGCACCTGGGCGAGTAGATTCACCACCAATGTCAATAATATCAGCGCCTTGTTCAAGCATTAATTCTGCTTGCTTTAATGCAGCTGGTACATCTGAAAACTTGCCGCCATCTGAAAAAGAATCAGGTGTAACATTAAGGATCCCCATCAATATAGGGCGAGATGGATTAGTCAGGTTTAATTTATTCATAGCGCTAAATTAAAAGGGCTCCATTAGGAGCCCTTAATATTAGTTTGCAGGATTTGCATCTGGCTCAGCATCCGTTTTTGCTTCGGTGCTTGAGCCACTGTTATCTGAATTGTTTGAATCTTTTGAATCGTCAGTCCAGCCCGCAGGTTCACGAACAGGTTTACGCTCCATTAGATCGTCAATTTGTTTTGCATCGATAGTTTCATACTTCATTAACGCGTCTTTCATAGCGTGAAGTACATCCATATTATCTTCAAGGATCTTCTTAGCTCTATCGTAGTTACGGTCAACAAATGAACGAACTTCTTTATCAATTAAACGAGCCGTTTCATCAGAAATATTCTTGTGTTGAGTCACTGACTTACCTAAGAACACTTCCCCCTCTTCTTCTGCATACAGAAGTGGACCTAGTTTTTCAGATAGACCCCATTGAGTAACCATCTTATTCGCTAGCTGAGTCGCTCTTTCAATATCGTTTGACGCGCCAGTAGATACTTTCTCTGGACCGTAAATGATTTCTTCTGCTAAACGACCACCATACAAGCTTGAGATTTGGCTTTCTAAGTGTTGTTTAGAGTGACTGAATCTGTCCTTCTCTGGTAAGTACATAGTCACACCTAACGCACGGCCACGAGGAATAATACTTACTTTATAAACTGGGTCATGCTCAGGTACTAAACGACCTACAATTGCGTGACCAGCTTCATGATATGCTGTCATTTCTTTTTCAGCGTCGTCCATAACCATGGTCTTACGCTCAGCACCCATCATGATCTTATCTTTTGCTTTCTCGAAGTCTTGCATATCAACTAAACGTTTATTACCGCGAGCAGCAAATAATGCAGCTTCGTTAACAAGGTTAGCTAAATCAGCACCTGAGAAACCAGGAGTACCACGTGCAATTACGGCAGGTTCAACGTCTTTATCAACAGGAACTTTACGCATGTGCACTTTAAGAATTTGTTCACGACCTTTAATGTCAGGTAAACCAACAACAACCTGACGGTCAAAACGACCAGGACGAAGTAAAGCTGGGTCTAATACGTCTGGACGGTTAGTTGCTGCGATAACGATAATACCTTCGTTACCCTCAAAACCATCCATTTCAACAAGCATTTGGTTAAGTGTTTGCTCACGCTCATCGTGACCACCACCTAAACCGGCACCACGTTGGCGACCTACTGCATCAATTTCGTCAATGAAAATAATACAAGGAGCAGATTTCTTCGCTTGGTCGAACATATCACGTACACGTGATGCACCAACACCAACGAACATTTCTACGAAATCAGAACCAGAGATTGCAAAGAAAGGTACTTTTGCTTCACCAGCAACCGCTTTAGCTAGTAGCGTTTTACCAGTACCTGGCGAACCTACCATTAATACGCCTTTTGGAATTTTACCGCCAAGCTTTTGGAATTTAGATGGGTCTTTTAAGTAATCAACTAACTCTTGAACTTCTTCTTTTGCCTCATCACAACCCGCTACATCAGCGAAAGTTGTTTTTATTTGGTCTTCACCCATTAGACGGGCTTTTGATTTACCAAACGACATAGCACCTTTGCCACCGCCGCCTTGCATTTGGCGCATAAAGAAGATCCACACACCAATTAATAATAGCATTGGGAACCAAGAGATTAGGATAGAAGCCAGCATTGACGGCTCCTCTGGCGGAACGCCAACTACTCTTACGTTTTGTTTAATTAAGTCATTTAACAGATCTGGATCGTAAGGCGTTGGAATGAAAGTTTCAAAACGCTCACCAGAACGCTTAACACCTGTGATCTTACGATCTTCAATTTTAACTTCTCGAACCAGACCTTGCTGAACATCCTGAATAAACTGGGTGTAATTCGCCTTACCCTCAGATGCTCCATCTGGCACTATATTCTGGAAAACTGATAACAATACCACTGCAACTACAAGCCACAGGATCAAATTTTTAGCCATATCGCTCAAAGGACTAACCTCTTCTAGTCATTCAATTAAATAAAGAGTACTACAGTTTATAACCCGTAGCCACTAAATACACCTCACGAGATCGCGCTCGTGAAGATTCAGGTTTACGAACTTTTACTACTTTAAAGGCCGACTTTACATCAGCCATAAATTGATCAAAACCTTCCCCTTGGAATACTTTGACCACAAATTTACCATCTGGTTTCATTACCTGATGACACATATCTAACGCTAACTCTACCAAATACATAGATTGTGCTTGGTCTACGGTATCATTACCGCTCATGTTAGGAGCCATATCTGACATAACTAGATCTACGTTTTTGCCGTCAATTCGATCTAACAAAGCGTTTAAAACTGCTTCTTCTCGAAAATCACCACGCAAAAAGTCTACGCCGGCAATAGGATCCATAGCTAAGATGTCACAAGCGATCACAGTACCATCAGGCCCTAATGCTTCAACAGCATATTGCGACCAACCTCCTGGCGCGGCACCTAAATCGACAACAGTGTCACCTTGCTTCATCAACTTGTCTTTTTGATTTAGCTCTTCAATTTTGAAAAAAGCACGTGAGCGCAAACCACGCTTATTTGCTTCCTTCACATATTTGTCATTTACATGCTCTTGTAACCAGCGTTTACTGCTGGAGGAACGATTGTCTTTTGCCATCTATGTTTAATATTTATTCATACGAATTGGTAATAACCTTAAGGTGGGGTAGAATACCTAATATTCAAGTCATTTCTATTGTTAATTTGTATCCAAATGAAACTAAGTAAAAAACAAATCCAATTTTTAAAGGGCGAAGCCCATTCATTAAAACCAGTTGTGCAACTAGGTGCGAACGGTTTTACTGAAGGTGTATTAGCTGAAATCGAAAACGCTTTAGCCGTACACGAACTAATTAAAGTTAAGATTCCTTGTGAAGATAGAGAAGAGTTACAACTTTATGTTGAAGCTATTGTAAGAGAATCTAAAGCTGAAAAAGTACAGCTAATTGGTAAAACACTTGTACTATTCAAGCAAGGTGATGAACCAAAGATTGAATTACCTAAAAAGTAATTTAACACTAAACTCTAATTTGTTTAGAAGCCAAAGTAATTTACTTTGGCTTTTTTATTGCTATCGCTACCTTCCTAACAGCTTAGATCTATTCATATGTTCTAGTTCTTTTAGTTTTAATCACTGCAATATAAGCGTGCCAGCTGGCGTAGCTTAGTATTGGCATCACAAAAATAAAACCAAATCCCATAGTGACAAAGCTAAAAGCTATAAATGCCAATATTAGCAATGCCCACATAAACATAGGTACGGCATTATTGTTTACTGCTTTTGCTGACGTCAGTACAGCTGTCATTATGTCAACTTTGCGCTCTACCATGATTTGAGGAGTAAAGGCGCTTATAGTGAAGACTATTGCTGCAAGTACAGCTCCCACGACAGTTCCTAATGTTAAAAATGGCAATAACTGTTCCAACGTAGGTTCAGCCATATTTGGATAGAGCGCGTGCAGTAATGCAGCAATGCGTGTCCACGCTATCATGATCACCATCAACATAATGGCAAATCCCCACTCTCCAACAGGATTTCTAAACATAGATTTTAAGCTGTGGCGAATCGTTGGTTGATGCCCTTTTTCTAGTTCCCATGCTACGTCGTAAAGTCCTGTTGCAAAGGCGGGGCCGACAAGCGCAAATGCAATAGTTGCGGGCAAGATAACTAAATGATTTTGACTCACAGCGACCCAATAAAACAAACCTATTGGAACTAGACTAAATAGCATTCCATATAACAAGCTGATAATAGGTGCTCTGATAAAGTCGTTGATGGCTAACTGCAGCCACCGAAAACAAGAAAAAATAGAAACTTTGTTACTATCAATCGTCCTAGCGAATTGGTGATTTCCCTGATTATGAGTGTGAACTGTAGGCATAGTTACCTCCCAACGGTTTCAGCAAAAAGCTCAACTGTGACAACAACTACTTACGCTCTCATTAAAAGTTTAGTTCACTTTTTCAACATCATCTAAATGTTCAACAAAGGTCTAATTAGAAAAGTAAAAGCCGCTATGAAAGCGGCTTTTATATTAATTTTTTGAGCTAGAAAATAAGTTATGAAGCAAAATATTGCTGTAAAAAGTCATCAAAGTTCAAAGACTCAGCTTCTTCTATTTCTTGTCGCTTTCGCAAGGACTCTATAGCTTCTTGCTCTAACATCTCTTTGGTAAAGTAAGTTGCTTCTGCCGATTTAATATCCTTGGCATATTGTTTTGCCAAAGTCATACCATGGAAACCATTATCAACTTGTTTTGACATTAATGTTTCCATCCATTGGCCAGATAACGTTTTAGCAGGGTCTCTTACAGCAGCTTTTACTGTTTCTAAAGCTGCTTGGTATTCTGTTATCGCATAGTGCTTATCTAACCATTTTGCGATGTTATCCATATCATTAACAATATTCGCCAACCAAGCTTCTCTAGTAATGCTCTCACCGTTGTAGCTTAATACTAAATCTTTGTCACGACCTGATAAAACAATGCTGTCCTGATTATTTTCAGCTTCGTGCTGTTGCTCAGAAGTTAGCTCATTATCTTCAGCCAACAAGCAATATAATAGGAATAGATCAAGCACTCGCATTTGTTCTAGTGTAATGCCATAAGGTGAGAATGGATTTACATCCAATGCTCTTAGTTCTATATACATAACACCGCGATTTTCTAACGCATCTGTTGGTTTTTCACCTGATTCAGCAACCTGTTTAGGTCTAACTGGGGCATATAGCTCATTCTCAATCTGTAAAATATTGTGATTTAGCTGCTTGTACTCACCATCAACTTTAACACCAATATTTTCGTATTCGGCCGATTCAGTGTGAATAGCTCGTCTTAGCTTTTCGATATATTGGGTTAAAGAACCATATTGAATTTCTAATGCTGATTGAGCACTGTTGGTATAACCTAAGTCACTCATTCGTAACGAAGTGGCATTCGGTAAAAAGATCGAACCTTTGCCAAAACTTTCAAACTCGAAACCAGTCTCACGACCTTGTAAAAACGAACCGCACATAGCTGGCGAGGCACCAAATAAGTAAGTAACAGCCCAAACATATCGTTTAATGTTACGTACCATTCGCATGTATCTTGCTGACTGGTAATCCGCTAATGCTTCGTTACTACCTTCTAAATCGCGTACTAACTGAAAAAATTCAGTTGGCAAAGAAAAGTTGTAATGAATACCTGAAATAGCTTGCATCATCGAGCCGTATCGGTTTTTCAAACCAACTCGATAAGTCGTCTTCATTTTACCGACGTTTGACGTGCCGTATTGAGCAATACGAATATCTTCTTCATCACTGATAAAACACGGCATACTCATAGGCCACAACAATTCATCATTGATATTTTCTAACACAAATTTATGAACATCTTTTAGTTGGCCATAAGTTTCGTGAATATCATTTGATGGCGGCGTAATTAGCTCAAGCAAAGCTTCTGAATAATCAGTAGTAATATATTGATTGGTTAATGCAGAGCCTAGCGCTTTTGGATGATCCGTTTGTGCTAAACGGCCATCTTGATTAACTCTTAAACTTTCTCTTTCAATACCACGACGGATATTAGTTACAGCTGTAGTGAAGTCGTCAGTATTAAACTGAGCTAATTGTTGTGCAATGTATGTCAAAATTCGGCCTGTCTCTAGCTATGCCTAATGTTGGACTTAATGGAGTCATCATAGCGGAATTTAAAGACCGATTGGTATGAAAAGTTTTAATTTCCTTTTTTTACCCGCTATCACATTGATTTATTTCAATAAGTTACAGGTACTGAGGAAGCATTTCCTTATGCTTTGTGCTCAGGTGTAGGTCTATTTTTGCAGCAACTGACTAACTTGGTATAAAGCAGCCATGGAAGCCAAGTGGTAAATGGTGTGATAACCATGCTCTAGCTATTGGACCTTGATGTAAGGCTTCGCTATCAAATATATTTAAGCAAGTTCGCTTTGAAGGGACGTGCAAAGCCGTGCCTATCATATAAGTATTGTTACTGCCTTTTGCTCGAATTGGGATATGTTCTTCAACGTGAAAATCTTCCCCCATGCAATACATGTCTTGTTTTCCCGTTTCTACATCATAAGAACATACTGTGTCATTCCAAATTTTGTTTTTTAATGTCGAAAGGTGATAAAGCTTTTGGTTTCGAAGCGTTTGTTGATGAGCGAATACTCTAGGGAATTCACTGTAAACATCAGACACAAAGTGTTTCACATTGCCGTTTGGATATAACTCGTAAAAGGCCAATTTCGAGTTAGTATGACCATGACTTAAATCACCTTTCATCATATTCGACATGTCTTGCAGTACTTCAATATTGGGATACAAACTAGCATCAAACCTAATAACCCCAGACTTATCTTCCCAAGCATTACCAAAGTGAAAAACAAAACCTGGAGGTAATTCAAATTCTTTAACTGGTGAAAAGTCTGACTTTCTGATCACCATGACCCTCATAGGCAAGTTGTTATCAAACTGAATATTGCTGAATAATCCTTCTTCTCTACTCGCAAAACCTTTTTTGCTACTAAGCGAAGGAAGAATGAGTAATACGTGTTTATCTGTGATCAAAAAGTCATGCAGCATTTTTCCTGTATAACCAGTGTCAATCAGTTTTACTTTTTGTAATCTTCCTTGTGCCGACAAATGATACAAAACGACATGACCTGTGTGATTTAAACCAAAGTTCCAAATATCGCCATTAGGTTCAACTTTCGGATGAGCCGAAAATGGCACTCCCTCTAAACTATCGCCGTATTCCGTGCCTGAGCCAACATTGACTAAACTTTTATATTCGAGTGAATCGGGATTGATTGATGATGCCGAGCCTGCTTCCCAAAGCGCCCATAAATCCTCACCGACGGGTAATAAACTGGTATTGGCTACATTAACGGAGTCTGGATTTGGAGAGGCTTTCTTCGCAGCAAATTTTGTTTCTGGTCCATCATAAAGAAACTCTTGCGCTCGCTGCTCTTCGACAAATTTTGGCGTTTCGATAAAACGGCCGAAATGATGGATGTCTCCGTTGTTAATTGTGAACTTTTGTACCATGCCATCGCCTTCGAATAGATGTTCATATCTAATCTCTCCGCGCTCGTGTTTTGCAGGGCCATTGCGATAAAAAACACCACTAAGATCTGAAGGAACCTTACCCTCAATTTTTAATTTACTCGGAGCAAAGTTAGCTTCGATGTTAGCCAAGCCAATTAGCCCAGGCTCTTGCGCCAGAGCTTTATTAAACTGACGTTTAGCATTGAACAAGTACACTGACTCTGTTGTACTTTTAGTTTCGAAAACCTTAGCCGTTACAGGCGTTGCACAAGCACCGCCAAATGCAACCATGCCTTTTAATAAGTCTCGACGTAGCATAAGTTTCTCCAATCCTAATAAATAACTTTTGACTTATTTGTTACTGTCTCGTTTGCCGAAGTAACCACAAACTTCATGTCTTCGTATTTTGCAGGGCCGTAATTAGGTTTGGCATCGTTAGAAAATCCATATCCTTCAGTTGGAGAACCAAATAAATTGGTTTCTAGTTTTCTATTGTCGTTTTCATCGTGAAAATATTTAACAACGTATTCCCCTTCGCTCAGGTCATTGAATACAACGACTTTTGAACCTTGCTCTGGCTTAACAATCTGCCAAGCTTCAGCTTTACCGTTTTGATAATTTTCTTTGCCTTTAAACAAGCTTAAGTAAATTTTACCAGCATTGTTTTTAATACCTTCAATCTCAAACATCACAGTAGCAGCATGTACATGTGCAAATGACATCAACAATGAAGAAGTCAAAATAGTCAATGAGAGTGCGTGAATTTTCATGGTCTTATCCTTATCTATCGTTTTTGTTTCAGCAGTATTTAACTGCCGTTGCTAGATGCGTTAAAAAAGATAAAATGCCATGTACAGAAGCAAAAGTTTGATTACGTCAGTGGATACAATTACTTCGTGAAGTAACTCACTTCCATTTAACGATTCGCGAAATGAACATTTAAAATCAATAAGTTATGGATAATAAATCAAAAAAAGAAATCAAAAATGACCTAATCGTACTCTTGGTCATTTCTCTTTTTATTGGCTTTCTGTCACCTTTCGGGATGACGGCTGTACCTTGGTATACATCGGTTCTATTTTGGTTCACCATTTGCTTTGTTGGCTTTGTTATTTACCGTCCCCTTGTAGGCGCTGGAGCTAGACTACTTACCAAATACACCAACAACCTTTGGATAAGCGTTGCCATATGCTTGGTTTTGGCTAGCGCCATCATGGCCTTTGCAGCACATTTAGTTGTATTTCTTTTTTTTGATATAAAACTCGATATAGCTCAGGAGTATTTTGGAGCCTTCACTAAATCACTCGTTATTGGCGGTGCGA
Organism: Psychrosphaera sp.; assembly: GCA_965221615.1. GTDB lineage: Bacteria > Pseudomonadota > Gammaproteobacteria > Enterobacterales > Alteromonadaceae > Psychrosphaera. Next base: position 4,291,617 of record OZ244904.1, on the reverse strand, counting down.
TTTCGGCGGTTAGCACTTTCAGGTCGGAGGCGGCTAAGCAAAAGGAATTACTAAAACAAAGTCAGCAAATTAAGCTAGAACAAGAGCAGCAGCTTGCTCAATTCTCAGATAAAGATTTGAATAAATTTATAGAACAGCTTCCCGTGGAAAAGCGCGGCCAACTTTACTGCCTAGAAATGTCAGATCATTATGTCAAAGTCTACACAGACAAAGGCCATCACATGCTACTAATGCGATTTAAAGACGCTTTAGCTATGTTAGAAAACCATCGAGGTTTACAAACTCACAGATCTTGGTGGGTAGCGACAGATGCTGTTGAATCGGTGAAAAAGCAAGATAGAAAAACAACCTTATTATTAGCAAATGGTATTGAAGTGCCTGTATCCAGAACTTACCAAATTCAAGTTAAAGAAGCGGGATTATTTTAGCCTTCTTACACCTTTGGCTAGTTGCAAACGAAAGGCATAAACCAGATAATAACCATTAGATAAATATCAGTAACTACTCACTTACTTATGAAAGCAAGTTTATTCTGCTTATTAATGTTATTTGCGACAATAACAGCACCGTTAGAGTCGAAACAACTTCAGCCTATTCAGGAACAAGTTTCAGTAACTTTAGTATGTGAGTTATCGCCTTCTGAAAGTTCAATTGATAGCGATGGCAACGGAACATATCTGAACTTTTCATCGTTTTCGTACCGCCTAAAAGAGCAAAAAAATAGCAGCCTGACTCGGTCTAATGCAGCTCTTTGCAAACAAAATATAAAGGTTATCAGAGCCCCACCTCATCAAGCTTAACACTTAGAAATATTTCATAGACTCAAAAAGCAAAATTACAACCAGCACAGTTGGTAATACCTTGCTTATTTCTATTTAACTGTAGCTAGAGAAGCTACTACGCATTACTAAGGTTTAAGATGCAGCTCGTTATTATCTGTTTATCTATCCTAGCTTTACTGCTAGTTATTTTTGAAGAAGTTATTCATATCAACAAAGCCAAAAGTACTTTGCTACTTGGCTGCTTAAGTTGGTTAATTTTATATATTTTTCCTGGCTCAGGATTTAGTCATGAGCAAATTACCGAAAGTTTGAACGAAAACTTACTAGAAATCGCATCTTTATGGCTTTTCTTAATGGCAGCCATGACGTTTGTAGCGTATTTAAACAGTAGAGGTTTCATCTCGGGTATAGTTCAAAGATTGCTGCCACAGCAATTAACCGAACGTAAGTTGTTACTTATTCTAGGGATTTCAGCCTTCTTATTTTCTTCTTTGGCTGATAATGTCACAGCAACTTTAGTATCTGTAGCCATCTTCACTCAGCTAAAAATTGATATTAAAAAGCGGTTAAAGTATGCAGCTTTAGTTATTTTTGCAGTAAACAGTGGTGGTGTTTCACTGATAACCGGTGATGTAACTACCTTAATGATCTTCTTAGCAGGTAAGGTTTCAATAGCATCTTTATTACAGCTTATTTTGCCAGCCCTAGCTGGAGTCATCTGTTTAGCATTACTCTTGTCTCGCGATATGAATGGCGATATTCAACTTACCGTAGAAAAAACGCCTCTATTAGCTGCTGACAAAGTTGTTGCGGTTATTTTCCTAACCACCATAGTTGCAACTTTGTCTTTCAACGTTTTGTTCAGTGTTCCTCCTGTTCTTACTTTTCTATTCGGTCTTAGCATCATGTTTATTTGTGGTAATTTTTTCCACTGGCCTAAAATGAACAGCAACATTCTTAACTACATCAGAGAAATTGAGTTCGACACCTTATTGTTTTTCTTAGGCATCTTGCTAATTGTTGGGGCTCTTAAGAAACTGAGCGTGTTAGATAACATAGCTTATGTTTACCAAATTCTGCCTGTGCAAGTGGCTAACTATTTGATGGGAATAAGCTCTTCTCTTATTGATAACGTGCCATTAACAGCTGCAGTATTAAAAGCTGATATTCATATGAGTGGTAGTGATTGGCTAGCGATTACTTATGCTATGGGGGTTGGAGGCTCTTTGTTAGTCATTGGTTCAGCTGCTGGGATTATTGCTATGAGTAAAGTAAAGGAGCTTAACTTTATTAGCTATTTATCTTTATTCTTCCATTTATTGATAGCCTACTCTGTGGGTTACTGGCTGAGTGTATTTGTAAGTCAGCTGTAATTTTCCGAACAGTAAAGTGGCAACAAGCCACTTTACTGAAACTTAGCTTTTAACTCCTGAAATCGCGCTCGCCCAATGGGTAGTTGTTCACTATTATGTAGTTCAGCAAAATAACGGCCGCCTGATTCAATTAATAAACGTTTTACTTGGTTAATATTAACAATGTAAGACCTATGTATTCGTTCAAATTGCTCAGGCAGTAGCATTTGAATCTTCTCAATACTCTTACTGTGTAAAAACGTATCTTCGGTATTAGATAAATGAATTTGGCTGTAGTGACCATCGGCCTTGATGTAGCTGATCTCTGATACTTCTAGTAATTCTATAGCTGATAGTTTTGTCACACTTAGATAACGGCAGCCATAATGATTGCGCAAGCTATTATCTGTCAGCCTAGCTAAAGCTTTGGCTAATCTCTCTTCCTTTAATGGCTTTGCTATGAAATCTAATACCCCATATTCAAATGCTTCAATCGCCTTTTCGCTATAAGCCGAAATAACGATTGTATGAAAGGCTTTGGCAAGTTGATTCTGTAACAGCGAAAAGCCACTTTTGCCCTGTAAGTTCAAGTCCAATAACAGCAAATCTACTTCGTGTTGCGCTAAATAATCTTCAGCTTCTTCTAAATTGTGAAATTGAGATATTTGCTGTAACCGCTTTCCTAAAATATTTGTGGTGAAACGAGCTATTCTTTGTTGCAGCAAAGGTTCATCTTCCACTATTACTACTTTCATAACCTTTCAAATCCTCAAACTTTACCTGGGTTATCTCGTCCAAGTACATATTGATATTTAGTCACCCATGCATCGTTTTGCATTTGGCTTTGCAGTCGCCAACCAGGTTGACACACTTGAGCCATTTTCGCGCGAATATAAGCTTCTCCAATACCAACTCCTTTATGTTCAGTTGCATTATCTACAGGTGTAGTCAGCTCCAAAGTAACAAGGTTGTTATCGCAACTGATGTTGAGCACAATAGAACTGTCATTGGTTATGCGATTATGAGTAAAACAATTTTCAATCTGACTGTGAACAATTGCAGTTGGCACAAAAAGATTTGAGAGCTGTTTGCTTTCATCAAGCTTACTCTCAACAACGAGGTTATATTTTTGCTGATAGCGCACCGACATTATCTTTAAGTGGCTACGACATAGCTTTAATTCTTCTTCTAAGGTAACCACTTCCTTGTCACTCATGACAACCAGAGCTCTAAACTCTTCCGCTAATCGCTCAACAAAATCATTTGCTTGCTTAGGTGCAATATCGATCAGTTCCTGTATTTGCATCAAGCAGTTCATCAAATAATGAGGCTGTAGGTTCTTTCTCAGTAATTCCCCTTTTAATTTCCCAGATTCTAACGCCAAGTTTCTCTGCTCTACCAATCGGTTAAGTAAAGTTAAACCTATAGAGGCCAAAACTAAGACAATACATAAGCCAAAACCTAGCTCCAAAAATAGCCGTGGCGCCAGTAACAGGCTCAAAAGGGAAATTCCAGATATCGATAGTGCCACCCCAGCGCCTGTTGTTTTCTTTCGACACGCTAACAGGTTAATGATAACCGAAAACAACAGAGCAATTATAAACAACCACACACTGCGCTCGTCATAGCTTTGAGTTGCTAGCACAGATATAGCCTGAGTAACAATAACAGCCCCTAGCCAATACTTTTTCCTTGGCGTAGCCTGTTGTGTTAAGTAATAAGCTGGCAGCAATATTGTTACCAGCAAGGTAACTGCAATGATTATATTTAGTCGCAATAAATGCAGGTCATAGCGATAGTTAACAAAGAGTTTCCACTGTTCCGCAGTCAATAGTAATGAGGTTGTCAAACACAGTAGTGAAAAAATTAAAAAACGAGGATCTCGGCTAAAACGGAAAAATAGAGCAAGAAACATTACAAACATGACAAGTAAAGCCCCGACTAATAACGCGGTGGCTGCACTTGCATAAATAATGGTGTCATAAAACGTTTGTTGATCGATAAGCGTCAAAGAATGAGCAATTGCAGGAAGTGAAGAACTAACATTAAAACTGGATAACTCAATGCTGATAAGGTGCTCACCTAATTGTAAACGAGAGATGTCCAAAGGTAAGACAGCGCTGATCCCACCCACTTGTTCATTTTTGCTTGATGTTCCAGGCTGTCCATTATTACCAAGCAGTTGACCATCCAGCTTAACTTCATAAGATGCCAGCGCAAGAAATAGTAGAGCTGGGCTCTCTGGAATGTTCTCTTTGATAATATTCAGCTTTCCTCTAATACAGAGGTGCTGTCCCCCTGTTAGATTAGCAAATTGAACTTTGGTCCAGTTACTGTCATCCAAAGTTGTGTCGTGACAAGATGCAGTGGCTAATTCAGACATTGAAGTAAATCGAAAAGAGCCAATGATTTCCGGTTCATTAACTTGGTTAGCTAAGACTGATGTGGAGAACATGCTCAACATCAATAAACAAAAAATCACATTGTTTTTCAATTTCCTTTTCACCACTCAACTCTCCAGTTTCAACTCGCTCACTACTTTACCCCATCTAATACCGGTAAAAATGCTTTTCGTGCAGCCAGAATGCATTTGGTGCAGAGACAGCCTTTTTTATTCCTTCTTTATAGATAATAAACACGGATCTGATAATAGGAGAATAGGCATGAAACGCGGACTAATTTGGTTCACTGTTACTTTAGTAATAATAATTAGCTGGAGCATAGTAAATTTAGTTGCAACTACTCAAGGGTGGTTCTTAAACAAAATAGCTCAAACAGGTAATTACTCAGAGTTTGTGCAAAGCATTAAAGTCGAAATCAATAACAACTATAACGGTAATGCCGCCATGCTCTTAATCGCAAAGGGAGAAGTCAATGCTACTCATCACGTCTCCAAAGGCAATCAAGTCACTGAAAACTCTATTTTTGGCGTTGCGTCTTTAGGTAAATGGGTCACGGCTGTAGCAGTAATGAAGTTGGTCGAACAAGGTAAGTTGGAGCTGGACACACCGGTATCAAATTACCTTACTCGTTGGCAATTACCGCCAAGCAAGTTTGACAATGATGGTGTAACTGTCAGAAGGCTTTTAAGTCACACTGCAGGTATTACTGACGGCCTTGGCCACGACGGCTTTCCTCCTGAAGCTAAAGTTCAACCCCTAGTCGAACATCTTACTTTAGCGGCAGATAGAGAACCTGATAAATCAGGTCGAGTTTTAGTAGGTGTAGAGCCAGGGACAAGTTGGCAATATTCAGGAGGAAGTTACAACCTACTACAATTGTTGATAGAAGAGGTTTCTGGACAGAACTTCACGGACTACATGTACCAGACAATCTTTGCGCCTTTGGGTATGAGTAACACTAGTTATCAAGTAGATAGGGAATCTCAACAAACGGCTGAATACTTTGGCGAAAGCCAAGAGCTAAAGGTATACCCTAATTACACTTCACTTGCGGCAACAGGTTTGTATAGCACAACTTCTGATCTAGCTAAATTTGTTCGCTCACAAATTCCATCTGGTGTTTTATCAAACCCTAGTCCTCGTATTCTCTCTGATACTAGCATTTTGACTATGCACCAACCTTTGGGTAACTCTGGAGGACTCGATATTTGGGGCGCTGGCGTAATGTTATTTGCAGAAAACAATCAAAATAGTTTCGTTGTAGGCCATGGTGGTCGTTCTCCCATGTTAAATGCCACAGCTCGCATAAATCCTGCTACAGGCGATGGCTTTATTATGCTCCAAACAGGAAACAAGGAAGCTTTTGCTTCGAATATGGCAACAAAGTGGACTAACTGGCAAACAGGCAAACCCGATATGTTCCAACTCAGATATCTTATAGCCGATATGCTAACTCGAATTGCCATTGGCTCAGGTTTGATTCTGATGTTTAGTTTTGCTTGGTTTATTTATTCAAAACGAAAAAGAAGTTCGTAGTTAATCAATAAAAAAGGGGATAGCCATCGCTATCCCCTTTCAATTTAACTTTTAGTTGTTTGGAACAATTAACCAACCCACTTACGAGCATTGCGGAACATTCTCATCCAAGGAGAATCTTCTTTCCACTCATCAGGGTGCCATGAATTACTCACAGTGCGGAATACACGCTCAGGGTGAGGCATCATGATAGTTGTACGACCGTCAGTAGTAGTTAATGACGTAATACCTTGTGGTGAACCATTAGGGTTTGCTGGGTATGTTTCCGTATACTCACCATTGTTATCAACATAACGCATTGCCACTGTGCCAGAAGCAAGTGCTGCATCGACCGCTGAAGTTGCGGTAAATTCAGCTCGACCTTCACCGTGAGATACAGCGATAGGCATACGAGAACCTGCCATGTCAGAGAAGAATACTGAGTTAGACTCTTGAATTTCTACTAACGAGAAACGAGCTTCAAAACGCTCAGATTTGTTAGTTACAAAACGTGGCCAGTGGTCTGCACCAGGAATTAGTTCACGTAAGTTAGACATCATCTGACAACCGTTACAAACACCTAATGAGAAAGTATTTTCGCGGTGGAAGAAGTCTTTGAACATAGCACGTAATCTATCGTTAAATAGAATTGATTTCGCCCAACCTTCACCAGCACCTAAAACGTCACCGTAAGAGAAACCGCCACAAGCAACTAAGCCTGTGAAGTCCTTAAGGTCTACACGTTGGTCTTGTAAGTCGCTCATGTGAACGTCAATTGCTTCAAAGCCTGCGCGTGTAAATGCAGCTGCCATTTCAACGTGAGAGTTAACGCCTTGTTCACGTAAGATAGCTACGCGAGGCTTAATTGTCGCAGCCGCAATTGCAGGAGCTGCTACATCTTCGTTTAAGTCATAAGTTAAGTTAACGTTCAAACCTTTATCGTCAACGTTAAACTTAGCGTCAAACTCTTGCTTCGCACATTCTGGGTTATCACGCATAGACTGCATTTGGAACGTCGTTTCCGCCCAAACAGTACGGTAATGAGTACGAGTGTTTTCTAGAACCGTTTCACCGTTGAAGCTGAAGCTAACTTTGTCTTCCGTGTTCACAGAACCAATTACATGGCTCATTTGAGCTAAACCGTTTTCAGCTAATACTGCCAATACTGCTGCTTCATCAGCTTTAGCAACTTGAACAACTGCACCTAATTCTTCTGAGAATAGAATAGATGTCGCGTCTTCACCTAAACCGTCTAAGTTAACTTCTGCACCAGCTTTACCAGCAAATGCCATTTCAGCAACTGTAGTGAATAAACCACCGTCTGATCTGTCGTGATAAGCCATTAGCTTGTCATCTTTGATTAGCGCTTGAACTGAGTTAAAGAAGCCTTTTAATAATTCTGGAGAATCAACATCAGGAACTGAAGTGCCTAGTTCGTTATAAACTTGAGCTAAACAGCTAGCGCCCATACGGTTTTGCTTGTTACCTAAGTCAATCAGGATTAACGAAGACTCACCTTTGTCTGTACGCAATTGAGGAGTTAACGTGTTGCGAACATCTTCAACACGAGCAAATGCTGTGATAACTAGTGATAGAGGAGCAGTTACTGACTTTTCGCCTCCTTCATCTTCCCACTTAGTCTTCATCGACATTGAGTCTTTACCAACAGGGATAGTGATGTCTAATGCAGGACATAACTCTTCGCCAACCGCTTTAACTGCTTCGTATAAACCAGCGTCTTCACCAGGGTGACCTGCTGCTGCCATCCAGTTTGCTGACATCTTGATGCGATTCATTTCGCCAATGTCCGCAGCTGCGATGTTAGTAATAGATTCTGCTACCGCCATACGAGCTGACGCACCATAGTTTAATAGTGCGATAGGTGTACGCTCACCCATCGCCATAGCTTCGCCGAAGTAGCTGTCTAAAGAAGCAGAAGTTACTGCAACGTCTGCAACAGGGATCTGCCAAGGGCCAACCATTTGGTCACGAGAAACCATACCTGTAACTGAGCGGTCACCGATAGTAACCAAGAAAGTCTTCTCAGCAATAGTCGGTAGACGTAATAAACGTTCTGCTGCATCGTTCAACTCAACTTTAGTTAAATCAAACTCGCTACCAGCTGTTGTTGTTGATTCAACGTCACGATGCATTTTAGGTGGTTTACCTAACAACACATCTAATGGTAAATCGATAGGCTTGTTATCAAAGTGTTCATCAGTAAGGGTTAAGTGACGCTCTTCAGTTGCTTCACCGATAACTGCATATTGTGCACGTTCACGCTGACACAACTCTTCAAATTTAGCTAAGTTCTCAGGAGCTACTGCTAATACATAGCGCTCTTGAGACTCGTTACACCAGATCTCTAAAGGAGACATACCTGGTTCATCATTTGGTACGTTGCGAAGTTCGAATACACCACCACGCTCGCCGTCATTTACTAATTCAGGAAATGCATTTGAAAGACCACCAGCCCCCACATCGTGGATAAATGCAATTGGGTTGTCATCGCCTAACTGCCAGCACTTATCAATAACTTCCTGACAACGACGTTCCATCTCTGGGTTTTCACGCTGTACCGAAGCAAAATCTAAATCTTCGTTCGACTGGCCAGATGCCATTGATGATGCAGCACCACCACCAAGACCAATGTTCATCGCAGGGCCACCAAGCGCAATGAGTTTAGCGCCTACCGGGATAACACCTTTTTCAGTATGTTCACGACGAATGTTACCTAAACCACCAGCAAGCATAATTGGCTTGTGGTAACCACGAACTTCTTCACCGTTAAAGCTATTAACTTTGTCTTCGTAAGTACGGAAATAACCTAAGATATTTGGACGACCAAATTCATTGTTGAACGCCGCACCACCGAGAGGACCTTCAACCATGATGTCTAACGCATTAACAATACGTGAAGGTTTGCCGTAATTGATTTCCCATGGCTGTTCAAAGCCCGGAATACGTAGGTTAGAAACAGTGAAACCGACTAAACCGGCTTTTGGCTTAGAGCCTCGACCTGTTGCACCTTCATCACGAATTTCACCACCAGAACCGGTTGCAGCACCTGGGAATGGAGAAATAGCTGTTGGGTGATTGTGCGTTTCCACCTTCATCAAAATATCAATGTTTTCGTGGTGGAATTTATATTCACTTGAGGTTGGGTCTGCAAAGAAACGACCTGCCTCACTACCGTGCATCACTGCCGCATTATCTTTATAAGCAGAAGTTACATATTCACTATTGTGTTCAAAAGTATTTTTGATCATTTTGAACAGCGACTTAGGCTGTTCTTCACCGTCGATTGTCCAATCAGCATTGAAGATTTTGTGACGACAATGTTCAGAGTTTGCTTGTGCAAACATGTATAATTCGATGTCGTTAGGGTTACGGCCTAACTTTTGGAAATTCTCAACAAGATAATCAATCTCGTCGTCCGCTAACGCTAAGCCCATTTCAATGTTTGCTGTCGCTAGCGCTTCTCTACCACCTGCTAAGATGTCAACAGAAGTAAATGGCTTTGGCTGTTCTTCAATGAATAAGTCTGACGCTTGCTCTAATTCAGCAAACACAGATTCCGTCATTCTGTCATGTAGTTCACTAGCAATTGCAGCACGATCTAGGTTTTCACCTACAACATAGAACGCAATACCGCGCTCAACTCGCTTAACTTTGTCTAGACCACAGTTATTGGCAATGTTAGTTGCCTTTGTTGACCAAGGAGAAATAGTTCCTGGACGAGGTGTTATTAAGAACAATTCACCTTCTGCTTTATGCTCCGCGATAGACGGACCGTATTTTAATAAAGCGTTAAGTTTGTCGAGTTCGTCTGTTGAAAGTTGAGCTGAAACATCAGCAAAGTGGGAGTATTCCGCGTAAATGTCTTTTACGTCTAAGCCTTTGTCAGCAAAAGCTTTTAAGTACTTGTTAATACGGAAGTCGGATAGAGCTGGGGCACCGCGAAGGATTAACATATGCCAATTCACCATTTAGTAGTTGGAACCGAATTATTCGATTGCTTGCACGAAAGTAAAATCAGGCGCGCATTATATACACAATACCCGGTGAGTAACAGAATAATATGACGTATTTGTTGCAATAGTTTCGATTCTAGCTAGCAAAAAAATTTTAATTTTTTTTATTCGTTGCCAAAGCTTTTGCGACAAGGAGTTGGCACAAATTCAAAGCGATTTTTTAACACTTTATAACAAACTCGCAGATGACGATTTTCCATTCATTTGCTATAAATAGCAGCGATGAATACTAAAAATAACACTTCAATTTCAACACACTTAGGATATGGGCTTAAAGTAGTAATCACGACATTATTACTGACTTTGATCACCGCCTGTCAGCCTAAACCTGAGATGAGTAAGCTGGTTCAAATCAAAGACAACAATAAGCTTAAGGTTGGCATCTTGTTCAACCCTACGAGTTATTATGTTGATATTGACGGCCCGGCTGGCTTTGAGCACGATTTGATAAATCAATTCGCTGAATATTTAGATGTTGAACTTGAACTAGTGCCCAGTTATCACGTTGCTGAGCTATTGCCTAAATTAGAAAACGGCCAAGTGGATATGCTGGTTGGTGGTTTAGCTCATACTGAAGAAAGAGCCGAGAAATTTCGTTTTTCTCCTCCTTATTTACAAGTAAGTCAAAAACTGGTTTACAAACAAGGTAAGCGCAGACCTAAAGATTTCACTGAAGTTGAAGGGGCTATTTCTGTTGCTGCGCAAACGAGTCATTTAGAAAAGTTAGTCGAATATCAGGAAGATTATCCTGATATGGAAATTGATGTTTCGGCGAGTGCTGATCCAAATGAATTACTAGAAATGCTAATGGACGAAAGCATTGAGTTTACGGTTGCTGATTCACATAATTTAGCAATAGTAAGACGCTACTTTCCCGATATTAGCGTTGCCTTTACGCTAGAAAAAGAACAATCGTTAAGTTGGTTATTACCTAAAAATGAAGACGACTCTTTGTATGCTATTTTGATCGACTTCTTTGGTGATATGAACTCTAGCGGAGAGTTAATTGCTCTAGAAGATAGATACTTTGGTCATGTTGAGAAATTTAACTACGTTGATACTCGACTCTTCATGCGTGCAGTAGATAGAGTTTTACCTAAATATCAAGATTGGTTTGAACAGTATTCAGGTGACATCGACTGGCGATTATTAGCCGCGCAAAGTTATCAAGAATCTCACTGGGATCCTCGTGCTAAGTCACCAACAGGTGTACGAGGCATTATGATGTTAACTCAACCGACGGCTAAACAGTATGGTGTAAAAAGTCGCTTGAATGCCGAAGACAATATTCGCGGTGGTGCGGTTTATATGAAAAAACTGTTAAATCGAGTACCAGCGAGAATTTCTGAACACGACAAACCTTGGTTTGCCTTAGCTGCCTATAATGTAGGTTGGGGTCATGTTCAAGACGCTCGAAGATTAACGGCTCAGAAAGGTGGTAACCCTGATAAATGGGTTGATGTAAAACGTTATTTACCACTTCTTAGGCAAAAGCGTTATTACAAGAAAACCCGTTATGGTTTTGCTAGAGGCGACGAAGCCGTTACTTATGTCTCTAATATTCGCCGTTATTACGACACCTTAGTTTGGTTAGATCAAAAACAAGCAGAAGAAGAGCTAATTCAAGATAAAAAAGAGCAAGCTAGCCAGCAGGCTCATCCACAATTAGCTTTGTAATGGATTTTAGCAATTCACTAGCTTAGGGTTTAAATGTCATACAAATGTCACAATATAAGGATATTATCCGCACGCACTAAATAGGAGCATAAGCAGTTGAGAAGAAGAACTATTAAAAGATTAAACCGTTCTAAATTAATGTTAAACACAACTCGCCGTCGTTGTGCTCGCAGTGTTCGTAAGCGTAAATTAGTACAAAAGCGTATCAAACAACTTCCTATGAGCTTGGATTGCTCTACTATCTACTCGTAATATTAGCTACTCGTGATATTAGCTACTCGTAATATTGGTATCTGAGTCACTCAGTGTAGAAGTTTGGACTTTCACTCAAAGTTCATTAATAAGAACTCATCAGTAAAAGCTTGTTAATAAAAGCCATGAATAAGGGCTCATTAAAAACAAGCCCATAAACAACACTTTAATGGCTATGGCCATGACCTGATAGTTGATTGCCTTTAGAGTCATAAAAGCCTGTTGCTCCACCTTGAACAAACCCCATATTAATCATTTTTGATAAGAAAGGGTCTGATTCATTATCTCCGATATCAACATAATCAGTTAGATAATAGCTATCCCAATGGGCAAATTGCTTAGCTATAATTTTGCTATCAGTAACCAGCTTAGTTAACAGTAACGCGCTACTGTTTGCTTTTGACTGTACACTCACTCTTTTAGCAATTTGGTACTCTGGTAACCATTCAACTTTTACTGTCTGATCTTTTGTATCTTTTTGATAAAACTCAACTTTGTTACAACCTATTCCTTGAGTTTGGATTAGTTCCATCGATGCTAAGCGCTGTGGCGCAAATTTGTGGAACAGATTTTCCCATGAAATTTTGTCCCCGTAGTTTTTAGCTTCATATTCGATGCCTTTCTCATAACTATCGAATAATCTGACTAGCTTTAATCTGTCATTTGCTGACTTAGTCCAATAGTCTGTCACTCTGGCATTAATATTTTGGTATGCCACTGCAGAACCTGAGCGCCAAACATTTAGCTGCTTACTTGTATCGTTTTGTTTTATCTCGTATTTAGCTTCGAACTCATGACTGCAACTTTGTGCAAAACCATGTCCGCTCAACATTAAAAATACAATTGCTAGGTATTGTTTCATTATTACTCCACCCATAATTAATAAAAATAAGAGCCAAACTCAGTTGGCTCTTAGATAATTATTGTTATGGTAATTTTGCCTCAGCTTGCTCAACAAGCCCTGCTGCTTTATTGATTACGTGAAATACTAAGCTTTGCTCGTTAGTCCCTGATACAAGGTGAGAGCCTGGCCCCATAGCGTAAACCCCAACATCTTCACCGGCGTGAGTTTCTGAACTGGTAGGGATCACCGCTTCTTGGTGAAAACCAGCGCTAGTGGTATCAATGTTAGTTAAATCAACACGCCCAGAAATAGCGGTAGAACCAGAAGAACTAACAAAGGCTTCGGCATTACCAATTTCACTAGCATCAGGTGCTACGTCATAAGATTCGTCAGCATCTGTTTCAGTACCAAAGTTACGGAAACCTAAACCATTGGTATAACCAACTGTGGTATAAGGCATGGAGTCGGACGCTAAACTAGGTTCAGTGCTGCCAATCCCTACAACCTTGCCTAAAATTGGGTTACCACGTTTAGGATAACCTGCAATCGTGAAAACATGGCTGTGATCGGCTGTCACTATAATTAACGTATCTTCCATTTCTGTCGCATCTACAGCAGCCTGTACAGCTTTAGCGAATTCGATAGTATCTGTTAGTGCATTGTAAGCACTACCAGCGTGGTGCCCATGATCAATGCGACCAGACTCAACCATTAAGAAAAAGCCGTCATTATTATTGTCTAATACATCAATCGCTTTAGCAGTCATTTCGCTTAAGCTTGGTTCACCTAAAATGTCATTATCTCTGTCAGCTTCATAACGCATATGAGATTCATTAAATAGACCAAACAACTTATCTGTATTCGCTGCGTCAATTGCATCAAAACCAGCTTGGTCAATAACATACTGGCCAGTCGGATATTTAGCTTGCCATTCAGCAGTCAGATCACGACCATCTGTACGATCACCCTCAACAGAACTACTAGCGTCAGCGGTATTGTACGCAGCATCCTTTGGTAAGAAATGACGACGTCCACCTCCCATTACAACTTCGATACCATTAACATCTAAGCCAGAAAATCGAGCTTCAAGGTTAGTTTCAAAATTGACCAACTGTGACGCAATATCTTCGCATCCTGCACGCTCTGGATTATCGTCAATACTCATATCTGAGATATCTTCCCAATTACGATCCGCCGACTTAGCATAAGTTGCGGCTGGAGTTGCGTGAGTAATACGGGCGGTAGACACTACACCTGTTGACTTGCCTGCTATTTCAGCAAGTTCAAGTGCAGTTACTAGCTGATTGCCAGATACAGATGAGCATTCACCACGACTAGCATCTTCATGAAGTCCAACAACACCTATATCAGTTTTAACACCTGAAACTAAAGCTGTTGCAGTACCGGCAGAATCTGGTGTTTGGGCGTCAGTATTATATGTTTTTGCAAATCCTGAATAAGCGAACTTTTCAAAACTCAACTGATGTTCTTCACCCATTTTACCCAACATCTGTCCTTCTAAAATGCGCGCAGCGGTTACTGTAGAAACGCCCATGCCGTCGCCAACAAATAGGATCACATTTTTTGCTTGTCCTAATTGTTGCTGCAATGAGTTATTGTCTTTCGCTTGGCTAACTCTATCTTCACTTGCTGTATACCAAGCATTGCTAGTGGTAACATCCACGTCTGTTGCCGAAAGTTCTACTTTTGTTGACGCACATACATAGTTAGTAGCTGTAACTTCAGAACTATCAAGTAAGCCATTCGAGTTGGAATCCAAACCAGAATCTACTTGTACGCCACCATTTCTACATTGCTCATTGCCCACAGCTAATTGTGTCTGGTTAATAAGACTAGTTGCTCCATTGACTCCATCTAAGCCGTCTTGGCCATCATCACCATCACAGCCTGCTAATACAGCAGTTAATGCAAGGATTAATAAACTTAGTTTTATATTCGTTTTCATTATTATTATTCCTTGATTAAGTCTAATGACTGGTTGATTAGATGAAATACAACGCTCTGCTCTACCACACCTTGAGTTAGTTGTGCGCCCGGACCAGTAGCATGTAGAGAAATGTCTTCTCCGGCATGAGTTTCTGAGCTTCGAGGTACGATAGCTTCTTGGTGAAAACCCGCCGCTTGAGTGTCGATGCTTGAAAGATCTGCTCGTCCCGCAAATGCCTCTAAATCGTATACTGCATCTGCATCTGTTTCTGTTCCTAAATCGTGAAAACCTCGACCATTAGCGTAACCAACAGTTGTGTAAGGTTGATTATCTAAAGCTAAACTAGGCTCTGTTGCTCCAACTCCAACAACTTTTCCTAAAATTGGGTTACCTCGTTTAGGATAACCAGCAATAGTGAATACATGACTGTGATCGGCAGTAACTAAGATCAAAGTGTCATCAGCCGAAGTTGCATCAACTGCCGTTTGCACAGCTTTAGCAAACTCAATGGTATCTGAAAGAGCGTTATAGGCGTTGCCAGCATGGTGGCCGTGATCAATACGCCCTGATTCAATAACTAACAAAAATCCTTTTTCATTATTGTTAAGAACATTAATTGCAGTTTCTGTCATTTCACTCAGGCTAGGTTCACCAGCTATATCGTTAGCTCTGTCTGCTTCGTACGACATGTGAGATTCATTGAAAAGGCCAAAAACCTTTTCTGTTGTTTCAGTATCAATAGCAGAAAACCCAGCTTGGTCCATGACATAAACACCATTTTGATATTTAGCTTGCCACTCGGTAACTAAATTTCGCCCATCTGTTCTATCACCCTCAACAGAGCTTGCTGCATCAGCTGAATTAGCCGCTTCATCTTTTGGCAAAAAGTGACGGCGACCGCCTCCCATCACTACATCAATACCGTCTACATCGACGCCAAGAAATCTCTGTTCCAGATTATTTTCAAAATTAACTAACTGGGAGGCGATATCTTCACATTCGGCACGCTCTGGATTGTTTTCGATATCCATATCTGAGATATCTTCCCAGTTACGGTCTGCCGACTTAGCATATGTTGCAGCTGGTGTTGCATGGGTGATTCTGGCTGTAGAAAGTACCCCAGTTGAAAGACCGCGAATTTCAGCTAACTCCAAAGCCGTAACGAGTTCATTACCTGCTACTGTTGAGCAATCACCACGAACAATATCTTCGTCTACACCAATGACACCAGAGTCTGTCTTAACTCCCGAAATCATAGCCGTCATAGTCCCAGCCGAATCAGGCGTTTGAGCATCAACGTTATAAGTTTTTACTTGTGCTGAATACGGGAAAGTTTCAAAACTTAAATAGCCTTCTTCACCTGTGTTACCTTGCTGTTGACCTTCTAAAATTCGAGCTGCGGTTAAAGTAGAAATACCCATACCGTCACCAACAAACAAAATGACATTTTTCGCTTTCATTTTATTGGCTGTGTTTTGCTTCGCTAGAATTTTAGCTTCACCATCGGTGAACCAAGCTGAACTAGTTTGTTTATCGGGAAGCACATCAGCAAACGCAAAACTACTAAACGTCATAGCTAACACTGCTGCCGTTAATTTTGGCGTGAACAGTTTCATTATTTTTCCTTGGTTTATATTTTTATTATGTTCAAGCCTCCCTGCCTATAATTGTATTCAAGCTAAAGGTAAGGAAACATTGAAGTGAGCAAAATGCGGTGCAATTTGTACCAAGGGTTTATGAATGAAAAACGGCAAAGCAGTGACACTTTGGAGTCAAAAATAAAGATAAGATATTAAAAATTTAACACGAGTTAAAAGTAGTTAACTAAACCGTAACAAAAGCGAATTACGTGCAACTAAATTAATAAAATAGTAACAATTAAGTAAATTTAACGATGACTATCTAGTTAGTCGATTGATTTGATATGTTATATCACAAACAATATAAGATATTAGAATAAAATCAAGTAAAGAGGGCTACTCTTTTTCTACTTCATTATTTTTTTGTTTTTCCGCTTTCTCGATTTTCTTTTGTTTTCTGCGCATTTTAAAAAAATCAGATATTTTATTGCTGCATTGTTCAGCGCAAATCCCTGCAGATACATCTAGTTGGTGATTCAAATTAGGATGTTGCACTAAATTCATGATGCTGCCAGCAGATCCTGTTTTCAAATCCGGCGCACCAAAAACTAAACGTGAAATTCTGCTGTGAACTAAAGCGCCAGCACACATAGGACAAGGTTCTAAAGTCACATACAACGTAGTATCAATAAGCCTGTAGTTCTCAACTCGACGACCCGCATCTCTAATTGCCATCACCTCTGCATGAGCACTAGGGTCATTTAAAGTAATAGATTGATTCCAACCTTCCCCTACAACTTCACCATCTTTAACTAATACTGCACCGACTGGTATTTCTCCCTGTTCCTGTGCTTTTTCAGCTAATTTTAATGCGTGCTGCATCCAGTAATTGTCGTCTTTATCTTCTATCACTTGAGTTTATTGATTATTTCTAAGATTAATTAGCGAATTAGACTAAAGATAAGTAAATATCACAATAGATAATTATTAAATTTGGTAAATAGTCTTTATTTTCAATACTTTAACATTTGGCATACAAGTTGGTATATCAGACCTTAGTTAAACTAGGTAATTTAATAGTCTTTAGGCTATTCTCTTTAGATAAAAACAAAAAGGAAAACAACATGCCTACTTCAGTTATGGTTATTGCCATTGTTACTATTATTGGTGCGTTACTTTATTCAGCTTACGAACAACATGTTAAGTTGCAAATGAAAAAAGAAAACAACAAGGTTGATGAAAACTTGTTGAAAGAATTGGAAGCATTAAAAGAACGAGTGGCAACTTTGGAGAAAATCGTGACAGACGAAAAATACGATTTAAAACAAAAAATCGACTCGCTAGATAAAGCCAGCTAATCCTATCTAAGTTTTGAGTAGCTTTCCCAACCGAGCTACTCAAAACATGAACTATTCAAAACTTATTACTACCAAAGCAATAAAAATCATCTAATTATTACGTAAGATCAAAACTTTTACCCTTATCTTTTCGTAAAATGTCCTTTTGGTATTTTGCGGTAACCTTTTCTATCCAATGAACAATACAAGATCTCTAGTCCTAGGTTTTGGTCTTATCTTAACATTACTGGTTTGTTTAGCTGGCTTTGCGCACTACCACCTAAAAACCATTTCCAATAATGTTAAAGACTTGTATCACCATCCTTTTGCAGTGAGCAATGCAGGCAAAACAATAGAAGCAAATATACTAGCCATTCATAGAGATATGAAGGATTTAGTCCTACTTGATAGTCCCGAGCATGTTAATTCAATCACTGCGCAGATCAGCAACAGAGAGCAAGATGTATTAGAAGCTTTTGATATTATTTTTGACCGCTTTTTAGGAGATAAAAAAGACATAAGCAAAACTTACCGCTTATTT
Organism: Psychrosphaera sp.; assembly: GCA_965221615.1. Classification (GTDB taxonomy): domain Bacteria; phylum Pseudomonadota; class Gammaproteobacteria; order Enterobacterales; family Alteromonadaceae; genus Psychrosphaera. The sequence continues at coordinate 4,273,353 of OZ244904.1, read as the reverse complement.
TTAGACTGGCGTCCTATCAGAAATGAAGTTCTGCGTTTACATTCATTAGGCGAAAGAAAAAAAGCGATCGCAATAACCAAAGCTCAAGGTGCAGAACATGTTGCGAAACTGCAATCTTCAGTACATGAGTTTGTATTATTCGCTGAAAACAAAGCTCGTGAGTTTTATAACAACTCTCAGATTAGCAATAAGCATTCAATTTACATTATCGGTCTTATCAGTGTTTTAGCTGTTATTACTTCTTTCGTCATTGCTGTCAGTGTAGTGCGTACGATAAGCAATAACCAAAAAGAAAGTTTGCAGCAAAGTTACTTAATTGACCAAAACATCATGTACGCTCAACTCGACCTAGCAGGCCGCATTGTTACAGTTAGCAGTGCCTTGTGCCGCTTTTTACAAGCAACTAAACGAGATTTAATAAATACCCCATCGTTCTTTTTTGACAACTCAGAACACAGAGAAGAACTCGCTGAGCAAGTATGGCGACAAGTTTCTACAGGCAAGCAATGGGAAGGAGAAATCAGTTTTATTAACAGAGATAACATTCAGTGTTGGGCTAAGTCGACCATTCTGCCAAAGCTAAACGATAAATTTGAAGTTATTGGCTACACCAATCTGTTAACCGATACGACAAGTAAAAAGCTATCGGTAACTGATACTTTAACTAATTTGCCAAACCGTAGGCTATTCAATGAAACATTAGAGAGAGAAATCGGCAGAGCACAGCGAAAGAAAAGCAATTTAACCTTAGCAATTGTCGATGTTGATTACTTTAAGCTGTTCAATGATAGATATGGTCATCCTGAAGGTGACAAAGTTTTACAGCAAGTTGCGCAAGCAATGCGAACTTCTTTAAAGCGACCAGGGGATTACGTATTTCGTATTGGTGGCGAGGAGTTCGCAATAATTTTGACTGACATAGAAGCCGACAATATCAAAGTATTTTTGGAAACCGTTAGGGAAAGTATAGAAGTTCTGAAAATAGAACACTCTGACAGCAAAGTTTCTAACTTTGTCACTATCTCTATTGGAGCTTGTACAGTGACCGCCGACGCAGACCATGTAAATGCTAAAGAATGCTACAGCAAAGCAGACAGCGCTTTGTACATGGCAAAACACAACAGAAATGAAGTAGCTATAAACTAACCAGAACTAAAATACAGGCTGCTATTTCAAAACAGCCTGTTAGTAGCAAAACAATCAAGCTAGAGAGTAAACTCTACTCTTGGTTTTGCTCTTTCGTTCAAATCTACTTTTGGTTCACACAACAAGAGTCTAGATGAAGCGATATTATACTCTTCAACCAAGCTTGCTTTTAAAGCTTGCCCACGCTCAGTACTCAGCTTTTGTAACTCGGATACTAAAACACTTTGTTCTTGTAAGTTAGATTGTTCAACATCAGCTTTCACGGCATATGCGCAGAGTCTAACTTGTTGCTCGGGTTTGTCCGTCAATAACTTTACTAATTCATTGATGAAGTTGTGCTGAGCTTCATTTAACTCAATTTGTTTAGGCTGATAAAGCAGATCTTCAACTTCTAACTTAAGCAAATATTCACCGGCTACACGGGCGACGCTAACAATATTAGCGTATGGAACGAAAGTATTTATCAAGTAGTTTTCAGCCTGAGCCATTACTGCTTTTTTAGCTATCAAAGTAACAAAGCTACTCAAACCAAATTGCGGATCACTGACATTACCTGATAATGGAATATCAAGATGTAAATTATTATCACTGTCTTTGAGCATATTAAGCGCGACATTAAGTGGTATTGCCGTTGATTCTTTAACATGATCTCCACTGACATCATTGTCACTAGAGATTTCAAAGCCACGCAGTGCAATGTTAACCTCACCATCAATGTCATCATTTACCACTGTTACTTCAACATCGGTATCCAACTGACCAGCTAAGAAGTCAAAACCCAGCGCGTCGCGCATATAACTCGACAACGAAGGAAGAGAAAACTCTTTAATTTTGGCATGTGTTGTTAAATTCAATTTATCAGCAAAAGGCGTTATAGAACCTTTAACATCAGCCCCAGAATACTGACTTAGTTTGAAAGCCAAAGCGAAATTTGATGTTTGCTCTTTTATCTGATTGTTCAGCTTACTTAATTCTAATGTATTAACGGTTAATGTTTGTTCAAAAACAGGAGTAACACTCTGGTCAGTAAAATGAACTTTGCTAGGTTCAATTAAACTAAACTTACCTAAACTAAAAGTGAATGCTTGTTCAGTAGACTGCGCAGTCTCAGTATTCTCGACGACTTTTTCAGTTTTTGAATCTGCACTTTTCGCACTTTCTGCTAAGACTAAATTAGCTAATTTTTTCTCCTTATCTAATAACACTCTACTATTAAAAGCAGATAGCTGAATATCATCAATAGCTAAGTGTTGCTCTTTTAAATTAACGCCATTAATAGCAACTTGTTCAGTTGCCCAAATAGCATGAGCAGAAAGTTTTGAATGGCTGCTATTTTCATCTTCAACCTGTTCACTCTCAAGAGAATCCATCAAAGGTTCAGAAATTAAAATATCATGAAAGTTAATCTGCTCAATCGCCAATTCAGGAGTTTCACTTCCTGCTAGATTAAACATGATATTTGGAACTTTCAGAGCAGAAAGAGAAGCTAATTTACCAACTTCCGTATTATCTTGTTTATAGACATCGACAGAAAGAGCATTGCTCGCTATAGCTAGATGAGCTTGAACATTAGCTGAAGCATCACTGCTTCCAGAGTATTCTCCTTCATTTAATTGAATGGAAAACAATTGATTTTTAAGCTGGTAATCTAGTGCTTTAACTTCAACGTTTGCTAGTTCAATAGAAAAATGCTGTTGTTTAACCGACCAAGAATCATCAATTAACTGCACTGTTTGCTTTGCAGAAAGATCAACAAATCCAACTAGTTTCTCTACTAGGGCATTCGGCTGCGCTTGTACTAAATACGCAAAGTCGGCTAAAGCCAATTGCTTAATACTTAGTTCTGAATTCAGAGCTAATTTGCTATTACCAGCTTCAGTCTTTTTGAACTCAGCATCCAACTTTAACGACAGTGGAGCTTGGTTTATAAGAGCTTCAGTACTGACTTTAGCTTGTTGCTGCTGTAAATCCGCACGTACCTCACTTAAACCGATATTGTTAAAAGTGAAAGTTTGCTGATGCCCAACATCATCAATATCGATAACCAAATTGCTAAAGTTTGCGTTTGCCATAACAAATTGCCAATCTAATGGTTCATTCTCTTTAATTGTTGCTTCTGGAGAACTGATTTCTGAGTTTGTACTTTTTTGCTCAGTTAATGGCAGTTCAATGCCTGCAATATTTAATGATTCTTCGCTGCGCTTAACCTTTATATTTAGAGTGTCGATAACGAACTCATCGATATTAATTTCTTTGCTAATTAGACCAAGCCAACTAACATCCAAAACAGCATATTCGATGCTAGCTACAGGCTTTTGCTCCTGCTCAGTTACGAGTACAAGATCCTTGATTTCCACTTGTAAAATAAAGGGGTTAATACTAAGACTTGCTTTTGATTCTAGTGTTAGTTGATAAGGCTTTAACTGAGTGTTTATTTGCCAAGGAATAAGATAAAAGCTAGCAGCCCAAACAGCTAAAAATATGACGAAAATTGAACCTGCTAAATAGATTCCTACCTTTTGTATCAAGCGAGACCAAGAAAACACAGAAGATACTGCCTTATGTAATTGGATGAGAAAGAAGAGTGTAACGAATAGCCAACAAAACAATCAATCGCTTCGCAACATTTATCACTCCTATGGCAATTGCACAAAAAAGCCGGCTAATGCCGGCTTTTAAATAAAAATACAGGAGAAAAACTATTCCCACTCAATCGTTGCAGGAGGCTTACCACTGATATCGTAAACCACACGTGAAATACCATCGATTTCATTGATAATACGATTAGATACTTTACCTAAGAAATCATAAGGTAAATGTGCCCAGTGTGCCGTCATAAAGTCGATTGTTTCTACCGCTCGTAAGCTCACAACCCAGTCGTACTTACGACCATCGCCCATTACACCAACTGAACGAACTGGTAAGAATACAGTGAATGCTTGTGATACTTTGTCGTATAAACCATCAGCGCGTAACTCTTCAATAAAGATAGCATCTGCACGACGTAACAAATCACAGTATTCTTTCTTAACTTCGCCTAAAACACGTACACCTAAACCAGGACCTGGGAATGGATGGCGGTAAAGCATGTCATAAGGTAAGCCTAACTCTAAGCCAATCTTACGAACTTCATCTTTGAATAATTCACGAAGCGGCTCAACTAAACCAAGTTCCATGTCTTCTGGTAAACCACCAACATTGTGGTGAGACTTGATAACATGCGCTTTACCAGTTTTAGATGCTGCTGATTCAATTACATCAGGGTAGATAGTACCTTGTGCTAACCATTTAGCATTTTCTAGCTTGCTCGCTTCTTCATCGAATACTTCAACGAATACGTTACCAATGATCTTACGTTTTGCTTCAGGATCATTTTCGCCTGCTAAACGGTCTAAGAAACGTTGTTCCGCATTCACGTGAACAATGTTAAGACCGAAGTGGTCACCAAACATGTCCATTACTTGCTGACCTTCGTTTAAGCGAAGTAAGCCGTTATCTACGAATACACAAGTTAATCTATCACCAATGGCACGATGGATAAGCATAGCGACAACAGATGAATCTACACCACCTGACAGACCAAGTACTACTTCATCATCGCCAACTTGTTGTTTGATTTTAGCGATAGCATCTTCGATGATAGAAGCTGACGTCCAAAGCTTTTCACAACCAGCAATGTTACAAACAAAGTTTTCTAAAATACGTAAACCTTGTTTTGTATGAGTAACTTCTGGGTGGAATTGAACACCGTAGAAACGCTTTTCTTCATTTGACATGATCGCAAATGGGCAGCTGTCAGTTTTTGCTACCACTTTAAAATCACTTGGGATTGAGCTTACTTTATCACCGTGTGACATCCATACATCTAATAATGCATTGCCATCTTCAGCAATCGAATCTTCGATGTTTTTTACTAACGCTGAGTCAGAAACAACTTCAACTTGAGCGTAACCAAATTCACGCTCCATAGATACTTCTACGGCACCACCTAACTGCTCTGACATAGTCTGCATGCCATAACAGATACCAAGTACAGGAACACCGGCATTAAATACATATTCTGGAGCTCTAGGTGAATTTTCAGCTGTTACCGACTCAGGGCCACCCGCTAAAATAATAGCGTTAGGGTTGAACTCTTTGATTTGCTCTTCAGTTACGTCCCATGCCCATAGCTCACAGTAAACGCCAATTTCGCGAACGCGACGAGCAATAAGTTGAGTGTATTGAGAACCAAAATCTAAAATTAAAATTTTGTGCTGGTGAATGTCTTGTGTCATTGACATGTTTTAGCCTTCTAATTTGTAGGTCGGATTTTATTCCGCCGGATAAGTAATATGTAAAGGCCGGGGAAACCCGACCTTATTTGAATTGATTTCTTAGTTTAGTCTAGGACTAACCTAATCGGTAATTAGGTGCTTCTTTAGTAATTTGCACATCGTGAACGTGTGACTCACCCATACCGGCAGAAGTAACGCGAACAAATTGCGGTTTAGTATTTAACTCAGCAATATCTTTACAGCCAGTTAGACCCATAGCACTACGAATACCACCTAATTGCTGATGGATGATATTTTCGATAGGACCTTTGTATGCAACACGGCCTTCGATACCTTCTGGAACTAACTTTTCTTTGTTGTCCGATTTTTGGAAGTAACGGTCAGAAGAACCATGTGATTGATTCATTGCGCCTAAGCTACCCATACCGCGATACGACTTGTAGTAACGGCCTTGGTATAACTCAACTTCACCTGGTGCCTCTTCAGTACCAGCTAACATTGAACCAACCATTACACAGCTTGCACCTGCAACTAATGCTTTAGCAATATCGCCAGAGAAACGAATACCACCGTCAGCAATTACAGGTATATCTTTGCCTGACACTGCTGCTACTGCATCAGCAATCGCTGTAATTTGTGGTACACCACAACCTGTAACGATACGAGTAGTACAGATTGAACCTGGACCAATACCAACTTTTACCGCATCAACACCAGCTTCTACCAATGCTTTTGCACCTTCTGCCGTTGCTACGTTACCGCCAACAATATTTAATTCTGGGAATTCAGCACGAGTTTTAGCAACTCTGTCTAATACACCTTGAGAGTGACCATGTGAAGTGTCGATAAGAAGAACGTCAACACCAGCTTCAACTAACGCTGCAATGCGTTCGTCTGTTCCAGCACCAACGCCAACAGCAGCACCAACACGCAAACGACCTAATTCATCTTTACATGCATTTGGTTTGTCATCCGCTTTTTGGAAATCTTTAACTGTGATCATACCTTGTAGTTTAAAAGCATCATCAACAACTAAAATCTTTTCGATTCTGTGCTCATGCATTAAAGCTAATACATCTTCACGAGCAGCGTTTTCTTTAACTGTTACTAGCTTCTCTTTTGGTGTCATTACTGAAGTAATTGCACCATTTAAGTTAGTTTCGAAACGCAGATCACGACCAGTAACTATACCTTCTAGGTTGCCCTCAGCGTCAACAACTGGGAAACCAGAAAAACCGTGTTCATCAGATAAATGCATAACTTCGCCGATGGTAATCGACTTATTTACGGTAACAGGATCAGATACTACACCTGATTCATATTTTTTAACTTTGCGGACTTCGTTGGCTTGCGCTTCAATCGACATGTTTTTGTGAATGAAACCTATGCCACCCTCTTGAGCTAGGGCAATCGCTAAACGAGCTTCTGTAACTGTATCCATAGCAGACGATACCATAGGGATATTCAGCTCAATATTTCGAGTTAAACGAGTTTTTAAATTTGCTTCATGAGGAAGGACAGCCGAATGGCCAGGGACTAATAATACGTCGTCAAACGTTAGGGCTTCTTTAGCGATACGCAACATACAGTTTTACCTTAACAGATGGTTAGAAGGAGGTGATTATGTTGCGGCGGCATTTTATGCTAAAACCAGACTAAGGTAAACGATAATTTTTGATTTTTGCAGAATAATTTCAAAATTGAGCGTTAAACGCCTGTTTTTAGCAGTTTTCTCCCACTGACATCAGCTGTAGATCTTGCTAGACTGCCTCTAATTATAAACTCTATAGCCTAGAAATGAACTCGACTAGCCAGCAAAAAATATTTCAAGTTTCTGAATTGAATCAAAAAGTTCGAATGATGCTAGAAGCAGAGTTTGTAAACGTTTGGATCTCGGGCGAAATATCCAATTTTATCAAAGCCAGTAGCGGTCATTGGTACTTTTCCCTAAAAGATAAAAAAGCTCAAATTAAAGCAGCAATGTTTCGCGGCAATAATCGCAATGTAAGCGCAAATATTACTGAAGGTGCTCAAGTGCTTGTTCGAGGTCGTATAAGTTTGTATGAACCTAGAGGTGACTACCAACTTATTGTTGAGATGATGGAGCCTGCTGGAGAAGGTTTATTAAAACAAGAATTCGAACAGCTCAAAGTGAAATTATCGCAAATGGGCCTGTTTGATCAAAACGTTAAAAGACCAATACCTCAAGCACCAAAACGAGTTGGAGTCATCACATCTCCTACCGGTGCAGCTATTCACGATATTATTACCGTACTCCAGCGTCGTTCACCGCAAACTCAAGTAATTGTTTATCCAACTATGGTTCAAGGGGAGCATGCAGCTGCAAATGTTATTTGGGCTATCGAAGCTGCAAATTATAGACAAGAAGTCGATGTGCTTATCGTTGGTCGTGGCGGCGGCTCACTTGAAGATCTGTGGCCTTTTAACGACGAGGCCTTAGCTCACACAATCTATAATTCAGGCTTACCAATTATCAGTGCAGTCGGCCATGAAGTTGATGTAAGTATTTCTGATTTTGTTGCTGATTTAAGAGCACCAACCCCATCGGCTGCGGCCGAGTTGGTATCGACAGATAATTCAGAGTTAGTAAATAAAGTGACGCAAATGTATTCTCGTCTACTAATGGCTTATGCTAATCAGCATAAAAACCGTAGACAAGGTTTAGTTAAATTAAACAAATCGTTATCTTTATTACACCCGAGTCATCAAGTTCAACTTGCACAACAAAAGACTGATGAACTGCAACTGCGACTGACCAGTGTTATTACCAATAAGTTAACGCAAGCAAAGCACAAACAGGCTGTTAATCAAAAGTCCTTGTATGCCAATACGCCAAAGCATCAGCTGGAACAAGCAGCGAATAAACAGCTTATTCTAGCTCATCAGTTGAAACAAAGTATGCAAATGAATTTAGAAAAACAGCAAAATAGATTTGCAAACAATATCGAAAAATTAAATATTGTGAGTCCATTAGCCACTTTACAACGCGGTTATTCAATTACCCAAGACATGCAAGGCAAAGTCATTAGTAAAGTCGCACAAGCGCAACAACAAGAAGAGTTAAACATCAAACTTTCTGATGGTGATATAAAGGTGAAAGTGGCACATGAAGTATAAGCTGTTATTTCTATGTTTGTTTCCATTCGCAGCACAATGCGCTGATATTGGCATGTCTTGGTCAATTTCAGAAGTAAATCAACCTGTACAACTGGGTCCCATCGAAGATGAAATCTCTGCGATATCTCAAGGTCTACAAATCAATTACAGTGAAGAAAACTGGTTGGTAGGTCTGGCATTAACTTCTGCAGATACTTCTGATGATTGGATTAGAGAAGGTTTGGAAACTGATGCTGAATTATCTTTTGAAAGTTACGAGCTATACGCAAACTATTACACAAATAATTGGGTATTTTCTGCTGCGTTAGGAAAGAGTAATTTTGCATACAACATGGTTAAAACCGAAATATTTTCACCTACCGACGACTCTCTATCAATCGCAGCTACAGCAGAGCAGGATTATGATAGTAAAGACTCATTTTATGAATTGTCGAGCCAATACTATATAGATCTTTCCCCTTTTATCGTAGATCTCTCCGTTAACTTTGACCTTGGTGTAACCTACTTTAATACTGAAGGTGAACAAGTACAGGAAAGTCATTTCGAAAACTCATCTAATTCTGCTGAATTTGAAAATATTATAAATAACGATCCTTTCTTATCTGATCTACAGGACACAAAAGGTAAGTTCCAATTTGATGACTCTATTTGGTTGTATAGCTTAGCAACAAACTTTGACTACAGTTTCAATGCACTCGATAAAGACTGGTTAGTATCAGTATGGTACGAGAAAGAACTATCTGATCAAACGGATGGCACTTTCACTATTATCCGTTTAAGAGATAACAATAGAGTTATTTTTGAAGAGCTTCAGCTTGCCGAAGAGAGTTCCAGTTCTTCCTTACAGCATCTAAATTCATATGGTGCGGACTTGAACTTAGCAATATCCGACCGCTTTGCCGCTTATCTTAGCTGGTTAGATACAGATGTAAGCAAACCAGTATGGCAACTAGGAGTAAGCTATTGGTTTTAAGGTTAAAAATAAAAGCAGCCTAACTCTATAGACTGCCTTTTAACTTTAATAAGAGCCTAGTTTTAAGCTTGGCTAAGCTTTTGAACACACTGCATGATCCACTGTTTCATTTGTGGTTCATTTAACCCGCCTGAAACACGATCAACTTCTTGTCCTTGATGAAGAAATATCAAGGTAGGAATACTGCGGATCCCTGCATCTCTTGAAACTTGCTGAGCTTGTTCTGTGTTTACTTTAGCAAATAAAATACTGTCCGTTTCTTTAGCGACTTTGTTATACACAGGCGCCATATTTTGGCACGGTCCACACCAGCTAGCCCAAAAATCAACTATGATAGGTAAGTCATTACGTTCAAGAAACGGATAAAAACTACTATCGTTTAAATCAATGGGTAACTCAGTTACGATAGGCTGTTGGCACTTACCACAATTAGCGTCAGCGTGACTGCGCTCTTCAGGAATACGATTAGTGGCAAAACACTGATGACAAACAATATTCATAAAAACATCCAAATAAATTTTATCCAAACATGGTACCCCACTTTGGTGACTTCTTAGAACCGAAAAGTGTTGTACGCTAACCTGTCAAAGTAGAACGGCGATCTACGAATAAACTTTCTACCGCGGTAAAAGATAACTCCATAAAATTATTCACTTGAGCTTAACCGATAAAATAATTACTATTTTGCCGAACTTGTCGGAGTGCTCTGAATTTTTAATTCGAAGAGCTGAGATCGCAATATGCGGGATCCGTAGAACCTGATCTGGTTAATACCAGCGAAGGGAACAAGGAAGAACACCAGTGGGCGTATGCTTAGATCTATGGTGTTTTCTTGCTATCTACACTCCGTCTTTTGTAAAAACAAAAATAAGCGAAAGACACATATGACCAAACCAACACGCAGAGAACGCCGCCAACAAGCGGAACAATTTCTTAAAAACTTTTCCAATTTGACCTTTCCGAACTCAAAAAAAGTTTACGTTGAAGGAAAACTTCACCCTATCAAAGTAGGCATGCGAGAGATTAGCTTAGCTGACTCACTAGTAGGCGGAACAGAACAAGAGCCTATTTTCGAGCCAAATGAACCTATCCGAGTTTATGACACTTCGGGCCCATATACTGAGCCATCAGTCAGTATCGATGTGCATAAGGGTTTACCGAAGTTGCGACAACAATGGATAGAATCAAGAGGTGATTCTGAACAATTACAAGGGGCAACTTCAGGCTACAGCCAACAAAGATTAGCCGACGAAGGCTTAGATCATATTCGGTTTGAGAATTTACCTAGAGTGCGTCGAGCAAAAGCAGGTAAAAACGTTACCCAGATGCATTACGCAAAACAAGGCATTATCACACCCGAAATGGAATACATTGCCATTCGTGAAAATATGAAGTTACAGAAGTTTAAAGATGAAACTCTAATGCAACAGCACCCGGGACAAAGTTTTGGTGCGTCACTGCCCGATGAAATTACTCTTGAGTTTGTTAGAGATGAAGTTGCACGTGGTAGAGCTATTATCCCGTCTAACATCAATCACCCTGAATCTGAACCTATGATCATTGGTCGTAACTTCTTGATCAAAGTGAATTCAAATATCGGTAATTCAGCTGTTTCTTCATCTATCGAAGAAGAAGTTGAAAAACTAGTTTGGTCGACTAAATGGGGCGCTGATACGGTAATGGATTTATCGACAGGTCGTTACATTCATGAAACTCGTGAGTGGATCATCCGTAACTCTCCTGTTCCTATCGGCACAGTGCCTATTTATCAAGCTTTAGAGAAAGTAAACGGAATCGCCGAAGATCTAACATGGGAAATTTTCCGTGATACTTTGATTGAACAGGCAGAACAAGGCGTTGACTACTTTACAATTCATGCAGGAGTACTATTGCGCTACGTTCCTATGACGGCAAAACGCGTGACGGGTATTGTGTCCCGTGGAGGTTCGATCATGGCCAAATGGTGCTTAGCTCACCACCAAGAAAACTTCCTATACACTCACTTCGAAGACATTTGTGAAATTTGCAAACAGTACGACGTTGCCTTTTCATTAGGCGACGGCCTTCGTCCTGGTTCAGTAGCAGATGCAAACGACGAAGCTCAGTTTTCAGAATTACATACGCTAGGAGAGCTAACAAAAATAGCTTGGAAACACGATGTTCAAGTTATGATTGAAGGCCCAGGTCACGTGCCATTGCACATGGTTAAAGAAAACATGGAAGAGCAGCTAAAACACTGTGACGAAGCACCATTTTATACTTTAGGTCCATTAACTACTGATATTGCACCTGGTTACGACCACATAACATCTGGCATTGGAGCTGCAAATATAGGTTGGTATGGCTGTGCCATGCTCTGCTATGTAACGCCAAAAGAACATCTAGGTTTACCTAACAAAGAAGATGTAAAAGAAGGCTTGATTACTTACAAACTAGCAGCTCATGCAGGCGATCTTGCAAAAGGCCACCCAGGAGCTCAGATTAGAGACAATGCACTTTCCAAGGCTCGTTTTGAATTCCGCTGGCACGATCAATTTAATCTGGGGTTAGACCCAGAACGAGCACGTGAGTATCACGACGAAACTTTACCTCAAGAGTCAGGTAAAGTTGCGCATTTCTGTTCTATGTGTGGACCTAAATTCTGCTCAATGAAGATCACTCAAGAAGTAAGAGATTATGCAGCTGAATTAGAAAATAGTATCGAAGTTAAGCTAGTCGATATGGAAGGCCAGGTTGAGTCTATACAAACAAAAGATTTGAGTATTGAAGCTGAGGAAGGCATGGCGAAAATGTCAGAAACCTTCAAACAAAAAGGCTCAGAACTTTATCATACGGCGAAATAGAGTATGGAAAAAATAGCCATTTTAGGCGCTGGTTTAATAGGGCGAACACTCGCCCTATTGTTAAAAGATCAGTTTGCCGTTCACCTATTTGAAAAAACAAGTTTAAACGATAGCAATAGCACTGGCAGACTAGCTGCTGCTATGGTTGCACCGACAGCAGAGTCGGTTAATGCTAGTGATCACCTTGTACAACTTGGTCAATTATCAACTCAGCTTTGGCCCGAATTACTAGCGCGTTTAAAGTTACCTAATTTATACCAAAACAAAGGCACTCTGGTATTAGCCCATAGGCAAGACGTCAATGATTTACAGCACTTTAAACAAAGACTGAGTGAAAGTAGTCAGTCTAGATTAGAGCCATTATCTAGGTTTGATGTAACTAGATTAGAACCTGACTTAAACAATCAGTTTGCAGCTGGTTTGTTGATAGATAAAGAAGGTCAGATTGACAACGAAAACTATTACAAACTCACCGAAACTATGATTCGACAATCAAATATTGTGTTGCAAGAGCACACTTCGGTCGATATTTCTGAGGTTGAGCAAGACTTTAATTTAGTTATTGATTGCAGAGGATTAGGTAGCAAAACCGATCTTGCAGATAAAAATGCTAATTTAAGAGGTGTTAGAGGGGAAGTTGTAAGGGTCAAAGCACCAGAAGTCGAGCTAACAAGACCTATCCGAGTAATGCATCCAAGACATCCTATTTACATAGCTCCAAAACCTAACAACGAATACGTTATTGGCGCTACCGAAATAGAGTCTGAAGATAACAAAAGTGCCACAGTGCGCTCTACTCTAGAGTTATTGTCTGCTGCTTACAGTGTTCATAAAGGTTTTGCAGAAGCAGAAGTACTTTCAATAAAAGTGGGCTTACGCCCGACTCTACTAGACAATGAGCCTAGCATAATCATTCAAGGTAATTTGATTCAAGTTAACGGCTTATACCGTCACGGCTACTTAATCGCTCCTAGTGTGTTGCAACAACTTCTGCTGTTGATATCGCCCGATCTAAGCTTTAGTGAAGCATTGCTAGAGTTAAACCACCAGCTAGTTCGGAGATTGTGATGAAAATATCAATCAATGGAGAAATGATCAGCACAGTTTCAGACTTACTGGCTGACGTGATTATTGAGTATGGCGCAACACAGCCATACGCAATAGCAGTCAATGGTGAGTTTGTTAGCAAGTCCGAATATTCCCATTATCGATTGTCGGATAACGATAAAGTCGACATAGTTTCACCTATCTATGGAGGTTAATTATGAGCAAGCTAAAAATATATGGTGAAGAGTTCGACAGCCGCTTACTCATAGGTTCGGCTCTCTATCCTTCGATTGATGTGATGAAACACGCGATCATAGAATCTGGAGCAGAAATTGTGACGCTCTCACTGCGAAGGCAGTCACCAGAAAACAATGGCGGCCATGTATTTTGGCAACAAATTCAATCTCTAGGGCTATCGTTATTACCTAATACCGCTGGTTGCCACTCGGTGAAGGAAGCGGTTAATTTAGCAAAGATGTCGAGGGAGTTGTTTGCAACGGATTGGATCAAGTTAGAGCTAATAGGTGATGAATACAGCTTACAACCGGATCCAATTGAACTATTGAAAGCGGCCGAAATCCTCATTCAAGATGGCTTTAAAGTGCTACCCTATTGCACCGATGATCTCGTTTTATGCCTGAAATTGGCTGACTTAGGCTGCGAGGTTATCATGCCTTGGGGTTCCCCTATTGGTACAGGCCAAGGTTTGTTAAACCCTTTCGCATTGGAAGCTATTCGTCATCGACTACCAGATTTAACACTAATTGTTGATGCTGGAATTGGTTTACCATCCCATGCTGTACAAGCATTTGAACTGGGCTATGATGGTATCTTGCTCAACTCTGCCATAGCACAAGCAACGGATCCTGTGGCAATGGCATCCGCCTTCAAACATGCATGTAAAGCGGGAAGGACTGGTTTTATGGCAGGAAGAATGCCGGAAAAGCAGGTAGCACAACCAAGCACACCAACTATGGGGATGCCGTTTTGGCATCAAAAGTAACTGTGAAAATACCTTGAGTTTGTTTCAAGTATTTGGAAAGTTATCCTGAGTTCAGCTCAGGATCTAAGTAGGCTGTAAGTAACCGTTAAGTAAGTCATCCTGAATTTATTTCAGGAACTAAGCTGTAAAAATGATAAAGAATTTATGAATATAAAAAATGATGGCCGTATCTGGAGCATAGCTGGTAGCGATTGTACTGGTGGAGCAGGCATTCAGGCTGATGTGAAAGCCGCCAACAACTTAGGCGCAGAAGCCTGTACAGTTATCACTGCAGTTACCGCACAAAATGCATTCGGGGTAAAAGAAATCAATCCAATGAGCGATGCGGTGATACTTTCACAAATTCACGCTCTAGAAGAAGGCAGACAAGCTGATGTCATTAAGATCGGTTTATTGGCAAATGAACAACAAGTAAATTTGATCGTCAATGAACTCAAGCGGATAAAAGCAGATTGGGAACAAGCTCCAATTGTTGTTTATGATCCAGTTGCCATCGCTTCTAACGGTGATCAACTGACAGAAGATGATATTTTGCCAGCCATCAAAGAAAAGTTGTTACCACTGGTTGATGTACTAACTCCTAATAATAATGAAGTACAAAAGTTATCTGGGGTTTATGCGTTTAGCTGGAGTTGCGTAAAAACATCGGGAGAAAAGCTCTTAGATTTAGGTGTTGGCTCAGTCATAATTAAAGGCGGTCACCTAGATATTGCGCAAGGCAAGAGTGTTGATTACTGCACCGACGGTGAGAATCATTATTGGCTATCAAGCGACAAAATAGACTCAGAGCATAGTCACGGCACAGGTTGTACATTTGCCTCTGCTATCGCAGCCTTATTAGCACAGGGTTACTTATTAAGAGATGCATTCACAATTGCTAAAGCTTACATCAGTCAAGGACTTAAGGCCTCAGTTAATTACGAAGGTTGTTATGGACCAATAAAACAAGGTCATTGGCCAAACAAGATTAACGATTTTCCACAAGTTATAGTTGCAGGTTCTAAACTTGCAGAAGAACTGGAGTGGGAGCTTGAATATAATCCTAATCACTCCTCAAACTTTGCTGAGATTGACACCAATAAATTAGGCTTATACCCAGTGGTAGACTCAGCTGAATGGTGCGAAAAACTGCTAAAGCTAGGAATAAAAACCATACAATATCGAGAAAAGAAGTTGCAAGGTGATGAGCTGGAAGACGCAATTTCTGAAGTGGTAGAATTAGGGAAGAAATACAATGCCAGACTCTTCATCAACGACTATTGGCAACTTGCTATTAAACATAACGCTTATGGTGTTCATCTAGGACAAGAAGATTTAGCAGTCGCTGACTTGGCAAAAATAAACAAAGCTGGAGTAAAGTTAGGAATTAGCACTCATGGCCACTATGAAATGCTCAAAGCTATGCAGTATAAACCTTCATACATTGCAGTTGGCGCTATTTTCCCAACTCAGACCAAAGACATGACAGGACAGATTCAAGGCGTGAAAACCTTAGCTGATTTAGTTACATTAAACTCAACAACTCCTATGGTTGCAATCGGTGGTATAAACTTGGAGCGAGCTCCAGTGGTAGCAGAAACGGGAGTAGGAAGCATTGCGGTGGTAACAGCTATTACTCAAGCAGAAGATCCAAAAACAGTGGTGGAAGCCTTTAATAAGATTTTGTTATGTCATTAAATTCACAAGAATTCATTCGTTACAACCGCCATATTATGATTGAAAAAATTGGCGAACAAGGTCAACAGAAGATCTGTAACAGCAAAGTATTAATTATAGGTATGGGCGGCCTAGGTTGCCCTGCTGCACAATACCTAGTTGCATCTGGAGTTGGACAACTAACTCTAATAGATCACGACAATATAGAGTTGAGCAACTTACAAAGGCAAATCCTCTATACAACAGATGATATAGGCAAAGCCAAAGTTGAAACAGCAAAAGCTAAGTTAACTCCGATCAATCCGGACTGTGAGATCTCTGCGCTAAATGAATCAATTTTTAATGTTGATCTCTCATTGTTACTAGATGACATAGACCTAGTTTTGGACTGCACCGATAATCCCAAAACCAGAAAGTACATTAATGAAGCTTGTGTAAACGATGGTGTTTTTCTAGTTTCCGCTTCGGCTATCCAAGGCTCAGGGCAGTTAGTTAGCTTCGACTTTTCTAGACCCAATAGTCCATGTTATCAATGTATTTTTCCAGAAAATGCCGAGCAAACATTAAGTTGCAGTACATCTGGCGTACTTAGTCCACTACTTGGAATTATGGGAAGTTTACAAGCAACGGAAGCGATAAGATTAATATTAGGATTAGATAACAATTTAAATAAACTAACCTTGTATGATGCTTGGGGTATGGAGAGTCGTAGCTTCAAGGTGTCAAAATCAACCGAGTGTCACGTTTGTAATTTGCCTTAACAACAAGACCTATGCGAAGGAGATAAATAATGCAGTTACTACAGAAAAAATATGTGCCATTCACTTTCCTCGTTATTATTTCCGCATTTTGGGCTTACTTTTACCAGTCTTCTACTTTGTTTAACGATTCTGGTACCTACAAACCAGAGTGGTTATTACTAATTGACGGGTTATTTGTCTTACCTCTCCTTTGCTTCTTTTGCATAGATAACAAAAAAGAGGCAACTATTAAAGCCATAGCTTACGCTTGCATAGTTGTTCTAATTGGCAGCTTTATCATTCCTGAAACATCTAAATTTGTATGGCATTATTTAGAGTCTAGTCGTTATCTTGTTCTCATTGCTTTTCTCATTTTAGAACTAGCTACTATTGCTACCGTTATCTTAGCTATCAAAGCCTCTCTACAAAAAAATAAAGACCCGGATTTATCAATCTCAGAACCAATTGAAAAGCACTTAGGAAGAACAGCAATAAGTAAGATATTAACGTTTGAAGCGAGAGTCTGGACTTATTTTCTTTTCGCTAAAAAAGTAAAACAAAATCATTTTATTGGTCATTCTCACTTTTATGGTCACAACAAAGACGGCGCCCAAAGTAACCAGCTTGGTTTCATTTTAGTTATGGCTTTTGAGTTGCCCATTATGCATCTAATTTTGCACTTTGTTTGGTCGCCATTTGCAGCCAATGTCACGACTGTATTAACCTTGATTAGCTTTGTATTTTTAATTGCAGAATACAAAGCTCTAGCACTGCGACCTACTTCGATTTGTCACAATAAAATTATAGTCAGATACAGTGTTTGGCACCCTTTAGAAATCAACTTTTCAGAAATCAAAGAAATATCCTTCAATAATGAGCCAGTGCGCAGAGCAAACTCGATTCGAAGATTTAATTTATCAGGCAGCCCTAATGTAAAAATAGAATTGCTCACTGGGGAAAAAATCTATTTAGGACTGAATAATCCAAATAAATTTATTGATGAAGTAAAAGGGCAACTTTCGTAGCTAAACACTTAAATCATAAATCAGGTGGAAATGTTAAATGTTCCACCTGTCCCTATTCAAAAAATGCAGAGTTATATGTAACTAGTCCAGTTGGATATTCATCATTAAATGATAAAGCTAAAAAGTACTCCGCTGGAACACCTTCTAACACCAATTCTTTACGCTGTTTAAAACCAAAACGATTATAAAAATCAGGTTCTCCAAGCAAGACTACGCCTTTTGCTCCTATTTTTTTCAATTCAGCTAGCCCTGTTTTAATAAGTGCACTACCAACACCTTCCCCTTGTCGTTCGGGCAGTGAAGAAACTGGTCCTAAGCCATACCATGACATATCTTGATCATTAATCAGCACCTTTGAAAAAGCAATATGACCAATAATACATGTGTCGTCTTCACAAACTAAAGACAATGATAAACCGCCGTTATTTCTTAACCTCTCAACAATAAGGTGTTCGGTTGGTTTTGCACCAGATTCGTGATGAGGGTGCCCCTCGAATGCTTGATAAATTACTGTGCTGATTTCTTTAATATCAGTGTGTTTTTCTTTTCTAATATTCATTTACTTTTTACTTTTTACTTTTTACTTTTACTTTTACTTTTTACTACAAATACCTGATAACCATATTGCCCTAAATAGTTATCGTGGATAGTTAACTCTGCTTTTAAATCGGAAATTAAATTAGATGTGAATAACTGCTTACCAACCTCATTTATCTTTATTTTTAAAGGAAGCAAATAATTAGCCCAAGACTGTTCACTTTGCGTAAAACTACTTATAACTTCGTATCCAGACTTAACAATGTCTTTAGTTCTTTGCTTTACAGAAACCATATCTGGGTAATTGTTCAACCAAAACTCTACTGCTTCTTTGTCTCTGTCATCTGTTAACCAAACTAAATCAGTTATGACCATATACCCCTTAGGTTTGAGATAAGCTTGCCAATATTTCAGTGCCTGTTTGAAGCCCATAATGTAAGCACTACCTTCTGACCAGATCACATCGAACTCTTGTTTGTTAAACGGCATAGCAGTCATGCTTGCACAAACTGTGACTATCTGTTGTTCAATATTAGTTCCTGAAATTCCCTCGATTAACGCCTGCAAATTACGCTTATCATCATCTAATGCGGTGATGCTAAAGCTAGAATTTTTGGCAAGTTCTTTAGCTGTAATGCCTTTACCACATCCAATTTCTAGTAGTTTTCCAGATTGAATTGGTACACTGTGCAATGCCTTCAAAGAATCACGACTATCCCCAGGACCTAATCTTTCTAACTCACCAAAGACAACTTCAAATTCATTCATATACTGCTCATGTTTGTTCATATCTTTCGACAGCCACTTTATTCGTAATGCGCTTTTTTCATCGAAGCCTTGCTTTGTCAGCCAATCTAAATGTGCAGACGGTGCACTTCGCTCAATTGTTTCATGCCAATCACGCATCGAGCTTTTGCCAAGCATAGACAGAAGTAAGACTTGCGCTGATTGTTTTTCAGCAATCTCAGTCTCTAATGTGTTGAGCCTTTTGGTTAAGAGATTTCGATCAATTTGCCCTTCTAAGCACGACAGACATTCCTTCAAAGTTAAGCCCGCAGCTTGCAACTGTTGTAATAGTTTTATCCGTTGATAATCTTGTTCCGAATAACTGCGATAACCATTGCTCAATCTTTTGCCAGCAATAAGTCCTAACTTCTCGTAATAAAGCAGAGTCGAGCGACTCAGCCCAACCCGTTTTGCCAATTCTGAAATTCGATACATACACAGTCCTTATTTAACAGGCCATTGCTTATTATTGTTTGAAGCACAAGAAGCTCTTACAAGATATTTAAACTATAAACTGTGAAGCTTTAAACAGGTCAACCATCACTGCAGAAATTTTTAAATTATTTGTTCAAGCTATACCTCGCAGTTACTTACCAAGATGCAAACTGACACAATTGACAAGTTATCTGGCATATCCTGCGAGTGATTTACAGTTGCTTGTTATTTAAATTATGTAGTTTGTCAGTTAGTAAACGAGGTATTTAATGACAAAAGTTAAATCTCTGTTTTTTATTTCAGTTGCCGTTTTAGTGCTAAGTGCCTGTGCCAATTTGGCTCAGTCTGTCATGCCAAAAGGAGAACTTGTTGTGCTTTCTCATGGTTTAGGCAGAAGCGATAGTGCAATGTGGCGACTCGAAGACAAACTAGAAGAGGCTGGGTTTGAAGTCTGCAGCATAGATTACGACACCATAGGAGAGTCTGTTGAGCATGTGCTTAGCGAAGCAGACAAAGAGATCTCAAATTGCCTTCACAATTCCAACAAAATTCACTTTGTTGGTCATTCTTTAGGTGGCCTAGTCATTAAACATTATCTTGTTTCTCATCCTGAATTTGCCCAGCAATACCATTTAGGTGAGGTTTTAATGGTTGGCACACCTAACAAAGGTTCAGAAGTAGCAGACAGTATGGAAGATCACTTCTTAATGAATTTAGATGGCGGTATAGGCAAAGCTTTAATGACTGGGGACAATACCTTAGGTCGTCAAATTCCAGAACTTAACATTGCTGTTGGCGTCATCGCTGGAACTAGCTCATCTGGGTCGACATCACAATATTTTAATGGTCCAAACGATGGTTTAGTTTCTGTAGAGTCAGCTAAATTTTCGAATATGAAGGACTTTATTGCATTGAACGTAAGCCACTCTGCGATGCGCTATAACGACCAAGTTGCAAGCCAAATAATTCACTTTATAAACACAGGCTTATTCAAAAAACAAAGCTAAATTGAAATAAATTTCGTAGTTATCAGGTTAATAGAAGTATAAGACTTATTTAATGGGATATTACTATGCGTTTATTTATGAAAGCAGCTTTAGCTAGCTTTGCACTAATCGCGTTTGCAGGTTGCAGTAGCGAACAAGAACAATCTCAATCGCAATTACTTATGTCTTCAGACATGAAAACCAGCCGCAGCGAAACTATCGTTTTAGGTTTAGGTTGTTTCTGGGGTGCAGAAAAGAAATTTGCAGCTTTACCTGGTGTTATTGATGTAGCTTCAGGTTATGCCGACGGCAGAGGATTTGCTCCTCGTTATGAAGAAATAATCAAGAGAAAGCACAAGTACAACAGAAACAACTATGCAGAAGTTGTACAAGTGACTTACAACCCAGATCAAATTCAGTTAGAAAAACTTTATAAGAAGTTTTATGAAATACACGATCCTACACAACGCAACCGTCAAGGTAACGATATTGGCACTCAATACCGTTCAACAATTTTGACCCAAACGGCGCAAGAAACTGAACTTGCAGAATCAATTACCGCGAAATATCAAGAGCTTTTAAGCGCTGCTGGTTACGGTGAAATCACTACTAAAATTAAAACTTTAGATAAGTTTTACCCAGCAGAAGAGTACCACCAGGATTATTTAGTTAAAAATCCAAATGGTTACTGTCCAGATCACTCAACCGGTGTGGTGTTCAATCCGGAAGATGCTGAAGCGACAGTTGTAGTTGACAACTCAAGCATTCTTGATGGCAAGCACATAGTTGTTATTGACTCTGAGTTTTGTCCTTACTGCGACAAGTTTAAAGAAGATGTAGCGAATGATTACAAAGGTACTATTCCTATGCATTTCCGCCGTGCTTCTCAGCTTGAAGGACTGACTGTTATGTCTCCTACTTGGGCAACGCCAACACTATTGTTTATGGAAAACGGTGTAGAAAAATACGCAATTCAAGGTTACGTAAATAACAAAGATTTTTATAAAGCATTAGGCTATTTCAAATTAGGTCAATCTGAAGCATTTAACGTTGCTTTCAACGAAGGTACAGATGGTCGTTTTTGTAAACAGTATGAAATCTTTAAAAATACTCCAGACGGTGTGTTCATTGATAAGTTATCTGGCGCAGCATTATTTGATACTAGAGACAGATTTAACTCAGGCACAGGCTGGTTATCGTTTACTAAGCCAGTGAGAGGCTCTGTATACTACAAGAAAGACAACAGCTACGGCATGAAACGTACAGAAGTAAGAGCAAAAGACTCAGATATTCACTTAGGCCACGTATTCAATGACGGTCCAAACGGTTCGCGTAGATATTGTATCAATGCAACAGTATTAGAATTCTTACCTAGAGCTGAGTTCAAAGAACTAAGAGCAAAGATCTAATCATCCCTCACACAGCCTCTGCAGTTAATTCTCAGGGGCTGTGTTTTTTTATTCCTTAACACCTCCTACTTTCGCTCTTCTATAAACAGGACTCACAACCAAGATTAAATTGAACACATATTGAACAATATAATTTCTGTTTATGTTTCATATAAATAATAAAAATGTCATTGCGAGTCTTACCCTTACCTAAAGCCATAAAATCAGGTAAAATGCCCGCACTTTTTATGTCCGCAATCCTGTGTACATAACATGCCTGAAAGAGACACTTATGAGTTTATATTTAGAATACATGGAAGAGATCAAAACGCGTAAAGCGGAACTTGGTCTAAACCCTAAGCCAATCGATAGCGCAGAGCTATTATCTGAAATCATTGCGCAAATCAAAGATACTGGTAATGAGCACCGTGAAGATTCTCTGAAGTTCTTCATCTATAACACATTACCAGGTACTACAAGTGCTGCTGGCGTAAAAGCAGCATTTTTAAAAGACATAGTTTTAGGCAATGAAAGCATTGCAGAAATCTCAGTTGAGTTTGCATTTGAATTGCTTTCTCACATGAAGGGTGGTCCTTCAATAGCTGCGCTTCTAGATATAGCGCTAGGCGACAATGCTGAACTAGCTGCACAGGCGGCGGCAGTTCTTAAAACACAAGTATTCTTATACGATGCAGACACTGCACGTTTACAAGACGCATTCAAAGCGGGTAATGCTGTAGCTAAAGAGATTTTAGAAAGCTACGCAAACGCTGAGTTCTTCACTAAGCTTCCTGAAGTTCAAGAGAAAATCGAAGTTGTTACTTACATCGCTGGTGTTGGTGATATTTCGACTGACCTACTATCTCCAGGTCACCAATCTCACTCACGTGCTGACCGTGAATTACACGGCCAATGCATGATCACTCCTGAAGCACAGCAAGAAATCGTTGCGCTACAAGAACAACATCCAGACAAGAAAGTAATGCTAGTTGCTGAAAAAGGCACTATGGGCGTTGGTTCTTCTCGTATGTCAGGTGTAAACAACGTTGCACTTTGGGCTGGTGAGCAAGCGTCTCCTTATGTTCCATTCATTAACATTGCACCAGTGGTTGCTGGTACTAACGGTATCGCACCTATCTTCCTTACTACAGTTGACGTAACTGGTGGTATCGGTCTTGATCTTAAAAACTGGGTTAAGAAAGTAGATGCATCAGGTAATGCGGTTACTGACGCAAATGGCGACATCGTTTTGGAAGAAGCATATTCAGTTGCAACTGGTACAGTTCTAACTATCGACACTAAAGCTAAGAAACTATTCAATGGTGGTGACGAACTAGCTGACATTTCTTCTGCATTCACTCCGCAAAAAATGGAATTCATGAAAGCAGGCGGTTCTTATGCGGTTACTTTCGGTAAGAAACTACAAACATTAGCAGCAGAAACACTAGGAGTTGACGCTCCTGCAGTTTATGCCCAATCGAAAGAAATTTCGCATGAAGGCCAAGGTTTAACAGCTGTTGAAAAAATCTTCAACCGTAACGCAGTAGGTGTTGCTTCTGACTCACCACTTCACGCTGGCTCTGACGTGCGCGTTAAAGTAAACATCGTTGGTTCTCAAGACACGACTGGCCCTATGACGTGTCAGGAATTAGAAGCAATGGCAGCTTCTACAATCGCAACTAGCGTAGACGGTGCTTTCCAATCTGGTTGTCACACAGCTTCAGTATGGGACAACAAAGCAAAGGCAAACACGCCTAAGCTAATGGCATTCATGAATGCGTTCGGTGTAATCACAGCACGTGACCCGAAAGGTGTTTACCACTCAATGACTGACGTTATCCACAAAGTATTAAACGACATCACAGTTGATGATCGTGCAATCATTATCGGTGGTGACTCACATACTCGTATGTCTAAAGGTGTAGCATTCGGTGCTGACTCAGGTACGGTTGCGATCGCGCTTGCAACTGGTGAATCTGCAATGCCAATTCCAGAATCAGTTAAAGTTACGTTTAAAGGTAACATGGCTGGCCACATGGACTTCCGTGACATCGTACACGCGACTCAAGCACAAATGCTTAAGCAGTTCGATGGCGAAAACGTATTCCAAGGTCGTATCATCGAAGTACATATCGGTACATTATTAGCTGACCAAGCGTTCACATTCACAGACTGGTCTGCTGAAATGAAAGCGAAAGCGTCTATCTGTATCTCTAATAACGAAACATTGATTGAGTCTATCGAGCTTGCGAAATCTCGCATCCAAATCAT
Organism: Psychrosphaera sp.; assembly: GCA_965221615.1. Taxonomy (GTDB): domain Bacteria; phylum Pseudomonadota; class Gammaproteobacteria; order Enterobacterales; family Alteromonadaceae; genus Psychrosphaera. Next base: position 4,249,102 of record OZ244904.1, on the reverse strand, counting down.
GATTGACAAAGGTATGGAAAACGAAGCTGGCATGTTAGGTGGCTTAATGAAGCTAGCTGATGAGCGTATCGCTGGCATCAAGTCTGGTGAGCAACCAGCACTAGCACCAGACAACAACGCTAAGTACTACGCAGAAGTTGAAATTGACTTAGATTCAATCGTAGAACCTATGATTGCTGACCCAGACGTAAACAACGAAGACGTTTCTAAGCGTTACACGCACGACGTTATCCGTCCTGTTTCATACTACGATGGTAAGTCAGTTGACTTAGGTTTCGTTGGTTCTTGTATGGTTCACAAAGGTGACATGCAAATCATCGCGCAAATGTTCCGTAACTTAGAAAAGCAAAACGGTGCTATTGAATTTAAAGCTCCTCTAGTTGTTGCTCCACCAACGTACAACATCGTTGACGAGTTAAAAGCAGAAGGCGACTGGGACATCCTAGCTAAGTACTCTGGTTTTGTATTCGACGATGACAACCCGAAAGGCGAAGCTCGTAAGACTTACGAAAACATCTTATACCTAGAACGCCCTGGCTGTAACTTATGTATGGGTAACCAAGAAAAAGCTGAACCAGGTGACACTGTTATCGCAACTTCAACTCGTCTATTCCAAGGCCGCGTTGTAGCTGACTCAGCTGAGAAGAAAGGTGAATCTCTACTAGGTTCGACTCCACTAGTTGTTCTTTCAACTATTCTCGGTCGTTTCCCAACTATGGACGAGTATCAAGCAGCAGTTGAAGGCATTGACCTAACTCGCTTTGAACCACCAAAAGAAGAAATGACAACTGAGTTTATTCCGGTAAAACGAGTTTAATCTGAACTTAGTGAGAACTTAGTAAATTCTAAGTTTTTGAAAAATTAAGAGCCTAGTCTTATGACTAGGCTTTTTTGTTTCTGATAAATTTGAAAGCTTGCCGTTAAGTATTGAAAGGAGAAAAAGCAGCCTCACATTAACTGTGTTAACCAAGTTAAAAGGAGCACAACCTAGCAAACCTCAATGAGCAATAGGTTAAAATTGACTATGCCGTCCACAAAACAAAATCTCACATTCAAATCTTTATCAAAAATCACTAAGCAAGAACTAAAGGATATCGCGACAGGTATTATTAATACTTATGACACTTCTGGTTTATCTCGTTTTAATTTAGAAAAGGCAGTTACAGCAGAAAGTGAAGATATCTTGGAACGTTGTGATGAGTATGAAGATGGATTTTCAGAAGTTCGTCAGCGCAGAAACATCTCAAATGAGATAACAGACGAACAACTTCACGATCAAGTTATACATTTACCAAACGGCAGTGTTTGGCTAGCCGGCATTTACCGAAATGACGACGACAAAACAATTCTCGAAGTACTTTCATCACAAAGCTTAAACGCTGAAATCCTAGCAAATTATTTACCTGATGTTTTGGCGTTTTTTAACTGGTGCCAGCCTGAACTAATAACTGTTTGGGCACAACCTGAAAGTAAGGAAGCTAACAGCTTTTTGTCTTTGCAAGATGCGCAAATCGAAGATTGTTTTTGGGGAGCAGAAATGGCTGATATACCTAAATCACAACAATCAAATATCACACTTCGACCATTCGATCTGAAACTCGACCTATCTTGGTATCAAGAAGAGTTTCGAACCTTTCATCAAGAACATCCGCAACTAGCCAATCGAGTGGAAATGGAAGACCAAGAAACATTAGAAGAAGCCATGGAAGAAAACCTTTTATTCGTTGCCGAAGATAATTCGAAAACGAGGAACAGAATAGGAATGTTAATGGCTGAGTCATCTGCTGAACTTGGTTATAAAGGTGTTTTGGCAAGTGATTTTTTGATTGCAAAAGAATATCGAGGCCAAGGTTACGCAGAAAAAATACAATCTGCATTATTAAAGCAACTTGAAGCTGAATTTGACTTTTTCTGTGGTTATATCTTTTCCGGCAACTTACCTTCAACCCATAACGCAAAGAAAAATAGGCAATTAATACGAACGGAACTAGCAATTCCAATTAAGCATTTTGCTTAGATTTAGTGTGCTTGTGCAACGGTAAGGTTTGAGCTTAGTTATGATACAAAATATCATTAAAACAGCACTTTTAGCCTAGGATGACCGTTTGTAACAATTCGTTAAAATTGTGAGGATGAATCGACAATTTCTCACGATGACTAGCACCTTTTTCCACTGTCTTTCCACGCAAAATACTCTATTGTAGATAAGTTTAATTTACGCAGGGATAAACATGATAACTACAAAATTTAACAAAACCTTACTAGCTAGCCTAGTTACAGGTTTACTAGTAACAACTTCTGCATTTGCTGAAGAACCAGCAGCAGAAGAGAAAAAAGAAGAAGAGAAACCGACCCTAACAACTAAGCTTGAAGAAAAAACGGCATTTGACGGCTTTCTTCCTATCTATCAAGATGAAAAAGATGGCAGTAGTTTAGTTGTTATCAACGAGTCTCAATTAGACAAGCCTTTCTTATACTTTGCTCAAACTGTTGATGGAGCATTAGATGCAGGTCACTTCCGTGGTGGTTTTCGCCAGCATCGTCTAATTGAATTACGCCGTGTTTTCGACCGCATTGAAGTGGTAGCTAAAACACCTCGTTACTATTTTGATCCTAATAATGCTATCAGCAGAGCTGCAGAAGCAAATATCAGTGAAGCAGTATTAGTGTCAGCTAAAATTGTTGAAGAAGAAGATGGCAGAATTGCAGTTAAGTTAGGTGACATCGTTAAGAACGAAAAATTACACCGCGTTGCACCTTTACCTTCTTCAGACCCTAAAGCAGATAAGAAGCGCTTTAAGCTTGGTAAGCTAAGTAAAGACAAAACAAAAGTTAGCTCAATCGATAACTTTGCACAAAACACACATGTTGTTGTTGATTACGTATTTGAAAACAGCACGCCAAAAGTACGTGGTGGTAATGAAATTACTGACCCTCGTTATACAACAATCAAGCTTCAACACGCATTCATTGAACTACCAGATAGTGACTTTGAGCCACGCCGAGACGACCCTCGTGTAGGTTATTTTGGTAAGCAGTTTGATGATTTAACTTCTGACCAAACTTTCATTGGTAAAGACGTAATCAACCGTTGGCACTTAAAGAAAAAAGATCCGTCAGCAGCCGTTTCTGATCCTGTAGAACCTATTGTTTGGTGGATTGAAAATACGACTCCAGTAGAGTGGCGTGACACAATTAAAAATGCAACCTTAGCGTGGAATTCAGCTTTTGAAAAAGCAGGAATTAGTAACGCTATAGAGGTTCGCATTCAACCAGACGATGCGGATTGGAAAGCTGAAGACGTTCGTTACAACGTATTGCGTTGGACTTCTTCTCCTCGTCCTCCATTTGGCGGTTATGGTCCAAGTGTAGCTAACCCACTGACAGGCCAAATCATTGCTTCTGACATCATGCTTGAATACTCATTCATGAAAGGCCGTTGGTTAACAGCACAAATGTTCACAGACGGTGTTAGTACACTAGAAACACCAATGCCTGAATCATTAACTGAAGATGAAATGCATCACTGTTCTCTTGGCCATGAACTTAATGCAGGTATGCTTTTCGGTCAATTTGCTAACTTAGCAAATGGTATGGGTGAAATTGAAAAAGAGAAGCTGTTAAAACAAGCAATGCACTACTTAATTTTACACGAAGTAGGACACACGCTTGGTCTTAACCACAACATGAAAGCAACTCAGCTTCACGACCACAAAGATGCTCATAAGCCTGAAGTAACTCAAGGTATCTTAGCTGGCTCAGTTATGGATTACCCTTCTGTAAACTATGCTCCAGTAGGCGTTAAGCAAGGTGATTTCTATACTGAAAAACCAGGTCCATATGATGATTGGGTTATTGAGTACGGTTATTCACAAGCATTACCAAGCGCAGCTGAAGAAGAAAAGCGTCTACAAAAGATCTTGTCTCGTAGCACAGAGCCTGCATTAGCATTTGGTAATGATGCAGATGATATGCGTGCACCAGGTCGTCACCTTGACCCACGAGTTAATATCTTCGATATGTCGAGCACGGCAATTGAATATGCTCGCGATCGCTTTGAATTAATCAAAGATATGTCGACAAAACTAAAAGATAAGACATTAGTTGATGGCCGTACACACAACGATTTAGTTGTAGGTGTTAACGCCGTATTCGGTGAATTTTCTAGACAAGCAGGTGTTGTATCTCGCTACATTGGTGGTGTTTACGTAGACCGTTCATTCGTTGGTCAAGATGGTTATCAACAGCCATTCACTCCTGTTGAAAAAGAGCGCCAGAAGCGTGCAATGCAAACATTAAGCGAATTCGTATTTGCACCTGATGCAATCGAAAACTTAGAGCCAATGTTTGCTTACTTACAACGTCAACGTCGTGGTTTCGATCACTTCGGTAAGAACGAAGATCCTAAGCCACACAAAATGTTATTAGGTGCACAGAAAAACGTATTAAATCACGTTCTTCACCCTAACGTACTTATGCGTTTAAGCGATACTGCTTTATATGGTAACGACTATAAAGTTGAACAAATGCTAGCTGAATTATCAGAGGCAGTTTTTGCAGCTGATGAACGCGGCTCAATCAATAGCTACCGTCGTAACTTACAAACTGAATATGTTGAGCGCTTAATCAAGATCAGTGGTCTTGAAAAGCCAAGCAGCTACGACAACTTTGCTAAAGCTACAGCATTATACGAGCTAAAAGAAATTTTAGACCGTGTAGACAGCTCTCGCGGCGACCGTGCAACGAAAGTTCACCGTTTCTACCTAACAGATAGAATCAACCGAGCTTTCCACAAAACTGACGTGTAAACGAAAGTTTTAGAATAAAAAAACCTAGGCATTGCCTAGGTTTTTTTATGCTTTTTCAACTGACTACTTTATTCATTAATAAAACCGCTGCCAATTGCTCTATATGGCATTTCTAGCTCTAGTTCTGGGACTTGCTGACCTATCCAAGCAGGAAAAGTATTGCTGTTAGGGCCAGGAAAAACCTTATACTCATTCGCCCAAGGATATTCAGCAACAGCTTGTTTAATTTTAGGGATCAGCGCTTCTGCTTTTTCCCCTTGAATTGATAAAAACTTATCTGGTTTAGCACCATACCAATAACGGTCAGGAGTGGTTGTCTCATATTCCCTCAATGCGGGTAATCCTCGATCTACTCTCCAACCTACAACTTCATAAACCGTATATTTTGGATAACCTTTTTGCTTCACTGCAATCCAAGTATGTACAGCAAACCAACCACGCCAGCTAAATGCATCAGCACCATAAAACTCAATAACTGCGTCTTTAACAACTACCGGATTGGCTGCTATTCCCGCAGGTTCTCTGCTTGCAGCTCGCCAATCTGGACTAGTACAGCTAAGTAAAACTAAGGCAATTAAAATAGCAGATAACACTTTCATTCTTACTTTTGACCTCTGTTATTTATCTATGGGAGTAAACTCCACATTAGTCGTCTTTTAGTTATGCCTGCTAGTCTTTTTCGTTGAATTAGAGGAAATGGTCGGTCACTCCCAAACAAGACCCTTGCTCTATTATTAATAAACCATCTTATTTTAGCTTGCAGCATCTTGCTGCTTGATAACTTTATGCTCTTCTTCGTTATGACCATTTTTCCAATAACTGCTTATGTAAATATTTTCTTTGTCGACGTTTCTCTCTGCTTTAAAGTACTTTCTTAATGTTCTCATCATTGTGAATTCACAAGCACACCAAACATCAACATTTCCTTCTAGCCAAGGCATGTTTTGGACAGTATCAATCAAAGATTGTTCAGAATTATTTTTAATAACCCAGGTGATCTCAATGCCATTTGGGCACAACAGAGACTGAATATCATCTTCACTTGTTACTTCAATAACAACATACCCTTGAGCAGTACTTGGTAGTTGCTCAAGGTTACAACTAATCGCTGGTAAAGCAGTCATATCACCAACAATGAAAAACCAGTCGGCATTATTATTAACTAGCTTTACTGGCCCAGGTCCAGCCAAAACAATAGAATCTCCAAAGCTAGCTCCATTCGCCCATTTAGAAGCAGGACCTTCACTATCTAGGTGCAACGCAAAGTCTATGGTCAACTCGTTGGCGTTAGGATTAAAGGCTCGTATCGTATATGTACGCATCATAGGTTTAGCCGGAGCCAAAGTTTCAAGCTCCTTACCGCTTTGTATTGGCTCTCCTTCCGGTGAAAACAGTAACTTGATATAACCGCTTTCATGATCTGCTGGAAACTCAGATAAATCTTCACCAGAGAGCACGATACGTTTCATATGAGGGGTTAATAAGTTAGAAGAAACCACTTGTACAGTGCATATTTTTCTTTTCGCCATGGTACTGCTCGACACTTTATTAATGAATTTCGCACAGTTAAACAGAAATGATAATTATTATCAATAACCTACATTAGTACTTTTATTAATATGATATTAATTCCACTTTTACAGATTTTAAATCTTGCAAAATATTGCAAAAGCTGTCTAAAAGACAGCTTTCATCGTACCGCTAAATACTCGGAGCAATTTGACTTAAGCTGTTTATGTGCAATTGGTTACGTTTAACCATCTGCCCTCGTAGGATAACGGAATCAATATCGTCGTATGCTTCGATAGTTGTTAAAGGATTACTATTTAATAACAATAAGTTAGCCATCTTCCCTACTTCTACCTTACCGTAATAATCGGATAGATTATAAGTGTTGGCATTATTAAGCGTTGCCGCTGCCAACAGACCTTCTAAATCAATACCAGCTTGGTGCAAAGTTTTCATTTCCGTATAACTAGCGAGTCCAGGTTGAGAAGCATAAGTAGGCGCAGGAGGTGTATCTGAACCAAGCACTATAGTAGTTCCAGAGTCATACAAATGCTTAACAACTCGAAGACCGTTGTTTAGCTTAATTGAGAATGCACGAACAATATGTTCTACAGAGGCTCCGTCCCAGTCATGGTACATTTCTTTCGCAAACCATTGCCCCGTATCAGACAAGTACCAATCAATTTGCCAGTCAGGTAAAACAGTTAAATACTGCTCTTGTTTTAAATGATCTTTAATCATTAAGTCTCTTAGTGAGCGAGTGACATTTGTCGTTGGTTGATAAGCAATATTTCGCTCTGTTATTGCGCTCGAAATCGCTTTAACTTTTAGTGGCAATTCATCATTAACTTCCATGCCTTCTTCCTCTAGCCAATTCCACAAACCATGACCTAAGATGTTTACGCCAGAGTACACTGCAATCTCTTGCATATCCGTCGCATTGGCATGCGCCATTACTGGTAAATTTAGACTCTTGGCTCTTTGTGTTAACTCTTCTAGTTTTTTAGGAGCGATCATAGGTATGTCATTAGCTAACCCAAAACCATCTTCAACATACACTTTTGCACACACGCCACCATCTTCAGCTAAACGTTTCAACGATTGCTTGATGCTATGAGCATTTTTAATTTCAGGCTTTGTTATCGGGTCTTGCTCTTGAGCTAGATAATAAGGTCTTTGAGTATGTAAATCGTGATGAGATATGCCTCTAGCATTGTAACCATTAAATATTGGCATAGCGCCACAAAAAAAGGCATCAGGAGTTAATCCACGACGTTTAAAGTCGGTTATCCCTTGCTTAGTATTTGAAGGGTCTATGACTTGAGTAACTCCATAATATAAGTAATTAATTCCTTGCCTCTGTAAAAAAGCATTTTGCATTTGCTCTGCGTTTTTGTCTCCCAACTTCAACCCTGGCATTGTTTTCAAATGAGTATGACTATCTGTTAAACCAGGAATTAAAAATTTTCCATTAGCATTAACTGTTTTTTTGGCGGCAGGAAGTTCAGTACTGTTACTCACTTCAACAACAAGATTGTCTTTTATTGCTACCCAATGGTTTGGTTTGATGTCGGCTTTGTGCTGACTAATCGGTGATATCACTGTGCTGCCAGTTATTAACAAATCTACCTCAGACTTAACCGAACAACTGATCAATAGATTGCTAAGTACAGCGAATAAAAGTTTAGTTTTCATAGTCTTCTCCTCTATTGCCGACGACTTTAATAAAGGAGAGAATTATCTATCTTAATTATCTATAATATTTTTCTAATTTTTTTCTAAAATTGATGAAAGAATAATAATATCAAAAGGTTAGTAAGGCATAGATGGAACCGTTTCAGCTTGGTAATTGGCATGTTTTGCCAAAGTTAAATCAACTTAAGTCCCTTACAGATCATCAACAAGTCTCTGTTACACCTAAAATTATGCAGTTGTTGCTCGTTCTCAAAGAACAAAAAATTAATCATAACGACGAGCCGCTAAGTATTGATCAACTCATCGAAAAAGTTTGGGCTGAAAGGATTGTTGCTGACAGCTCAGTTTATCAAGCTGTAGCTCAACTAAGAAAAGTACTAGCCGAAGACAAAGACACTCCTATTTACATAGAACGTATTTCGGGTAAAGGATACCGAATCGCAATTGATGTACCGATTCAAGCTATTGCAGAAGAGCAGCGTAAAAGCATACAGTCATACCCAATATTCCCCTTATTTCTTATAGTTATATTCATTATCCTGATCATCTTGTTTATGGCTAAAAATATTAATACCGGTCATAAAGAGCAGTTTTTTGAACAACTTTCTCTCGCAGAGCATTTATTAAAACAACCAGAAGTTAAGCAACTAGAACAAGCTAAGCTGTTGTATTTAGAAGTATTAGAAAAAGATAGTAACAACATAGAAGCTTTGCACGGATTGTGTGAAGGTTATCGGCTCTTGGCTATTTATGGCACTTTATCTGAGATTGATAGAGATAATTTATGTCAGCCAATACTAGAAAAAGCTTTTAAATTAGCTCCCGACAATCCCAAAGTCTTAGCTTCAATGGCAATACAATCCTTAGAAAAAAGTAACTTTGTACAAGCAGAAGCATTACTTGAACAATCACTAGCTATTGATGATAAACAAGCTTTTGTTTGGCACTGGTACGGCACTCTAAAGAGAAACCAGAATAAAGTGAGTGAAGCACTAGAAGCTCACTTACAGGCATTTCGTCTTGCCCCTAATGAGCCTATTGTGCTCAGAGGATTAGCCTATGCTTATCTCAATAATCGAGATTTAGAAAATGCACGAAAGTACTACCAACGCAGCTTAGTGATCACACCAAAATTTAAAAATAAAGCTTTGTACGATTTAGATTTTTATCCGCTGAACGTTAGCAGAGCGGTTAGCTATTTAGCTTGGTTTCGGACTTATAAAGAAGACCACTTAAAAAAATATCCATCGCATAAACTCAGCTATATTGTATTTCTATTAAGTTTAGGTCAGAGCGAAGCTGCTAAACTAGAATTTGCCAATATGACTGAAGTCCAACGTAACAATGCACCAATGCATTTTCGTCTTTACGTCGAAGCCGCTTTAGCTTGGTATTCTGGCGAAGTAGAAAAGAGTTTAAGCTTGTTATCTCAGCGTTATCATATTGCTCCTGAACAAAATCACTTTGTAATGCCTTATTTAATGGCATTACTTCATAGTGATAAAAGTGTAGATGCGCTAAAACTCTTCAATAAACATTTTGTTGCAGGTATGGCAGAGAATATAAACTCAACAAACCTAGGTCAGTACCTGCTTTTAGCTAAACTTTATCAATTAAATAATGACCTAGCTGGCTATCAAAACATTTACGTTAAATTATTAAACTACAGGCAGCAATACGGTGAATTTTCACTTCACTCTGAGCTGATTTGGTATGACTTAATAGATAAAAAAGACAAAAGACTCGAGTTACTAACTCAGTTATTAAATAGCGGTTGGTTACCCGACTATAACGACAACATTTTCAAACAAACATACTATCTGAACCTTCTAACAAACTTAGATCAACAGAAGTTATGGCTAAAGCAGTTAAAAGAAAAACAAAACTGCGCTTGGCGAGAACGCGACTCAGTACTTTGTTCCACAGACATCCCAATCGGCACAAATAATTCATAATCGAGTTAGATCAAAAAAGCCACTTTATTAAAAGTGGCTTTGTATTATTTGGCTTTCAGTAACTTAAGTTCTTCTTACTTTAACTTCTTATTACTTATGCTCTTAACTATAGAAAGTCTTCAGTGACCACTAGCCTTTTCGACTTTAGTTCACCATTTTCTACCGATACAACTCCGACAAACTCGCCTGTTTCCATCATGTAAGCTTTAGCTTCTACTACATCTTCTACCGGCAGAGCTACAGTTTGGCCATAACGCAAGGTTTTTACAGCTCGTTCTGGTAACTCTATCGAATCTAGTTCAGTTAAAGCCGTTTCCATTGGTAACAAATGGCTATCTAACGCTGAATAATCAACAACTCCGTCTTCATCCATATTGTCGTCTTTTAGCGCCTGAATTTGCTCTAACGTCAACATTTTATCAATTGGATATTGTGCGACTTTAGTTCTTCTCAAAACTTTAACGTGAGCACCACAGCCTAATAATTGTCCCAAATCATCGATTAAAGTGCGGATATAAGTTCCTTTCGAACAATGCACTTCAAAGTCCGCTTCGTCACCTTCAAAGCGTAGCAATTCAAAACTGAATATTTTAATAGGACGCGCTTCTCGCTCGACAGTAATCCCCTGTCTTGCGTACCAATACAAAGGCTTGCCTTGGTGCTTCAACGCAGAAAACATGGTCGGAACTTGCTTGATATCACCCGTTAATGACGATTTGTGTTCAAGTATTTGTTGTTCGCTAACATCAACTGTATTGGTTTCAATAATTTCACCATCAGCATCACTAGTGTCAGTTCTTTGTCCTAATTTTGCCGTTACAAAATAAGTTTTATCAGAGTCTAATAAATACTGGCTAAACTTAGTTGCCTCACCTAAGCACACAGGTAACATCCCGGTTGCTAACGGATCTAACGCTCCTGTATGGCCTGCTTTTTGTGCACCATAGATAGCTCGAACTTTTTGTAAAATGTTGTTTGAAGATGCCCCTTGTGATTTGTCTACTAGGACAATGCCATTGACAGCTCTTCCTTTACGACGTCTTGCCATTTAACTTTTTACTCTTGCTCATCTGCTGGATTATCGCCTGACAGCTGACGGCGATCTTTATCGTGATTGATAGCTTCGTCTACTTTTCGTGACATCTCGATACCTGTAACTAAGCTGTTGTCATATTCGAACTTCACTTCAGGTACGATGCGCAAGCGCATACGTTTGCCGATTTCGCTGCGGAAAAAACCTTTTGCTTTATTTAAGATCTCTATGGTTTCTTCAATTTTGTCTTTTTGATCTTCTTGGCCTAATAAAGTCACAAACACCTTAACGTACGCTAGGTCTTTTGATACTTCAACTGCCGACACTGTTACCCAACCAACTCTTGGGTCTTTGAAGTCGCGTTGTAAAATCATTGCAATTTCTTGTTGCACTTGCTGAGCAACGCGATCTGTTCTTGAAAAGTCTCTTTGCACTTTTCTCTCCTAATACATTTCAACCGAGACTTAGCTCGGTACATAGATTTATCAGCCTAATAATAAGCAGAAAAAGGGGCATGTAGCCCCTTTTTTTAAATCAATAAGTAAAAATTAAATGCTACGTTTAATTTCAACGATTTCGAATACTTCGATTTGGTCGCCAACTTTAACGTCGTTGTAGTTCTTAACGCCGATACCACATTCCATGCCGTTACGAACTTCTTGTACGTCATCTTTAAAGCGACGTAGTGACTCAAGCTCACCTTCGTAGATAACAACGTTATCACGTAGTACACGGATTGGATTGTTACGCTTAACGTTACCTTCAGTAACCATACAACCAGCGATAGCACCGATCTTAGGCGACTTAAATACGTCACGAACTTCTGCAAGACCAATAATTTCTTGCTTGTACTCTGGTGCTAACTTACCAGACATAGCTTGTTTAACTTCATCAATTAAGTCATAGATAACGCTGTAGTAACGTAAGTCAATGCCTTCTTTTTCCATGAAGCGACGAGCTGCTGCATCGGCACGAACGTTGAAACCAACTACGATTGCATTAGACGCTTGTGCTAATGAACCATCAGTTTCAGTTAAACCACCAACACCAGAACCAACGATGTTAACTTTAACTTCATCAGTTGATAAACGTGTTAATGAGTCAGTAATAGCTTCAAGTGAACCTTGTACGTCAGTCTTAAGAACGATGTTAACTTCAGAAACGTCACCCGCTTCCATGTTAGCAAACATGTTTTCAAGTTTTGCTTTTTGCTGACGAGCAAGTTTAACTTCACGGTGCTTACCTTGACGAGAGTTTGCAACTTCACGAGCTTTACGCTCATCTTTAACAACTGTCGCTTCATCACCAGCTACAGGTACACCTGAAAGACCTAAGATCTCTACTGGGATTGAAGGACCAGCTCTGTCAATGTCCTTGCCGTTTTCATCTTTCATCGCTTTAACGCGACCGTATTCGAAACCACAAAGAACTAGGTCGCCTTTCTTCAGCTCACCTTCTTGTACTAGTACTGTAGCAACCGCACCACGACCTTTATCTAGACGTGATTCGATAACAACACCATGAGCTGCACCGTGGTCTACAGCTGTTAGTTCTAGAACTTCAGCGTTTAAGCTGATTGCTTCTAGTAACTCATCAATGCCTTGACCTGTCTTAGCTGACACGTGAATAAACTGAACATCACCACCCCAATCTTCAGGGATTACGTCTAGTGCAGACAATTCGTTTTTAACGCGATCTGGATCTGCTGTTTCTTTATCGATTTTATTAACCGCAACAATTAGAGGTACACCTGCTGCTTTCGCGTGCTGTACCGCTTCTTTTGTTTGAGGCATTACACCGTCATCTGCAGCTACTGCGATAACTACGATATCTGTCGCTTTCGCACCACGAGCACGCATTGCAGTAAACGCCGCGTGTCCCGGAGTATCTAAGAAAGTAATCATGCCGTTTGGCGTATCTACGTGGTATGCACCAATGTGCTGAGTAATACCACCAGCTTCACCGTCAGCAATATTTGCTTTACGAATGTAGTCAAGTAATGACGTTTTACCGTGGTCAACGTGACCCATAACTGTAACAACAGGAGCACGGGTAACTGCATCACCAGTACCTTTAGCACGGTCAGCTAAAACGTTTTCTTCAAGCTCGTTCTCTTTAACTAGAACATACTTGTGACCCATTTCTTCAACAACTAATACTGCTGTTTCTTGGTCTAAGATTTGGTTGATGGTAACCATCTCACCCATCTTCATCATCGTTTTAACAACTTCAACGCCTTTAACAGCCATACGAGAAGCTAGTTCAGCAACTGTAATAGTTTCGCTTAGCTTAACTACTTGCTCTACAGGAGAAGCAGGCTTTTGGAATGCGTGTTCGTTCTTCTTCTTGCCTTTCTTCTGACGACGGCCCATAGAAAGTGACTCTTCGCCACCTTTTGCACCTTTACCAGTGTCTTTAGAGCGACGACGAGACTTTTTCTCTTCTTCTTCGTCCTGTTCGTCTTCAGCTAATTGAGCATAAACAGAGCTGTGTACGTGAAGGTCTTCTTCCTTCTCGTGCTCTTCGGCGTACTTGCGTTTCGCTTCCGCTTCTTCCCACTCTTTCGCTTTTTCTTCCGCTAGCTTACGAGCTTCTTCAGCTTGACGAGCAGCTTCTTCTTCCGCTTTTTTAAGTGCTTCTTGCTCTAGCTTTTCACGAAGTGCCTTTTCTTCTTCAGACTCTTCTTCGTGATCTTCTTTCTTAGCTTGCGTTTTTTCTGCATTTTCAGCTTTACGCTTAGCTTCTGCTTCACGTTTTGCTTTTGCTGCTTCTTCTTTCGCTTTTTGTTCAGCTTCGCGTTTTGCTTTTGCTTCAGCTTCTGCCTGAGCTTTTGCTTCTGCTTCTAAACGAGCTGCTTCTTCAGCTTCGCGTTTTGCTGCTTCTTCAGCTTCAGCCATAGCTTTAAGCTCTTCAGGACTACGTTTAACGAAAGTACGCTTTTTACGAACTTCAACTTGTACGTCTTTAGACTTACCTGAACCGCTATTTACGCTTAATGTACTCTTAGTTTTACGCTGAAGAGTCATACGACGAGGTTCTGCACCTTCACCGCCGTGCGCTTTGCTTAGGTGGTCTAAAAGTCTTTTCTTTTCTTCCTCAGTAACCGAGTCACCTGCTTTTTTGCTGATACCAGCATCAGCAAACTGAGCGATCAGTTTTTCTACCGGAGTACCCACATCTTGGGAAAGTTTTTCTAAACTTACTTCTGTCATAATTCTTAACTACCTCCGATAAAAATTATTCTTCTTCACTAAACCAAACAATGTTACGTGCAGCCATAATCAGCTCGCCCGCTTTCTCTTCGCCTAACTCTTCAATATCAGCTAGGTCGTCGGTACCTTGTTCAGCTAGTTCTTCTAAATCTGTAACGCCACGGCTTGCTAAAACATACGCTAAATGAGTATCCATACCTTCAAGGTTCAGTAGCTCTTCTTTAGGTTCTGCTTTTTCTAGTGACTCTTCGTTTGCTAACGCTTGAGTTGTTAGCGTTGCTTTTGCTCTTGAACGTAATTCTTCAATGATATCTTCATCTAAGCCGTCTACTTCTAGTAATTCTGCAACTGGAACATAAGCAACTTCTTCAAGAGATGAGAAGCCTTCGTCAACTAACATAGTTGCGAACTCTTCATCAATGTCTAAGCCGTTCATGAATACTGCTACAACCTTGCTGTTTTCAGCTTGGTGTTTTTCACTCATGTCAGCTTCTGTCATTACGTTTAATTCCCAGCCTGTTAATTGGCTAGCTAAACGAACGTTCTGACCGCTACGGCCAATTGCCATAGCTAAATTGTCTTCTGCAACTGCGATATCCATTGCTTTTCTATCTTCATCAACAATGATAGAAGCAACTTCAGCAGGCGCCATTGCATTAATAACAAACTGTGCAGGGTTATCGTCAAACAATACAATATCTACACGTTCGCCATTAAGCTCACCAGATACCGCTTGAACACGCGCACCACGCATACCAACACAAGCACCTACAGGGTCGATGCGTTTGTCGTTAGACTTAACTGCTATTTTCGCACGAGAACCAGGATCACGAGCAGCTGCTAAAATATCTAGCATCTCTTCGCCAATTTCAGGCACTTCAATGCGGAATAATTCAACTAGCATTTCAGGTTTAGTACGGCTTACAAATAATTGTGGACCACGTACTTCTGGCTTAACTGCATATAGATACGCGCGAACACGGTCACCTGGACGGAATGTTTCACGTTGGATCATATCTTCACGATACAAAACAGCTTCAGCATTGTTGCCTAAATCTAGGATAACGTTATCGCGGTTTACTTTCTTAACGATACCTGTGATTAACTCACCTACTTGATCGTAGTAAGCTTCTGCAATTTGACCACGCTCAGCTTCACGTACTTTTTGTACGATAACTTGCTTCGCCATTTGAGTAGTAATACGGTCAAATTTGATAGATTCGATTTGTTCTTCAACATAATCACCCAACTGTAACTCTGGGTCATCATATTGTGCTGCAGATAGTGACATTTCTGCACTTGGATTTTCCATTTCGTGGTCGTCTGCTACAACTAACCAACGACGGAATGTGTCGTAATCACCTGTTTCTTGGTCAATGCTTACACGCACTTCCATTTCAACTAAGTTCTTTTTCTTTGTAGCTGCTGCTAATGCAAACTCTAGTGCTTCAAAAATTTTGTCACGTGGAACGGCTTTTTCATTCGATACCGCTTCTGCCACTAATAATAGTTCTTTTGCCATTATTATTTCGCTCCTTTAAATGATCAGTCAAATTTAGCGACTAAATTTGCCTTCGCAACATTATCAATTAATAAAGAAAATTCTTGGTTATCGACCTTAACATTAATCATGTCACCATCGATTCCCACTAACTCACCTTTGAAATTTCTACGGCCTTCTTGAGGTACGTTCAACCTAACGTTAACCGTTTCACCTACGATCTCTGCATAATGCTCAATTTTGAACAGTGGACGATCCATACCCGGTGAAGAAACTTCTAAGGCATACTCTGTCGCAATAGGATCTTCAACGTCTAAGATCGCGCTAACTTGGTGGCTTACATCGGCACAGTTATCTACAGAAATACCGTTTTCGTGGTCAATATATACGCGTAAAGTTGAATGGTTACCTGCGCGAACAAACTCGACACCAAGTAACTCAAATTCTAACGCCTCTACTGCTGGCTGTAGCATTTCAGTTAAACGCAATTCCAGATTAGTCAAATTCAAACTCCTAAAGCTAAAATTAAGTACAAAAAAAGGGCTAAACGCCCCAGTTCCATGAGACTGCTTTATGCTGTCTCACAACACAAACTGTCAAGGTATGGGGCTGTAAAAACCAAAACGCCTCGACATAAAGAACGAGGCGTACATCTACCTTACCAAACTTATTGTTTGGATTTTATGACAATGAACGTCTTCATTACCACTTGCTCAATCCATATAATGAATTGGATGCGGGAGCCGGATTTGAAAAAATTAACGACCTTCGGCTGTCTATTATAAGAGCAGCCCGACGAGCTTTTTTCTGCTAAGACTCCAACAAAATTTTACTGTAAACAGTAATTTGGATGCGGGAGCCGCTTTTCTTAACAAAGAGCGAACCAACGACCTTCATTATTACTCTTAAAGCTTTTCCTAACATCAATTCAATCCATACGTGATGAATTGGATGCGGGAGCCGGATTTGAACCAACGACCTTCGGGTTATGAGCCCGACGAGCTACCAGACTGCTCCATCCCGCATTCGAACTTTATCAGTATACTTACTGATATTTATTTTAGCTGACAACAGCTAATAAATTTGGGCGGAATTATACGCTCAATCTCAATACAATCAAGAGCTAGATGGCTTTTGTTCTGGATTAATTTTAATCAGTGCTAATTTGCTCGCTCAAGATCCGCAAAGGAAACTATACATTTCTCTGATAACAAGTTAAAAAGCCTATCTATACTAGCTCTATAGCTACAACAATAATTAATTAATTTTCGGCAGTTTATAGTGATGACAGCGAACAATCTTAGCGAGTTAATTGGCAATACCGATCTTTTAAGAATCAATAGTCTTAGTGAAGTCACAGGCTGTGATATTTTAGTGAAATGTGAGCACCAGAACCCAGGAGGTTCAGTAAAAGACAGAGCCGCATTACAAATGGTCTTGGATGCCATCGCTTCTGGTGAACTTAAATCAGGGATGACAATAGTCGAAGGAACAGCTGGTAACACAGGTATCGGTTTAGCTATTGTCGCTAAATCATTGGGCTTTAATCTGAAAGTCGTAATGCCAAAGGGTCAGACTAAAGAAAAAGAACAGATGATTGAATTACATGGAGCTGAACTAATTTTGGTCGACCCTGTACCTTTTGCCAATGAAAACCATTTTTATCACACAGCTAGGCGTATAGCAGAAGAGTCCAGCGACCACTGGTGGGCAAACCAATTTGAAAACGAAAGCAATGCAAAAGCTCATTATCAACACACAGGTCCAGAAATTTACCTACAAACAGCCCAAGAGATAAATTACTTCGTTTCTGTCGCTGGTACTGGCGGCACATTAGGAGGTGTTTCTAGATACCTAAAAGAACAAAACCCTGAAATTCAAATTGTAAGTATTGATCCTGACAGTTCAGGTATTTTTAACTTTTTAACCAAAGGAAAACACCAAGCTTCAGCAGGTAGTTCATTTACCGAAGGAATTGGCATCATGCGTTTGGTAAATAATTTTAAACAAGCAAAAATAGATCACGCATTGAATTTACCAGACAAAGATATTGTTACTATTGCAAACTTTGTACGACAGCAAGATGCATTAGTGTTGGGAAGTTCAAGTGCTCTTAACGTTTGTGCTGCATTCTATACCGCTTTGTTGCAAGGTCCTAAATCAGGCAGAAACAAGCAAACGATTGTTACCATCGCCTGCGACCTTGGCGAGCGCTCAGTTTCTAAGCTGTATAATTTAGATTTCCTTGCCACCAAAGGCATCAAGCCTGAACAACAGTCGTTGCAGCAGTTGACGGATAAATATCTGAATGAAAGCAATAAGATGATAAAAGTCGACTATTGTTAAGTCATAGCTGTAAATGGAACCAATTGATATAAAGTCAGTCTATTGCGATAAAGTTTTGTGATTTACTATTTAAGGAGAGTAGCTTTGAAATTTTTAGGACTAGTTTTACTTTTGAGCACAACGTTTGCGACGTTAGCTTCCCCATTACCAGACTTCCCATTTGTCACTGTAAGTGGCGAAAGCAGTAGTCAAGTTTCTCCAGATGTAGCAACGATAAGATTACAAGCCTTAGTATTTGATAAAAAGGCAGCTAATGCCCAGGAACAATTAACAGAAACCACAGCGAATCTTGTCACTTTGTTAGAGCAAAATGATATTGCGCTTAATAAAATCAGCTCAGATCAAGTACGCAAAAGAGCCAAGAGAGCTAGAAATAACAAAAGCTACGAGGAACTAGAAATTCTAGGTTATGAGTTATCTCAACAATTTACTATTGAGGTGGATGATATAACTAAGTATCCAGTGCTTTCGAACGAACTGGCGAAAATGGCAAATGTAGTAGGCATATCTAGCCAGTTTGATGTTAGCAATAAACAAGATATTGAAATAGAGCTCATTGCAGAAGCTGGTATGAAAGCGAGAATTAAAGCAAAGCAGATGGCTGCTGGACTAGGCGTGAAGCTTGGTGATGTATTCGCGATAAATGATACAGGTTCTTTTCAAACTTTCTTTGCGACCTTTGGCCTAGAGTCGGAGAGTTATGGTTACAATACTAGAGAAGAATTAGCTTCAACTAAGTCTATGTCTAGAGCTAGTTTTATTCCTGAGTATATTGAAATATCCAAACGAGTTAATGTTGTTTATCGATTGGATTAGTCATCTAGACTACTAAGCAATTGCTCAATATCAATGATACAGTGTATCATCTTTAATCAGTAAGCTATTATTTAGTCTGTAGTAAACAAAGATGATACACAAACAACTCTCAGTACTATTACTGCCTCTCTTAGTTCTATTAACTTCGTGTACGGAGTCAGAAACAACCTCAGCTGTTGAAGAAAACGAGCTATCTGACGAAGAGCTAAACTTCACACCTGAATCACAAGCTCTTAGTGCTAGTTCAGATAATTTTGAAACTATCGAATGGGACGCACTCATTCCAGCGGATGATCTAGAAGCTTTGTTATCACCTCCAGAATACTTAGACGACATTGTTGACGGCTCATTAGAAGACTCCTTAGAACGAAAAATAGAAGGTGCTTTTGATCCATCAACGGATCCATACCAGCAAGCACTAGTCTCTACCAAAGTGATCACTGAAATGAACGGCAAAAGGGTCAAGATCCCTGGTTTTATAGTGCCAATAGAAACGAATGAAGATAAGCTTGTTACAGAGTTCTTTATAGTCCCATATTTTGGTGCTTGTTTGCATATGCCACCGCCGCCACCAAATCAAATAATCTACGCAACTTATCCGCAAGGTGTTGAGCAACCTACTTTGTATGAGCCTTTTTGGTTATCCGGTGAATTAAAAACTGAAATAACAACCAATGATATAGCGCAATCAGCCTATGAAATGCGTATAGCTAGCTATGAACTTTACACCGATTAGTTGATTACCATCATAAACCAGCAATCACTTTTAGGTATCAATCTTGCTATACTCGTCAACAATATCCACAAACGAAATGGCGATGGAGTCTTAGGTGATAATAAATAGTAAAGTAGCTCAAAAAGGCTTTACTCTTATTGAGCTAATCATTGTTATTGTAATATTAGGCATTCTAGCAACCACTGCTGCACCAAAACTTTTAGGTATTTCAGATGATGCTGAAATAGCTGTGTTTGAATCTCTAGGCTCAACTTTAATTGCGGCCGCCAATATGGCCCATTTAAAACAAATAGCTCAAGGCAAAGGGCCAAACGAGTCATTAACCATAAACGGTGAAACCATTAATATGATTAACGGCTATCCGACTGACGATTCAATTGGTTTATTAATAGATCAAGAGGGGTTTACCTATCAACCTAGTACAGGTTGGTTTATTTGGGATGCATCAGGCTCAAACAATTGCCGACACGATTATAACTATGCAGGCTGGCCAGGCAATCCAACTGACGATAAACCGGGAGTTGTTATCACTAGAACTGGCTGTCAGTAGACATTGAATTAGGTATTTACTACCAGGGTAATTTCTCTTTCCAAACAGGCTAATTGTATTGGTTTTGTCAAAAAGCCATCGAACAAAGACTTCTCTTTATTTGTTCTAAAAACGTCAGCAGTTAAGGCAACAATAGGAGTCATAATACCTTGCTCTTTTAACTGCTGAGTAGCTTCAATTCCATTAATTCCTGGTAAGTTAATGTCCATAAGTACTAAGTCATAATATGAGCTTAACAACATGGGTAAGGCATCTTCACCTTCATCAATAATATCAAAATTAATCCCTAACTTATCCATCATTGCACTGATAACTGCCTGATTTACTTTATTATCTTCAACGATAAGTACTTTAATGTTTTCTGGTAACACAGGCGACGAAACATCTTTATCTCGACTATGGTCGCACTCAGCATATTGAAACGGTAATGAGATATTGACTGATGTTCCCACCTTTTCCACACTTGTCATTACTATATTACCGCCCATTAGCTCAACAAGCCCTTTAGTTATAGACAGGCCTAAACCCGTTCCTTCTTGAGTTGTCTTTTTCTTACTTACTTGAGCGTACTTGTTAAACAGCGTTTTTAAGTCTTTTTCACTAATTCCAATGCCTTGGTCTTCAACTTCGATATGTAGCACATCACTTTGGCTCCACATTCGGATCTTTATTTCCTTGTCATTGGAAGTGAACTTAATCGCGTTGGTAATTATATTGGTTAATATCTGCGTTAACTTTTGCTGATCAAGCAAAATACAGTCGGGGCGAATATCAGTAATTTGCGTTTTTAACTCAATTCGTTTTTCTTCCGCTCTATACCTCAACACGTTTACGGTATTTTCCAGTAGTGCTTTAATATCACAACTGCTTTCATTCAGCTCCATTTTTGCCGCTTCTATCTTGCTTAAATCAAGCACGGAATTAATGATCCCCAACAGATTATTTCCACTGAAATTAATCTGTTGTAAATAGGAATAAATTTCTTGATCTACGTTGGTGGCATTAGGATGCGCTAATGACAATTCAGACAGACCAACAATCGCATTTAGTGGAGTTCGAATTTCGTGGGAAATATTGGCTAAAAACTCAGTTTTATATTTATTAGAAAGCTCTAAATTTTTATTTCTTATCCTCAATTCTAATTGAGCAATTACTTCCCTGCCTAAGATTTCTAGTGCTTTTCTTTGCTGTACTGTCAGCTTTTTAGGTTTATCGCTAATAACACACAAAGTACCTATGTTGTGACCTGTTGGAGTTTGTAATTGAGTGCCAGCATAAAAGCGAATATTGGGCGAGTTAGTTACTAGAGGATTATCATAAAATCGTTCATCTTGAGAAGCATCGGAAACTTCAAACAGCTCTTGTTGCAAAATAGCATGGGCACAGAAGGCTAAATCACGGGGGGTTTCTTCAACGTCTAAGCCAACTTTGGATTTAAACCACTGCCTATCAGGGTCGATTAAACTTATAAGAGAAATGGGAGTTTCACATATTTCTGAAGCCAGCTCAGTAAGATCATCAAAAATCTTCTCAGCTTCCGAATCAAGCACATCATACTCGTCTAAAGCTTTGAGTCTTAGCTTTTCATCTGCTGGCAAACTCGCTTTAATCATTTCAATCCTTTGTTACTAAATTCAAATTGTCTAAAGAAAAGATAGCGAACATTGAGGTTTTTATCGAATTTAAGTGAGATTTAAAAACAATAGGAGGTAATTCATTTGCGGTGGTAAGGAATACAAATCTTACTCCTCACCACTTCACTTACACTAAATTAAAATAACCAATTAAACACACCATCTTGGTCTTTAATTACGGCAAAGAACTCTTCAAGATCATCTGCTGCTTCTCTAGAAACACTTTGCACTAACTCTGTTTGTTCATTAAGTACTGAACTTGCTTGCTCTTGACTAGAAGCAACTATGTTTTTTGTTTTTGCATCAACCAAGCGAACATAAATAGACGCTTGGTTAGATACCATATTATAAGAAAGAGATTTTTGTGAGGCTTTAACTTGAGCGAAAACAATTCCTTCTGCTTTTACTAATTCAGCTAACTTATACATAGCCAGATTAGGATTCTTTTCGTGAAGCTTTAGCAGCTTGTGTTCTTCAAGTGCTTGTTCAACCATGCTTGCTGGTACAACATTCAATGTTGAGCTGGTAGATAACGCATGTTCCAACTCTAATTCAGCCGCTTCAGAAAATTGGCCATCGATAGGTGCAATGATCACCTTCTGCCAGTCAGCTTTAGCATATTTTTGGTTAAATGGTGCAGTAGTACACCCTGTTAATGCAGTTAATGCCATAACTGCAAAAACCAATCCTAGTAACTTCTTGTCCATAAACGTTCAACTTCTATGTATTAATAAATATGATTTGTAATCCGCTATATAGTACACAACCCTAGTGTATTAATGAATTGCAAAATGAGTTTCGGACTAATTGCTTAAACGCCAGTCTTGTTGTTTTATCAAATCGACAAACCATTGCAATGCTTTTCCTTTTTGATCTTTGCGCCAAGCTAAAAAAATGTCTTGTCCCGATCTGGGAATTGAACATTTCTTTTCGACTAATGCTCCACTATCAAGATACGGTTTTGCGAAATGAACAGGCAAAAAGCCAACACCTACACCAGCTAACTGCGCTTGTAACTTAGCCTTCATCGAGTTAACTCTTATAGTTTGTTTACTTGAAAACAAGCCAATGTCCCTGCTTGGTAAAAATTGTGTCGAGTCTGAAACTACAATAGCTGGATAAGAGCCTAATATCTCGTTGTCTAATACTTCATCCTTTTGCGCTAAAGAGTGGTTAGGTGATACAGCAAATACGAACTCAACAGTGCCTATTTTGTGCGTTTTATACAAACCTTTTGGCAATTCTCCAGAAGCTCCTATTACGATATCAGCTCTGCCATTGTGCAAGGCATCCCAACCTCCCGCCAGAGCTTCCACGCTTAAACTTACATCGACACTTGTTTCCATTTCTGTGAACTTTTTTACTATCTCTAATAAAGGCGCGCCATCTACTATTGTATCTCGAGCAATTCGGATCTCCCTTTCCCAACCCGACTCCAATTGCTTTACCGCATCAAACAGACGATTTGTAGATAATAAAATATCTCGGCCTTGTTCTAACACTAGCCTTCCTGCAGGTGTTAACACAGCCCTTTGTTTCGATCGATCAAATAAAGGTGTTCCAATATCTTGTTCCAGTTTTTTTATGGTGTAAGTCAATGCGGATGGAACTTTAAACAAAGATTCTGCAGCGGCAGCAAAACTCCCCATCTTATCAATGGCGTCTAGTGCTCTAAGCGCATCTATAGTTAATGATGTTTGCATATTTTGTTTATTCAAAAAATTTGAACTAAAACCTCAAAATGTTTCGATTTTTTTCTAAAGCTAGCACACCTATAGTTACTTTCAACAGGCCAAATAGGCTATTTCATATATTTTAAATTTTTTGAGGTCATACAATGAATCATCTACTTAAAAACATCACAAAATCTAACGCTGGCTTTGCTGCTCTTTCACTACGTATTCCTATTGCCATTATTTTTATGGCGCATGGTGCGCAAAAGTTATTTGGCTGGTTTGGCGGTTATGGCTTAGAAGGAACTGGTGGCTGGATGGAATCAGTAGGCTTAGGACCAGGTTTTTTAATGGCTCTACTGGCCGGAAGTGCTGAGTTTTTTGGCGGCTTATTTATCTTGCTAGGTTTTCTAACTCGCCCAGCAGCTGTGGTTTTAAGCTTCACCATGATAGTCGCCATTTTCAGTGTGCATATCCAAAACGGTTTATTTATGTCAAATAATGGCTATGAATTCGGCTTAGCTTTGTTTGCTGCAAGTTTATCTCTTGCTTTCTCTGGATCTGGTAAAGCTAGCCTAGACGAATTAATCAATAACAAACTTGGCTAATCTTAACTCAACAGGAGCTAACGTTATGATTGAAGTACGCAAAGCAAACGAACGCGGTAGCGCCAACTACGGTTGGCTTGATACTAAATACAGCTTCTCGTTCGCGAACTATTACGATCCGAATCATATGGGATTTTCGGCTTTACGAGTTATAAATGATGATGTGATTGCACCAGGTGCAGGATTTGATACTCACGGGCATAAAGATATGGAAATTATTAGCTATGTGCTTGAAGGTTCTATCGAACACAAAGACAGCAAAGGTAACACTGCTATTTTGCCTGCTGGTGAATTCCAACTTATGTCTGCTGGGAAAGGGATCTTTCACAGTGAATACAACGCTTCTTCGACACAATACCTTAAGTTGCTGCAAATTTGGATTCAACCAAATTCTCTTGGAGGCACTGCCAACTACCAGCAAAGAAAGTTTGGGCAAAAGTTCGGATTGACCACTATCGTCACACCAACAGGTGAAGAGAATACTTTGCGTATTAAACAAGATGCCAAGTTGCATCAACTGATACTTGAGTCTAAATCAAATTTGATGTTCAAAAGTTCAGCGGAGAATGTCTACATACATTTAGTTTCAGGAGAGCTAGTAGTAAATGGCACTAACCTCTCAGCTGGAGATGCTGCCAAGGTACGCAATGTAACCGAGCTAGATTTACAAAACATAAATTCACAACCATTAACGGCATTAATTTTCGAATTGCCTTAGCAACGATACAAGATTATTGAGGAGAAATTATTATGGGGTTACTAGTAGAAGGCCAATGGCGAGATAAATGGTATGACACTAAGGCAAGTGACGGTAAATTCAAGCGAGAACAAGCACAGCTTCGCAATTGGATAACCGCATCTGGAGAAGCTGGACCGACGGGCAAAGAGGGCTTTAAAGCGGAATCAGGTCGTTATCATTTATACGTATCTCTGGCATGCCCTTGGGCACACAGAACATTAATTTTTAGGCAACTAAAAGGCTTAGAGCAACACATCAGTGTATCTGTAGTAAGTCCAGATATGCTAACTCAAGGTTGGACATTTGATAAGGAAAGTGGCAGTTCAGGTGATCACTTGTTCGCTTTTGAATTTATGCACCAAGTTTACACTCGCAACAACCCCAATTATACGGGAAGAGTGACAGTTCCTGTTCTTTGGGATAAGCAGCAGAACTGCATAGTGAGTAACGAATCCTCCGAAATTATTCGTATGTTCAATACAGCGTTCAATGACATCACAGGTAATACACTAGACTTATCTCCTGAGTCTTTAATAGCGGAGATTGGCGAGGTGAATGACTTTGTCTATCACAATATTAATAACGGCGTGTACAAAACGGGTTTTGCTACCACTGAAGATGCATATGAAGAAGCTTACACTCAGTTGTTTTCCGCCTTAGATACGGTTGAACAAAGATTGAGTCAAAACCGTTACCTAGTCGGTGATACTTTGACTGAAGCAGACTGGCGTTTGTTCACAACACTGATCCGTTTCGACTCTGTATACTTCGGCCATTTCAAGTGTAACAAACAACAAATTGAACAGTATCCAAACCTTGCAGGATATCTAAGAGATTTGTATCAGACT
The DNA here is from genome assembly GCA_965221615.1 of Psychrosphaera sp. Classification (GTDB taxonomy): domain Bacteria; phylum Pseudomonadota; class Gammaproteobacteria; order Enterobacterales; family Alteromonadaceae; genus Psychrosphaera. The sequence continues at coordinate 4,223,439 of OZ244904.1, read as the reverse complement.
GAAGGCATTGCTGAAACTACTGACTTTTACCACATCAAACGTCATTACTACTTTAGCCATACCATGATTAACCCTACACAAATAGTACCGACAGGTCCGGATATTGATTACACAACTCCGCACCGAAGAAGTAAGTTGTAAGCAAAAGATTGTAAAAAGAGTGCATCTAAACCTTTGAACTCTTTTCTATATCTAACTCTTACGAGACAAGATTTCCCAATAACCCTTTCTCTTATAACTTACCGCTTATAGCTTACGGCTTCCTACAATTCTTCTTCTGACGTTAAGTGAGAAGTCATCCGTTCCTTTACTGCCCCACCAATTGGTACAGCTTTTCCTGTTTTTTGGTCCATTAGCACAAAAGTGATATCTGCATCTGCAACCACAGTATCAGAACCTTTAAGTTTTATCTCTTGATGGAACACAGCACTTTTTCCGCCAACTTTACTTAAACCTGTGTTGATTGTCAGAGTTTGCCCCATTGTCGCTGCAGCTCGGTAGTTAATATTGATATTTACAATTACCCAAGCCAAACCTAAAGATTGAAAATACTCAATATCGCCACTCTCTTCTAAATATTCCCAACGGGCTTCTTCTAAAAACTCTAAGTAACGAGCATTGTTCACGTGTTGGTAAATATCTAAGTGAAAACCGCGTACTTTAATTTCTGAGCTATGACTCATGTTCTTTCCTTAAAAAGTAAAAAGGGGATCTGTTCAGATCCCCCTATATTTAAGGTCAGTTTGGATAAATTAAAGTCATTTATCCGTTTTTATCAGCATTGAGTATTAGTCGAAACTTAGCTAAATCATAAATCCAATTAAAAATGATGGTAAACACAATGAAAATTATCATTGCACCTATGTCCATCAATAGAGCAGTGACAAGATCAACTTCTAATACCCACATCAGCATAGGAGTTGTGGCTATAACTAGGCCTGCTTCAAAGCTTAAACTGTGAATAATTCTTACTTTTAATGTTCGGTTATGGCGGTCAACCCCGTAAACCTTATCAAAGGCAATATTAAAAAAGTAATTCCATAACATCGCAGTTACAGAAATTGCCACAGCAAGTCCGCCTATACTTGCAGCTTCTTTGTCACTAACTAGTTTTGCCAATGACATGAAGAGCAGAATAGCCATGATCTCAAACAAAATAGAATGAAAGATCCGTTCTTTAGTTGAAATACTTTGCACAACTTCCCCTTAGAATTATGGTCAAAAATGGGCTTTGTCGCTTTGTAATATGAATGACAGAAGACGACTTTTTAATATTCAAATGGAATAGAGATTCGATGATAAGAGCTAACAAACAAGTCTCATTGCATACTTAGCAACATCAATAGTTTGTGAATTAAACTAAAATAATTTAGCGTTTTGGTGAAAGATAGGTCATTTTCTTTCTTGTTAATATGAAAGAAAACAACCTATTACAATCAACACTTATTACTTTACTCTAAATAGATTCTGCAAATTTCTGTTCAATTAATGCTTCTTCTTCTTTTTGCTCACCCCTGTGGTCTTTTGCCAACCAAGTGTATAAAAGAGGTAATACAATTAAGGTGAAGAAAGTACCAATTAACATACCTGCAACTAGGATAATACCTATGCTATTTCTTGACTCTGCACCAGCTCCTGTCACCAATACTAACGGGAAGTGACCTAATACAGTTGCTGCTGTTGTCATCAATACAGGTCTTAGTCGAGTTGTCGCAGCGCTCTTCACAGCTTCTAACTTAGACATACCAACTAGCTGCATGTGATTTGCAAACTCAACTATCAAGATACCGTTTTTAGCAATCAGACCTATTAAGGTGATCAAACCAATCTGAGAGTATATGTTCACCGTCGTTAGCTGGATAAATGGCAACATCAAAGCGCCCGATAAAGCTAGAGGAACACAACCTAGCAATACAACTAATGGATCTCTAAAACTATTAAATTGAATAGTTAATACGAAGTAAACCACAACTAATGATACTAGCAGTACCCCCATCATGGTGTTGCCTTCTTTACGCAATTGACGAGATTCACCTGCATAATCAATTGAATAGCCAGGTGGTAGCATCTCTGCTGCAATTTGCTCAATCGATGCTAACGCTTGCTCTTTAGTTACGTGAGGTAACACTCCACCAAAAATACGGAACGACTTCTGTTGATTGAACGATCCTAATACACGAGGTGTTGTCAACGTTTTGATTTCTGCAAAAGTAGAAACAGGGATCAAATTACCAGTATTAGTGCGTACTTGCATATCCAAAATATCTTCTGGATTAAGGCGCTCACCATCACCTACGATAGGAATAACTCGATAAGCTTTGCCATCTTGGTTAAATCGGTTCACATAGTTAGTCGACATCAACACACTTAGCTGGTCATTGATATCAGATAAGTTCAAACCTAAGTCTGCAACCAAATCTTTGTTAATTTCTAATTCAGCTTGAGGCATATCGATCTTCAGGTCTGTATCAACAAATAAGAAGTTACCAGATTGATATGCTTGGCCAATAATTCTGTCAGCAAAAGATTTCATTGTGTTGTAATCATCATTAGCGCGAACAACCATTTCGACGTCAAACTGACCTGCTGTAGGTAAAGCAGCCGGTAACACAGGTAATAAGCTTAGATCACTTACACCACCAAGCTTACCGTATAGTTCAGTAACACTTTCGTGAACGCTTTTTTCTCTGTCTTTGTAGTCTTCTAATTCAACACCACCAAAACCTGCAGATTTAAATATTAGCTGCCAAACAAATTTAGCGCCGTCAGTTGTTTTCATCACATCAACAACTTCATTCATGCTTTCTGAAGTGTAAGAAAGATTAGATTCAGGCGGAGCCTCGATTACGATTTGAATCGTGCCTTGGTCTTCTACTGGAGCTAGCTCTTTTTGCGACATCATGTAAAAAGGCACAGTTAATAAGCTGAACATAACGGCAACAAACACAACTTGTGCTTTATTGTTAAAGACCTTATCTAACATTCTGCCGTAGAATTTTTGTAAGCGATCAAAGCCTGTGTTTACTTTTACTGTCAGCTTGCCTTCTTTACCACCTTCTGGTGATACATAAGCGCTCATAATTGGCGATAGAGTAATAGCAACCAAGCCTGAAATAAGTACTGCTACAGCAAGAGTGAAAGCAAACTCTCGGAATAAGAATCCTGTTAACCCCGACAAGAAACCAATTGGCGCGTATACCGCAGCCAAAGTTAGAGTCATGGCAATAACTGGAATTAATAACTGGCGAGAGCTAATCAAAGCAGCCGATAATCGGCTTTTTCCTTCACGCATATGTCGAGCAACGTTTTCAACAACAACGATAGCATCGTCAACAACCAGGCCAACCGACAATACAATCGCTAAAATTGTCAGTAGATTCAGTGAGAATCCCATCATTGACATAATAGCAATTGCACCAAGGATAGAAATAGGGATAGTGATCAGTGGCACCATAGCTGTTCTGAATGAGCCCATCATTGCCAATACAACTACGCCAACTAGTAATACAGTTTCAACTAGTGTCGAGAAGATCTCTTTAATTGCATCACGCATATAAAGAGTGCCGTCATAGCCTATGTTGATTTGCAAACCATAAGGTAAAGTAGCGTTTAATTGCTCCATTCGCTCGTATAACGCATCACCAATATCAATTTCGTTAGCACCAGGTAATGCCCATACGCCTAAGAATACTGTTTCACGGTGATCGATTCGTTCTGTTGTTGAGCCTTCTTCTTCACCTAAACGAACATTTGCGACATCGCTTAAACGGATCAGCGCACCATCAATTTCAGTAATAATCAGATTGTTAAAGTCTTGTTCAGTGGCAAGACTGGTGTTCGCCATGATGTCGATTCGCTGACGGCTATTTTCACTGTAGCCCAGAGTCGCAATAGTGTTATTCGCTCTTAACGCGTTGATAACATCAGATGCACTCAAGTCGTAAACATTCAGCCTTTCAGTGTCAATCCAAACTCGCATTGCTGGATTACGGCCACCGTCAGCTGTCACTTTTTGCACACCTGGTAAATCACTTAATGCCGGAATAATGTTACGGCTAATGTAATCTGTTGTTTCTTCTCTAGATAGCTGTGGAGAGCTAACATCAAGGTAAAACACAGCATAAGGAGCATCTGCTCTGCGTACTTCAACACTTGGATCTTCAGCATCTTCTGGCAGTTCGAAACGGATCTGGCCTAGCTTAGTTGTCATTTCTGCTAACGCCGCAGTAGTATCATGGTTAAGTTGTAACCAAGCCGTTACTTTACTATTACCCGAAGTAGTTACTGAATCAACATAATCAACGCCAGGTACTGTCGCAGCAACTCTTTCAATAGGCTCAGTAACGTAACCTTTGACTACATCTGGTGCAGCGCCAACGTAATTTGTGTTTATCTCTAGTGAAGCACTCTCAATTTTTGGGAATTGTTGTACAGAAATTTTACTCGCTGATGTGAGACCCGCTAATACAATGATTAGCGACAGCACGATAGCGAGTACGGGCCGGTTAACAAATATATCCATAAAGGACTTTTTGTTTTCATGCAAAGCGCTCATTATTGGCCTCCCGCAATTTCAGGTTGTTTAGGGTAAACTAATAATCCTTCGCGTAATTTGAATGAACCTTGAGTAGCAATGAACTCACCGCCCGATAAGCCAGAAGTGATCAGCTGAGAATCACCTTTTCTTTTACCTAATGTAACTTTAATAGGCTTAGCTCTGTATTGTTCCTGCTCATCTTGTTCTAACAAATAAACATACTCACCATTTTGGTTACGAGTTACCGCTGAATTCGGTACTAAAACTGCATTTGCTACTCGCTGAGGCACAGAAACAGTTACCACTTGATTGTGGCTGAATTGACCTTGTGAGTTGTCTAACTGAGCACGGTATTGTACATGTCGAGAATTGGCTGTTAGTGCTGCATTTCTAGCAATAACTTGAGCTTCAATTGTTTGGCTATTAACAGAACCACCAATTACTTTTACCATAACTGACTCACCAATAGTCAACTGGTGCTGAGTTTGCGGTAATTGAAAATCTAGCCAAATAAATTCGCTGTTACCCACTAGGTAAGTAATTTCTTCGCCAGCAGAAAGCAATTGGCCTACTTGATGTTGCTCTAAACCAACGCTGCCAGAAAACGGTGCATAAATTGTTTTCTTCTCAATGCTTGCCGAAAGGTTATCTACATCAGCTTTTGAAACTCTTAAATCTGTTCTTGCTTGGTCTACTTGATCGAGTGAAATTCGATTTTGTGAATAAAGGTTTTCATAACGGCTTAAGGTTTTTGTTGCTAACTCGACACGAGCTTTTGCAGCTTCTAATTGTGCTTTTTCTTGTGAAATATCTTGGCCAATCAACAACTGTCCAGCCTTAACCTTACCACCAGGTTGAAAACCAATCTTTGCAATTTTGCCCGATAATTCTGTGCTTACCATTAAAGTTTGTGGTGCAACAATTTGGCCTGTTACTCTAATTTGTTCTTCATACTCATTTACTTCAGTAACGATAGTGTTAACAGTTGCAGAAGGCTCAGGAAAAGATTCGCCAAACGCAATCGCAGCCATAACCTGATTGTATTTCACAAATCCCAAGGTAACGACAACGACGACAACAATTAATATGGCGGATAACCAACGTAAAATATTCATAACTTCACCCTTCTAAGTTAACGTAAATCTAGTTCAATCAGCATGTCACTTACTTTCACCACACCTTCAGTGGTTAAAGGCTCTTGCCAATCATAAGTATTAATCAATCGCTGCAAGTTTTTTATCAATGGAGAGTCCACAGCAGCCCCCTCTTTTAAAACGCTTTTACCTTCACTGACTAGCCGAATTTGTTTTACAACCTGAACGTCATCAAAGCCAACCGTTAAGGCCCAAGTGCCTGTACAGAGCTCTTGAATATGAGCATCCGTATTACCATTGAGTTTAAGTTCTCCACTAAATGCAGCTTTATGCATCCACTTGATAAATGCACTTTCACAAGCTTCGCCAGACCGAAATAAACGCTCAGTCCAATAAGATGAAGCACGCTTAATTACCGCTTCATTTGCGGCCATTGCTTCTAACTGAGAATCAAATGGATAGACTTGAGTTTTTTCTTTACTCAATAAAGCGAGACCAACAATTTTTTCTGGAGTCGTAATAGGCAGGGATAGCACTTGTTCAAAAATTTTTGATAAATGGGCAAAACTGCGTATGCCCAAAGCAAGGATAATGTCTTCTTTGCACTGCACATGCTTATAAATTGAACCCATAGATAACCCAGCGGCTTTAGAAACTGCCGACATTGTGAAATCCAAAATAGATGTTTCCCAAATGCAATCAGCTGCTGCATTCAGAATCATTTCTTCTTGCTCTTGAGGACTAAATTTAGGGGCTGGAACCATTGTGTGCTCACTCTAATTTATATAAATAACGTCATTCGAATGACATTCGAATGGCGTTATTCTAATCTCGAACAAAAAAAGATCAAGCAGGAAAGTAAAAGAAAAACTAGATTAAAAGCTATCGAAAAAAGCGATGAAGTAGTCTTGTTAAAGCAAATCAAAAAGGTCATCGCTGTGCAGACCGTAATCTCGGTGTAGCCGGAAAGAAGCCATTGCTGTTGAGCTGAAAGAGAATGAGATTATGGCTTCCGCCATAATGACGTAAAAAGTGGCCTCCGCCATAATGACACATAAAAAATGGCCTCCGCCACAATAACCAAAACCGTCATTGCGATGCAGACTGTCATTGCGGTGTAGACCGTAATCTCGGCGTAGCCGGAAAGAAGCCATTGAGGTTTAACTGAAAGAGAATGAGATTATGGCCTTCGCCATAATGACGTAAAAAGTGGCCTACGCCATAATGACGTATAAAAGTGGCCTCCGCCATAATGACACATAAAAAATGGCCTCCGCCACAATAACCAAAACCGTCACTGCGGAGTAAACTGTAATCTCGCGTAGCCGAAAAGAAGCCATTGCTGTTGAGCTGAAAGAGAATGAGATTATGGCTTCCGCCATAATGACGTAAAAAGTGGCCTCCGCCACAATAACCAAAACCGTCATTGCGGTGTAGACCGTAATCTCAGCGTAGCGAAAAGAAGTCATTGCGGTGCAGACCGTAATCTCGGCGTAGCCGCTATAAAAACTTACTTAGTTAAATGAGGCGTTACATCTGGAATAACCAGTTGTTTGCCAGCCATTCCGCCTATGGTGTACCAACCGCCATCAATATTGATTAAACCTCTATGATCCATAGTCGAGTTTTCACTCTGTAAAACCTGCCATGTACGTTTATCAACATGATAACTCCAAATTTCAGACGTAGGTTCAGAAGGTTGGCCGTTATAGCCAATGCCATTAAAGTTATATGGATTTAGTGAGCCACCAACAAACAAAATCCTGTCATTTTCTGGATCTCCAGCCGCAGCCATTCGATAACGACCTGCGTCAGTAGGGTGGAACCAAGTATGCCAGTTGATTTTATTTGGCTGAGCAGGATTAATTTCTCCTCTGAAACACGCTGTTTGTTGGGCAAACGAACGACGTTTATGCATTGATGGCATAGTTCTAACGCCATCACAAACCATAATTTGGTTGTCTACAATACCACCAGCATGACCAAAAACCGGTTCACCTAAAAAAGGGCTTGCTTGAAACCACTCAGCTTTAGCTGTGTCATAAACTTGAACCAGATTTACATTGCCATCGTTATGCCAGCCAGAAATCAAATAGATGTATCTATCTCTATAGGTCAGTGCAATCGCATCATCAACAGGAACAGGCATAGGTTCTAATTTAGTATAGGTGTCACTTGGCACATGATACTGATAAACATCCGGTGCACTTACCTCTTCATGAGTCGAAGCCACTGTATAACCACCAAACAGATACACATTTTCATCTATGCTAACCGCAATACTAGCTAAGCGCCCTTTCAACTCAAGCGTTGATGGTACTGGCGTAATACTTTCCCATGTTAGTGGTTGCTCTGATAAATCTAGTTTCCAAGCCTTGTTATGAACATCCTTATAATCTTTGCCCTGACCAAGACCCATAAAACTTAATAAATACTGTTTGTCATCAATAGTAACGCTAGCAACAGCGTTATTAGCCACAGCTTCTGGCAATGGAGGAATGGTTTGTTCCGCTTTTGTAGCAAAAGAAAGTAAAACTAAAAAACTAAAAACATAAGATTTGAACATTCAATAACACCTATCACTCTTGTTCAATGGATAATACTTGGCATACTTGACCGCTAACTTGCCATTTAATATTCAGGTCGTAAAGACGAATTCCGTATTCTTTATTGTCATCTTTATTTTTCTTATAAGCTGGCCGCGGATCTTGTTGCAACACTTGCTCAATCAACTCTGCCAACAATTCATACTTACCACTTTTAAACTCTGCTAATTGGATATTAGCCTTGGATGAAAAAGTAACTTCTAGCTGATGCTCTTCCTGTTCTTGAGCTAGCTCAGACTCTGCCTGTGGCAAACAATCGGAGTAAGGAATATAAGGTTTAATATCAACAATAGGCGTGCCATCGAGCAAATCAGCTCCTTGAACTTTGAGTACTAGCTGCTCATCGATAACTTCGTTACCCAAAAGTTTTACCGCAGACATTCCTATACCATTAGGTCGAAATGTAGCACGTGTAGCAAACACTCCTAGTTTAGAATTGCCACCTAATCTTGGAGGCCTAACTTGCGCTTTATAACCTTGTGATAGATTTTCATGGAATAAAAACAGTAGCCATATATGGCTGTGTTGTTCTATGCCTTTAATAAAATCAATAGAATTAAATTTGCTTTCGAATACCAGATGAGAAATTGCAGCTTCAGCTAGATTAGGCTGTCTTGGAATACCAAACTTTTCTTTGTAAGGAGCTTCTACTCTAGCAATAACCTCTAATTCATTTACGCTCATGAATTAACCTCAAGTACACATTTACCTCTATTTTACCGAGGTCACGCCGAAAGATTAAGACTTGTTTATTGCGATAGTGAATCGAGTCCCTTTGCCAAGCTCAGATTCAACCGATAAATCACCCTGCAAAGTCCCTTTGACAATACTGTGGACAATACTCAAACCTAAGCCTGTACCACCTGCGTTTCTTTTTGTTGTAAAAAACGGATCGAATACTTTGGCTGATACTTCTTTTGCCATGCCAAGACCATAGTCCTCAAACACGATAACAACCTTATCTTGTTGCTCTTTAACCTTAATATCTAGGACTCTTTGTTCTTTACTGTAGCTTTGATCATAAGCATGCATAGCTGCATTTTGTGCAATATTGATCAGAACTTGAGATAACTTAGTTGGACAGGTTGTTAAAAAAACAGGCTGTTCTGGCAAACTTGCCTGTATTTGAATATCACCTTGAACCATTAAAGGGCACAAACTAGACAATTGAGTATCAAGCCACTCTTTTAAATTCAGTTCAGCATAATCTGTAATTTTGCGCTCTGCTGACACCTGTTTGAAGTTAGCAATTAACTCAGCGGCACGGCGTAAATTATGAACTAGAGACTCACCTGATTCCGAAATATCAGCCAAGCCATGAGATAAATCTTTTTGCGACAATGTTTTAGCTTCCAGCTTTTTGCTTAAGCTTTCTGCTATATCCGTGATGTTTGTACCACTGAGCATAGCAATACCTAAAGGTGTATTTATCTCGTGGGCAACTCCTGCGACCAAAGCTCCTAAAGAAGCAAGTCGTTCTTGTTCAACCATACGCTCTTGTGTAGCTTTTAGATTAGCTAGCGCATCAGATAATTCTTTTGTTCTCAGCTCAACTTGGTCTTCTAAGCTGTTGTTTAAACTTTTCAGCTCTTGCTCGTACTCCACTCTTTCTATTTCTGCAGAAATACGCCCAGAAAACAATTCGAACAAAGATTGGATTAACTCTTTCTTTTCGATTGGTTGCTCATACATTGCGACCACTAGCCCAATTACTTTTCCAACAGAGCTATACAGAGGCGCACCTATATAACCTTCAATCTGCATTTCGACTAAGAGTTCATCTTCTGGAAATAATTGGCAAATACCCGACGGGTAAACACAGGTTGTATCGCCATATACATCCTGGCAAGGGGTATTTTTTAAAGAGTATTCAATATTCTCAGCCACCTCTCCTTTGGCAACTAAACTTATTGTTCTAGCGGAATAGTTTTGTTCATCAAATCTTGCGATAAAGGTGTAGTCAGCATGAATAACTTTATCGAGTTGCAGTGTCAGCGTATTAAAGAATTCATCACCAGAAGTATTGGTCAACTCAGCAATTATATTACTAAGGATGCTTTCTTGGTTCAGATCTTTATATTGCATGCCGACTCCGTATCTAAGTTGATTTCTGGCGTTCAAATATGTGTTCTAACATTAATACTGCGCTTTGTGAAAATAATTGCAATAGATCTTGATTAAAATCACTAAGCCGCTGTGAATTACGCAAAATGAAAACACTTTCCAAACCTTTTCTTGAGCAGAAGTAATGTGCGTATAAAGGAGGTTCTAGTAAGCTGTGTTTTGCTGTTAAAGAACGCTCTGCAATATCGACAAAGTCCTCATTGTTTTCCGAAGTTTCACCTCTTTCTAGTAGTTCCACTCCTTCTTCATTCACCATAATATGCCAGCGTTTGGCATCTTGTTTGGCTAATGCGAAAGCTTCGCTGTCTTGCATGATAAATTCTGTTTTTGAAGAATTTAACACTACAGCCAATTGCTGGAGTAACGCTGAAGCAAATTCCCCTACTTGGTCAACTTCTGCTAAATTAGCCATAGCTTCGATAATTGCGGTCAAACCTTTTCGGTAACGTTGAATGCTTATGATATCTCTGTAGGAACGTAAGTTGGTATAAACTAACTGTTTAAGGTTAGTACTAGTAATTTCTGTTTTCACCCAATAACCATCAATATCATAATCTCTGATCACTGACGCTTCAGGGTTCGTTCCCGGCTGGCCAGTTCTGAGGATAACTCGGGTATAATGATTGTGCAGTTCTTCTCGCAAAAACCTCACTAATTCTAATCCTGTGTGAACATTTTCCATGATCACATCAAGCAAAATAATGGCTATGTCGTCATGTTCCTGTAACAACTCCATCGCTTCAATGCCAGAATGAGCTTCTAAAAACTCTAACCGCCTATCTTCAAACTCAAATGTTCTAAGGGTTAACTTTGTCACCTTATGTATTTCTGCATCATCATCTATGATGGCCACTTTCCAAGGTTTTCCATGGCATGAATCCATCATAGGTCCATCTTCTAATAACCAGTCCATAGCTGCTCCAAATGCTAATAAGTTACGCTTTAAAACTAGTGCACAAGCCCTAATTTGGAAAGCTTTGGTCAAATAACTACCGATAATAGAAAACTTACCTAATTTACCTCTCTTATTTGCATAACTTTAATAGGAACAATGTAATTAAAAGAAATAGATAAAGCGGTTAGGAAAACATTGAAATTTGCCTACTTAATCATATATTTTTGTGACAACAAAAACGGATCTTATATATCAACAGTAAGGTTATGATTGAAATAACAAATCTAACAAAACAATTCGGTCACTTTACCGCAGTTAACCAGCTGTCATTTAGCATTGAAGCTGGTGAAGTAGTTGGCTTTCTAGGCCCTAACGGCGCTGGTAAATCAACTACAATGAAAATGCTGACAGGTTTCTTACCGCCAACGTCAGGTGAAATCAAAGTCTCCAATCTAGATATAGACTCTCATAGCTTAGAGATAAAACAGTCTATGGGTTACTTACCTGAAGGAGCTCCAGCCTACGGCGATATGACTGTAGCTCAGTTCCTTAATTTTATTGCTGATGTTCGGGGTTTAACGGGAGAGTACAAACACAATCGTATTACTAAAGTTATTCAAGATGTTGAATTAGAGAGTGTGTTAGACAGAGCGATAGATAATCTTTCAAAGGGCTTTAAACGCCGAGTAGGATTAGCACAGGCCATTATTCACGATCCTAAAGTATTAATCTTAGATGAACCTACCGATGGTTTAGATCCAAATCAAAAACATCACGTGCGTCAGCTGATAAAAAATCTAGCAAAAGACAAAATTGTTATCATCTCTACTCACATTCTAGAAGAAGTAACCGCAGTATGTAATCGCGCCATTATTATATCCAATGGCGAAAAAATATTTGATGGTACACCTGCTGAACTTCAAGCCAAATCTTCTTTCCATCACGCTGTAACTTTGGAATTAGAACAAAAGGTCACGGCAATAGAAGAACTTGAGCAAATGGCCGAAGTTGCAAAAGTGTCGATAGATGAACTGCAAGTAACAGTAACACCTGTAGACGGCCAGCTGATCTTTGATCAGGTTTATCAAAAAGTGAAAACTCTAGGTTGGCAAGTTAACGCCATTTACAGTGAAAAAGGCAGGCTGGATGATATTTTCCGCGAGCTAACTAGAGAGTCAGAACAGGAATAAGAATTGTGAACCAACCTTCAGTAAATGTATCTTCAGTAAACGTTTTCTCTATGATTAAGATCTTGACTAAACGTGAGTTTATGTCGTTTTTTGCTACTCCTGTCGCTTATGTATTTATCGCTATCTTTCTTATTATGAGTGGCATTATGACGTTCAATATGGGTGGCTTATACGAAAGAGGGCAAGCGGACTTACTGCCATTTTTTAACTTTCATCCTTGGTTGTATTTATTCTTTGTTCCCGCTTTTGCGATGAGAGCTTGGAGCGAAGAAAGACGCAGTGGCAGCATAGAATTGCTAATGACGTTACCAATAACACCTCTACAAGCTATGGCAGCTAAATTTCTATCTGCTTGGTTGGTACTAGGCCTTGCTCTAGTTCTAACCTTCCCACTTTGGTTAACCATCAATTATTTAGGCAATCCAGACAACGGGATTATTTTTGCTGCTTACATAGGTAGCTGGTTGATGGCTGGTGCCTTTTTAGCAGTAGGTATTTGCATGTCTGCATTATCGAAGTCGCAAATTGTCGCCTTCATTTTGGCAGTAAGCGTCTCTTTCTTATTCGTACTTAGTGGTTCGGAAGTTGTGCTACAAGCTTTTAAAGGCTGGTTACCAACAGCAGCAATTGATGTCATTGCTTCACTTTCTTTTTTGCAGCATTTCGATGCGATAGCCAAAGGCGTGTTGTCAGCTCGTGATATTGGTTATTTCATTATCGTGATCTTGTGTTGGCTATATGCTGGCTTGGTCATTATCGAAGAAAAGAAAGCACAATAGGAGCAAGCAGATGAAAGTAACAAAAGTATCTTTTACCGCTGGCTTAGTGGCTATTGCCAGCGCATTTTTCGCCTTAGTTTTACTTAATAATGTATTGCTAAATACCTTAAGACTGGATTTAACTGAAGGAAATCTTTATTCCATCAGTGATGGTACTCATCAAGTAATAGAACAAATTGATGAACCTATTAATCTGTACTTTTTCTTCTCTAACAAAGCGACAGAAGGACTGACTTCATTGCGTAACTACGCCAATAGGATCCAGAGCTTATTAGAAGAGTACGAGCGTTATGCTGACGGCAAAATAAACCTGCATATTATTGACCCTGAACCTTTTTCAGAAGCGGAAGACAAAGCAGCAGAAATGGGCCTAACCGCGGCACCAATTTCAGCAATGGGTGACTCTGTGTACTTAGGTTTAGCTGCGACTAACACGCTAGACGATAAAGAAATCATTGCCTTTTTTGATCCTAGCCAAGAGCAATTACTTGAGTATGAAATTAGTAAACTCATTTATCGTTTATCACACCCTGAACCAGTTAAAGTATCTGTGATCAGTTCGTTGCCTATTTTGGGTGATGAAAATACCAATCCTATGGCAATGCAAATGGGTCAGCCACAAATGACGCCGCCTTGGGCATCCATTACACAATTAGAACAACTGTACCAAGTAGAAATCTTAGACTCGGATGTTAGAGATATCCCAGATGACACTAAAGTACTAATGATAATCCATCCTAAGTCTTTATCTGAAGCTCAGCTGTACGCCATTGATCAATATGTATTAGCGGGCGGAAAAGCACTTATTTTTGTTGATCCTTTAGCTGAGTCAGATTCACAAACTCCGGGTATGATGGGCATGCCAAATCCATCCACATCTGACTTACCTGAGTTATTTAGCGCTTGGGGCATAGATTACCAATCTAGCGAAATTGTGATTGATGCGGCAAAGGGGTTAGAGATCAGAATGCCGTCAGGTTTACCAGGCAGACATGTTGGTTATCTAGGTTTGGAACGAGATAACATCAGTGAAGAAGATACAGTGACCAATGCTCTCGCCTCGATAAATGGCGCCAGTATGGGTTATCTAACTCCAGCAGAACAAGCAACAACGAAATTTCAGCCTTTGTTATACAGTTCAGAATACGTAGATGCGACTTCAACTCAAACTTATATGATGGCAGGTACAGACCCTGAATCTTTGCTAGATCACTTCACACCTAGAGAAGAATCCTTGGTACTTGCAGCACGAATTTCTGGCTCGGCAAAATCTGCATTTGAGCAATTGCCAGAAGGACAAAGTCAAGACTCACACATATCTAGCAGTAATGATGTTCAACTACTTGTTGTGGCTGACACTGATATTTTAACTGATGCTTTTTGGGTTCAAGTTGCTAACTTTTTTGGCCAACCTATTTTGCAGCCTTTTGCTAATAATGGTGACTTTCTTATCAACGCCGTTGATAACTTAGGTGGCAGTACTGAACTTATGTCAATTCGAGGTAAAGGGCAGTATCAAAGACCATTTGATGTAGTGGAACAACTTACCGTAGAAGCAGAAGCTAAATTCAGAGAACAAGAGCAGTTATTACAAGCTCAATTACAACAAACGGAAGACCAGTTAGCTCAGCTGCAAGGTCAGCAAGGTGATGCGGGGGCGTTAGTAATGACGGCAGAGCAAGAAGCCGCCATTGATGAGTTTGTAGCTAAGAAATTAGAAATACGAAAGCAACTTCGTGAAGTTCGCCACCAACTAGATAAAGACATTGAGTCTTTAGGAGCTTGGCTAAAAGTGATCAATATTGCCGTATTGCCTTTACTTCTAACTTTCTTGTTAGCGCTAATAGCAAAACGCTCGACTAAGCGAAAGCTTGTTAATCCAGAGTAAAGACTAGATATAAAGGCACGAATATGAAAATTTCACATTTTATCGGTGTATTAGTCCTTACGCTTATCGCTTTAGCACTCGGCAGCACTATGCTGTCGAGCCAAAAAGGTGAGCAATCTTTTGAACAAACCCAGTTCATTAAAGATTTCGACTTTGACACGGTTTACCAAGTCAAACTGCAAGACAGCAACAACGAAGTAACTTTGAATAAACAGCTAGAACAGTGGCAACTTGTGCAAGCTCATGGTTATCAACCAGATTTGAAAGTTTTAGCTAGATTGCTTCAGCAATTAAAAGACGCACAAATCCAAGAACTAAAAACCAGTAACAGCAAGAATTATCACAGACTAGGTCTAGCAGGTATTAAACAAGAAGGTTCTAGCTCATTGCTTATCACTTTAGTCAGCCCAGATAAAAAACTAGAACTCTTATTGGGCGACAATGCTAAAGCAGGCTCAGGCCAGTACGCTAAAATGACTTCAGAACAACAAACTTACTTGTTAGATCAAAGCTTTGATATCAGTGCCAACGTGAAGTCTTGGTTACAAAAAGCCATTTTTGAGATTGCTTTTGATTCAGTTCGAAAGCTTATTTGGCAAGATAGCCAGTCCTCTTTTACTGTCACTCGTAAAGAGCTAGAAGCCACTGGTGAAGTTATTGATGATAACGGTAACCCTTCACTACCAAAAGGTGAGGCTAGCCTAAGTAGAGATTTCGAATTAACTGAACCCAAACAGAGTAAAACACCAATTTACCCCTCTATTTATTCAGGGCTAGTTAGGAATACAATCCAGTTAGAACTGCAAGATGTACTGCCAGCAACAGATTTTGAAGCTAAACAATTGGAAGCAAACTTTACAATCCAATTGGCGGTAAAAGAAAACGCTACAATTGAGCATAAAAAATTGCACTTCTACCAAGGCGAACAAGAGCAATATTGGTTAAAAGTAGATAGTAGAAACTGGGTATATCAAATCTCTGAATTCAGCTACAGCCAATTAGCTAAACCACTAGCTGAATATTTAGAAGAGTAGTTTTTAATAAGAACAACCTCTAACGGAGAGCAACAATAAGTTGCTCTTACTTCTTTTCCCTACTTTTAATCCAAATATCAAAAATTTGCGGAACTTGTACACTTCTACTTGTCTCCACCGAGACTTTTCATTTAACATCTGAAATAGCTAGTATTCATTGAGCAACTTGTTCATTTAAGCATGGTTTTTGCTTAACAGAACGAGGATAAAAATAATGTCGGGTAACTGGGAAAAATATGAAAATTGAAATCTGGTCAGATATAGCGTGTCCATACTGCTATTTAGGAAAGCGCAGATTAGATATGGCAATGAAGGAATTAGCATTTGCCAATGATATCGAAGTTATTTGGCGCAGTTTTGAACTCGATCCCAATGCCAAACCATCCTATCAAGAAAGCAAATACGAATTACTTGCTGAAAAATACGATCAATCAAAAGAGTGGGCTGAACTATTATGCGAATCTCTAACTCAACAAGGCAAAGAAATTGGCGTAGAGTTTGATTTCGATAGTAACCAAGTTACCAATACATTTGATGCACATCGTTTGATTCAACTAGCAAAGTCTCAAGACTTAGCCTCTGAAGTAACAGAAGAGCTACTGCAGCAATTTTTCTCACAAGGGAAACTTATTTCCGACCCACAAATCCTAACAGAAGTAGCTACTAAAGTAGGTTTATCAGAAGGTGCAGTTACAGCATTGTTAGGTTCGGATGAGTTTGCAGCCCAGGTAAGAGAAGAAGAGCAAATGGCCAATGAAATTGGTATCCAATCTGTTCCTTTCTTTATCATTGATGAAGCCTACGGCATGGAAGGTGCTCAACCTGTTGAGCATATCAAAACTATGCTAACAGATATTTACCAGGGTAAACTTTCTTAATTACTTTTTATTCAAAAAGCTGGAATCAAATTCCAGCTTTTTTTGGCTCGCAAGAGATTGTGGCCTACACCACAATGACAACACACATCACCCTGAACTTTTACCGTCATCCTGACGGAGGTCAGGATCTCTTTTTTACAGGCTACGCCAGAGATTACGGCCTGCGCCGCAACGACGAAGTAAAAGCATCGCCAGAGGCTTCGGCCTACGCCACAATGACAACACACATCATCCTGAGCTTTTACCGTCATCCTGACGGAGGTCAGGATCTATTCTTTTACCGGCTACGCCAAAGATTGCGGCCTGTGCCGCAATGACGAAGTAAAAGCATCGCCAGAGGCTTCGGCCTACGCCACAATGACAACACACATCATCCTGAACTTTTACCGTCATCCTGACGAAGGTCAGGATCTATTCTTTTACCGGCTACGCCAGAGATTACGGCCTACGCAGCAATGACGGGATTAAAAGCATCGCCATTACATTCACCATCATCCTAACGGAAGTCAGGATCTATCCTTTATACAAGGATTACAGCCTGCGCCGCAACGACGGAGTAAAAGTGTCACAATAACTGAATAAAGGAAATTCAATGGAAGCCTTGGTGTACTTTCCCTATATATCCAACAATTAATTATGTAATAAACCAGATTTTGAGGGCTAAATATGCCTTTAAAATAAACTAAGAGTCCTGCTTTTACTGGAATAAAGGAGCTGTTTTTTGATACTCACTCACGTTCATCGGATAAAAATTCATCAAACAGTTCAACTTAGTTAATTTTATTTTACTAACAATTTCATTAAAAAATCGTCAACACAAAAAACAAAGTGTTAAACAAAGCCAACAAAAGTGGCAAAAAACATTTTTCTAAAAAGGATAAATCAAAGAGAATAGCCAACCAAAAGATTAACAAAGTCCACTTTAATTGATAAGTAAGGTACAAATAAAATAAAAAATGAAAAAGGATTGCTTTTAAAACAGAATTAACACACCGCCCCAAGTGTTAAAAAAAACACACAAAATGAAATTTAAAGAATCAATAAAATTTAATTTTTTATTTACAAACACCTTATTGACTTTATTTTTTTATTGATTAGTCTCCACGCCGTTTTGTAAGTAAGTGTAAACAAGTGCAAGGGTAGTATTATGTCACTGTTCAGAAAGGAAGCTGTATCACATCAAAGTGAGCGGTTAACAGGCTCAATAACGCTTGCCCAACCTATGTCTATAAAGTTGACTGTACTAACCTTAGTATCAATTGCTGTGCTTATAGTTACCTTTCTCTTTTCTGCCGAATATTCACGTAAAGAAACCGTTCGTGGTTTTTTAATGCCAAGCAAAGGAATGGTAAAAGCTTATGCCGACCAAGGTGGTATTGTTGAGCAAATTCATGTCGATGATGGTGACTCAGTAAAAAAAGGACAAGTACTAGCCACTATCTTGTTACCAAGAAGTAACAGTCAAGGAGTGCACTTAAGCGCTGAGTTAAAAACTCAACTACAACAACAGCAAATCATCCTTGAAGATGAAATACAGCAAAACAAAAGTATAGAAGAACAAGAGCTTAAAAATTTAGCGGCCAAT
The DNA here is from genome assembly GCA_965221615.1 of Psychrosphaera sp. Lineage (GTDB taxonomy): Bacteria > Pseudomonadota > Gammaproteobacteria > Enterobacterales > Alteromonadaceae > Psychrosphaera. The sequence continues at coordinate 4,204,829 of OZ244904.1, read as the reverse complement.
AAAAAAGGCCTTAAAAAAGAGCGCTGGGCGTTAAAAACACAATATAAATTAGCCGATGAAAACTTAGCGTTATTAGAACAGCAACATAAAGACTTGAAAAAGTTGAACAAACAAGGCTTTGTTTCATCTACTCAACAAGAGCAGCATTATCAAGCCATATTAGAAGCTAGACAAGACAAACAAAATCTTGCTCGTTTGTTGTTACAACAAGAAAACGAATTATCAAATGTTGCTTTTAATTTACAGAATGTTCCTAAACAAACGGCATTAAGAATTAATATTTTAAAGCGTGAGCTAGCGGATATTAATCAACAGCTAGCTCAAGTTGAGAATAGTCATAAGTACACGGTTCATGCAGCTACTGATGGGCGTATTACAGGGATTCAAAGCTTTACAGGTGAAAACATAACAACCTCTAAGCCACTGCTTTATATTTTGCCTGAAGGTGCTGAGTTAGTGGCAGAGCTTTTATTGCCAACAAGAAGCGCAGGCTTTATAGAAAAGGGATTGGTATCTCGCTTACGATTTGATGCCTTTCCTTATCAACGTTTCGGGTTTATTGAAAGCGAGATAACTCGCATTGATAAAGCCCTTACCGCTCCTAATGAGGTGCAATTGCCAGTAGCACTGCAAGAGCCTGTTTATCGATTGCAAGCAAGTTTAAGCGAACAACAAATGAAAGCCTATGGCCAAAAGTTCGAATTAAAAAGTGGGATGTTGTTTGAAGCTGACATTATGTTAGAGCAACGTACGCTTATTGAATGGTTACTTGAACCGATTTATAGCCTGAATGGTCGAGTAAGTTAATTGTTTTTATTGTCATTCTGAATTTATTTCAGAATCCAAAAGTATTTTCGAGTAAGACACAAAACTAAAAGTCTTATTAGAAAGAGCGGCTGACTTTAGTCAACTTTAGCGAGAACAACTAAAGCCAGCCTTATTAACCGCTAACACAAAGTTAGCAACTAACGACTCGGCGAGTATAGCCGAAATAAAAGGAAATACATAATGCGTGAATTAAACGTAAATGAAATCGAACAAGTTAATGGTGGTGTAGTACCTCTAGGTGTAGCTGCTGGAGCGTATACTGTAGCGAAGTTTAGACTGATTTATAAAATGTATAAGTTAGCTAAAAAAGCGGGTGAGGCTAAAAAACAGAGCTAAAAACAAGCTGTGTAATTCTTAAGCAGCTTCTCTAGTAGAAGTTGCTTTTATTTAAATGGAGAACGAATCTTTATGATGTACTCATTCGAGTTTGGATCAAAGCTATATACAATAAAAAACTTTTGGTTTGGAGATATTTCGCTGCAGGTTTTCTGCGATGGAAATGAAATTTATAGAGCTTGTCAGAATAAGGAATGGTCAGTTTCAAACAAGTATATTATTGATACACAGGAAGGTAAGCTAATAATTGAAGCAACTTCTAAAATATTTTCAGTAGATTTTAAAGTTTTAGACGAAAATAACAACCTTATAACATTACAGGAGTCAAAGGAGCCGTTAAGTAAAATCATTAACAGATACAAGCTTTCTTTAGAGTTACCTGAGAAGGATTTATCGAGTATTTCTTTGTTTGTAATAGAAGTAGCTGCTTTGTTACTTTCGTTCTGGCTTATTTTAGTTGATAAGGATTATATTGAAGGTTTTATATTATTAATCTTATCAGTTATAGGCTTGGTCAAGTTTAATATTAAGTGACTTACTATATTACAAATAGAAATCTTACTCTCCTCGCCCATTCAGTTTGTTGCCGCTAACTTGGAGCTAGTAGTTTACGACTAATATTTTGTAAATACTCAACTCACTAAAATGTTAGTAAATCTAGTGTCTTTAAAGTTTTTAATTTTACTTGCCATGGAAGTCAAATTTACAGGCTGTCTCATCAGTTTCCATAACTTCTTCAACACTAAAACTTAAATAGTTTTAACATATTTTTTATTAATAGGTCATGGATATGAATAACTTAAATTTTTCAATGACTAGAAGTGTACCTGCGATCCTCCAATCAGAAATCGCTGAGTGTGGGCTAGCATGTATGTCAATGATTGCATCTTATTATGGACATCAGATTGATTTGTCGGCTATGCGTAAACATTTTACGGCTGGTTTAAATGGTATTAGTCTACAACAGTTAATTGAGCTCGGAGATAACTTAAATTTAGCTAGCAGAGCATTACAGTGCCCTATTGACGAAATAGGTAAATTGAAAATGCCATGTATCTTACATTGGGATATGAATCATTTTGTAGTCTTGAGTAGTGTTTCCGGTAAAGGAAAGAAAGCGCAATTCACAGTTAACGATCCAGCTATAGGTAAAACTAAGTTAACATTCGATCAGCTCAGTAAACATTTTACTGGAGTTTGTTTAGAGCTTACTCCAACCAGTAAGTTTGAAGTTAAAGAAGAACGAAGCCAGATGAAGTTCACTCAACTGTGGTCTTCAATGTCAGGTTTAAAATCAGGGTTGATAAAACTTGTTGGTTTGTCTCTCGTGCTTCAATTGTTTTCTTTGATGACTCCCTACTATATGCAGTGGGTAGTGGACGAAGTTCTGATAAGTTTTGACGAATCTTTACTTACGGTATTAGCAATAGGCTTTGCCTTGATTGCCATAATTTCGGTTGTAACTAATGCAGTTAGAAGTTGGCTAATCTTGCGCCTTTCTAGTTTGCTCAATATGCAAATGGGCGTAAATTTACTTAGTCATTTATTGCGCTTACCTATGAATTATTTCGAGTCGCGCCACGTTGGCGACATAGTGTCCCGATTTGGTTCATTGGGGGAAATTCGTGAACGTATTACTACCGGTTTTGTAGAAACCTTTGTTGATGGCTTTATGGCTATTACTGTACTCATTATGATGTCTTTGTATTCACTGAAGCTTACAGCAGTGGTATTGGGAGCCATATTTTTATATACCATAGTACGTTTAGTGCTGTTCCGCTCTCTTCACCAAGCAACCGAAGAAATGATACAAGCTTCCGCCAAAGAGCAATCCAATTTTTTAGAAAACATTCGAGGAATGCAAACCATTAAGCTTTTCGGCAATGAATCACAACGCCAAAGTATTTGGCAAAACCGCTATGCTGACGTAATTAACAGTGAAATTAGCTTAGGTCGTTTAAATATCAGCTTTGACTCTTTCAACCGATTATTGTTCGGTTTAGAAAATGTATTAGTCATTTATTTCGCTGCGTTAATGGTGATGGCAAACAGCTTGTCTGTGGGCATGCTTCTGGCCTTTATTGCTTACAAAAATCAGTTAACTAGCCGTTTTGCTAATTTAATTGAACAAATTATTCAATTTAAGATGATGCGTCTTCACCTTGATCGTATTTCAGATATTGCTTTAACCGAACAAGAAGCTAATCGTGAAGGAGAAGGAAGTTATTTGGCCAGCGATACTAATCAACCTAAAGGACAACTTACGTTAGAAAACATCAGTTTTAGTTACGACAAAGACCAAGCCCCAGTTTTAAATAATGTAAACCTTAGTCTTAACATAGGCGACTCAATTGCGATTACAGGAGCTTCAGGCGCTGGTAAAACAACATTAATGAAAATCATGTTAGGCCTATTGCAACCTACTTCGGGTAGAGTGTTATTAGATGGAAAAGACATTACCCAATTAGGTCTTAAAAACTACCGTAAACAAATAGCGGCGGTAATGCAGGATGATACTTTGTTAGCTGGCTCAATCGCCGACAACATTAGCTTTTTTGACCCTCAGGTCAATCATTTAAAAATAGAACAATGTGCTCATTTAGCGGCAATTCACGAAGACATAACCAAAATGACCATGGGCTATAACTCGTTAGTTGGAGACATGGGTTCAAACTTATCAGGTGGCCAAGTGCAAAGGCTTTTACTAGCCCGAGCGTTATACCAAGCCCCTTGTGTATTATTTATGGATGAAGCAACAAGCCACTTAGACAAAGATAATGAAGCAAAAATCAGTGAACAAATCCAACATTTGCCAATAACAAGAGTAATGATTGCGCACCGACAAGAAACCATAAATATGGCTGAAAAAGTGTTTCATTTGGAAGGTGGCGCATTAACTGATGCATCTTCCCCCCAAGTTCAAACAATTAGGTAAAGCATGCTCAAATATTATTGCTCTATTTCTCCATAAAGAATTGTTTATAAGAGCAACACTATTAGCCCATACATTGGATTAACGTCTCTCATCATTAAAATATTTATCTGAATATTTTAAAAGCAGACTAAAGAGCAACTAAAAAAATACAAAGGAAACAAACATGATAGAAACCAAGTCTGAACAAGTAAACTACTCAATTTTTCGTTCAATTCTTTGGTTATTATTACTGAGTTTAGGTGTTCAAATAATGGCAGCTTTTATTAGCGCATTCTCTTTTTCAATATTTGAAAAAGAGAATACTTTTGAGTCATTAGAACATCCCTTCTCAATGGGTGTAATTAGTTTGCTGTCTATAGGACTTGTTTTGCCTATGCTAAAGCGAGCGAGTAAACAGCTTAACCAAACCAGCTGCTGGGCCTTTTTAGGCTTTAAGAAGATAAATAAGATCATTTTACTTAAAGTAGTAATATTAACCTTCATTTATTATGGTTCACTAACTTTAATCTTAGATATAGCAGGTGTTCCAGCCCCTGACTTTATGTTAGAAATAAGAGCTCAAACCAATACCTTCTCAGATGTAATTATGCTCATTACTGCGGTCTGCATAGTTGCGCCAATTATGGAAGAAATTCTTTTCCGCGGTGTAGGTTATGGACGCTTAAAAAACTCTAAACTTCGCGCATTAGGTGCAATTTTACTATCTAGTTTGTTGTTTACCCTTATTCACTTGCAATACAACATGATCGATATGCTAAGTATCCTACTTTTAGCCTTGCTATTAGGCTATGTTCGCTATAAAACTGACAATATTTGGTATTGCATCGCTATGCATTTCCAAGTGAATGTTTTATCAATGATATTGTTATTTAGCCTAAGTTAAGTGAGATCCATTTGAGTAATAAGTAATCTTAAAACAGCCGACCAGTTACTCTCTAACCAGAAAAATAATGAAAAACAATAATCAAATAACACAAGCAATTAAGAAACTTTTTACCTTCTATTTAACTATTGGTGCAGGTATTTGTATTTTGCTTTTAGGGCTATCTTTTTATGTTCCTAACATAAATAACCTAGTCCCTTATTTACTGTTTATCCTTTCTTTATCTTTGAATTATCTCTTTGTAAAAGACTGCTTAGTTGTTCAGGAGAAAGAGCAGATGAAAAATAGAGACCTAAAAGAAACCGAATCTCAGTAATGAAAACACTTGTCTTTTTAACAACATCTTTTATTTTCTTGATAGTCGCTTTTATAGTCGAACAAAATGAAACTTGGGAAGTTGCTGCCGTTTTGATAGCACCGATCGTTGGTATTTTGGCATTAAAACTCTTTAAGTTTGAAATAATAGAAGGTCCAAAAGTTGAATTAAAATGGATTAAACGGGCAGTTTTACTTGGTATAATTTACGCGTTTCTAAAGCTACTTTTGAAGTTAGTAGCATTTGAACATCAGATTGAACCTTCCAGTACCGAGTTTAAAAAATTTCTAGAACACATATTTATGGCGATTGTGCTAATGCCTTTGTTAGAAGAGTTTTTCTTTCGAGGAATACTATTTGATGACTTGAAGAAAATGTTCGGTGTTGCAATTTCGGTTCTAGTTACCTCTACTGCATTTATAGCTTTGCACCTACACCATTTCGCCGACGGCGAAGTTATCACTTCTATAATTGCGATGTTACCAGGCATTGTTATATACAACTATTTGAAAATACGTACTAACAACTTTTTAGTTAGTTATGCCGCACATCTAACACACAACATCATTGGTTTTACATTTGTCGCTGTTGTTTTTCGCACGCACAATCACTTAGCCCCTTAGCTACCCTTCTCGTTTGGTCATCCTGACATTTATCGTCATCCTGACATTTATCGTCATCCTGACATTTATCGTCATCCTGAGTTTTTACCGTCATCATGACGGAGGTCAGGATCTCAATTTGTAGAACGACTACTATACTCAAAATTTACTTTTGAAAAGGAATTCAATGGTGAAGCAGCCATGTGTCTATATCATCACAAATAAACGACAAACAACGCTATATATTGGTGTAACAAGTAACTTGAAAAACCGGATTTATCAGCATAAACAAAAAATGGTGGAGGGTTTTAGTGCCAAGTACAACTTAACTCAATTGGTGTATTACGAGTTACTCGAAGATATGCCAACTGCAATTCTGCGAGAAAAGAGACTGAAACAGTGGCAGCGAGAATGGAAAGAGAGATTAATTAATGAGTTTAATCCCAATTGGGACGATCTGTATTCTGATATTTTATAGGCTACACCGTCATCCTGACGGAGGTCAGGATCTCTTCTTTACAGGCTACGCCAGAGATTACGGCCTGCGCCACAATGACGAAGTAAAAAGCATCGCCAGAGATTACAGGCTACGCCGCAATGACGAAGTAGAAAACATCCCCAGAGATCACGGCCTACGTCGCAATGACAAGCACACGTCATCCTGAGTTTTACCGTCATCCTGACGGAGGTCAGGATCTATTCTTTTACAGGCTACGCCTGCGATTACGACCTACACCGCAATGACGGAGTAGAAAGCATCGTCGGAGATTGCGGTCTACACCACAATGACGGAATAAAAAGCATCGTCGGAGATTTCGGCCTACGCCGCAATGACGGAACAAATAGACGCCACAATAAAAGAAACAAAAAAAGCTGGAGACTAACTCCAGCTTTTTACTTCTTACAACTTATAGCTTAGATCCTGAAATAAATTCAGGATGACCTACTTGCTCGCTTAGGTCCTGAAATGAATTCAGGATGACCTACTTGACGGTCACTTTCAGCTTACAAACCTAATACTTGCTTGCCTTGTTCGAACACGATATCAACTGGGATATTCGCGTCTTCTAAGCGTTTAAGGTCTGCCGCTAATTGGTCTTTGATTAAACCTTTGTCAGCTACTAATGCGTCTACACCTTGGTAGTTACCGTCACCTTGTAACGTTAAGATAAGTTCAGATAAACCGTTCATTGCTTCGCGCATCTTAGCCATGTCTACGCTGTACATACCTTGAGCATTACGCTTGAACGCTTCTTGTTCTGCAAAGTAGTTAAAGCGGATCATGTTTGCTTTACCGTGTGCGCTTGACGCACCAAAGCGAACTGAGCGGAAAATACCAGCTAGGAAAGTTGTGTAGTAGTCTTCTAACTTACCTTCTGTGATCACACCTTGTTCAAATAACTGTGTCACCATGTATAAACCAAGAATGTCAGCTTTACCTTCTTCAAGAGCAGAAGCGTGTTCTTTTAATGACTGACGAACTGTGCCTTTACCATCGATAGTATTTTTAATGCCTAAACCGTGCGCCACTTCGTGGAACATAGTGTTATTAAAAAACGCATTGAAGGTGATGTTTTCTCTTTGTTCAGGAACAATTAATACATCTGCGATTGGCATTAAGATTTGGTCAAACTTAGCTTTCATCGCATTTTTTAGCTGTAAACGACGAGTGCCTTTTTGTAGTTGCACTTCTTCATCGTTCGGTAAGTTAATTGCGATAGTTTTTGAACCTGCGTTTGAGTGACCAGCGTAGTAAACCACATCGTATGCATTTAGCTCAGCATTTGAACCTGGCATTTCAGCTTTATACTTATCGGCTACAGGTAAGCCTTTTTGTAATTCAGGTAATGTTGAAGCGTACTTAACTAATTTTTCGCTCCACGCCATGTCTTTGATTAATACGTAAGATTCAAAACCTGCACGGTAGCCATACAGCAAATCTTCATAAGTTTCGATTGGACCGTAAACTAATTCGATTTCATTCGTTTTCATGTCCATCCACGCAAAGTCAGACTCTTGGTATTGATCTGTTACTAACGCTTCAGCACGCATAGTTAAGTAGTTTTTGAATTCTTTGTTTTCTGCAAGAGCGGCTGCTTCAAGTAGCAATTTAGAGGCTTTTTCTAAACCATCTTTGTAGTAAACAGAGTAAGGAACTGAGTAAAGCTGGCCTTTTTCGTTACGCTTGATTACTGAATACAAACCAGTTTTATCAGCAATATCTGCTTGTTCAAACTCTTCTTTAGTCATGTCTTCAGGATAAAAGCCTGCGCCTAACGGCTTCTCAGCAACACCTTGAACAAACGGCTTGTCGCCATTTAATCTGTCCCACGGGCCGTAGTTGATATCAACAAATTGCTTAAGCTTGTCATTGCCAATGTTGTTTAACGATTCAGCTGAGCCTTTACCTGTTGCTTGCTGCCAGAATAACTCATCCATGATCTTTGAAGCATCAATTAGGATAGCAACCATTTTTCTTTGGTTATCTGATAAGTGAGACAATTCAGCCGTTAATGTTACTGGCGTATAAATGTCGAATCTTTTAGCTGCGTCAGCAGTTGCTTTTACTTCTTTTGTTTCTACTGCTGTTGCTTGTTCTGGTGCTTTTGAGCAACCAGTTAACCCTAAAGTTGCAGCTAGTGTTACTGCTAATGATAGTGTTGAAATTTTCATAATTATTCACTGTTGTTTTGAAAAGTTAATTGTTTCAGTATTGCGCCTTGTTCGGACAACTCTAAAACTGACCCCTGAGTGTACCAGTCGCCAACCACAATTCTTTGTTTTTCATCATAGTGGTGAATGTTAGGTCTATGGGTATGACCATGCACAAGCCAGTCACATCCCGTTGCAGCTAGTACCCTTTTTACTTCGTACTCTGCGACATCCATAATGTCAGCCGCTTTGTTCATTTTATTACTTTTACTTCTTTCCCTGATATTGCGTGCTTTTTGCATGCGATAAGACAGAGGCAAAGCTAGCATAATAGTCTGCCACCACCAACTTCTGCTCTTTTTTCTAAACTTCTGATATTCCACATCTTCTAAGCAAAGCTGGTCGCCATGCATAAATAAGATCTCTTTACCAAACGCGGTAATTTGATGCTGTTCTGGCAGCAATTGCATACCGCTTTTTCTGGCGTATTTCTTACCAATTAAAAAGTCGCGATTGCCATGAATATAATAGATAGGTAAGTGTTCAGAAGTTTGCTTTAACTTGTCAGCAACTTCTTGATTGAAAGGACTCGGATTGTCATCACCAATCCAAACTTCAAACAAGTCACCAAGAATATAAAGTGATTGATACTGCTCTTTGTTGTCACAGACTTGTTGCAAGAAATCAAAAAAGCACTGAGTAATGTCTGGACGGTCAGCTTCTAAATGTAAGTCGGCTATTACTAAAATTGAGGGCATAATAACTTGAGGCTGTTTATCCTTCATATGTTGAAATGCTGGGGAATAATAGCCCCAAAAGAGCTTCTAAAAGAAGCTCTTATGACTTTGCAGTTACTCTACAATCACTGCTTTTTCGATGATAACTTCATCTTTAGGTACGTCTTGGTGGAAGCTGTAGCTACCAGTATCAACTTTTGCGATAGCATCAACTACATCCATACCTTCTACTACTTTAGCAAATACTGCGTAACCCCAACCATCAGGCGTTTCACTTCTGAAGTTTAAGAATGCATTGTCAGCTAAGTTAATGAAGAACTGTGATGTTGCAGAGTGTGGTTCCATAGTACGCGCCATAGCTAATGTACCACGGTCGTTTTTAACACCGTTGTTTGCTTCGTTTTCGATTGGTGCGTTACCATCTTTTTCGTCCATACCCGGTTCCATACCACCGCCTTGGATCATAAAGCCTGGAATTACACGGTGAAAAATAAGGCCATCATAGAAGCCAGACTTTACGTAGTTTACGAAGTTTTCTACCGTTTTTGGTGCTTCCTCTGGGAATAGTTCGATTTTAATCTCACCAAAGTTTGTTGTTAATACAACCATTGGGGTTTCCTTATTTATTTTACTTGCCATCAATTATATCAGTGTATTGCGCAATTGCGCTAACCATTAATTTCACTTCAGCTATGGATGATTTACCAAGGTAAAGCTTCGCCATTGGTATGCCAGAAACCACCAGTGTTAGCTAAATCTAATTGTTCAATTCTTTCGATAAGACCTTGTGCAGATTCTTCAACTGTGATCAAGCCGTTGAAATCTACCATGCGAGTTTTAACCCACCCTGGATGTAGCTGAGCTACCGCGATACCACGGGTTTTTAAATCTTCTGCTAATGATTTACCAATTGCGTTGAATGCCGCTTTAGAAGCTCTGTAACCATATCTGCCACCTGAGTCGTTGTCAGCAATTGAGCCCATACGACTTGTGATATTTGCAACTTTACTGCCTTCCACCATATTTGGTAATAAAGTCTCAGTTACCATTAACGGCGCTAGCGCGTTAATTTCAAATTGTTCACGCATAGTGTCGTAATTAATTTGGCCTAATACTTCATCTCTTAACAAACCAGCATTGTTAATTAATAAGTCGATTTGCTGGTCACCTATGATGCCTTTAACCTGCTGCATTTGTTCAGCGTCAGTAACATCAATGCCACTGATGACCATGCTGGCAATTTGCTCTATCTCTTCTGATTCACTGCGACACACAGCAATGATGTCCCAGCCTTTGTCATGTAATTGTTGTGCTAAAGCTAAACCAATTCCTCGGTTTGCACCTGTAATAACTGCAGTTTTCATAAACACTCCTTAACTGTTTCGCTAATTATGGCTGAAAGCCTGACAAAGTTAAATTGCGAGCAAGAACGTAATTAGCTATTTATGCCCTAAGGTAAACAAGTTAAGATCCCGTTATCTGATTTATTAAAGGTTTTTCTATGGCAACAATTAATTGGTTCCCGGGTCACATGCATAAGGCGAGAAAAGAGATCGCCGAGATCATGCCACAAGTTGATGTGATCATTGAGATTTTAGATGCAAGGATCCCATTTTCAAGTGAGAACCCATTAGTGCCAGAATTAAGAGGCGATACACCAGTTCTTAAGATCTTAAACAAGAGTGACTTGGCCGATCCTGAGCAAACTAAACGCTGGTTGGCACACTTAGAACAAGAGCGTGGTATTAAAGCAATTGCTATCACCTCACAACAACCTGACGAAATTAAAAAACTATTAGATGTTATCTCAGGTATGGTTCCGCACCGAGTAAGCCAAGACAAGCTTTTACGAGCTTTAATTTGTGGTATTCCAAACGTAGGTAAATCTACAACAATCAATATCTTAGCTGACAGAATCATTGCTAAAACCGGCAATGAAGCAGGTGTAACAAAAGCTCAGCAACGTATTCGCTTAGACAACAATATAGTGTTGCACGACACTCCTGGATTCTTGTGGCCAAAACTTGAACCTGAAGATTGCGGCTACCGTCTAGCAATTACGGGTGGCATCAAAGATACGGTAACGGAAAAAGAAGATATTGCTTACTACGCTGTTGAATATCTGATGGAACACTATCCTGAACTACTTAAACAGAGATACCAAATAGAAGAAATGCCGCAACAACCAATTGATGTGATGGATGAGATTGCGCGTAATCGAGCTTGCATGAAAAAAGGCGGTATTGCTGATTTGTATCGAGTGTCTGAAATTGTTCTAAACGACTATCGTTCAGGAGCACTTGGTGCAATTACGCTTGAAACCGTAGAGCAAGGTGAAGAAGCAAAAGCTATTGGTAAAATTCAGGAAGCCGAGCGTTTAGCCAAGAAAAAAGCGTTTGAAGAAAACAAGAAAAAGAAGAAAAAACGTCGCCGTTAATCTCTTTACGGCGCCTTTTAACATCGTCATTCTGGCATCTTTTTATGCTGTCATTGCGGCGCAGGCCGTAATCACTGTCGTAGTCTGAAAAGAGCGAGATCCTGACCTCCGTCAGGATGACGTAAAATTTAGGACGATGGTAAAATCTGTCGTCTGTAAGAGCTTATTGCCAATCCCAGCTGATATTGGAAACTAATAAACACTGGTCACACTTAAAGTCGAATAAATTGAATAACGGGCTATTTAGTCGCCAATCGCCATCGCAGCTAGGGCATTTTCTATTTTGTTCTTGCTCCAAACTCTCGCCTCCAACTCGGTATAAATACAAATAAACAGGGACTCCTTGTTCTGCTTTTATTTTATTAGCAACCTCTTTTCCCTGTCGCATAAGTTGACTCTCTATCCCTGAAATTTGCTCAACCACCTCGGGCTCAATTTGTGACAATTCATTCATTTGAATTTGATCACAAGCCCCTTGAGTTTCTTGCCATTTTACTAAATCAAATCTCACGCTTTGTGGCAACTTGTATAGTGGCACTGGTGAGAAATGTTCAAAACAGCGAATAGGTGAACACGACTGAACAAAAGTAGAATATAAAATCAGTGACTTAGGTTGCTGGCACATGTCTGAAAAGTCAGACTGACACTCCAAGCCTAGCAGCTCAAATCTAGGTAAAGACAAATCAAACACAGCCAAACTTTCCAGCTTCATACTTACTTCATCATTATTATTTTCAGTAGAAAGCGAGTCTTTTTCTGGACAAACAAAGGTCACTACAAATTGCTCATTAGTCAAAGTAATCGGAAACTCTCGACCGATTATTTGGCCATTGTACCGATAAGCATCCAACAATGCCGAAATGCAGGATTGAGCGGTATTTATGTCGATATCATCTAAACAATCAAATGTTAGATTACAAACATACATATTATTTTCCTTTTTGACCTTAAAAAACTCTAGGAAGCGGTTTCACCTGAGGCCAGAGATTGCTAGAATCCTCGCCATTATTGCAACTTGCCACTCACTATTGAGCGGTATCGAATATTAAAATTTAACGGATAACACATCAATGCGTACCAGTCAGTATATTATCGCAACATTAAAAGAAACACCTTCAGATGCTGAAGTTATCAGCCATCAGCTAATGTTACGTGCAGGTATGATCAGAAAGCTTGCTTCTGGTTTATACACTTGGTTACCCACTGGCTTAAAAGTAGTTCGTAAAATTGAGCGCGTTGTACGCGAAGAAATGGAAAAAGCAGGCGCAATTGAAATGCTTATGCCTGTTGTGCAACCTGCTGATCTTTGGGAAGAGTCTGGCCGCTGGCAAGAATACGGCCCTGAGCTATTAAGACTTAAAGACAGACACGACAGAGATTTTGCTTTAGGTCCAACACACGAAGAAGTTATTACTGAATTCGTACGTAAAGAGATCAGCAGCTACAAGCAATTGCCTTTAAACCTATTCCAAATTCAAACTAAATTCCGTGACGAAGTTCGTCCTCGTTTTGGTGTAATGCGTAGTCGTGAGTTTGTGATGAAAGATGCTTACTCTTTCCACTTATCACAAGAGTCTTTACAAGAAACTTACGACAAGATGTACCAAGCTTACTGCAACATCTTCGAGCGTTTAGGTTTAGATTACCGCCCAGTTCTTGCTGATACAGGTTCTATTGGTGGTGATGCATCACACGAGTTCCACGTTTTAGCTGACTCAGGTGAAGATGACATCGTATTCTCAACAGAAAGCAACTACGCTGCAAATGTAGAAAAAGCCGAAGCATTAGCACCTAAAGAAGCAGCTGATGCAGCGACAGTAGAGATGACTCTAGTTGATACACCAAACGCAAAAACTATCGCTGAATTAGTTGAACAGTTTAACGTTAATATTGAAAACACGGTTAAAACACTAATCGTTAAAGCGTCAGAAGAAGTAGAAGCTGAATACGTTGCGCTTATCGTTCGTGGTGACCACGAGTTAAACGAAATTAAAGCAGAAAAATTATCAGCAGTTGCAGAGCCTTTAGAAATGGCTTCTGATGAAGCAATCAAAGAAATAATGGGCGCTGCTCCTGGTTCTTTAGGTCCGATCAACTGCCCTATTCCAGTAATTGTAGACAGAGCAGCAGCAGTTTCCTCTGACTTCTCAGCAGGTGCGAATATTGATGACAAACATTACTTTGGCATTAACTGGGGCAGAGATGTTGAGTTAGGCCAAGTTGAAGATATTCGTAATGTAGTTGAAGGTGATCCAAGCCCATGTGGTCAAGGTACACTAACTATCAAACGCGGTATTGAAGTTGGTCACATCTTCCAATTAGGCACTAAGTATTCTGAAGCGATGAACGCGGGTGTGTTAACTGAATCTGGTAAACACCAAGTAATGGAAATGGGCTGTTACGGTATTGGTATTACTCGTATTGCAGCTGCGGCCATTGAGCAAAACCACGATAAGTTTGGTATTAAGTGGCCATCTGCATTAGCGCCATTCCAAGTTGCTATCGTTCCTATGAACATGCACAAATCGCATCGTATTCCAGGTATTGCTGAGAAAGTTTACGAAGGCTTAAAAGAAGCTGGTATTGAAGTACTATTCGATGACAGAAAAGAGCGTCCAGGCGTGATGTTTAACGATATGGAGCTTATGGGTATTCCACACCAAATCGTAATTGGTGAGCGTAACCTAGATAACGACCAAATCGAGTACAAGAACCGTCACACAGGCGATAAAGAGTTACTAGCAGTAGATGACGCGATTAACTTCATCTTAGAAAAAGTGAAAGGCTAATGAAGATAACTACGGACAATATCCAGTCTTTAGCATGGGATAAGATGCAAGGTTTAATACCTTGCATCGTGCAAGACGCAGTAAGCGGTAAAGTGTTAATGCAAGGCTTTATGAATCAAGAAGCAGTTGAGTACACTTTATCGAACAACAAAGTAACCTTCTACTCTCGTAGCAAAGACAGACTGTGGACTAAAGGCGAAAGTTCTGAGCATTTTTTAGAATTAGTTGAATTATCAGCAGACTGTGACAATGACTCAATCATTGCATTAGCTAATCCACAAGGCCCAACTTGCCACACTGGCACAGAAACTTGCTGGCACGATGATACAGCGCAACCTGAAATCAGCTTTATCACTGATTTAGAACGCCTAATTGCATCAAGAAAAGGCGCAGACGCAGATTCTTCGTACACAGCATCGTTATATGCTAGTGGCATAAAACGCATCGCACAAAAAGTTGGTGAAGAAGGTGTAGAAACTGCATTGGCAGCAACAGTTCAAGACCTAGAAGAACTGAAAAACGAAAGTGCAGATCTTATCTACCACTTGCTGGTTCTACTACAAGCATCTGACCTTTCATTATCAGATGTAATTCAAGTGTTAAAACAACGACACTCGAAATAGCTCCCACCAAACCCTCGTTCCCACGAGGGTTTGTTTTATATAACTTCGAGAAACTTCCTTTCCTTTATAAGGATAGACTTAGCACAAAACAATGTAGCCTTTGAGTGAAATCAAACAACTCATTTCTATGCCTCAAGTAACGTTGAATATAAACAACTAAAAACTTAACCTAGTAAAACTCTCGAATAAGCATAAATGGAAAAAGTCGTCATCTGCACAAACTAAAATGTAACGCTTATATCCACAAGGAAAGTAAATGAAAGATAAAGAAAAAATAGCCGTGTTTATTGATGCTGATAATGCACCAGCTAAAAAAACAGGAAAAGTGTTAGGAGAGCTTGCTCGATATGGCGTTGTGAATATTCGCAGAGCTTATGGCAATTGGAAAAACCAAAATTTAAAACTTTGGGAAGAAGCTTTGCATGAGTTTGCTATTCAACCAATCCAGCAATTTGACTTAACCAAAGGAAAAAATGCTACCGACATGGCAATGGTAATTGATGTCATGGATGTGTTGTACACCAAAGATATAGATATCGTCTGCATAGTTTCCTCCGACTGCGACTTCACTCCACTAGTAACTCGTATTTTGGCTGACGGTAAGAGTGTTATTGGTTTCGGTGAACGTAAAACACCAGCTCCATTCGTTAATAGCTGTTCTCGCTTTTTGTACTTAGACGAAGAAAACAAAGATGAACAATTTAAAGTAGAGCAGCCAAAGAATATTAAAAGTGATACCAAGCTTATGAACTTATTAAGACAAGCAATAGAGTCAGTTGAAGAAGATGATGGCTGGGCAAGATTAGGTCCTATTGGTACTCACATCTCTAACCATGCTTCTTTTGATCAAAGAAACTATGGGTTCAAAAAACTAAGTGACCTATTTTCCGCCATTGACTTGTTTGAAATGAAAAGAACAAAAAGCAAAACTTTATGGGTAAGAAATAAAAACCGAGTCAAGAAAACGTCGAAAAATCAAACAACTTAGCTCCCTACTCTCATAATATAAGGCTAATTTTAGCGAGCAAAATATATTAGGAATTATTAATGACCAAACGCGATTTTGAATTCATCTCTTCGCTTTTTGGATACTTTTTTCAACAACCGCATATTCAGAAGCGTTTAAAACTCATTGAGTATAGGGACATAACAGGTTGGGAAATATGGTTACAAGTCGAATTTTCTATTTTTCTAGAAGAACATATTGATGTGGCAGAATGGGAGAGAGAATTTCCATACGGTATTGATAGGCGAAGTGCACGACACAGGGAATATATGCTTATTGATTTTATTATCCGTAAGAAAAATGCACTTAAAGACCAATATATAGCGGTTGAGATTAAACAAAATTCAAATGTTAGCTCTTGTATACGTGGAATGATGGAAGACACTCGTAAAGTACTTTTAGTGAAAGGTTCTGAAAATGATCTTCGCACTATGTGGACCTTAGGCGTACATCCATATGTTGAAGAAAATAAACTAAAAGAAGTGATCAATAATTATGCAGATAAGTACGACGTAGAGCTTTCTGAGTCCTGTATTAGGTCAATGCCTATTGAGAATACCAAATTCGCCTACACTTTATTTTAAAATAATCAATCACTGTCACAGACGATAGGACTGTAAGCATTCGTTCGGTTTTATTGTGGTAATATCTTGCCAAAAATCCCGTTGGAATCCCATGCGTAAATCAGATAAAAAGTTAGACAATGAAATTCGTAAGGCCCTAACAAGTATTTGCGAAAACCAACTTAAGCTTTGTGAAGGTTTCGAGTGGTTAACACACACAGCTAACTATTCGAATTTTCCTGCTTCACTTAAAGTGATTTGTGTATTCGATACCAATGAACAGCTTGAGTTATTTTTGGCATCGAGCGACTGCACCAAAGTTACATCTAGTATTTCCAAAGCACTGTCGAATTTAGGTATCAAATTATCCCAATCTGCTAAATATCTTGTATTCGACTCTGAAGAAAACTGTGGCAGAGACAATAAAGGTAATTGGAAAGCTCGTTTATCATAACCAAATTACTTCTTAATTCACTCTAAGTTGGCCTAGCTCAGCTATATTAGGTATTATGCCGCACCGACTTCTAGAGTAATGAAGTCACGTATAGAAAATAGAAGGCAAAACAATGGCAAAGTTTGAGCAAAGAGTAGAAGAGCTATTAGCTAAACACCCGCACTTATCTAAAGAAGAAGCGGTAAAGATCGTTACAGAGAAAAACGAGCGTAAAAAGCAAAGAAGAGCGGCAAGAAATAGTAAAAACAACGACTAGTCCTCACTGAATTATTCTGCACTCTGCAATAATTGCTGCGACTGCTAGTTTTATTCTGAGCAGAGTGCATACTTCCAAAGGTTACTCCTGCGCTGAGTTCATCATTTCGTGCACAGTCCCTCATTCTCTCGCACAGTCCCTCATTCTCTCGCACAGTCAGTCATTCTCTCGCACAGTCAGTCACTCTCTCGCAAGTCCGTCATTCTCGCGAAGGCGAGAATCTCAAACCAAGGTAAACAAGCTAATTAAAGGCTATTTGCAGCCAAGCAGTGCAATACCTTTATGCTACTTTTAACTTGTTCTGAACTACTGCCTGTCATATATGCGGTAGTGATCACGCCCTCTTTTAATAAACAAATTGTGTTTAACAACTCTTCAGAAGTATTACTTAATTTACTTTCGATTAACTGGCGTACTTGCGCTTTGTGATAGCTACAATAGCGAGATATTTCACTTTCAGGATCACTAAACTCTGCTGAGGTATTTATAAAAAAACAGCCTCTAAAATCACCTAACTCAGTTTCTTTTCCATTGAACCAACTTTGCAAAGAATGGAACAGCACATCAATAAGTTCATCGTCATTAGCCACTGTTTCTAACTTCTGTTCCAACCAAGACATAAACACAAGATGTCTTTGACTTAGCGCAGCAAGTACTAGTTCTTCTTTTCCACTAAAGTGGCTGTACAAGGTTTTTTTGGCAACACCTGATATCTTGATGACTTCATTGATACCTATTGAGTTAATTCCCTGACGATAAAACAGCTGTAACGCTGTGTTAAGTAGTAGTTCACGTTTCTTATTCATGATGTGCTTTTTTGGTTTAACTGTTTTGATGTTGACAAAAGTAGAACAACTTGTCTACCATAAAAAGTAGACAGACCGTTCTACTCAATTTTGGAGATCTGATGAATCAACATTTTTTGGCCATCGTTGCTGGTATTGGAGCAGCTTTAACAATTGGAGTATTGTCATTAATTGAAGCTAATCTCAGTAATGCTGTTTTGATCATGGCACCTTTTGGGGCAACTTTAGTACTCGTCTTCGGCATACCTAGTAGCCCATTAGCACAGCCGAAAAACGTTATTTTCGGACATCTAATCACGGCTTTTATCGGAGTATTTTTCTATCAATATATAGGCGTAACGGCCTTAAGTATGTCAATTGCCACTGGGTTAGGGGTTACTAGCATGTTACTTTCTAAAACAACACATCCACCAGCTGGAGCAAATCCAATTTTGATTATGCTATCAGGGCAAGGTTGGTTGTTCTTAATTACCCCTGTATTGATAGGTTCTATTATTATCGTGTTAATGGGCAAGCTAGCACAAAGTTATCAGCTTAAACATTTTGAAACGTAATTCTCGGTGCATATTCTAATTTTTCAGTTAGTATAAATATTCTCTACCTCTGTTATGGAAATTATTATGAATGCTGATATGAAAGGATTGTGCCTTACCCTAGGGCTTGTAGGTTTAGGCTATGTGGCTTTGCTGATAATCGTCGCTTTACTTACTGGTGCAAAAGTAATTAAAAGCATAATGTTTATCTCAGTTTTTTCATCTTTCTTGATCTCTTTAGGTTTAACACCGCAAGTTAAAAACCGCCTAGCAACGTATTTGAAATCTCAAACTTCAGAGTTATTTTCTTAGAGTCTGATTTAATTTGGTTCTGATTTAAATGAGCTCTTCTATGCGAAAAGCACCGCATATCAATTACAAAGTTGTTATCGGCATAATGATTTTGTCAGACTCGCATCAGTAGGACATTGTTTTGCTCATGAGTAAATTCCCAACACTAGAAACCGGTAGGTTAATTTTAGATCAGCAAACGGCTGAAGATGCGATGAGTGTTTTCAGTATGTTGTCAGATCCAGAAGTTACCAAATATTATGATTTAACCTTACATTCAGAGAGCGAAGCGGCAGCTTTGATAGAAGATGACAAGCAAAGGTTCAACAATGCTAAAGCAATAAGATGGGCCATTAGAGACAAAACTAGTGGTGAATTTATTGGCAGCGGCGGTGTAAATAGATTTGAAGAGAGCAATCATGTTGCGGTTATTGGTTATGAATTTTGCAAAAGCGCTTGGGGTAAAGGTTACGCTACAGAAGCAATCGGTGAGATTGTGAAATTTATTTTCTCTAAGGCGTGCCCAACCTACATAAACAAAATTGAAGCTTATGTCATGCTAGGTAATAAAGCATCAGAAGTTATCTTGGCAAAATACAAGTTTCAGTTTGATGGAACCCTTAGAGAGCACTTACGCAAAGAAGATACGTATCATGATTTAAAGGTGTTCTCCTTATTACGCTCTGACCAGCTAGAAGAGTTACAAGAAGCAAAATAGCGATTCTATTTCTCACTGGCAAACTAGCCTTGAACCGATAAAGACTTAACAATAAAAAACCAGTGCAGTGCACTGGTTTTTCATTATTCTGGTGGCGAATAGCTTACCAGATTTTAACTCTATCTTCTTTCTTCAGATAGTGTCCGTCGCCTTCTTTCACTTCAAACGCTTTGTAGAATTCAGGCATGTTTTGTACGATACCATTTACTCGGTATTCGCTTGGTGAATGCGGGTCTGTGATTAGACGGTCGCGTAATGCTTCATCTCGGTATAAACGACGCCAGATTTGGCCCCAACCTAAGAATACACGCTGCTCACCAGTGAAGCCATCTAGCTCAGGCGCAGGCTTACCATTTAATGATAATAAGTAAGCTTTATAAGCGATTGTTAAACCACCTAAGTCACCAATGTTTTCGCCTAGAGTTAAGTCGCCATTTACGAATTCACCAGGGAATACTTCAAACTTGCTGTACTGCTCAGAGAACATCTTTCCACGCTCTTGGAATTGCTCTTGGTCTGACTCAGTCCACCAGTTTCTTAAGTTACCATCACCATCGTACTTCGCACCTTGGTCATCAAAACCATGGCCGATTTCATGACCGATAACAGCACCAATACCACCATAGTTAACCGCATCTTCAGCTTCTAAGTTGAAGAAAGGAGGCTGTAAGATAGCAGCAGGGAAAACAATTTCGTTCATTACAGGATTGTAGTAAGCATTAACAGTTTGCGGAGTCATGTGCCACTCAGTCGTATCAATTGGCTTACCTAGCTTAGCTAACATTTGGTCGTGTGCCCAAACGCTGTAACGCATGTAGTTACCAACTAAGTCACCCGCTTTAATTTCAAGTGTTGAATAGTCTTTCCACTTGTCTGGGTAGCCAATTTTCGGCGTAAACTTAGATAATTTTTCTAGGGCTGACTTCTTAGTTTCAGCACTCATCCACTCTAGTTCATTAATACCAACTTCAAAGCCTTTGATTAAGTTAGCAACAAGTTCTTCCATGCGCTCTTTAGCTTCAGGTTTGAAGTGTTTTGCAACGTATAAACGACCAAGCAACTCGCCTAATACTGTATCTACGCCAGATACTGCACGTTTCCAACGAGGACGTTGTTCTTCGATACCTCTAAGCTCAGTGCCGTAGAACTCAAAGTTACGGTCAGCAAATTGCTTAGATAAATTACTCGCATATTCATTAATTAAATGAGCAGTTAAGTACTCTTTCCACTCGCTTACTGAAACTTTTGAATACATTTCACCAAACGCTTGTAAATAAGTGTTTTGTGACGCAATTACAGAATCAACTTTGTCTAGACCTGCAACTTTTGCATATTCTTGCCATGGGAAGTCACCCATGTATTTTGCAAATTCTTCAGTTGAATACTTGTTGTAACGCTTGTTTGCGTCACGACTTTCTACGCGAGTCCATTGCTTTTCAGCGATTTGAGTTTCAATGCTCATAACGCGCTTCGCTGCTTCTGCTGCATCTTCTGAACCTATATATGTGAACATGTCTGTCATGTACTTAACATAAGCATCACGTTGAGAAGCTGATTTTTCGTCGTCTTTTAAGTAGTAATCACGGTCTGGTAAACCAAGACCTGACTGTACAACGTAAACAGCGTATTGATCAGACTGCTTAGCGTCATTATTCACGTACCAGCCTAATGGAGCACCTACGCCCATAGCAGACGCATAAGCAATAACCCCAGCTAATTGCTCGTGTGTTTCTGCTGCATTAATTTTAGCGATTAGTGGTTTTAAAGGTTCAAAACCTAGTTTTTCTACTTCAGTTTCATTCATAAATGAATTGTAGAAGTCTCTAAGCTTTTGCTCGTCTGAACCTGGCTTAGCGTTCTTATCTTTAGAAGCGTCTTCGATAATTGTTCTTAGGTTTTTCTGAGCATCATCATAAAGCTTAGAAAATGAACCATAGTTAGATTTGTCTGCTGGAATTTCTGTTTTTTCTAGCCAAGTACCATTGGTATAACGGTAAAAGTCATCAGTCGCTTTTACACTGGTATCCATATTTTCTAAGCTAATACCTGAAACTAGTTGTTTTACTTCTTGTTGTTCCGCTTTTGTTTCTTGTTTGTCTGAACATGCAGTCAGAGTTAGCGTGCCTAAGCTTAGTGCTACACCAGCTGCGATCATGGTTAGTTTTTTCATTGTTTTTATTCCCTTGGTAAATGCTTTAATGGCCCGTTTTTACACAGGCCATTAAAGTAACTCCAACAGAATAAACCTAGCTTCAACAATGTCAACGCCAGAGCAGATTAATCAGCTAATTTCTGCCTAAACTCGATTATTTTTTGTTGTGCTAGTTCGAATTCAAAATCTCGAACGGCAAAGTAAATATCTTGAGTTGCAGCTTCGAATTCATTGCCAATACAACCTCGATACAAACGCTCTGACAAATCTTCTGATTCAGCGTTAAATTCTTCAACCAAAGGCAACAGTTCTGAAAGTATAGAATTTAGTTCTTCGTTATTCAGAACTTGTTCATTTGCTTCAACTCCAGTTTCTACAATAGCTTTCCCTAATGCAGTAACTAGCTGAGAAGTCATTTTTACAACATGAGTTAACAAAGAAAGATATTCTTTGCCGTCGGACATTCTGGATTCTAACTCTCCTGCTTGAGCAGATAATTCATTAGCTCCTATATACGCAGCGCTAGATTTAAGTGAATGGATAGTGCGATACACTTCTTTTTTATTGTTTGCATCAACGCTTTGATTAATTTCTTGTTCAATGTTTTCATTTGCTTTTACAAAGTCTTGCACTAACCCACTGTAAAGCTTAGTTTTACCTTTCAGTTTTTCTAATGCTGAAGATACATTAACAAGTCCAGTCTGTCGCAATACATCAACAAGCGGCTCACCACTATCCACTTGCGTCTTCACAATCTCTCGAACCTCCACAGGCTTGGCATTAGCCAAAAACTTTTGCAAGGTCATAAACAAATGTTCAGGATCAATCGGCTTAGTTATATGAGCATTCATCCCGGCAGCAAAACTCTTCTCTGCATCCCCAGCCATAGCATGAGCCGTCATAGCGATAACAGGAAGTTCAAGGTGCAGTTCTTGACGGATCTTTTGAGTTGCGGTTAAACCATCCATCACCGGCATTTGAATATCCATAAGCACTAAGTCAAACGGTTGCCTAGCTAACTTGGTCAAAGCCACTTGGCCATTTTCCGCTACACTCACCTTGGCATGAGTATCCGCTAAGAAACCCTGTGCCACCTGTCTATTGATAGCATTATCTTCCACCAGCAGAATGTTGTATTCACTTAAGTTAGGAGCTCTTACTTCAATAAAGTCGTCACTTTCTTGCTTAGTGCCTGACATCATTTCAACTAAGTAGTCCATCAGTACACTTTGATTCACCGGTTTTTCTAAAAAGCCTGAAATACCTAACCCAGAAGCTTTGCTCTTCGCTTCATCCTTATCATAAGCAGATACCATAAGCACCTTTGGTGCATATAGATTAAGTTCTTGGCGAATACATCTAACCGCTTCAATACCATCCATGTTTGGCATGCGCCAATCCATTATGATCAGGTCATATATTTGCTCTTCTGCAATCGACTGCTCAATCGCTTTCACGGCTTGAGCTCCATCTGTTGCATAGTCAGCTTCAATACCAGAGCAAGCCAGCACATCTAAGATAACTTTGCGCGATAGTTCAATATCATCAACAACGAGTACCCTTAGATTTTCCATCGAATGACGATCTATCATTGCGCAGCTTTGGCTATTTTCATCTAACGATAGTTTAATAGAGAAAGTAAATAGTGAGCCTTTACCAACCTCACTATCTACTTGGATATTACCACCCATCATTTCAGTGATTTGTTTACAGATGGATAAGCCTAGGCCAGTTCCTCCATATTTTCTTGTTACTGAATCATCCGCTTGAGAGAAAGAGTCAAACAGCTTTTTCTGCTGTTCAACCGTCATACCTATGCCCGTGTCTTTTACTTTAAAAGTAAGCCCAAACTCATCGTCACTAGTATTGCTAAACACCTCTAGTGAAACAGTACCTTGCTCGGTAAATTTCACCGCATTTGACACTAGATTAGTAATTACTTGCTGTAGCCTAAAGCCATCACCTATGTATTTGTTAGGCACATCAGGAGAAACATAAGTAATTAATTCTAAACCTTTTTCATGAGCCTTGAGGTTACATACCCCAACACCACGCTGAATGACTTGGTCTAAGTCGAATGATTCCTCTTCTAACGTCATTTTTCCTGCTTCAATTTTAGAGAAGTCTAAAATGTCGTTAATCAAAGATAACAAGGACTCTGATGAATCTAAGATCTTGTTCATAAAATCTTTTTGCTCTAGCGAAAGCTGGGTTCTCATCGCCAATCGACTCAAGCCAATGACTGCATTCATTGGCGTTCTTATTTCGTGGCTCATATTGGCGAGGAAACTCGATTTAGCTTGAGTCGCTTCTTCCGCTTTTTGTTTCGCTTCTGCTAGGTCATGTGTACGTTGCTCTACTCTTTGCTCTAGCGTTTTATAAAGTAGTGCATTTGATAAAGATACCGCAGCCTGTACAGAAATTGATTTCAATAGCTCAATTTGCGACTCATTAAAGGCATTTGCTGTTGTCTGATTCTCTAAATATAAAATGCCAAACAACTTGCCTTGATAAACGATTGGAACACAAATGCAGGTGCGTGGTTGATTCTCAACAAAATAGCTGTCACTTGCATAGGCAAGTTCGCGACTTGGATTATCAATTAACAAGAAGTCTTGGCTATGACTTGCTTGTCGAATGATAGACGCAGGCAACAGAGTACTCGCTTGCTCAGAATCAAGAGCTAGGTCATCAAATATTTCTCTGTGTTTGATATCTCCAATTGCTCGTAGCTGAATTCCGGATTCAGATAAAGTAAGTAATGCACCTTTATCAGCTCCTGAATTCTGAATCGTAATTAGCGTCATTTTGTCCAACAAACTTTCTAATTGAAGTTCTGATGAAATGACCTGATTCACTTTCAACATGGTTTCTAGATCAACTAAGTCCGTTTGTTGTTTACGAGTAAATAGCCCTTCTCCCCACTTATGTTCAATAAGCGTTAGTTTGGCATTTGCTTGCCACGCTTGATAAAGATTAAAGGCTTGCTGAATAAAACTTATTGCTATTGTTTGTTGGTTTTTACTACGCCAGTATTCAGCATAAAGTTCGTTAGCTAAAGCTTCAATTGCTAGATAACCAGACTCTTTTGCTGCAGTAATTGCTTGGTCATAAAAAGCTTGAGCTTCGAGATTACTGTCTTCAACTCTGGCAATTTCCGCTTTGAGTAGTAATGCTTTATGGCCGTAATTTTCATAACAATCTTGCTGCCATAGCTCAAACTTGCCTAAGATTTTCTTCGCTGCTAACAAATGCTCAGCCGCATTTTCATCCGCTTTCTCTGACCACTTAATGTAACTCAGTGCAGAGTAAAAGTTACCATCTATTACCAATGTAGAATCAGGCATGAAGGCTTCTGTTAAAGGTAACAAAGGAACGAATCTTTGCTGAATTTGTTCAGATTCAAGTAAGTAGCCATTACGCAGCATAGCGTGCGTATGTAATGCTAATTCCATGCTTGGCGTTTGGTAATCACCTTTGAACAACTCAGTTATAGAAAAATCTTCGGTGTCCGCCGAGTATGGATCAATAGCTTCTCCCATCAAAGCTAGCATAGGATTTTCTACAGCTGCAGATAAGTACATAGCCCCCATAGGTTGGTGAGTTCGATCGAACAGAGCTCGACACTTAACCAAATCCTGCTTAACTTGCCCCATTGGCAAACCTTTGGTCATCAAATTGCAACCAAGCAGAAGCGCTGAATAGCCAGCATATACTGGGTTAATACCTTCAAAACCCCAATCGACATTCCTTAGCAATGGTGCAAAGGAATTATCCATAGGCTCAATCCAAGTTTGATAACCTGCACTGTAAACTTGATAAACTGCACATGAGTAATATCTGTTGTCATGCTTGTCAGCAAACTGGCAAGCTAGTCGGCCAACTCGATAACATTCCGAGTAAGGACGATTCATTCTTGCTCTTGTGATCATGAAAGAGCGGATCACAATGCTCGTCATATCACACTGACCATAATCCAGTGTTAGGCCTGTCATTCGTGTTGCCACTAAACAATAAGTGAATTGTCGGCCAAGTAAATACAATGGGTTCAATGTGCTTTCGTAAAGCTTCAATAACAGTAAGGTTGCACTGTCAGAAATATCAGGCAATGCCAGCATTTGCTCATTGGTAATTGCCTGAATTCGCTGATCCGTTTTTTCAAACTCTGGCGCAAGTTCGGCCAAAGCCTGTTCTTCTTCCGCTGGAATATGAACACCAAACAAGCCTAGAGCAAACTCGCTCACCGCTATAGCTTCAGGGAAACGCATTTGGGTTTGCATCATTTCAATAACAACCATGGCTAATGCAACTTTAGCCTCTCGGTTAGGCATAATATCTATATTGTCTTGGTAGAACTGCTCTGTTGCTTCATATTGACCTGATAAGTATAGAGTTTCTGCATAACTGCTATAAACATTCAGGCTGGCTTCATAATCACTTTGCCAACTGTCTGTTGATAACAACGACTTTGCGGTAGCAAGAAAGCTCAGGGCATTATCAAACGCGGTTGCCAAATTAGCTTTCTCTGCGGCATCAATATTCAACTGTATTAATGTATGTTGCAGCTCTATAGCCAATTCTTCTGCTAGTGGATTTAATAAATCTAATATTGTAAACAGGTAGGTTTCCACTTCGTCATTAGACTCAGCATAAGTCAGTAAGTTAGTACCTACTAAAAGTTGTAGTTCACCTTTGTCTCGTGTTGTTGAAACGGCTAATGCGGCTTGCTGTACCCTATCGTGGCTAAATCTAAAGTTTGCCTGTTGCTGCTGATCTGGTGATGCCTGAAATAGATAGTCATCACCCAGTGCAAATACCAGCCCACGTAACATCGCGGAGCTTAATCCTTCGACAACGTCTGTAATTGACTGTTCACTCACCTTAGCTAACAAACCAAGGTTAAATTTGTTTCCTAACAGTGCAGCCTGAGACAATAAATTTAAGGTAGTGTTTGGCAACTGCTCTAGCCTATCAACCATAAGTTCAACCACATTATCCGTTATACCTTGTGACTGAATTTCTGAAATCTGCCATTGCCAACGACCTCTTTCGCGGTCAAATTGAAGGTTTTTATCTTGATAAAGTTTGTCGAAAAACTGGTGTAAGAAAAATGGATTACCATTGGTTTTTAATAAACTAAGTTCAGTTAACTCAACCAACTCCTGTTCAGACAAACTTAAAGTATCTTGTAGCAGTTGTGATACATCATTGATTTTTAAGTTGCCTAACTCAATTTGATTCACCGCGCCAATGCTATTTCCAATCTCATCCAAACACAGAGTTAACGGGTGAGAGCCATCAACTTCGTTGCTTCTAAACGCGCCTAACAACAATACAGAACTTTGTTTTTCTTGCTTAAACAAATGCTGCAATAAGTTTAGCGTTGATTGATCTGCCCATTGCAAATCATCGAGGAAAATCACTAGATTAGATAGCTTGTTGCAAGTCAATTGGATGAAGTTAACCAGAGTATTTCTTAATCTCGCTTCTTGCTCAACTGATGGTAATGGAGGTAAATCATCTGTAGGGGTGAGTAATGCATCTATTTCAGGCACAAGTTCTCTAAGTAACACTGTATTTTCTTTTAACTCAGAGTTAATCAGATTTTGCCATTGCTCTTGCTCTGCGTTTGGTAACGACAAAATATGCTCTAATAGAGGCTTAAACGCTTGCGACAATACTTGGTATGGTTTTGATTTGTTAAATTGATCACATTTACCCGATAACAAAAAACCACCTTGGGCTAAAATTGGGCTTTGCAATTCATCGACCAATACGGTTTTACCAATCCCAGAATATCCGCTTACCATATAGACATTGGGAATGCCGTTTTTACTTTGCTTTACGGCATCAATAAGCTCTAGCATTTCTTTGTCTCGACCATAAAGCTTCTGTGGCCAAACTAACTTTTCCGCAATATCAAATTGGCCAGCAGCGTGTTCGAGACTATCAGCGCTAGGTTCATTTAATACAGCTATATCTTTTTGCAAACCAAACGTACTTTGATACCTATCATCTGGACTTTTGGCCATCATTTTATTGATGACATTGGCGAGAAATAGAGGAAGTGCTTTGTCTATTGTATTTAAAGGCTCAGGCATAGCCGTTATATGTGCGTGAATTAATGAAACATTATCAGTCTCAGTAAATGGCAGTTGACCTGAGAACAATTTATAGAAAATGCCACCTAGCATATAAAAGTCAGTTCTATAATCTGCTTTTAAACGAGTTCTACCTGTTAATTCTGGTGCTAGAAAAGAAATGTCAGTCCAATTAACCACTGCGGTTTTAGACTGAACAGCCGAGACTTCCGAACTAGCTAGAGTTAAATCAGCAAACTTAATCTGTAGAGAATCAGGCTCAACTAACACA
Organism: Psychrosphaera sp.; assembly: GCA_965221615.1. Taxonomy (GTDB): domain Bacteria; phylum Pseudomonadota; class Gammaproteobacteria; order Enterobacterales; family Alteromonadaceae; genus Psychrosphaera. The sequence continues at coordinate 4,176,540 of OZ244904.1, read as the reverse complement.
GTATCCAAATTCAAGTTGCGATGAATAACACCGTTTTCATGTAAAGCCATCACAGCTTTTAATAATTTTTCAGCTAATTTAAGTTTGCCTTGCCAAGTTAATGTTCCAGTGCCCAACAATTGTCTTAAACTGCAAATACCTTCACCATGAAACAATAAGGTTGTCGTTGAACTGGTATTTTGTTCATCTAACGGAATTAAAACTTCTTTTATTGGCAACTGAGCAATGAGTGCCTTTTCGTATTGCCACCTAGCGGCGGTTTCTGCTGACGGGTTGCTTTCTCTGAGCGATTTTACAATAACTGACTGCTCACCTTGCGTAGCCTGATAAAGTTCTGTGTCGCCGAAAGCGGTAATAACTTCCGTTTTATTGAGTGCAGACAAATTCATAAATATAATTTAAACCAATAGTGATAAACAAATTCTATTAGCTTGAGTTTATGTAACTTTCAGCAAAGTTTCATTGAAAAAAGCGTTATAGAGAGGTTTTTATTGTTCAAAATTAGAATTTTAAATTAGGACAGGTTGTTCTTTGAACTGTGAGTTTTAGTCAATTCCAAGCGATTTACTCATGACACCTTCTCATTGGCTTAGCCACATAGAAAGTAACAAGAAATAAAGGCGTTTAAGTTGGCGTTTTCAAAAATTACCACTAAATTAATTTTTGATTGCTATAAATATTAACGCCAATAACAAGCTCGCTATTGCAAAAACACATAACAAAGAGCAATACGTCCTTCAATTAGCAAAGGTTTCGCACTAATGAACAAGGAGTATCTATGAGCACAACAGTCCCAACACTGCCACAACATGATGATTTGAAGTCTCAACAGCAACGAGAGTTTCAACTATCTTTAGCACACACTACCTATAATTATATGACTTCTTATATGGAAGGAGTGCCTTTATCAGCTGACTTACCTGAGCAAGAAAAGTTTAATACCGCTTACGCTATAAAACTTTTGCCTGTTTTCAAAAGTATGGCCAGCAACCTCATTTCAGTAACCGAAAGGCTATTCAAAAAACAAATTCAGGATGATTTGTCGATGAAAAGAATGGGCGAGCTAAAACAAGCTATTGCTGAGTTGGGTGACGGAATAGATATTGCGCATATTGGTGATGATGTAAAAGCGATTAAATCAATATTCAGTATTATTTCTGATCTGCCAGATGCTTTTGAAAACATCAGCCATTTGCCACAAGATTTAGCTAAAGCAGTTAGTGGATTAAAAGACCTCGCTGAAGAGGCTGCAAAAAAAGGTCCGACAGAAATATTAAAAAATACTTTATTTAATATGTTGAGTACCGAAGACGGCCGCGACTATCTGCAAGCTCAATCAATTGAGGACTACGAAGATCTTTTTGAAACAATAGCGCTACCCGAAATGTTAACTATCCCCCAGCAAGACTGGATGGTTGGCAACCAAAAGCCTTGTATGCAAGATTGGTTCTTCGGTTATTTACAAATTGGTGGCTTCAACACAACTAATCTACGGGGTGTGCAAATTAGTCAGCCTGAAGGCACTGAAATCGTTGCATTAACTAAATTGCTTGAAAAAATGCCGGTGACAGATCAAATGCTGCAGCTTGAAACAAACAATGCATCTTTAACATTGCAGCAGGCTGCTGAGCAAAAACGTTTATTTGTTGTCGATTATTCTATTCTGGAAGGCGCTCGAACAACTCCTGTACATGGCGAAGAAAGATATTTATCAGCACCTATCGCTTTATTCTATCTGAATCCCGAGTCTCCAGAAGGCTATCCGCCAGCTGGTGAATCTGGCGTAATGCAACCAATCGCAATCCAGCTAGAGCAACAATTTGATCCGAATACAGCACCAATTTTTACTCCAACAGATGCAGCTAACGCAGGGGACCCAAATCATTTGAAATGGCGAATTGCCAAATACTTCGTTAACGTAGCCTGTGCCATTCAGCATGAGTCTATCGCTCACTTAGGAGATTGTCATTTAACCCTTGATCCTATGGTGGTTGCGGCAAATCGTAAATTATCGACAAATCACCCTTTGATGGTACTGTTAAAATCTCATTTCCGATTTACTATAAATATCAACAATAGCGCATTACACAGCTTAATTATTCCTGGCGGCGTCGTTGCCACTAACGTTGGTCCAAAAATAGAGGATACTTGGGAGTTAGTGAGACAAGCCCATCTAGCTTGGCAATTTGACGATAATAATCCAGATAAAATTTTTGACATTCGAGGCGTTGCTAGCATTCCTGACTTTCCGTTCAGAGACGATACTAAGTTGCTCTGGCAAGCGGTAAATAAGTGGGTTACTGCTTACATTAACCTTTATTATCCAACATCAGCCGATATGTTAGGTGACTATGAACTGCAAGCTTGGGTCAATGAAATGGTTTCACCAAACTACGCTAAGGTAGCTGGCATGCGGGGTTTAAAAGCGACAGGAAACGACAAACAGCCATTTTTGATAGATGATAAAGCTTACTTGATCAAAGTTATTGCCCAGATCATATACATAGCAGGGCCTCAACATGCCTCAGTAAATTATGCGCAATATCCATTGATGTCTTATATGCCAAGTGTAGCAGGAACGATTTACCAACCAGCGCCAGGTAAAGAAACACAAGTTGCTGACGAAAAAGACTGTTTGGCTTGGTATCCACCATTGGATGTTTCTATGTATACGTTCTTGTTTGAATATTTACTTAGTGGTGTGCAATACGACACCTTTGGTCACTACAGTGAAGATCCTAAGATCCCGTACTTCAAAGATACAAGATTGGCAGATGCATTAAGCGAGTTTCAAGAAGAGCTGGCTAGTATAGAAATAACTATACGACGCAGGAACAGGAGTAGACCTATGGATTACCCATTCCAGTTACCATCACAAATACCAAATAGTATTAGTATTTAAATTTTCGGTGGTAAAAAGCATTAGCGGGCTTCACCCCGCTAATTTATTTCTATACATATCCTTAGTATTTGAACTAAGATACGGAAATCATTTAAAAAATTGAGTTGAATCCGATGAAAAAATTAGCTTATTCAATATTAGCAAGTTTGGCTATTGCTACTTCTGCTAATGCAGCAGACGGTGGTAAATTAAATCAACACGTTGTTGGTTTGTTCTTGGGTGTTACTGACACAGAACATACTGAAGAAACATCATACGGCTTAGAGTATGAATATCGCTTCAATAAAACTTGGGGCTTAGGCGGTGTTTGGGAGAGAACTCCTGATGGTTACGATGATGGCCACGGTCATACTGAAGATTTATCAGTTAAAGTTATCTCTGCTTACTGGCATAAAGACATGCTTCGCTTAGGTTTAGGTTTTGGTGAAGAGAAAGTTCACGGCGATCATCCTCACACCGAAGACTTAATCCGTGCAAGTGCTGCATATGATATCCATTTAACGCCAAATCTAGGTATTGCACCAAGTGTTGCAATTGACCGTGTAGACGGTGAAAACGTATATGTATACGGTGCTGCGCTAACTTACGCTTTCTAATAGTGCTTAAGTTTTGATTTAGAGCCTTATTATTGGGCTCTAAATCCTATTCTAAAACCACCCCAGTGTTTGCCATTAATAAAAATAGGGGCCGACACATCATGCATAATTTCTCCAGTATCTCTTTTATAAGTTTGTAATAAAAACTTGTCTTGATGCGAGCCACACCGCTTTCCTGTTGGGTCATCAAATATTCTTTTAGTTCGGTTACCAGCCATATCTTTGTCTGGATCACCAGTAAGGGGTTGCGAAAAACGCTTGTTATGGGTAGGAAAATATCCATTGATATCAACGGCTCCCGCATAAATCATATCAGTAAATTTCTGTAGTAAAGGCTCTTGAATATCAGGCAACACTTTGTCCGTAAATTGATCGAAACTGGTTGTGTACTTAGCAGGGTGAACATCTGCTATTGGCTGATAGTTAAAATCAAATAGTTCGGGTTCTGAAATCGCCCCATCAACAATGGAATTTTCAAATAACTGTCCTACCACTTTTGCTGCTTTTTGCACTTGTTCTGCCATCATGTCTGTCAGCGAGCCCGTTTTAAAATCAGATAGAAGTACAAAAATTGACTCTGTTCCCACAGAAAGTTTATTGGCTTGTTCAGAAACATTCTGGGTATCTTGTGCCTTGTCGGCTAAGAAGCCATGTAATCGCGAAATAGCTGATGACAACTCTTGCGTTGAGCTGTTTTGTTCACTTAAAGATAAGCTTATGCTCTCACCCGCTTGTGCTGACTGCGCCATTAGTTGATTAATAGAATCAAACGATTGGGATAATCCTGACATAGTAGTCACAACTCCCTCACTTTGTTCTACTAGTTCTTGCATGACTCCAGTTGTTGATTTGGTATCGCGATTTATCAAGTTAAGCATTTCACCAATCTGCTCTGTTGCATCTGCAGTTTTAGATGCTAATGCTCGAACTTCGTCTGCTACTACAGCAAAACCTCGTCCGTGCTCTCCAGCTCTTGCAGCTTCAATGGCAGCATTAAGCGCTAATAAATTGGTTTGTTCTGAAATACTGTTTATGACATCGGTGATAGATTGGATTTCACTCGCTTTTTGTTCTAACGATTGAAGTTTTTCGGACGCTCCAACAACACTTTGATTGAGATTATTGATAACTTCAATATTGCTGTGCAGACTTTCTGAACTTTCAGCACAGGCTATTTGTGCTTTTTTGGCTTGCTGACTAGAACTATCTGCATTGCCAGTGATGTGTTCAGTGTTTTGCGAAATTTGCTGAGCCGCAACTGCTAGTCTTTCAACATCAGCGCTTGAGCTATTTATTGAACGAGCCAATTGTTCTAAGAAAAAACTAATTTCAGCTGAATTAATTGCTAAGTCACTGGCTTGTAAATCTATTTTTTGCACTGCTAAATCTAAGCTTGTTTGGGAAATTAGCGTGTTAGCCTCAGCAGAAACCTCAGTGTTTTTGGAGGTGACAGCAAAAGATGCGGTAAAAGAAAGAATAAATAAACTGAGGATTAACAGCCACCAAGGGCTATTTAGCCACAACGCAAGCGCTGAGCCTAATGAGATAACTAAAGCCAAAGATAAGGCCTTTTTCCATTGATTTATCATGTAGGTCGCTCATTCTGGTTTTCCGAATAAACAAGATAATGAAGCCAAAATGGGATGCAATAAGACCTTAGTATTAGTAAGGATAAAAAGGAAAGCCTGACTACATAAATGCAGCCAAGCTTCGTAGGGACTGTGGAAGATTGCTCGTTACGCTATTTGATAATCTTCACCGTATTTGTCAGTAAAGGCTTTTTTCACATCAACACAACGGCAAACCTGGTTTCCTTCAGCATCATAAACCAGTTCATCATCACCTCGGATCATGCTAAACCAGCGTTTACCTGATGCTTGCTCATCATTAGCGGCTTGCTCGGTACCAAAGTTAGCTTTCGTTGTTTCTACTTGGATATCATCAATACCCGCTAAATCTTTAATACCGCGAGTGCCATTTTTGTTAAAAATCATCTCGACATGAAAACCATCATTTTTTAACACTATTGAGGTTGGTTCACTTTTGTGACCACTTAGTGCAACAAATTGACTAGGGTTTTCTAAACCACTCTTTTCGCCATTAGGGAAAAAAGCTAGTAAGTGATTATAGTAAATTACGTAGCTACTCACTTCTTGGTGTGAACCATTCTCCAATGGAAACACCTTATCTAAAAAACTCTTTGAATAACTCATCAACTCTTGTAAACGCTTGTCGTTTAACGCTTTTAGAATGCTGACTTCTTCATTGATAAAATTGTCAAAGCCCAAACCTGTTGTGCCGCTATTCTCATTTTGTAATTCATTCATTGCTGGCATGTTCATATTTGCATTCCTCAGTTCACTTTATTCACTTGTTTTTATTTGTTGTGAAATCTCACCTATTTGTGCAAAAACTATCTCGTTATTGCTTGATTGTTAGTCTAGTCAAATCTAAACTAAAATTTCACAATAAAAATTTTACAGTGTGAATTTTACAAAATGAGACCGAATAAAAGCCTATTGCGAAAGAGTCATTTTCTTGGAACAAAAATAAGAAATTTAAGAAAGCGTAATAATCTGACAATGGAAGATTTATCGGCTCGATGCATTCGAGTTGACCCTGAATACGCACCTTCAGTCTCATATTTATCTATGATAGAGCGTGGCAAACGCGTGCCTAGTCCCGATATGTTAGAAGTGATTGCTCAAGTTTTTCAAAAGCAGGCGGATTGGTTTTTAGATGATATTCCAGATCAAGAAGACATTACTCCAGACAAGGGTAGCAAGGGTGGCTTAAAAGGCATGGCGTTAGAGCCTAGCTTTTTATTTTCAAACGATATTTTACAAATCGCTATTCCAGAAATGTTGTCACAAACCGGTATTTCAGGAAGACAATTTGCTCACCTACTCATTAGAGCCCACCAAGAAAATAACCAAAACCACTTTCCCGATTTAGAACGAGCCGCTGAAGAAGTTGGATTAAAGCGAATGCCTCTAACAGTCGACGAACTCGTCGCTATCACCAAGCAAATGGGACTGGTTATTAGATGGTTTGATGAGGCGCCAAATGAAGCAAAAGATGAATTAGGTGTTCACTCAAAAAATGTTGTGACCTCTTACTTTGAACCCGCTAATAAATTATTCTTAAATCGCATTTTGAAAAAATTCCCGATGCGCTTGAAGTACGAGCTTGCAGTGCATATTGGTCACGCTGTTTTACACAATACCGATGGGGTGAAAAGCGTGATGACAGTTGGAGGACAGCAGTTTGGCGACCAACAGCAAGCTAATAACACTTCTAACTCAATGGTTGATCCACAAGACATACTCCATGCTTGGCGAGACTTTGAATCTAGTTTTTTTGCTGGTGCTCTGCTTTGTCCAAAAGTTCCTTTTCGTCAGTTATTAGACAGGCAAGGTTATGAAATTGGCTCACATAAAATGGCAGAAGTATCAGCATCTGTTGCTATGCGCAGAATGACGGCCGTATCACCTTACTCTCACTGGCATTACTTTGATGCCTATTCACCAGGTAAACTCAAAGCTGTGTATCGCGGAAACGGTATTCCTTTGCCTTGGGGAAATATGAGAAGTGTCGTTGATCCGTGTCAGCATTGGGCTGTATTCAGGATGATTAACACTCCTAACAACGGACAATCATCAGCCCAGCTTTCCATTATGAATGTTAATGGTGAACCTAGAATTTATTGTTGCGAATCTATTAATGTTAATGATTTAGCGGGGAACAGCCATGTGCTTTGCGCTGGTATTGATTTGAACCCTGCCATCGAAGCCCAAGGTAAAGACGCACTAAGTATTGCGGATGACCTCAAACAAGCTTGTATCGCAAAAGGAGGTTCAGCCAAAGCATCCAACTCTATTAAAAAAGACCTTATGAGCGTAGCAAAAATATTAAACATAAACTGGGTTGAACGCGGTATTGAAACAGAAGCTAAACTTATCTGCTCTAGGGGCAATGTGTGTCCAAGAGATCCTAGCTGTTACGACTAAGTAGTTATAGCTGTACGTATCGTCATTACTTTGTTTACTGTCATTGCAGCATTTTCAATTCCGTCATTTCGGCGCAGGCCGTAATCTATAGCGTAGTCTATGAAAAAGGAGATCCTGACCTCCGTCAGGATGACGGCAGCGTGCAGGACGATATCCTTTTTATTCGGCCATTACGGCGAAGGCCTTTGGGGTTCTGTTTTTGGGCTGTTGCAAAAATGGAACTCACCCTTAGGCGAAACAACCTAAATTGAGATCATAATGCTGATAAACCGCATTTATTTGAACTAAAACAAAAAATTAATCGACTTAGTTTCCCCATAGGTAAAGATGAATTGTTATAATGGCAAAAACTTACGATTAAGGACCATTATGGCTGTTCATGAAATTACCCACCCTCTTGTTCAACACAAACTAGGTTTAATGCGTGCTAACGGTATCAGCACAAAGAACTTCAGAGAGTTATGTTCAGAGATAGGCACGCTATTAACTTATGAAGCAACCCGTAACTTAGAAACTGAACGCAAGTCAATCGATGGCTGGCAGGGTTCTCCAATCGAAGTAGAGCACATCAAAGGTAAAAAAATCACTCTAGTACCTATCCTAAGAGCTGGTTTAGGTATGTTAGACGGCGTTATGTCTTTATTACCAAGTGCAAAAGTAAGTGTTGTTGGTCTTTATCGTGATGAAGAAACACTTGAAGCAGTACCTTATTTCGACAAGGTTGTTGCTGATATTGATGAGCGCACTGCGTTAATCGTTGATCCAATGTTAGCAACCGGCGGCACGTTAATCGCGACAATTGATTTGCTGAAAGCCAAAGGTTGTAAAGATATTAAAGGCTTATTCTTAGTAGCTGCGCCTGAAGGCATTGAAAAGTTACAAGCTGCGCATCCTGATATCGACATTTATGTTGCTTCTGTAGATGAATGTCTAAATGAAAAAGGTTATATAGTTCCAGGTCTGGGCGACGCTGGTGATAAAATTTTCGGAACAAAATAAATGCAGCAGCTAAAAACGCCACTGTTAGGGCTACAAATGTTATTTGTAGCCTTTGGAGCCTTGGTTTTGGTTCCAATTCTAACTGGCTTAGATCCTAATGTAGCCTTGTTTACCGCCGGTGCAGGCACTTTAGTTTTTCAGCTAGTCACTAAACGTCAAGTTCCTATCTTCCTCGCTTCTTCCTTCGCTTTTATCGCGCCAATTAGTTACGGTGTAGCAACTTGGGGTATAGCATCAACAATGTCAGGCTTGGCTGCTGCTGGCCTGTTCTATATGGCACTTAGCTTGTTAGTTGCTTGGCAAGGAAATCAAATAATTAACAGAGTATTGCCAGCTGTAGTCGTTGCTCCTGTAATAATTGTTATAGGCCTAAACCTAGCTCCTGTTGGCGTTAATATGGCACTAGGCAAAACTGGTGACGGTGCGGTTCAACTAGTTGATACCAATATTGCATTGACTATATCTCTAACAGCTCTAGCAGTGACAGTATTGGTTTCCTTACTCGGCAAAGGAATTTTTAAGCTTATCCCTATCTTAGCAGGCCTAACTGTAGGTTATGTTCTAGCCCTGATGTTCGGCATTGTTGATTTCACATCGGTATCACAAGCCGCGTGGTTTGCAATTCCTAGCTTCACTGCACCAGAGTTCAATTGGGAAGCTATTCTATTTATCTTACCTATCGCTATTGCGCCAGCAGTTGAACATATAGGTGATATTACTGCTATCTCTAACGTAGCTGGTAAAGATTATTTAGAAAAGCCAGGTCTGAAACGCACTCTAATGGGTGATGGCCTTGCAACAACAACTGCTGCCTTATTTGGTGGTCCACCAAATACTACTTACTCGGAAGTAACGGGTGCAGTTGCATTAACCAAATCGTTCAATCCTGTGATCATGACTTGGGCCGCTGTATTTGCTATTGGTTTGTCTTTCTTAGGCAAAACTGGTGCTTTGTTATCAACCATTCCAGTACCTGTTATGGGCGGTATTATGGTGCTGTTGTTCGGCGCTATCGCTGTGGTTGGCTTGAAAACATTAGTATCTGCTCAAGTTGACTTAGGCAAAGAGAAAAATATGGCCATTGTTGCTGTAGCCTTAGTATTCGGCTTGGGCGGTATGCAATTTGACTTAGGTCTATTCCAACTACAAGGTATTGCACTTGCTGCTATCTCAGCTATTGCGTTAAACCTAATCTTACCTAACAGCAAATAGATCAATAATGAAGATATCCACCAGCATGGATATCTTCATTTTTTCTAGCGACTCTCAATTGACATTTCTTTACGAATCATTTCTGGACGTTAAATTGACACAAAACAAAAAGTTGATTACATTCCACCTCGCATTGTAAATGCAATGTATAGTTTAACATAATTATGTAAAAAGGAATTTCAAATGAAAAAGTACTTACTTAGTATCATTTTTATATTTACGACCAATTTTGTCAGCGCAGAGGAACTCTATCCATGTGACTCAAGCTGTCCTTCATTATTTTCAGAAGCATCGAATTTAGCTTCTAGCTTACCCAATGGTACTGTATTTTCAGTCATTGACGTAGAAAATGATGTTGCTCAGACTTATCAAGTTGAACATTACTATAATAGAGCAGCTGGTGAATATCTTGAGAGAGCAAAGCAAATAACCACAACTTCAAAAGCACTCAGTACTCTAAATGATATGAAAGCAATAAAGTCTTCTATCACAACTACTAGTGTTAATATTCCGGAAGATATAGCCGACTCTGCTCACGATATAATTTTATCACCGACTGTAAAAAACAAGATAGCTGACATGATATATTCTGAGTCAGGTCTAATAGATAAGGTAGGCTCCCTTGCAGGCTTCTTTATATCTGCTTTCGGCAAAAAATTAGATATTACCGTTTACATGGAAGTTTACTTTTCAGATGGCTCTAGTGCGAGATATAAGGTTACAGGTTTAAATAGCAGTAGTGTAGAGTTTGAATATATGGAAGGTACTGCAACTGACTCCGATGGTAATAAAATCCCGTCCGATCCGAGTCAATTTGCTGGAAGACATGACTTTTCACGAGAATCTAACCTTGATGGTTTTAGCGCTATAGCTGATATGATGAATATAGAGAATAACAGACAATACGCATGTGCAGACCGAGTTTATATTACATGCAGTAATACAGGTAGTAGCTATAGCTGTACAAGCTATACAACTTGCCACTAAGACAGAAGGAAAATAATATGAATTTAGATGCGACAGTATTAGGCATGTTTATGATTGGATGGTTTTTATTCTATCTGTTCATATTCCATTTACTTAAAAAGTACCATGATATGTCTCCACCACTTAAAGTGTTAGGAGCAGTATTGTGGCTAATTCCTCCAGTTGGCCTTCTGTTTCTTATTTTTATTGGTGTCTTCACCAAGAGAATCTCAGACTCAGTTCAAGTCGAATAAAGTATGACGCATTAACTTTTTAAATCAATAATGAAGATATCCACCAGCATGGATATCTTCATTTTTTCTAGTAACAAGCTGTCTAATTTGTTTTAAACTGCCTTACTAACTCTTTAATCTGAATTGCTAACTTAGATGTATAAGCACTGGTCGAAGAAGTTTGTTGTGACGCTCTTGCCGTGTGTTCCACTTCTTGATTGATGCTATCAACGTTGTGCTGAATATTAGCAATCGTTGCATTTTGTTCTTCTGTTGCAGCTGCAATTTGTTGGCTAATATCATTGATTGCAGCAACTGCATTACTAATTTCAGCTAATGACTCTCCCGCTTGACGACTATTATCAACACAAGCATCCGTTCTGTCTTTACTGTGGCTCATTACTTCTACAGCATTCTTTGCACCTAATTGCAGTTTCTCGATCATCTGTTGAATCTCGGCAGTAGAATCTTGGGTACGTTGTGCAAGTGTTCTTACTTCGTCGGCTACTACCGCAAAACCTCTACCTTGTTCACCCGCACGAGCTGCTTCGATTGCCGCATTTAATGCTAGTAAGTTAGTTTGGTCAGCAACGCCTCTAATAACGTCTAATACAGAACCAATTTCTTCTGTGTCTTTAGCAAGTTTGTCTATAACAACAGATGCATTGTCGATATCGCCCTCTAACAAGTTAATATTGTCATTCACTTCAGCAACAACGGCTAAGCCTTGTGACGCAGCTTTTTCCGAAAGATTCGCTTGCTCAACGCCTTTACTTGCATTCATTGCAACTTCTTGTACCGCTGGCAATATTTGTTCAAGTGCAACAAGTACTTCTTCAATGCCTTGTTTTTGCTTCACTAAAGCTTGATCTGTTGAATTAGCAGTAGCACTAAGCTCAGTCGATGATGTAGAAATTTCTTCGATTGAGTTTCTCAGTTCAATAATGACTTTTTGCACATGACCTGCAAACAGGTTAAAACCGCGTGCTAAGTCAGACAACTCGTTGTTACCTTTCTGCTCTAAACGTTTTGTTAAGTCGCCTTCACCATCACCAATATTTAACATTGCATCAATAGCGTCCTGTAGAGGCTTGAACAGTTTTTGCAAAGTAAATACTGCTAACACGGCAACCAAAACGGCCATCATCAGCTGAAACATTAAACTCACATTCAACCAGAACTTAGCTTGATCACGTGATAAGTCCAGCTCATCAGCCGTTCTTTGATCAAGTTGTTTAAAGAATTGATTTACCGATGTCATGATTTTTACCACTTCATTGTGATATGACTGGTCAAACACAATACGCAAAGCAAACTCTTCTACACTTTCGCCAGGCAAAGCGCGGTTAGGACCAGACACAATTTGGCCTTGTTGAATAGATTTCATTGCTTGGTCTTCTGTGGCTATCAGAGCATTTGAGTTATTGCTTGCTTCTTTTAGGAGAGCAAACTCTTTGCTTGAGAAGTTAAGCTCAGTCATGATATCGCTTTGTTTTTTTCTAACCCCAGGGTATAAATCAGGATCTGTAGTTCTTGGTCTAGGTGCATCACCATTGCGCCATTTCACTATGTTCCAATAAGCATCCCAGTACTTTTGGTCACCCGTTGCGACATAAGTTCGGCATAGTCTAGTTAGGTCCATAGAAGTTTGACGAAATTCGTCAGCTAGTAAGTATGATAAATATCGAGTTGTGCCGTTTTCGCTCTGCTGCTCAAACTTGTGATTAGCAATATTTTTTGCGACTAGAGTTCCAGCTAACAAAACGATGATCAAAGCTAAAATAGATAGCAAACGTGCTTTAATTGTCATATGAGTATTCCCTTATGTGTAAAACATAACAATTCTTAGGAGAGTAAACTTGAAATGTGTGTGTGGACTTATTCTAGGATCACAGTTGCCATTGCATAATCAGTTTCATCACTGATAGAAATTAGTGTGTGAGTAATTCCTTTTTTTTCTGCAAGTTCTTTAGCTGCCCCAAACAGCGTTAACATTGGAGCTCCCATTTCATCATTTTCGATGTAAAAATGTTGAAATGAAATACCACGACCAATGCCTGTTCCTAACGCCTTAGCTGCTGCCTCTTTAGCAGCCCAGCGCTTAGCTAGATATCGTCCTTTGTCTGAGTGTTCAAAGTAAATATCTAACTCTTGTTGAACTAATACTCGTTTTGCTAAGCGGTCACTTTTTACTACCGCTTCAGCAATACGAGAAATTTGTACTATGTCAGTACCTAAGCCTTTAACTGGCATACTTACTAGATGCCTTGTCTAGCTTCATTCATTAGCGTTTTCATATCACGTACCGCTTTGTCTAAGCCATCAATGGCTGCTCTAGCTATAATTGCGTGACCAATATTCAACTCATAAATTTCAGGAATAGCAGCAATTGGCTTAACGTTGTGATAATGCAGACCGTGACCAGCGTTTACGATTATACCTTTGTCCGCAGCATACTTAACGCCAGCTGTTATACGCTCTAATTCAGCCTGTTGTTTTTGTTCATCAGTTTCATCAGCGTAGTGGCCAGTGTGAATCTCTATATAAGGAGCTTTCGCTGCAACTGCCGCATCAATTTGTGATTCGTCAGCATCAATGAATAATGAAACTTTGGTACCTACAGCAGTAAGTCTCGCTACCGCTTCCGTGATTTTGTCCAGTTGCCCCTTAACATCTAAACCACCTTCTGTTGTTAGCTCTTCACGCTTCTCAGGTACTAAGCAAACAAATGCAGGTTTAATTTCTTCGGCAATAGTAAGCATTTCTTCTGTTACGGCCATTTCTAAATTCATTCTGGTTTGAATCGTTTTAGCCATAGTGTAGACATCACGGTCAACAATATGGCGTCTGTCTTCTCTCAAATGAATCGTTATTCCACTTGCACCAGCATGTTCTGCAACTGCAGCTGCATGAGCCGGATCTGGATACGTTGTACCTCGAGCATTACGTATAGTTGCAATGTGATCGACGTTAACACCTAAATGAATTTCTGCCATTGTTCTTCCAGTTATAAATTTAACTATTACTGCGAGTTCAGCGTAATGCTGAATTCCCTATTTTCTAAAAAGTTCTCGTGATTTTAAAGGCTTATCTCCTAAATGGCGATGTAAACTTGCCCTTAAAATTGCTTTTGCATGTTTGAGATAATGCAGCCTACTGCCGTGTTGTTCTTCATCTACCTCTTCACGAAGTAAAGACATAACACCTAAAATATCACTTCCTAAAAATCCCCTATTCTGTGAGTTAGTATGGACAAAGCCACCTTCGAATAGTTCATATTGCAGATGGGGCTCAATAGGAAGTTCTGTGTCTATAGTGACTATAAAATTAATTTCGTAGCCCAGCATAGCTAACAGCGCATCTTCAAAGCGCCTTAATACTAGCTCCATCGCAGCTTGTTGCAACAATTCATCACTAATTTCAGAAATAGACTCTAGTTGCTTGATTGAAGAAAAGTAGTGATTAAATAAGGTTTCATAAGGGGCATCAGCTTGACATAAACGGCAAATAAGCTCGTTCAAATAGAAACCGCAAAAGAGCATTTTTCCCTTTAGCTGTAACTCGGTAGTTACTGCTTCCATTCCTTTAACAGTATGTAAGCCTTTTCCCGTTTTAAACTGGACTTGTAACATCCGAAATGGGTTATAGAGTGCTGTTTTCGCAGAGTTTTTTTTACTTCCTTTGTATCCAACTACCGCAATTCTGCCATGCTCTTGCACCAGTAGCTCAGCAATAACCTGGTTTTCTTTAAAAGGCCTTGAATGTAAAACAAAGGCCTTTTTATTCTCCAGCTCTTGCACGAATACTTATTCCGTTACTATAAATTAGTCTTCGCCGTAGCCTAACGAACGCAGGGCACGTTCATCATCAGCCCAACCCGACTTAACTTTCACCCATAGTTCCAAATATACTTTGGCATCTAACAAACGCTCCATGTCTTGCCTTGCATCACGACCGATAACTTTAAGTTTTTCACCTTTGTTACCAATAACCATTTTCTTTTGGCCTTCACGTTCAACCAAAATCAATGCATTGATGCGCCAGATCTTTTCGTCCCACTTAAATTGTTCGATTTCAACCGTTGCAGAATAAGGTAACTCTTCCCCCATAAATCGCATCAACTTCTCTCTAACGATTTCTGCACACATAAAACGGCTAGATCTATCGGTTACATGATCTTCTGGGAAGAAAAATGGATTTTCCGGTAAGTGTTCAGATACCACTTGCTTGATCGGCTCTACGTTTGTGCCTTTTTCTGCTGAAATAGGGATTATCTGGCTGAAATCATGCTTTTGAGAAATTTGCTCAAGATAAGGCATTAACTCTTCTTTATTTTTTACCATATCAACTTTGTTGATCAGTAGTACACAAGGCTTTTTGCTGCGCTTAATCTTAGTCAGAACCATTTCGTCATCTTCATACCACTTCATGGCTTCAACAACGAACAGAACAATTTCAACATCACCTAAAGCACTAGAAGCAGCTCGGTTCATTAACTTGTTTATTGCTCTTTTTTCTTCCTTGTGAAGACCTGGAGTATCGACGTAAACCACTTGCTCATTTTCATAAGTGTCGATACCTAAGATACGGTGACGTGTCGTTTGTGGCTTTTTAGAAGTAATACTTACTTTCTGTTGCAAGATGTGGTTCATCAAAGTTGATTTACCCACGTTCGGGCGACCTACGATCGCAGCTAAACCACAGTGAGTTTGAGTCTGCGACAAGTCAGCACGATTGTTTAAATTGCTTAATAGTGCATCTAATTCTTGTTGAGATTGTTCTGACTTGCTCATTTTTTGTTGTTACCTATAACCACTTCTAATGCTTGTTTTGCAGCTTGTTGTTCTGCTTTTCTGCGGCTAGTTCCTGTCGCCATCAATATCTTTCCATTGTCTAACGTACAGCTCACTTTAAAGGTTTGATTGTGTGCTTGACCCGAAATTTGTTCTACCTGATAAATAGGCAGTGGACGCTTACGAGACTGCAACCATTCTTGAAGCTGCGTTTTTGGATCTTTCAATGCCTTTTTCGGGTCAAGTTTTTCTAATCTTTTACCTACTAAGCTTAGTATAAAGTCTTTACATTGCTGCATATCTGAATCTAGATAAACAGCACCAATAATAGCTTCTACAGCATCTTCTAAAATAGACTCTCGACGAAAGCCACCACTTTTCATTTCACCAGGACCTAATAAGAGCCACTGGCTTAAGTTAAACTCTTTTGCAATCTCAGTCAGAGTTTGGCCTTTCACGATTTGCGAACGCATTCGGGTTAATTCCCCTTCCGTTGCTTTAGGAAAAGAAAAATAAAGAGACTCAGCAACAACCATACCTAGTAATGAGTCGCCAATAAACTCTAAACGTTCGTTATGAGGCCCCTTAAAACTGCGATGAGTCAAAGCTTGTTTAAGCAATGACTCATCGTTGAATTGGTAGCCGAGAGTTTTACTAAGTTGACCGAAGTCTTTGTTAATTAGTGTGCCGCTCATTAACTACCCTGTTGTGCCTAAACGAGAGAAACGAATATCAACTGGTACCCAATCTGGTAACCAAGAAACTTGACCGTCGTTATAAACAAAGCTCATCCAAATAAATACCGCTTTACCAACTAACTGGTCTTCCCTAACAAAACCCCAGAAACGACTGTCTTGGCTGTTATCACGGTTATCACCCATCATGAAATATTGCCCTTGAGGCACTATCCACTCGTTAGCTTTGCCACCAGGTTGAATAAACGGGAACTGGAATCTTTGATCTATGTTAATCAATATTTCATGCTCTACGCCTGTTAAATTCTCTTTAGATTTAGCAATTGTATGGCCATACATATTGGTCTCATAAACCGAGTCCATTTCTTGTTTCATCTCAATAAATTTGCCACAGTTTTCAGGCTCACGTTCGCAGCTTGGTTTTAGCATTATCTTCTTATCGCGATAAATAATATGGTCGCCCGGCAAACCAACAACGCGCTTGATATAGTCTAATCTCTCATCCAACGGATACTTGAATACGGCAATATCACCTCGTTCAGGGCTACCAGTTTCAATCAACTCTGAACGCCATACTGGATCATGTACCCCGTAAGTGTACTTTTGCACTAAAATGAAATCGCCAACTAACATAGTTGGCATCATTGAACCCGAAGGGATTTGGAAAGGTTCAAATAAGAATGAACGAAAAATCGTGATCGCAAATAATATCGGAAATATAGACTGAGCTGTTTCGGCAATTGCCGGTTGTGGTGCAATTTTTTGCAAGTCCTCTAGCTCTATTTGGCCGTTAGTGCTCGCTTGTGCCACAGCAATACGCTCTCTACGAGCAGGTGCATAAAAACGGGCATCTATTAGCCAAATAATCCCTGTTACAATTGTGATAACTACTAAAAATATTGCAAAGTATCCTGCCATAAAGCGTGATGTCCTTTATTTACCAACTTTCAAAATAGCTAAAAACGCATCTTGTGGTAACTCTACGTTACCTACTTGTTTCATACGTTTTTTACCTTCTTTCTGCTTTTGCAGAAGTTTCTTCTTACGACTCACGTCACCACCGTAACACTTGGCGATTACGTTCTTTCTTAACTGCTTAACAGTTGTACGAGCGATAACGTGCGCACCAATAACAGCTTGAATTGCAATATCGAACATTTGACGAGGAATTAACTCTTTCAGTTTTTCAGCTAATTCACGACCTCGAGACTGCGAGAAATCGCGGTGACAAATCATTGCTAATGCGTCAACACGCTCACCATTTAACAAGATATCAACACGAACCATGTCAGCAGCTTGGAAATGAGTGAAGTTGTAATCTAGAGAAGCAAAGCCACGGCTAGTCGATTTCAAACGATCGAAAAAGTCCATAACCACTTCAGCCATTGGCATATCATAGCTAACAGCAACCTGATTACCGTGATAGCTCATCGACTTCTGTACTCCGCGCTTTTCAATACAAAGAGTAATAACGTTACCTAAGTACTCTTGCGGTACTAAGATATCCGCTTTACAAATTGGTTCTCGAATTTCATCGATTTCACCAACAGCTGGAAGCTCAGATGGACTGTCTACAGAAACCACTTCACCATCTTTTTTCAGTACTTCATAGTTTACTGTTGGTGCAGTAGTAATTAGATCTAGGTCATATTCACGCTCTAGTCTTTCTTGGATAATTTCCATATGTAGCATACCTAAGAAGCCACAGCGGAAACCTAATCCAAGAGCTGTTGAGTTTTCTGGTTCGTAGAACAAAGAAGCGTCATTAAGACTTAGTTTGCCTAAAGCATCACGGAAGTTTTCATAATCATCAGAACTAACAGGGAATACACCAGCATAAACTTGAGGTTTGATTTTCTGGAAACCAGGAAGTGGAGCATCTGCAGGTTTTTGGTGCAAGGTTAAAGTATCACCAACTGGAGCACCTAAAATGTCTTTAATACCCGCAATAACAAAGCCAACTTCACCTGTTTTTAGGATGCCAGTATCAGTTTGCTTTGGAGTGAAAATACCTACTTTATCAACAATGTGGAATTCGCCAGTTGACATTACACGAATCTTATCGCCTTTCTTCAACTCACCGTGTTTAATACGAACTAGTGATACAACACCTTGGTATGGGTCAAACCAAGAGTCAATGATCAAAGCTTGTAATTCTTGATCAGTTTCACCTTCTGGAGCTGGTACGTTTTGAACAATATCTTCTAAAACGTCTTCAATACCTATACCCGTTTTTGCTGAACATTGAACAGCGCCAATAGCATCAATACCAACTATATCTTCAATTTCTTGTGAAACGCGATCCGGGTCAGCCTGTGGTAAGTCAATTTTGTTCAGAATTGGACGAACTTCTAAGTCCATTTCAATCGCGGTATAACAGTTAGCAACCGTTTGAGCTTCAACACCTTGGCCAGCATCAACAACTAATAGAGCGCCTTCACAAGCAGCTAATGAACGAGAAACTTCATAAGTAAAATCTACGTGTCCTGGAGTATCGATAAAGTTTAGCTGATAAGTTTCACCATCTTTTGCTTTATAGTTTAGCGTTACACTTTGCGCTTTAATGGTAATGCCGCGTTCACGCTCAATATCCATGGAGTCCAGAACCTGTGCTTTCATTTCACGATCTGACAAGCCCTCACAGTATTGGATCAAGCGATCTGACAAAGTCGATTTGCCATGGTCGATATGAGCTATAATGGAAAAATTTCTAATATTCTTATTTATCATGCACTTACGGTTTCCGGTAACTTCAAAGCCCACTTCAAGGGACTGCGCAGAGTGGCGTAAAGAAACAACTCAAAGGTTTCTCAATAACTTCTGCTTAGATTTCTACTAGTATAAATGGGCGGCATTATACATTAAACATACCAGTATGAATAATATAAAACGTTAAAACCCAGCCTTTATATCAATCTGCCTTTATCGTTTCTTTTAAAGCTTTAAATTAAATATGCACTTCACTCGCTTAGTTACAAAATCATATTTGTATCAAATTGTTTAAAAACTGGTGACTCACGCCAATTAATCCAAATTGCGAGACGAACCACTTCACAAAAAAACAAAAAACGCATAAAAATTAGTAAACAAGATCCACACAAATAAAAACCTCTAACAGGTACAAAAACCAAACAAATTAAGTACAAAAAAAAGCCATTGCCATATTGGGAAAAAGTATATATGGTTTTTATTGCACACATTGTGTACAACAAAAAAATATAATAAAGGAAGAATAATGAATAAATTTTTAAGCAAAAAAGTACTACTAATTGCAGCTGGAGTAATTGGTTTGTCTACGGCTGCTATCGCTGGTCCTAAGTTTTTGATTGAAACTGTGTACTACTCTGACGCAACGAAGACGGTTATTGTTGGTGAATCTATTCAAAGTTGTAATGGCAATTACTTCACAACAGGTCAACAGACTCAATACTCTTCAAATATTGCAGTGATCCCTTGCTTCTAAAGAAGTGCTTATAAGTACCCTACAAATTAAAGGAATAAAAGTATGAATAAACTCATCATGAAAAAAGCTGTAGTAATTGCAGCTGGACTTATCGCATTGTCAACAGCTGTAACAGCTGGTCCTAGATATCAGTATCACATCGAAAGAATTTACTATTCTGATGCTGCATTAACACAGTTTGCAGGTGAATACTCATTCACATGTACAGGCAGCGTATATGGTACAGGTGAACAAACACCGTATTATTTTGATTTAGTAAAAGAAAAGTGTCATTTCTAACCATTAGTGACTAATAGCGAGCAAGCTCAAATATTTCAGTTAATATTTGAGCTTTTTTTGTTAATGCTAGTTACTGATGAAGCGATAACGACTCAGCGACGTCTTGCCAACTAATCAGCTTAAAGTTTTGCGGCTTATTCGGCATCACATTGCGACCATCCTGTACGACTAACATTCCTGAGCTATATTCCTGACCAAAATTAAAATTAGAAACGGCCAAACCATCAGTTTCAGAAGTTCCATCAATGCCAAGTTGATAATTCGCTTTGACTCTGAAATTACCCACAAAGGACATATCTTCAAGGTTGTACAGCACATAGGAGTTATTACCTTGACTTGAAACAACTAAATAACTTGCACTCTTCCCTTGGTAAATAGACAAACCTTCAACGTCATCAAACAGTGTTTGTTTATCAATAGTGACAACAAGTTCAAGTTCGGACCCTTTGGGTTCTGCACTAGTTCGCCAAACACCTTCCGCTTCTTCACCAAAGTATAAAGTCGCAGTTATCTCATCAACAACACACCCTTCAGGTTGACTATCAACTTTAAATTCCCTTACTAGAGCTCCTGCTAATTTTCCTTCATTTTGAGTGATTCTATATTGCTGAAATTGGCCGTTCTCATCGTTAATAAATACATAATGTTGCTCATCAACCTTTGATTTGTAGCTACATAGGCCATAGACATCGTTTAGCGTTGTAGGAACGTTACCTATCTCAGAAACCTTTCCTGCTGAGTTAATCGCGTATAAAGAAATCGAGTTTAGTGTTCTATTGCTTGCAGCAGCTAAATCAACTTGCTTGCCTTGCCAATTAAAACCAAAACTAATATCGACATTGTTAACACGGCCAGAAGCAATAAATTGTTCAGAACTGCCATCTAAACCATATACATATAAACCCGCTGTTTTGTCCGTTGCGAGGATCTTGCTGTTTTGAGGTGATTGATAATTTGGCCAAATGGCAGGATCATCTGCTGCATCACCAAAATGAGATACTGGCGCTGTTTGTCTTTTCGCCATTACCTCAGCTATAACGACACTCTGGTAATTAGAATCATAATTTGGCAGATCTATATTCTCTTCAATATAGCTATCCGTTTCTTTGTCAAACCAAATGATATTCCTACTCAAGTACGAAGTTGCACTTTCAGGCGTACTGTTTTTATCTAAACTCAGCCATGACGATTGCCAAGTATCGTTTGTTCTCTGTAATACCAACAGTTTTGCCATGTCTGGTAAGGAAATTAACAGACGTCCGTCAGATAATATTGATAAGTCTTTTATTTCTCCTGTTAAAGCACCATATGGTTCTGTAAGGGCAACGACTTGTCGTTCCAGTTCACTTTCAAGATCGAGTGGATATTGCCAAATCCCTATAACTTCCTCTGCAATATAAAGCTCTCCATGTTGATCATCAGCTACACAAGCAGAAAAGTTTGGTGGGGATGGCATTGAGCGCAACAATAGGAAGTCAGCATTGTTTCCTTCATCATCTAGCAGTAGGCGTTGTTCAATTTTAGATGTTTCAGTCAGCAATATCGCTTGCAACTCGTTGTTGTTTGGTTGGTAAAAGCAAACATTATTAATACCAGCTTGCTCTAGTTTAATACTCTGTTGAAAAGAAAAGCTTTGATCTTCAAGAGAAAATAGTTCAGCCCTAGCTAGCTCCTTATTTATAGAAATAACATAAGTTAAGCCATTCAAAACCCTGACATCTAACCCTTCGTAATTGCCTTGAGTGCTCGTTATTACTTTCCCCGAATCATCAAATAGAAACAAACCTAAGTTTTCGCTACTTCCCAAATATAACTGGTCATTTAGCTTAAATGATTTTTGACCGTTCAATCTCGGTTTGTTGTAAACGGGTTTAGAACTGAGAGAGTGTAAATTTTTCGAAGCTGAGCCAACTTGTTTCTGGCAAGCCGTCATTAAAAAAGTCGATAACAAAATAGTTACCACTATTTGTAACTTTAAAAATGAGTTAGGAAATTGAAACCTCACGTGAACCTCTTGTAAAAGTTATATTATTTCTTCAGCGCTATAAAAAGAAATATTGACCTAAAATTCAGTGACAGTTTTATTACAAGACTAGGATTGATAGTCAAAAGAGCTGAAAGCAAACAAGAAATACAATTTAACTAATTGTTTTATATAAAGTTTAAAATAACAAAACCAGCAATTAAGTAGATGAGCTAATTTAACCTACTGGTTTCTGGAAGTTATACCTGTTTTATTTCTATTTCATCCGGTAATACCTGTAATAATCTTACTCGGTATTCCTCATCATCCGCTTTTCGTATTTTATGTTTAGCGATTAAAAAACCAATAAATCCGCCAAAGAAAGTCAAAACAATCAATATCGGTTCACTAATATCGATAAATTGAGAAAGCCAAAATTGAGATACAAGAGCGAAAATTACTGCACTAACAAGAGGCAATAGATATACGAGAAAAGCGCCAGTGATCAAACTTTCTTCTGGGATCCCAACCTCAACCTTATCGCCTAACTCTGCGCCTTTGTCATTTACAACTTGGTTTACCACAGATTTGTCACCAAATGCCTTAGCGATAGAGCTAGTTCCGCAATTACTTTTCGCAGCACAAGCATTGCAAGTTGATGTAACTTTGGTTTCAACCCAAATTAAATCTCCATCAACTTTTACGACTTGCCCAACTTCTTTGATCATTTTGCTGACCTTGAATTAATTGCGCTTAATATTCGACGCTATATTGAAGGCCGTTTCTACGGGAATGGCTCCAACAACAGTGACGTCAAACTCTCCAGCATTTAACATAACAAATGCAGTAGCCCCTTCTCTGAGTAATAGTGGACTTTCGTAAGAGCCTAATGGTCTTTGAATATAAATAGAAAATTCAAATAAACCATCACTGTACAGATAGTAATCTGATACTTCTCTAGACATAGAAACATGGTGACGATCGCTTTTTATCAGCTCGAAACCTTTAGGGATCCACTCCATTTTCCAATTATTCATATCTTGAGTCGATGCGATAGCGTCAACAGCCGGTTCAGGTAAGGTTACCCCTGCTAGTTTGTACATATCTTCGTTTGGTCCAGAGAATACAGTGAGATGCGTCATCAACATTCTCTCGACTGTAGTGCCTTTTAAATCAATGTAATCAAGTCTTAGAGGCAACCCTGTTTCTAAGTCTAGCCAAAGCCAAATGTTATAAGTTGCATTATCAATCGATTCAATTCTCATCAACTGGGCAGCTCGGCCACCAACTTGATTTTTACTCACTAAAACAAACTGATAACTTTGTTCTAGCTTTTTTGGATCCTGATAGAAAATTGGCGGAACAAAGTTTCGAATGCTATTAGCAGAGATAGAATAAATAGGTTTGTTAGGCTCAATAAAAGAAACAGTATTGTCTTGTCTAATAGTGCTTACGCCACCACCAATTAAAGATGAGATACTTTCAACTTCTTTTCCCGCAACTACTCCGTGAATCCATTTGTAGGACTCAGTTTTATTAGCTCTTGTACTTACGATTCCAGCATCAAAATTCAATTCTGTTAACGCTTTTTTTAGCTGGACTAACCATTCTTCTACGTTTGTTGCAGATACTTGCGTTCTTGTAGCTGAATCGTTTGTTGTTTGAGGCTCACTTTGCTCTTGTGCCTGGGCAGAATTCATCACCAACACAAGGATCATAAAAAGTTTAAAAAAGAAATTCATATAAAATACCATCTACTACAAACAAAAACGCCCGGAAATATAACATTTACGGGCGTTTCGTTAAATTGTTAAAGCCTGACTTTGGTCGATTAAATTAATCAATAATCTTTTCTTCTTCGTCAGTTTGCTTTTCTTCATTTTTATCGTCAGCAACTCGTAATTGTTGTTGGTGATCTGAAATTAAAGAGTTAATTCTAGATTGCGTTTTCTGATTTGCCGACTGTCTTTCTGCTGGTCTTACAGAAGCAGCACTAACAGGAGTAACACCATCAATAAGAGGCGCTGTCACTACAGCGGGAATGCCATCATTTTGTTCTTTCGTGCCAGACATATTACCAACACCTACAACAGCAACTAAAGCGACAGACGCAGCAATCGCGAATTGTGACATGCCTTTGCCCGTCGACGACTGAGTAAAGTTTTTCACTCTAGCTGCAACTCTTTGTCCCCATGAAGGATGAGACGCAATATTCACCACGCTAGATTCTGTTACTGCTTCTTGCTCTACATCAACAATAGCTTGTTGGATTTTGTCGGCAAAACTACTGCCTAATACGATCTCTTGTTCTTGTCGTAAAACATCACCGATTAAACTGTAACGGGAAAAAGTATCTACTTGCTCTGGCTGTTGCGACATCTCTTCAACTCGTGTTGCAACATCTTGAGTATTTAACTCTTCATCCAGTAACGCAGAAATAGATTCAAAACTTTTATTTGTCATAAACTGACAGACTCCAACTTAAGTCAAACTCAATATTGAGTTGATACTAAATTAAACCAAGGCTACCTTGCTTTAATACCTACTTTAACGATTTTCTAACAAAGGTTGCAAATTCGTGTCGATTGCTTCCCTTGCGCGGAAAATTCTAGATCTCACTGTGCCTATTGGACAACCCATTGCTGCTGAGATCTCATCGTAACTCATACCATCAATTTCTCTTAACTGAATCGCTACTTTTAGCTCTTCAGGTAATTGCTCTATGGTATCAAATATTACTTTTTTAATTTCTTCTGTTAACGCTAAGCGCTCTGGTGATGCATTCTCTTTTAATGCATCACTGTTCTCAAAAAACTCTGCTTCTTCAGCATCTACATCTACTGCAGCGGGTCTACGCCCCCTTGCCATTAAATAATTTTTAGCACTATTTACGGCAATTCGATAAAGCCAAGTATAAAATGCTGCTTCACCTCGAAAGTTAGGTAGAGCGGTATAGGCTTTAATAAAAGCGTCCTGCGCTACATCTTGCACATCACCGTTCTGACCTAGATAACGTGATACTAAGCTAACAATTTTGTTTTGATATTTTCTAACCAGTAAATCAAACGCGACCTTATCGCCTGCTTGAGCTCTTCTCACCAGCTCTAAATCTTTTCTCTGCTCGCTCATTCGAGCTACTACTCCTAAAACTCTCTTAGCTTACTAGTCTATATCATTTAATGACTATGTCATCTGCTGTCTCTATGACTAGGGTATGACAAAAAAGTTCTTATTTTTTTAAATTTTTTTTAGAATAGCGAAAACACTGGCAAGAATTCATCTATACAGGCCGACTCAAATGCCCGATTTAAATGCACATAATACCGATTGTTTAATTATAGGCAGCGGTGCAGCAGGATTAACCTTAGCACTTAGTATCGCAGATCACGCAAAGGTGATCATTTTAAGTAAATCGACTTTAAAGGAAGGCTCAACCTTATACGCACAAGGTGGAATTGCTGCCGTATTTGATGAAAATGACAGTATTGAGTCGCACGTTCAAGACACTCTAGTTGCGGGCGCAGGACTGTGTGACATAGAAGCTGTGCGCTATACAGCATCGAATGCAAAAACATCCATGCAATGGTTGATCGATCAAGGTGTACCTTTTGATCAGGTCAAAGATCCCGATGGTACGCCTAGATTCCACCTGACTAGAGAAGGCGGCCATAGCCATAGACGAATTCTTCATGCAGCAGATGCTACAGGCAAAGCTGTGCAAACAACTTTATTGGAACGAGTGCAAGCGCACCCAAACATTACTCTGTTGGAAAGATTTAATGCTTTAGATCTTGTTCGTGGAGAAAAGTTGGGCTTCGATGATAATCGGGTACATGGTGCTTATGTCTGGAACAGACAGTTAGAGCGTGTAGAAACTATTACAGCTAAGTTTGTCGCTTTAGCGACAGGTGGAGCAAGCAAGGTTTACCAATATACTTCCAACCCAGACATAGCAAGTGGTGATGGTATAGCTATGGCTTGGCGCGCTGGTTGCAGAGTAGCAAATATGGAATTCAATCAGTTCCATCCAACATCCTTGTACCATGAGAAAGCTCAAAACTTTTTGATTACAGAAGCGATGAGAGGCGAAGGTGCCTACCTGAAGCGACCTGATGGTACACGCTTTATGCCAGACTTCGATGAACGTGCTGAACTAGCACCTAGAGACGTGGTAGCAAGAGCGATTGACTTTGAAATGAAACGACTTGGTGCAGATTGCATGTACCTTGATATTAGCCATAAAGATGAACAATTCATTCTAGAGCACTTTCCCACTATCTACGCTAAATGTCTTAAAGTTGGTATCGACATAACTAAAGAACAAATACCTATTGTTCCTGCCGCGCATTACACTTGTGGTGGAGTTATAACTGATCTCAATGGTAAGACTGACCTTGATAACTTATTTGCGATAGGAGAGGTAGCATATACGGGATTGCATGGAGCAAATAGAATGGCTAGTAATAGCCTATTAGAATGCATAGTGTTCGCCCATGGAGCCGCAAAACTTATCCTTTCTTCACTGCAAAATACTCAAAATCCAGCAGTTATTCCACACTGGGATGAAAGTAAGGTAACCAGTTCTGAGGAAAATGTAATCATTAGCCATACTTGGCACGAATTACGCCTAATTATGTGGGACTATGTTGGCATAGTTCGCTCAAATCGACGCTTAACTAAAGCTTTGAAACGAATTGAATATATAAAACAAGATATCGATGAATTCTATTCTGATTTTAGAGTAAGTAATAACTTACTTGAATTGAGAAACTTAGCTCAAGTGGCTCAACTCATTATTTCTAGTGCGTTGCTGCGTAAAGAGAGTCGAGGCTTACATTTTAATAACGATTATCCAGAAATGCAGGATGAAGCTAAACCTAGCGTTTTAACACCAGCTGAGTTTAAACAAAAGGAAGTGATTTAATAATTCGACTTAGCCTTCTGCGGTCTTGTTGTTCAAGTTGATCAGAAAAGAGCACTAAACGCTTAGTTTTTCCTGTGAGATCTTGCTTGAACTCTAGCAAAAATAGACCAAGGTAACTTTTGCTCGAACTCAGTAACCAGCCCATTTGGGTTGAACTTGAATAATGCACAATTCTGCCAAATTGGCTCAAGCTTAAAGTCATTTTTTTGTTCTGCTTATAAAGCTGATAAATATGTCGAAAGAAAGCCCAAATAGCTAACAGAGTTATGCTGCTCAAATAGCCAATAGGTATGAAATAAGGCCAACACCATATGGACATAAGCAGCAAAACATAAAGCAAAAGAACATAAAAAAATTGAAGTTTGGAATAAACTCCAACTTCAATTTGATATATGTGTCCACCTCTGTCCATTGACTACACTTCCAATCATTTTCCCAATATCAGTGTAGAACAGAAATAATGGTTATAAATTAGGAAACGCGAACTCGGTTTAAAATTAGCTGAACCATATCGTTTAACTCAGCATCTTCACATTCTTGATGTCCCATAAACCAAGCAAAAAGATCCGGGTCTTCGCAAGCTAACAAACGCTGAAACGCAACTTTTTTATCATCTGGTAATGCGTCATATGCATCGTCAACAAAAGGTTCAAACAATACATCTAGTTCTAACATTCCTCTGCGGCATGCCCATTTAAGTTTTGGTTTGGAATCTAATACAAACTTTTTACCACTAACGTCGACATAGATCAGATTGTCTTTTTTGTCAGATTGAGCCATTTTTCTCACATTTATTGCCGTTTCATTTCGCTGCGCAGAATATCAAGGCACAGACTAAATAAAAAGATGAGACTAAAAAATTAATGCGCTAACGCAAATAAATTTGCCGAAATCATTGAGCTTTTGCGCTTTACCCCCATAACATAGGCTAAACAAACATTAACGTTAATGAGCAACAAAACATGGCAGAGCAAACGATTAGCCACTTACCAGAGTTTTCCGTCATTCGTTTGTCGGGTGAAGAAGCCTATTCTTTTTTACAAGGACAAGTTACTTGTGACATCAACCAGTTAAAACAGCAAGATTGGTTGGCTGGCTGTCACTGCAATGCGAAAGGAAAAATGTGGTCTAGCTTTATTGCAATCAAGCAGGAGCAAGACATTTTGCTAGTTATGACCAAAGACAGTGCTGCAGCTTCACTAACAGAGTTAAACAAATACGGCGTGTTTGCTAAGACTGATATTACTGATGATAGCGAAAGCTGGAATATTTACGGTTCAGAGCAAGCGTTAGACAATACACTCAGTATTGAACTCTCAGCTAATCATCACATTAATATTTCTGCGGCAGAAATATCAACTAGCAGCAACTCTGACATTTGGTGGCAAAAAGAAATTCTTTCAGGCAGAGCTCATCTGCTTGACGGCACTATCGGAGAATATGTGCCTCAGATGCTTAATTTGCAGGCTTTAGATTACATTTCTTTTAGTAAAGGCTGCTATATGGGTCAAGAGATGGTAGCGAGAATGCGCTATTTGGGTAAAAATAAAAGGGCCCTCTATCTTGCAAAAGCAGATAAAGAAGTCACAGTTAATACTGCAGATGATGTTGCCGTTGAGCTTAACGGCAACAAACGAAACATTGGAAAAGTTATTCAATCGCAAACTTCACAGGGTAATACTTGGCTACAATTAGTTTTACCTAAGGATACTGAGCTATCTGAAACTTTATACCTTGAATCAGGTCAAAAGCTCAGTTTACTTGAACTCCCGTATCAAATAGAAGAACAGTAAGGTTCACAATGAAAATAGCAAACAATACAGTTGTAAAAATGCACTATTCAGTTTTAGACACTGAAGGAAATTTAATCGATAGCTCTTATGAAGGTGAACCACTAGAGTTTATTCAAGGTCAAAAGTTTCTAATTGAAGGCTTAGAAAATGCCTTATTAGGCCATGAGAAAGGTGACACTTTTGAATCTAAAATCACTGCCGATGAAGCTTACGGCCCTAGACACGATGGTTTAGTTCAACAGATCGGTAGCGAAATGTTTGCTGACTTCGACGTTGAAGTTGGGATGCAACTTCGCGCAACTACAGATGATGGCGAACAAACCGTTATTGTTATTGAAAAAACGGACGAATATGTAATTGTTGATGGTAACCATCCGTTAGCTGGTATTGACTTAGTATTTGATGTTGAAATCTTAGAAGTACGCGAAGCGACAGCTGAAGAACTTGAACATGGTCATGTTCATACTGAAGAGAAAGAATGCTGTGGTGGCTGCCACTAACTCTTACAAGATAAGATTTTAGTTTTGTTTAAAAGCCAGAAATTTCTGGCTTTTTTTATACTTTACAGTAGCTTATATGAATCTCTATTAGTTTAGTTTTAACTCTGGTCAAAAGCAGGCAAATAGCGATATTATCTAATTTTACAATCAAACCGAGTGTTAAATGATATTTAAACTTATTGGCTTAATCATCAGTTTGGCAACTTTTAGCTTACTGCTCATACTTGGTGGCAGTCCTACTATGTATATTGATATTCCTTCGGCTGTGATAATGTTGGGAATATTGCTTGGCGGCGCAATTTTTGGCTATGGCAATCATATTTTCAGTTATATCCGCAGCAGCCGTAAAGATAAGATCTCGTCTTCTGAACTGTTTGCTACATTAGATTTTTATAATTATTTAACCCGTTTAACCTTCTACGCTGCGGCCTTATCTTTTTCCTTAGCAAGCCTTTTATTGTTGTTTCAAAGTTCTGATATGAAAGCTATAGGCCCTGCTCTTGCTCTATCTTTACTGACTTGTCTATATGGCTGTGCCATAGCTTATCTAATCCTTCAACCGATTAAACAAGGTGTGTTGTACCACAATATGAACTCGAACAAAGTTCAAGTAAAACAGCAGGAGCCAATTTAGGATAAAATTATGAATCAACTTATTGGCTTTTTACTGCTTGCGCTAACTCTTTTATTAGCTTTGATTCTGATGGGTCCCTATCAGTTGTTGCTCGACCCATACAGTCTTATTATGATATTGGGTTGCATCTTTGGGGTTGCTTTTTTAAGTTACGGCGCGCAAGCATTCCAAATTTTTAAATACGCTAATCAACCAGTTAAAAATCAAAAAGAGTACTTTTGGGTCATTTCTTTTTTCGACAACCTAATTAACACTAGCATTATCAGTGGAGTAATGGGCAGCTTGATTGGTATGGTAAATTTATTAAGCAATTTAACAGATAAAGCCGAACTTAATTCTGCTGTATCTATATCGCTACTAACATTAGTTTATGGTTTTGTTTTCGCTAAGTTAGTATTTGAACCACTAAAACAAAATGTATTAAGACGTGCTCGCGTTGCAAATATCAACGCAAATGTGCAAAGGCAAATTGAACAAAATAATAAATTAGCACAGCATTTCACTGTGCTAGGTATCATTAATATTGTAGGTTGTTTTGTACTTCTATCTTTGAGTTTTTAAGCTTGAATTAGACCGACTCGAATTGAAAAACGTACTAATCCAGGCACATCACGAATATTCAACCTATCCATAATATTTGCTCTATGTGCTTCGATAGTTTTCACACTCAAAAACAGTTTGTCTGCAATATCCTTCGTTGAATGCCCTTCTGCAATTAACTGTAAAATACTACGTTGTCGAGTTGTTAAGATATCTAATGCATCCATTTCATTGCCTTGAGCGCTGTCTAGACGGGTTAACAAACTTTGATCTATATCTGGACTGATGTACATACGGCCAGCAAGAATCTCCTTCAGTCCATCTTGCAGTTCTTCTACAGCAACATCTTTCAACATATAGCCATCTGCACCAGCTTTTAATGCTCTAATAACATAAGGTTCGTTGTTATAATGCGAAAGCATCAGTACTTTAATTTCAGGGAATTGATTCTTAATTGCCTCAACCGCTTCTAAACCGTTCATCTCGGGCATAGATACATCCATAACAATAAGATCTGGATGTTCTCTCTTAACCAGATTCACCGCTTCCAAGCCATTAGCAGCTTGATAAATATTACTTTTGTCAATAAATGAAAAAGCCTGAGTTAAACTGATCAAGCCTTGACGTAACAAAGTGTGGTCATCGGCAAATAATATACTGTACTTTTCCATCGTTAATTTCTCATCGTAGCGGCTTCTGCTCGCTTTAATCTCACTTCAAGCTCATCGACTACTCTGATCAGTACTTCTTGATCATGTTTGAGCTCACTAATGTCCCTCATACTAGCAACCAATCGTATTGCTCGACCAGAGGAATCTCTTTCTATCACACAACCTCTTTCAACAATCCACACCCACTGTTCTTCATCGTCCAAAATACGATAGGTGATCTCATAGTTATTCTTACCACCAGAGAGTAAAGACTCAAAATGGCCAATAAAAACACTACTATCATCGGGATGTAGCTTGCTAATAAACTTTTCTGACTGGAAGTGAATTTCTTCACCTAAATGTAACTTAGCATTCTGATTAATCCGAGTTACTTCTTGGTCACTAATATTGCATTCTAATACTTCATCACCTGTCGCCAAAAATGCAATACTCAGTATTTGCTGTTGTACTTTAATACGTTCATAGAAGGCTTTTCTTCTCCTATTCAACGCAGATTGATAATACAAATACAAGATACCAAACATCAGCAATAAAACGACGTAACCTAAACCGGTTAGGTTTTGCCATATACTTGGCTGAATTTGGTGAGTTTCAAACAAGTGCTTATAGCTTTCAAGCGGTTGTACTTCAGACTTGTTGTTATCAACCCGAATTAACTCATTCTTTTTCAATAACCAAGTGCCTTTATCAGTAATCAAATAAGTTTTATTGTCTTTACCATAAACTGTCTCATAAACTTCAGAAAAGCCATAATTCTCTTCTGAGTTTGCTACAACTTGCAGCGACATGGTCATTATCAGGATAGATACTAGTAGCCTAATCATAGTTCTTCCACCTCTGAACTAGTCTGCATTGGTACCCTTAATTCGATTCTAGTTCCTTGCTCAGGGGTAGAATCAATATTAACTAAACCATTAACTAAAAAAGCACGTTCCTTAATACTTAATAAGCCCAAACTTTGTCCCTTATTAGCTCGGTTTAACTTAGCATCTACGTCAAAGCCTATGCCATTGTCCTCTAAAATTAACTGAATGTAGCCGCTTTCGATTTGACAGCTAATAAATACATGATCAGCATGACTATATTTATGAATGTTAGTAAAGGCTTCTTGTGCTATCCGAAATACAGATATTTCAATTTTATCTGACAGCCTTGGAATACTTGAATCAATTTCTGTAGTAACCGCTAACTGACTAAATCTTTTTTGTCGCTCAGAGAGCCAATCTAACGCTGAAGACAGACCCATATCATCGAGAATAGCGGGACGCAAATTCAATGATAAATTTCTCACTTTATCAATAAGCTCAGACAAAACCGTTGTGATTAGATCTTTATCCGGCTCAGGAAGTTGCTGTTGCAGTTTTAACAAAGTTAAACCTTGGCCAATTTCGTCATGCAGCTCTTTAGCAAAATACCTACGCTCTTCTTCTTGTCTTTCCATTAAGCTAAAAGACAAGCGCTCTAGTTTCTCTAAAATTGCACTTTCGTTTTGCTTCAGTTCAATTTTCTCATGAATATCGTAAAACCAAGCTTGCTGATAATTTTTGCCATTCATTTGTGTAGTGGAGAATTCTGCTAATACAGAAACTACTTTTCCTGTAGCAGTAATAAATACCGTTTCACCACTCCAGCTGCCCTTATTTTTTAGAGCCTTATTCACAGAATCAGCTAATGGGTGAGTATAGAGAGGGTGATTAATATCTCTAACATTTATATCTTTTGGCAATTCTAGGAGCGCTAAATAAGCGCAATTTACAAAACGGATATTGCCATCGGCATCACTACAAAAATACGCATTACTGGAAAGGTCAAAGCCATCTTTAAACATTTGCCAATCCGCTGATGAGTGTTTATTAATTTCAGTTAACAAAATGTATAGACAATACAAAATGCAAATTTGGAAAATTGCTGCACTCCACCACATATAATTGCCTAAAACAGCCAGTCCCTCAAACAATCCAGTAAGGGCAATCAAGACAGGAACAAACTCAAATAAAGAATATGAATTTAATTTGTACTGAGCTCTCAGTAATGCAATTGTAAGTAATAAAACCGAACCTAATAGGCTTGAGCAATATATCAGCAAAGATACATCTGATATTGAGTAAAAATCACCACTTGTCCCTAGCACTAAACTGATCAAGACAACAAAAATACTAGTAACGCAAAAAACAACAATCGCGTCTGAACGTCTCTTGTATAAAAACATTCGATACAAGGATGCAAATAAAACACTGCTGATCACTAAATTCAAAGATGACACCAATTGCCAAATATGGTGTTGTTCGACAAAAAAGTAACTTAATCCGCAAAAAGCTTGAAGAACAAGCAATAAAGCAACGCGTTTTAGCCTAAAAGCATTGTCTCTATATAAAGTTGCTTTTGTATTACGTAGAAACTGCCAAAAGATTAAGGCTGAAATACAGAAAACAGCAGAAAATGCTTTTATTCCTTGGAAAGCAGACCAAGACTCAAATTGAATTGGGATGAATGCTTGTAAAGCAAAACTAGAAAAGATGACGAATAGAGTAATGGTGATAATCGCCTTTGAAGAATAGTTTTTAATTTCAATCTTCAAAACACTAACCTTTTTGTTCGTTCACAAATGATAACCAACTAGATATAACATAGGCTAAGTCATCTTTGCTACATTTTGCAGTTAACTCCCAATCAAGATAACTGTCGACATCAGGTTCTTCGATTTCCGCTTCATCGACACAGACAGAGTTATGTTTAACACAAACATCCACTAGTTCAACTTCAATAACCCACTCATCAAGTTCAAAACGATTCACTTGTTCAGTTTCGAGTAAAGAGACTAACTTATGCAAGACTTCGTGCTCTGCTGGTGAGCGACCAAATTCATGCGATAAACAAGTGCCAATGGCTCTGTGTTCCGATGAAGTTACCAACTCAAATGACTTATCTCGATAATTATATGTAAATTCACAATCCATCATTATGACCTATTGACTGCATCAAGCCCAAAACTATGTGAGATATGTCTCACATACTAATAAGAAGATTCGGATAATACGCTTTTTAAAAAAACAAAAAACCAAGTTAAGTTATTGTAATATCTAAATTTATTACATAAAAGTTCAAATTCAAAAAAAATAAATAAAAACGAATACCTATTTAAGTCTACCTCTAAATTGCAATTTCAGTACTATATTTTCCACATAACGACGAGATTACTAAAGGACTTAGTAAACAGGGAAAGGAAACGCTGGAAGCGAAAATGGAAAGTTAGGATGGCAGGAGCCAAAGTAACAGGAAGTAAGGATAGGGATGAAAGGCTTAGGATAGTCTAAAAAAGGAAAATGAGGCAAGGAGCCTTCAGGATGAACAATGGAGACAGGACGTTATTACAGGATGTTTGGAAAATGGAGAGGATAGTTCAAGGTTGAACAGCAAGGAGCAGTAAGGGAGTGACTTAGAAAATGGATTTTATAGCTAGGATTGCCTATTAAGACACAAAAAAAGCAGCTTTTGGCTGCTTTTTTTGTGTCTAGTTATCTAACAGCTTAGAGTAAAACACTATTAACCAAAGAACAGTCGCCATAACCAACTTGAATTAAGATCATCTTCACATCCTCTTAGCTGTTGACCATAAGTTTTTGCTCTTTGATCAACACGATTAGCGACCTTTACCAACCAAGCTTTATTTCGGTAAGTTTTTCTTTTATAACCACCCCAACCTTCGTGGTAATTTAAATATTGATTTTTTGCATCCCACTTAGACACTTTATTTAATTTATAGGTTTTAGCTGTAAACCACCCCATAAAATCAATAGCATCATCGAAATCATCTCTATCGGCCCATGAGTTTCCAGTTTCACGAATATAATCTTCCCAAGTAACCGTCTTAGCTTGTGAATAGCCATAAGCACTACTAGCTCTGCCATAAGGAATAAAACCAAGGAACCATCTCATTGGAGGTGCTGCATCAGCCTTAAACGAACTCTCTTGATACATCATAGCCATAACCACGTGAATTGGAGTTCCCCACTTGTCATTCATATCAGAAGCCGCATCCCACCAATCATCTTTCTCATAAAAGATTTCACATATATTACTGGTGTTCTTAGGCGGAGGTGTTGTGCAACTAGCTAACGAAGTAACAAACAGAGCACTAATTATTATTTTTTTTAACATATTTGAACTTTCTGAAAATGTGCAGTCTAACAAAGTGAAAGCAGTGTTTTCATTCCCTGGAAGTTGTTGTTTATTTAGCGAGTAACCTAGTGTACTCGCTTTTTTTTTGCCTTCAAGGACGAAGGTACATCGAAATGACATGGACGTATACATTTCGTGTGCTCACAAGGATGTAAGTATGCCAGCCGAGATTGTTCCCTACAATCATACGGCATTCGCCACATCCATGTGGGTCATGGTGTCATGGATGACAAAGAGCGGCTGCCTGTAAAGAAAAAGTACATCGGTCGTCATTGTTCCCTACAACTATCCGACATTCATCACGTCCCTGTGAATCAAATGACATGGACGTATACATTTCGTGTGCTCACAAGGATGTAAGTATGCCAGCCGAGATTGTTCCCTACAATCATACGGCATTCGCCACATCCATGTGGGTCATGGTGTCATGGATGACAAAGAGCGGCTGCCTGTAAAGAAAAAGTACATCGGTCGTCATTGTTCCCTATAACTCTCAACATTCATGGTTCCATCCTGCACTTTTGCCCTTGTAGTTATTAAGTTGCAAAAAAAATCAAAAAAGTTTTCAATTTTTTTGAACTTTCACTAGATAAGCTGTCAAACAGATAAGTTCACATGTTGTGTTCATTCCCTGAAAGTTGTTGTTTGATAGCGAGTAACCTAGTTACTCGCTTTTTTTTTGCCTACATGGATGTAGGTACTGAGAAAACGCATGGAGCATGTTTTCTGTGGGTTCAGGATGAACCTACACCTGGCAGCCATGGATGGCCTTAGAAGGTGTGCTCACATGCCAACAACTCCTAAAAGTACATCAGCAGTGATTCCTCTCTGCAATCCCACAGAAAAAATTTCCGTAAATACTCAATTAAAAACAACAAACAGAACAAATTTCACTCATCAAATTAATCGATAAAAAAAATTTTTTTAATTTTTTGAACTTTTAATAATAACCCTGTCTAAACCTAGGAGTTTGGCTTTCAAACTCATTCCCTGAAAGTTGTTTTTTAGCGAGCCCTCTAGGCTCGCTTTTTTTTGCCTACATGGATGTAGGTATGCCGTGGTGTCATGGATGACAAAGAACGGCGCTTTCAGAAAAGTACATCGGAGCTACATAGACGCAATAGCCTCCGTGTGCCTACATAGATATAGGTACTGAGAAAACGCATGGAGCATGTTTTCTGTGCTTTCAAGGATGAACCTACACCTGGCGGCCATGGATGGCCATGGATGGCCTTGGAAGGTGTGCCCAGTGGCCAACAACTCCCAAAAGTATGCTGACAGTGATTGTTCCCAACAATCTAACAGCATTCCACATAGCCAAATTCATGCCGAACTACTCTTGTTCAACCAAGTTTTTCACGTTTGTTTGACCCAGATCTTAATTCCATTTTCTCATCTAGGTAATGACATAAGTTATTTGTTCTAAATCAACTCTATACTTAAGTTTAAGTCGCAATATAAATTTCAAGCAGAGAGGTAAGCACAATGAATGAAATACTAAAAGATGACTTACTAAACTTACAACTAAGCTTAGCTAATCGTATTGAAGCTATTAAAAAAGATTTTTCTAGAGGACGTTCAGCCGACTTTTCCGAACAAGCCACTGAGCAAGAGAATGAAGAAGTTTTAGTTCAACTTAAGGCTGACGCGGAAGAAGAGCTTAGGCAAGTAAATGTAGCATTAGATAAAATAGCAAACGGCAGTTATGGCGAGTGCGAAAAGTGTACTGAAGAGATAGCTCAAGCTAGATTGAAGGCTATTCCTTATACCAAATATTGTATTAAGTGTGCATAACGTACCAACTATACCTTACAGCATAAAATAAACTGAAGGATGAGAATATGATCATAGATAGACATAGTTTGGCAAAAGAATTGCCTGAGTTTAAAGAACAGATTCATCAGCTAAAAATGGAAAATCGTCATTTCGCTAAGCTCGCTGACGAATATCACGACTTAGACAATGAAATAATTCGTATTGAAGAAGGAATTGAAAATACTACTGACGAATATGTTGATGGGTTAAAGAAGAAGCGACTACACCTCAAAGATGAACTATTCGCTATGTTAAAAAAGGCTTAATAAGCCAGAACAGACTCTCTTTTTGATACCACAGGTATCTCACGTTGATGTTTGCCCGGTCATAGACCGGGCTTTTTTATTTTTTTAGAAAATTAATTATTCTTCCATAAGCTCAGCTTGTTTCTGAACTAAGTTGGATACTTTGTGTATTGAACCTAAGTGAGCATAAATTGGCGCTAAGAAACCTTTCTTACGCAATTTTAAGAAATCTTCATCTGAAAGTTCAGTTAACTTCTTCTCATCAACCAAGTTAACACCACCTAAAGTAAACTCTCTACCTTTAACTCGAACATTGATATTTTGTTGATGTAACAAGTCCATCTCAACTAATGTATCTAAAAATGCTTTAGTGATCTGTTCGTTTTCTACATAAGCCATCAATGCGTTTTTGCGCTTTGTTAAATGTTCCGAATCTTCGCCAGACTCAGTAAATAGGGCTTCACCCTCTGATTCATTGAACTGCTCAGAATCTTCATCAATCATAATACCAAATGAATTAGAGTCGTTTGGATTAGGTACTACGCTCAACGGGTTGTGAGTATAACGAGCAGGCATATATAAACCTTCCCACTTATCATCTTCACCTACGAATAAATTTTTACCTTGCTCTAAACCCATGATAACTATTGGGAAGTAGCTGTTTTGTTCCTCATTCTTAGCAAAAACAACAGGGTAATGAGCACCTGCTACTGCAAATTCTTGAACAACTACGCCTAATGCGTGTTGACCTTTTAAATCAGCAACCTTTTGTATTGGTTTTAATTTAGTATTAGCGTGTACTTCTTTATGTAACGGCTTAAAGTTTGCCATTGTATATCTCCAATATTCCCAAGGCCTTATTACGACCTAATCATTATTTTATAAATTTGTATCTAATTCGATATCTGTGCAGCCGTTATCACAACTTACTTTAAAACCATTTTCAATAGGCTTAAGCTGCAATAATAACTTACAGTTAGGACATTGAGTTTTCTTACCAGATAGGACTTTTTTAATCAGAGATTTTTGTTGATTAAATGACTTTGCCGTATTTTTATTGAAGGCAGAAATATCCATAACCTAGCTTAATTGCTCATCGTTATCATCAAAGATATAGACGATAAGCCAGTTTTAAAGGACATTTCAACAGAAAGTTTAAGTAGTTTTGTTATTCGTTGAATTAATAAACAGCTATATTCCCATCTTTACGAGTGCATCGATTAATTCTCGAGTCAATTTTTCAAGTATTGGATGTTCGGCCGAAAACTTTGCTTCAAGTACAATTAGCTGTTCAGAGATAGTTTCTTCCGCCCTTAACTCATTTGATTTAATTAACTGGTGCATATTTGCATCTATTGCTCGCACTTGCTCAAGGGTTTCTTGATCTATGTTTTCAGCAAGTTCCAGCTCGGTTCGTAAATGAACTAAAGAGTCTAATAATTCTGTAGGATTCATAACGCTTTCTCTATCAACATAATTATACTTTAAGCTTAGTAAGCGAATAAACAATTTCAAAGTAAGGGCAGGAAATAAAGGAAGCGCCAGCGACGCTTATAATAAATGCAACATTGGTACAGTTAGAGTTCAAAATCTACAGAGTAAGAAACATAGGCTTTTAAATCATCCCCTTCATTAGCATCTAATTTGCTCAAGCCAAAAGTGAAAGCGTCTTTTGCTAGAGTAATACCTACATCTATTGTATCTTCCGCCAGCCAATCTCCACTATATGAGCCAACATGCAACCCTAACTCAGAGCCATTGCCCACCTCGATCGCATAATCCGCAGATAGATATAAAGAGTCACCAAAGTCTGAGTTTTCTCCAGAAGCTGAAGCTAGAACAGCAACACCAAAAGTGAAAGCTCCCTTCGTTAGATTAAGATAAATCTCTGAAAAGTCATTATCACTGCTTAATGCATCTGGATAAGCATAATAGATATAACCCAAATCGTATTCTAAGCTCGAAACTTCGCCGGTAAAACCAGCATACCAATCAAGCTCATAGGTCATCTCTTCAGCCCAGTCGGCATTTGACGCCCAAACGCCAGAATAAAAACCAGACTCGGATGCATAGTCGATTCCACCAGATACAGCTGCATCTCCACCTGTTTGTTCGAACCCTCGCCATAAATAGTTTGAAGTTGCGGCAGCATTTGCAGACCATTCTGCCTGTGCATAACCTGATGTCAAAGTTGCAAGACCGACTAACGAAGCTAGTAAAGTTTTTTTCATTTTGTTTCCCTAAAAATTATTATGTTATATAGTTTGTTGTGTTGTTCATTGCCTTGAATTCAATAACTGTACCTATATGTATTACCTTGATTTATATTGATTTTTTTATTTTTTGAACAATATCCATGAAATTCAAAACCAAACTGGTGCAATCTTGTTCACCTAATTGGTGCTTTTACGTTTACTGAGACTTGCTATGAAGAATAAAGCCATAATTGCTCCATCAATTTTATCCGCTGACTTTGCCAAATTAGGACAGGAAGTAGATGAGGTTATTGCAGCTGGTTGTGAATGGGTACATTTTGATGTGATGGATAATCACTATGTTCCAAATTTAACTTTTGGACCTATGATTTGTGAAGCACTTAGAAAGCATGGGGTTACAGCGCCGATCGATGTGCACTTAATGGTTGAACCTGTAGATCAAATGATCGAATCTTTTGCTAAGGCTGGGGCTTCTATTATTACCTTCCACCCGGAAGCTAGTAAGCATATCCACCGTTCTTTATCTTTGATTAAAGAATATAACTGCCAAGCTGGATTGGTATTAAATCCAGGTACTCCGCTTACATACGTAGAAGAGTGCATTGAAGAATTAGATATGGTTATGGTGATGTCTGTAAATCCGGGTTTCGGAGGCCAGTCTTTTATTCCTTCCTCCCTCGATAAAATTCGTCGTCTGAGGGAACTAGCCAATGAAAGAGGTAAAAACATCAGAATTTCAGTTGATGGCGGAGTAAAGCCTAGTAATATTCAAGAAATAGCAAATGCTGGAGCCGATACCTTTGTTATGGGTTCAGCAGTGTTCGGAGCAAAAGACAGAACACAAGTAGTACAAGATTCTCTTTCCCTACTCAATACAGACCAATAATCAGCGTTGCGCCAAAAGTAAATCAGGTTACAATGGCGCACCTTTTTTTAAGCGATAGCTAATAATTATTTTTTAAGTTAACGGATCAGTTATGACACAAACAGTTTTAAGTGGTATTCAAACCACCGGCGGTATGACAATAGGCAACTATATTGGTGCGATTAATCAATGGCTGAAATTGCAAGAAAACCATGACTGCTTTTTTATGTTAGCTGACTTACACGCTATTACTGTTCGTCAAGATCCAGCTACTTTGCGCGAAAGAACTTTAGATGGTGTAGCTTTATACACAGCTTGTGGGATAGATCCTGAACGTTCCGGTTTATTTGTACAATCACAGGTTATTGAACATGCGCAACTAGCTTGGGTATTAAACTGCTATGCTCAAATGGGCGAACTTAATCGCATGACTCAATTTAAAGACAAGTCATCGAAAAACCAAAACAACATCAATGTTGGTTTGTTTAGTTACCCTGTACTTCAAGCTGCAGATATTCTTTTATACCAAGCAGACAAAGTACCTGTTGGTGATGACCAAAAACAGCATTTAGAGCTAACTAGAGACATAGCAACACGCTTCAATAACATCTACGGTGATGTATTTAAAATTCCAGAGCCGTTTATTCCTGAATTTGGCGCTCGTGTAATGAGCTTACAAGATCCAACGAAAAAGATGTCAAAATCAGATGAAAATCCAAATGGCTATATCATGTTATTGGATGAACCTAAAAAGATAGAAAAGAAGTTAAAACGAGCGGTTACAGATTCAGATGAACAAGCCCGTATTTACTTCGATACTGAAGAAAAAGCAGGTGTATCTAACTTGTTAACGCTGCTTAGTGTAGCAACAGGTAAAAGCATTGATGAACTAGTTCCTGCTTATGAAGATAAAATGTATGGTCATCTTAAGAAAGATACGGCAGAAGCTGTAGTTGCTATGGTTGAACCAATTCAAGCTCGATTTAATGAGATCAGACAAGATCAAAGCGAATTAGATCGTATAATGAAACTAGGTGCTGACAAAGCATCAGCAAAAGCTGCAGAAACCTTATCTGCGGTCTATAAAGCAGTAGGATTTGTAGCTTAATTTATACAGTGTTTACATCATGTTATTAATGATCGATAACTACGACTCCTTTACCTATACTTTAGTGCAGTACTTTCAAGCTTTAGGTCAAGAAGTATTAGTTAAGCGTAATGATCAGGTTTCATTAGCACAAATTAGGCAACTTCAACCTGAGCGCATTGTTATATCACCGGGCCCTTGCTCACCAAAAGAGGCTGGGCTTTCTAGTGAAATAATACTGCGCTTTTACAAATCTATGCCGATACTAGGAGTATGCTTAGGTCATCAAGCCATCGCGGATAGCTTTGGAGCTGATGTGATTAGAGCTCCTAAAGTAATGCATGGTAAAACATCGCTGTTAAACCATAGTTCATCAGGATTGTTTACCGGTATAGATAATCCTATGGAAGTCACTCGTTATCATTCGTTAATAGTGAACAAGTCGAGTTTGCCACAAGAACTAAGAGCAACTGCATGGGTGAAAGAAACAGGGGAGTTAATGGCTATTGAACATAGTAATGAGCCGTTAGTTGGTGTGCAATTTCATCCTGAGTCAGTATTAACAAAAGACGGTTATAAATTGTTATCAAATTTTTTGGATTATTAAGCACAATCACATAGACTGTAACAATAGCTTTAAAGCTTAAAACAACAAATAAAAGATTTATGAATCAATCAGGTATAAATAAAACTGCAGCCTTTGTTAAGTCGAGATATATCGACCTAATGCTTTCTACAGATTTCGCTATGACGAGACTGGGTTTAACTCGAACTCAGTCGAAGCAAGATACGACTCGTTCTCTACTTGA
This sequence comes from Psychrosphaera sp., assembly GCA_965221615.1. Taxonomy (GTDB): domain Bacteria; phylum Pseudomonadota; class Gammaproteobacteria; order Enterobacterales; family Alteromonadaceae; genus Psychrosphaera. The sequence goes on along the minus strand of OZ244904.1, from coordinate 4,134,151 downwards.
CGTGGAAGCAAAAGCCGCTGAACAAAAGCAGAAAAAACAAGCCACTGAGCAAGAGTTCAAAACTTATGTTAGTGAATTTTTTCACGAAAAGTTGTTCGAATATATTGATCAAAGAGTTGCTGATCCTGATTATATTTTTTCGGAGTTGTTACAGTACGAGCCTGAAATCCCAAAGATTTTTGATGCTTGCGCAGCAAAGGCAACGGGTGCAACTCAGTTAGAAACACTGATATCTTCTATTCCTTGGTTAAAAGCTCAATTTCTATCGAGAGTTAATAAACCACCTTTCCGAGAAGAAAAAACGACAAAGCCAACTGTAGAAGAAGTTATTCTAGGTGTACGTTACATAGGTGTAGAAAATACCAAGTTATTGGTTTTGTCAGAAATCGCAAAACGTTGGTTACCACACAGCACAGAACCTTATTCTGAGTACAAATTAAATTATTGGAAATACACAGTAGCAACAGCTAATTGTATGCGTGCTTTAGCACCAGTGTACAAATTGAATGAAACTGTTGCTTACTTCTTTGGTTTATTCCACGGCATAGGTATCTCATTAATGTTGCGCTTATATTTGAGAGCATTCGATACAGTACGAGTGGCTCAAATGAAAGAGTCAAATGAATCGGGCCGTAAAGACATTGAGAAAGTGCTGGATGCGCTTGAGGTTGATACTTCTTTCGTAAGTGAAGCTGTAAATAAATACACTTGGCAACTAAGTGCTCATGTGTTCGAGCGTTTAGGCTTAAAATATGCTGTAGTACTACCTGCTGCTCAGGAAGTATTAGGTGGAGTGAGTTACGATGATGCACTACCACTTACCAGAGCAATCATGCAAGCAAAGACTTATGCTCAGTATAAGATCTTACAACAAGCTAGATTGATCGAATTGGATGAAGCTAAAGCTTTCTTAACTCATGCACGTATTAATAACACTATTATTTCTGAGTTAAATAAGGTGAGTCTGAACCGAATTCGCTACTTAGTGTAATTTTTTTCTTGGGCAAGTATTCAATTTGATAGTGCATAACTTGCCCAGCTATCAACTCCTACTCAATTTGATTAACCCCTTGTATTTTTTATGACCTAGTGGGTATCCCCCTTTTTCGGGTAGTGAATAACCAGCAAATAATTATTCACTTTTTCTTTATAACCTCTTAAAACCTTATGAATCAAGGGCTCAGAAGCCGTTCAGAGGGAAGACAATCGTGCTTTTTTTTGCCATAATCCGTCGTTACAAATCCAAAATGGCAGCAACAGCTAGTGCAAAATTTGTTGCTTAGCCAATAAATATAAGGACACGAAAATGACAGTAAATAGAGCGTTATTTGATCAAGTAATGGTACCTAACTATTCACCATCTGCGGTAATCCCAGTTAAAGGTGAAGGTTCTCGCGTATGGGATCAAAATGACAAAGAATACATCGATTTTGCAGGCGGTATTGCAGTTAACTGTTTAGGTCATTGTCACCCTAATCTTGTTAAAGCGTTAAAAGAGCAAGGCGAAAAGATCTGGCACCTAAGTAATGTAATGACAAATGAACCAGCATTACGTTTAGCGCAAAAATTAACTGAATCAACGTTTGCAGACAAAGTATATTTCGCAAACTCTGGTGCAGAAGCTAACGAAGCAGCATTAAAACTAGCTCGTCGTTGGGCACTAGATAACTACGGTGAAGAAAAATCACAAATCATTTCTTTCCAAAAAGGTTTCCACGGTCGTACATTCTTCACTGTTTCTGTAGGTGGCCAAGCAGCTTACTCTGACGGTTTCGGTCCTAAGCCAGGTGACATCGAGCACGCGGAGTATAACAACTTGGCAAGCTTAGAGGCATTAATCTCTGATAAGACTTGTGCAGTAATGTTAGAACCTCTTCAAGGTGAAGGCGGTATCATCAGCCCAACTGATGAATTCATCAAAGGTGTTCGCGCTCTTTGTGACAAACACAATGCCTTATTAATCTTTGACGAAGTTCAAACAGGTGTTGGCCGTACTGGTGAGCTATACGCATACATGGGTCTTGATGTAACTCCAGACATCTTAACTACAGCTAAAGCTTTAGGTGGTGGTTTCCCAATTGGTGCGATGATCACTACAGCTAAAATCGCAGAACACCTTAAGATTGGTACTCACGGTTCAACATACGGTGGTAACCCACTAGCTTGTGCAGTTGCTGAAGCAGCATTCGACACAGTAAACACTAAAGAAGTATTAGACGGTGTTAAAGAACGTGAGCAATTATTCAGAGATACACTAAACGCTATCAACGAAAAATATAACGTATTCGCAGAAGTTCGTGGTAAAGGTCTTTTAATCGGTGCAGAGCTAACTGAAGCTTACCACGGTAAGGCAAAAGACTTCTTAAACGCAGCAATGGAAGAAGGCGTTATGACACTAGTTGCTGGCGCAAACGTAATTCGTTTCACTCCTTCTCTTGTAGTACCTCTAGAAGACATCAAACTTGGTCTAGAGCGCTATGAGACAGCAATTTCTAAGCTAGTAAACGCTTAATTCGATCTAACTATAGCCAGCTTTTATAAGCTGGCTAATTGATTAAAAGGAAAGGCCATGTTTGTCATTCGACCGATCCAAGAAAAAGATTATCCAGAGCTGCTAAAAATTGCTGAAGAATCTGGACACGGTTTTACATCTTTACCGATTAACGAACAGTTATTACGCAACAAAATTGCAAGAGCTGAAGCCTCTTTCGATAGCGAAGTAACTGAACAGCTTACGGAAATGGGCTACTTGTTCGTAATGGAAGATGTTGAAACAGGTGCCATCATGGGCACAAGTGGCGTGGAATCGGCTGTTGGTCTAACTGACGCTTTTTACCACTATCACTTAGGCACTGTTATTCACAATAGTAGAGAGCTTAACGTATACAATACCGCTGAGATCTTAACTCTTAATAACGATTACACAGGCACTTCAGAGCTTTGTACTTTGTTTTTAAGAGAACCATATCGCTCAGGATACACTGGTAGAGTATTAAGTAAGTTCAGATTTTTGTTCTTAGCACAAAATCGCGACCGCTTCGCTGATACTGTTATTGCAGAAATGCGTGGTGTATCTAATGATCAGGGAGAATCTCCATTCTGGCACTGGCTAGAAGAGCACTTCTTCTCTATGGACTTCCCTACTGCAGATTACCTAACTGGTATTGGCCAAAAGGTATTTATTGCTGAACTTATGCCTAAGTATCCAGTATACGTGAAGCTACTATCTAAAGAAGCTCAAGAAGTAATAGGTAAAGTTCACGACAAAACTACTCCGGCTTTAAAATTACTGCAATCTGAAGGTTTCAGTTGGAAAGGTTATGTTGATATTTTCGATGCGGGCCCAACAGTTGAAGCAGACATCAATCAGATCCGTACAATTCGCCATAGTGACTTGTATAAAGTTGAGATTGTTGAGCAAATGCAAGGTGAAAAAGTCGTTATCATGACTAATACTGAGGTGAAAAACTTCAGAGCTACCGGCGTAAAAGCAACGTTAAATGAAGAGACAAAAGTAGTTGAAATTAGTCAGCAAGTTGCTGAACTACTAATGGTTGAACAAGGCGGCGAAGTTAGAGCCTCAAACTTATTGTAAGAGATCCTTATGACACAAGAAAACAAATTCATCGACGGCCAATTTATCAATGGCTCGTGGGAACAAGGTCAAGGTCACGATTTAGAGTCGGTAAATCCGGCAAATAACGAAGTACTTTGGCAAGCACTATCAGCAACACCTGAACAAGTAGACCGTGCTGTAATGGCAGCAAGAGAAGCTTTCTTACCTTGGGCTGATAAAACAGTTGAAGACAGATTAGCAATCGTTAAGCGTTTTGGTGAACTATTAGGCGAATATAAAGAGCAATTAGCACTAGCAATCGCTCAAGAAACAGGTAAGCCTCTTTGGGAAACTCGTACTGAAGTAGGTGCGATGATTGGTAAAGTTGGCATTTCTGAAACTGCATACTTTGAGCGCACAGGCACTAAAGAAACAGCAATGCCTGTTGGTAAAGCAATGTTACGTCACAAGCCTCACGGTGTTGTAGCTGTATACGGCCCATACAACTTCCCAGGCCACTTACCAAATGGTCACATTGTTCCAGCTTTGATCGCAGGTAACACTGTAGTATTTAAGCCAAGTGAGTTAACGCCAGTTGTTGCGCAAATCACAGTTGAACTTTGGGAAAAAGCAGGTCTTCCAGCTGGTGTTCTTAACTTAGTTCAAGGTGAAGTTGAAACAGGTAAAGCACTTGCTTCTCACCCACAAATTGATGGTTTATTCTTTACTGGTAGTTCAAACACTGGTCACATTTTACACCAGCAATTTGCTTCACAACCAGGTAAGATCTTGGCATTAGAAATGGGTGGTAATAACCCATTAATCGTTACTGAAACTCAAGACACAGATGCTGTTGTTCACGACATCATCCAATCAGCTTTCGTAACAAGTGGCCAGCGTTGTACATGTGCTCGTAAATTAATTTTACCAAAAGGTCCAGAAGGCGACGCTATCTTAGCTAAACTAATTGAAGCGACTAAAGCTATCGTTGTTGGTGATTCACTTAAAGAAGGTGAAGCGACACCATTTATGGGCTCTATGATTTCAGAAAGAGCAGCTTTAGGCATGGTTGAAGCACAAAAAGAACTAGTTTCTAAAGGTGCTGAAGTATTAGTAGAGTTAACTCACCTGAAAGAAGAAACTGGTTTTGTTTCTCCAGGTATCATCGACTGTACAAACGTTGCTGACTTCCCAGATGACGAACACTTCGGACCACTTCTAAAAGTATTTAGAGTTGATGATTTCGATCAAGCCATTGCATTAGCAAATGATACATCATTTGGTTTATCAGCTGGCTTATTGAGCGACAATGAAGCGTTATACAACAAGTTCTTATCTCGCATTAGAGCTGGTATTGTAAACTGGAACAGACCTATCACAGGCGCAAGCAGTGCTGCACCATTCGGTGGTGTTGGCCAAAGTGGTAACCACAGAGCAAGCGCATACTATGCAGCAGATTACTGCTCATACCCAGTTGCTTCAGTTGAACTAGAGCAGGTAGCGCTTCCTGCAACATTAAGCCCTGGTTTAACTATCTAACAGAACAAAGCGGCGTTTACGCCGCTTTATTATATATACAACAGGACCCTACAAATGCACACATCTGCAACAGAGCTATTTGACCAGCTATGGCAAAACTATTTAACAGTAACTCCTTCAGCTCTTAAAATTCATGAGTTACTTGGTAAAGATAATGGCAAAGACGTGATTAACGATCACATTGCATTGAGAACATTTAACTTAGATAAAGTTAGAAAAGAAAAACTAGCTGCACATTTCGAAGCTGTTGGTTATAAGCAATGCGGCGAGTATGACTTTGAAGCGAAGAAATTAAAAGCTAAGCACTACGAGCACACAGATCCGGAAATGCCAAAGGTATTCATCAGTGAATTACTAGTTGAAGAGTTTTCAGAACAAGCTCAGACAATTATTAAAAAGCTGATTGATCAAGTAGACGAAAGCGCTCTTGAGCAAGATAACTTTTTATACTCAGGCCAGCACTGGGAAGTAACTCAAGAAGAATATCAAACGCTTTTAGCAGAAAGTGAGTATGCAGCTTGGACTGCTGCGTGGGGTTACCGAGCTAACCATTTTACAGTTAACATTAACCTGTTAACTCAGCACGAGACAATTCAAAGTGTTAACCAGTCATTGAAAGATGCAGGTTACGTGCTAAATACTTCAGGTGGTGAAATCAAAGGTTCTCCAGAAGTATTGCTAGAGCAATCTTCAACTATGGCTGACAAAGCTGTAGCTAAATTTAGCGATGGTGATATGGAGATCCCAAGTTGTTTCTATGAGTTTGCATTAAGATACCCAACAGCTTCTGGTGAACTTTACACTGGATTTGTTGCAGCTTCTGCCGATAAAATTTTCGAGAGTACAAACGCAAACTAAATCGCTAAAACTTGAGTTATAGACTTTAAAAAGTCGTAGCTATTGGTTAGGCTTCTGCAATATTGAAATGATATTAGGGACTGTTTATCTTTCAACATATATGAAAGGTAAACAATTCCTATATTGCAGAATTGCTATTTTAGCGAGAAATACCTAATCAAGGCGAAATAACATGGTTACTGACAAACCCGCATATGATCAGCTGTTAGATTATTTGGCGTCAAACAAAGCTATATTTTCTGAGTCAAATGGCTCTCCAGCCAGCGAACCTACCATTGACTTAATTGTTGAAGAACAAATATCAGAGCAAGTTATTGCCCTTTGTGCCCAACACGAAGCCTTAGAAGAAAATCACAGATCCATTATCATCCGAGAAGTCGACGGAATTGTTTACGATATTCAGCAAGTTCTACTTGAATATTGGCAAAAAAACGCCACTGAAGAACAAGCGCAATTTCTTTGTGAATTTGCAGGTCTTATCAAAAACGTATTTGATTCAGAAATTGCTGCGCTATTAGATTAGTTTCAAGCTAATTTAAGTTATTCGTAGCTGCGTAATTTATTAGGAAGAACATGAAAGCAAAAGTCACTTGGCTAGAAGGTATGACCTTCGTCGGTCACTCTGAAACAGGTCATTCAATTGTTATGGATGGCGATCGTGAAGGCGGTGCTCCAACACCTATGGAAATGGTATTAATGTCTGCTGGCAGTTGCAGTGCAATTGATGTCGTTTCAATTCTTGAAAAAGCAAAACAGAAAGTAAGTAATGTTGAAGTAGAATTAAGTGCTGAGCGTGCTGAAACTATTCCAAAGATCTTTACTGAAATTCATTTGAACTTTGTTGTAACAGGTACAGACGTAGCGGAAAAGCATGTCGAGCGTGCAGTTAATCTATCTGCAGATAAGTATTGCTCAGTAGCCAAAATGCTAGAGCAGGCTGCAAAAATTACCCATAGCTTTGAAATAAAAGAAGCTGAATAACTCGCTTATTATCCTTATATGAGGAGGTTTTCGCCTCCTTTTTTGGAATTCCCCATTTCTCGTCTAAAATAGCTTTTTGATAGGCTAATTTTCCTATATTATCCCGCATCTTTTTAATGGTTAACCCGAGGGCACTTCGTTGAACGATAAAATCAAACTTCACGGCTTCAATAACTTAACTAAGAGTCTTGGATTTTGTATATATGACGTTTGTTACGCAAAAACTTCCGAGCAACGTAAAGAATACATTGAATATATCGACGAGCAGTATAATGCAGATCGCTTGACTGACATTCTTAGTGAAGTATGTGACATCATAGGAGCGAATGTATTAAACGTCGCAAGACAAGACTATGAGCCACAGGGGGCTTCTGTAACTATACTTGTTAGCGAAGAAGAAATTAAATCGCCAGATGAAGTAGATCAGTCAGAAACACCTGGACCAGTTCCAGATTCAGTGGTTAGCCATTTAGATAAAAGCCATATTTGCGTACACACTTACCCTGAGGTTCATCCTCATGACGGTATTTGTACATTTAGAGCAGATATTGAAGTATCAACTTGTGGAGTTATCTCTCCGCTTAAGGCGCTTAATTACCTTATCCACGCATTAGAGTCAGATATTGTTACGCTAGATTATCGAGTTAGAGGTTTTACCCGAGATACTGAAGGTAACAAGCACTATATAGATCACGATATCAACTCAATTCAGAACTTTATCGGCCAAGATATTTTAGACATGTACGAAATGATTGACGTTAATGTCTATCAAGAAAACATGTTCCATACCAAAATGATGATCAAAGATAATGATTTGAATAACTATCTATTTGGTTTGACAACGGATGATTTAAGTAAGGAAGAAGAAGAAGAGATCAGATTAAAACTGAGAAAAGAAATGCAAGAAATCTTCTACGCTAGGAACATCACATAATAATATCAATCTAAATAAAGCCGCAATACAGCGGCTTTTTTGTTCGTAATTTTAGGAACTAATATGTACTCAATGACAACTCAACTGAGATTTTCCGAAACCGATGCTCTAGGTCATGTCAACAACACCGTAATTCCAGTTTGGTTTGAAGCAGCAAGAGAACCTATTTTTGAGGTCTTTAATCCTGAGATGGACCTGACTTCGTGGAATCTAATCATTGCTAAGATAGAAGTGAATTATCTGGCGCAAATTCATTATCCAGGAGAAATAGAAATCAAAAGTTTTATTTCTCGACTAGGAAACTCTTCATTCAATGTACTACAAGAAGTTCACCAAAATGGAGAAAAGGTGGCATCTGGCGAATGTGTAATGGTTAAATTTGATTATTCAGCCAACAAATCCGTAGCAATTTCAGAGAGTGAAAAACAAACATTGTCATTACATCTGATAAATGGATAATTATAATCCACACTTGACACTATAATCCCAATATAGGATATTGGTTTTTGCTCATTTTCTAAGTAAAGTAGTATTGATCTGTAAAGATCGAGCTACTCACAGTTTATTGAGCAATAAAATAAGAGTTAAACAGGGAAATTATGCAGTTTACGATTTTAGTTGTGGATGACGATCCGGCAAATATCAGAGTGCTATCAGCTCTGCTAAAAAACGATTACAAAGTGGTGATTGCCAAATCTGGCAAATGCGCTGTGGATATTGCAGTGAATACCAAACCACATCTTATTTTATTAGACGTAGTTATGCCGGATATGAATGGCTTTGAAGTAATTAAAAAACTAAAAAGCCAACATTGTACCCAAGACATTCCTGTCATTTTTATTACCGGCTTAAACTCAGAAAGCGATGAAGAGCACGGACTGGAGTTAGGAGCCAATGACTATATTCACAAACCATTCAACTCAGGAATAGTTAAAGCAAGGATCAAAAATCAACTTGAAATTATCCGTCGAAATTATCTGCTGGAAAAAATCGCTAATATCGACGTACTAACTGAATTGCCAAATAGACGTAAATGGGTTGAAGACTTAGAGCTAGTGAAAGAAAAAAGCTCAGAGCAGAACAAAAGCCTTGGCATTGGCATCCTCGATATAGACCATTTCAAAGAATATAACGACTATTACGGCCACTCTCTGGGCGATCAAACTTTGTTGAAACTAGCACAAGCTATTTACAAAGACATCTCGCAATATGGAGCTAAACTCTACCGCTTTGGTGGTGAAGAATTCGTATTTCTGATCTTAAATAAAGATCCTAGCTTAATAGAAAAGTGTATTACTAAAATTTGCCAGACGGTAGAACAACAAAAAATCGAACACAAAGCTTCAAAGGTAAAACCTTTTGTTACTGTCAGCGGTGGAGCTTGCATTCAACCATTAAGCAAACAAGTGTGTAGTAAAAGAATGTTTGAGCACGCCGACGAGCTCTTGTATAAAGTAAAACAACAGGGTAAAAACCATATTGAGCTCAGCCATTCAATTGCAGAAGTAGAGAGGTAATAATGGATTATAGCCTTCTAATAGTCGATGACGAGCCTGATAATTTGAGAATATTATCTTCCCTTCTAAAGGAAGAAAACCAAGTTATTATTGCCAAATCGGGCGAACAAGCGTTAACGTTAGCGCAAGAAAAACAACCTGACTTAATTTTGCTAGATGTAGTAATGCCAAACATGACGGGCTTTGAAGTTATCAAATCTCTGAAAAGCATGCCATCAACAGCAAACATTCCTGTTATTTTCATTACTGGCTTACAGTCATCTAAAGACGAAACTTTGGGTTTCGAGTTAGGCGCTGTGGATTACATTCATAAACCATTCAATCCTGCTATTGTAAAAGCCAGAGTCGCCTCACAATTAGAAATTATTCGTCAACGACAAGAGCTACAAAGTTTATCAGAAAAGTTACAGAAGGCATCCGAAGCTAAAGGCATGTTCTTGGCTAATATGAGTCATGAGATCAGAACACCTCTGACAACAATCATTGGCTATACCGAAAGCTTAATAGCTAATGAAATACCCCAATTAGAGCACCCTAATGCATTAGCTATAGTGAATAACAGTTCAAAGCATTTGTTATCATTGGTAAATGATATTTTGGATTTTTCGAAGATCGAAGCTGGCGAACTATCCATTGAAATTCTCGCTACAGATCTAAATAATTTATTAGAACAGGTTCACGTCATGTGTTCCGAGCTCGCCAAGAAAAAAGGGTTAACTTTAGATTGGCAGTTACAAGGCTCTATTCCAAGCCATTTAGAGACAGATCCAACTAGATTAAAACAAATACTCATAAACTTACTTTCTAATGCAATAAAGTTTACTGAGCAAGGCACAATTTCAATCGAACTGACTCACTCAGACCAAGGATTATCATTTTCTATCAAAGATGAAGGCATAGGTATTGCTCAAGACAAGCTCGATAAATTGTTTACTTCTTTTAATCAAGTTGATAATTCAACTAGCCGACAATACGGTGGAACAGGCTTAGGATTAAGTATTTCTCAAAGTTTAGCAAACCGACTAGATGGAAAGATTCAAGTCGAAAGTGAATTAGGACAAGGTTCAACCTTCACTTTAACTATTCCCGTGAAAACTACATCAGAAACAGAAGAACTAGATAATTTATTATTTTGCTCTCCTTACGCCATTTCAAACAAACAAGCTGACAAATTTGAATCCAAAGTTCTACTGGCTGAAGACCATCCGGAGAACCAAAAGTTATTTGCCATGATATTGGCTTCATTTGGACTTAGCGTAGACTCTGTAGACAATGGTGAAATGGCAGTATCGGCTTGCTTGGAAAATGAATACGACCTTATTCTCATGGACATTCAAATGCCAATCATGTCTGGAATAGAGGCACAGAAGTTGATAAGAACTTGTGGCTTGTCTACACCTATCATTGCAATGACAGCTAATGTTATGAAAGAGGAAGTGGAATCTTATTTAACAGCAGGTTTTAACGACCATCTAGCTAAACCATTAGACCGAGAAGAATTACTGAGAAAACTAAATAAGTACTGCATCAGAGTTGAAACAGAAGAACAAGAATCACAACTGGCAGAAGAAGTGTTTCATGACTTAAGAAGTAAGTTTTTAAATTCATTTGATGATTATAAAAATAAATTACAGCAGGCTTTAGATGAAGCAGACTATGATAGTTTGGCTCAGATAGCGCATAAGTTTCAAGGAGCTGCTAGGTCTTTCAATTTTGAACGTGAAGGTTTAGTAGCGGAAACTTTGGAACAGCATATTTATCATTCAACTAAAGCTGTAAATAAAACAGCTTTAGAACTGATAAAGCAGTTAGAAGCACAAATTAAGAAAAGTTTACGCTGAGCTTGATCTTTTATATTAGTTACACCATATAGATGAATGCAGGTTAGCATAATACCTGACTATTTTAATCGGATTTAAATCTTATCATCATAGTCAATCTATGCTATAAACGCACTTTTCCAGATTTTATTATTACTAGCCCTCTCTATGACACTCGAGGGCTTTTGCTGCTGAGTATTGGAGTATCCATGTCAACAAAAATGCCTGACATCGCAAACCAAGCCCAAGCCCAAACTGAGGGCGTATTAGATTGGGTTGGAATGAGCAATATTGAAATGCCAATTATGGTTGATATGCAAGGTTCCAGTCGTCCTGTTTCCGCATTAGTGGAGGCTTTTGTCAATCTGAATCAGCCAAAAGCAAAAGGCATACACATGTCTCGCTTGTATCTGATGTTAGACGAATTATCAGTGGAAAGTAGTCTAAACAAAACGAACCTAGTTCAACTACTTGATAATTTCATTACTAGCCATGAAGAACTAAGTGATAGCGCTCATGTAAAGTTTGAATTTGACTACCATATGCGCAGAAAGTCTCTGATTAGCGGCAAGTTAGGATGGAAGTCATATCCTGTGACTATCACTGGTAATTTAACTAAAGGTGTTGTTGATATTGAACTAACAGTTAAAGTGCCTTATTCATCAACTTGTCCGTGTTCAGCAGCCCTATCTCGCCAGCTGATTCAAAATGCATTTAACGATAAATTTAGTGGTAATGTCAGCGCTGAAGAAGTTCACAGCTGGTTAGGTACAACTGAAGGCATAGTTGCTACACCTCATAGTCAACGTTCAATCGCTGAAGTTAAAGTAAAACTTGCAGATTCTGTAACTGAGTTTCCAATTGTCGACTTGGTAGACTCGATTGAAAATGCTTTACAAACACCTGTACAAGCAGCAGTAAAGCGTGAAGATGAACAAGAGTTTGCTCGCCTAAATGGTCAAAACCTTATGTTCTGTGAAGATGCAGGCAGACGAATCAAACATTCATTAAACCTAATCGAGGGTTACCGTGATTTCTGGTTAAGAGTTAACCATTACGAATCCTTGCACGCTCATGACGCTGTAAGTGTCGCAAGTAAAGGCATTGAGGGTGGGTACTCTAGTAAATAGAGTTCCCTCTTGAAATAAATAATCACCTCTTTTGCATAACATCTAGAGTGCTCCCCTTTTGAGCACTCTAATCTTATAACATTCCTTAAATAGCCCTTAATTCTACCCCCTTCAGAAAAATGTAATTTTATTACAAAATAAATAAACAACAGCCAATAGCTGACTAAATAGTGGCTAAGTAGTGACTAAGTAACAGCCTCACTTTGTAATTGAATAACAATTATTTAGAGTATTTATCCTATTTTTGTATTGACCCGTATAAGAAATGTCGCTATGTTGGACGACCGTTTGCATTTTTATAACCTACACAGTGAATATTTATTCACTAATAACAGCGTAACTAAATAATAATCTACACTAACAATAAGACGAACAAATCGTCACTACGCTGTGGGTAAGGAAGGAGGAGACCTGCGTGTTAAGCACTGGTTCTAAAACAATTCAATTAATGCATAACAGTCAAGAAGTTCGCGAAAACTGTGGTTTTGGGTTAATCGCCCATTTAGAAGGAGAAGCAAGCCACAAATTAGTTAGGACAGCGATAACTAGCTTAGACCGTATGCAACACAGAGGCGGAATTTCTGCCGATGGTAAAACAGGTGATGGCTGTGGTTTGCTGTTACAGAAACCTGATGCTTTTTTCCGTTCAATCGCTCAAGAACAAGATTGGCACTTAGGTAAAAAATATGGTGTGGGTACCGTTTTCTTTAGTCAAGATGCCGAAAAGGCAGCAAAAGCAAAACGTATTATTCAACAAGAGATTGAAAACGAAACACTAGAGTTAGTTGGCTGGCGAGTGGTGCCTACCAATCCCGATATTTTAGGTGAAATAGCTGCTGAGTCACTGCCTCAAATTGAACAAGTATTTGTCAATGCACAACCAGGGTGGCGTAAAAAAGATTTCGAACGCCGTTTATACATGGCTCGTCGCCGTATTGAAAAACAACTGGAAGACGACCCTGATTTTTATATTCCAAGCCTGAGTTGCTTAGTTACCGTTTATAAAGGTTTAGTAATGCCAAAGGATCTGCCTAAGTTCTATTTAGACTTAGCAGACATTCGTTTAGAAACTTCGATTTGTGTATTCCACCAGCGCTTTTCAACAAATACGACCCCACAATGGCGATTAGCACAGCCTTTCCGCTTCTTAGCACACAATGGTGAAATAAATACAATCAAGGGCAACCGCCAATGGGCCGAAGCCCGCGAATACAAATTCCGCTCACCTTTAATTCCAGATCTAAAAGATGCAGCCCCTTTTGTTAGTAAAACAGGCAGCGACTCAGCTTCTCTAGATAATATGCTAGAACTTTTCTTAGCTGGCGGTTTGGACTTATTTAGGGCCATGCGTTTGCTAGTGCCACCAGCTTATCGACACCACCCAGGAATGGACGACAAGTTAAAAGCTTTCTATGAATTCAACTCAATGCATATGGAGCCTTGGGATGGACCTGCTGGCATAGTTATGACCAATGGTCGTCATGTTGCTTGTAATTTAGATAGAAATGGTTTGCGTCCAGCCCGTTATACAATAACTAAAGACAAAATATTAACTCTTGCATCAGAATCAGGTATTTGGGACTACACGCCGGATGAAGTAATCGAACAAGGTAGAGTTGGCCCAGGTCAAATGCTTGCTGTTGATACTTATGTTGGAAAGGTTTGGTATTCAGATGAAATTGACAACGATCTAAAAGAACGCCATCCATATAAGGAATGGCTAGAAAAAAATATACGCAGGCTTAAACCTTTTGAAGAATGTGACGGCGACGAAATTGGTCAGCGTCTATTCAATGACGAGACACAAGCGGTTTACCACAAGTTGTTTAATTTCTCATTTGAAGAAATTGAGCAAGTTATCAAAGTATTAGCAAAAGATGGTCAAGAGGCTACAGGCTCCATGGGTGATGATGCTCCTATGGCAGTAATGTCTTCGCAAAAACGAAACTTTTATGACTACTTCCGCCAGCTATTTGCACAAGTTACCAACCCACCAATAGATCCGCTACGTGAAAATCATGTAATGTCACTGGCAACTTGTATTGGTCGAGAACAGAACGTATTTAACGAAACTTCAGGCTATGCTGACCGAGTACTATTTGAATCGCCAGTTCTGATGTACACGGACTTAGACCAGTTAAAAGAATTCGATCAGGAGCATTACCGTACAGAAACCATTTCAATTCTCTACAACCCTGAACAATCAGGTTTGAAAGAAGCAATCGAACAGGTCTGTGATAAAGCGATTGAAGCGGCAAGAGATAGAAATACTTCTATTGTTATTCTCTCGGATCGATACATAGAAAAAGGTTTAGTTCCTATTCCAGCAGCTATGGCAGTTGGTGCTGTACAAAATGCATTAGTAAAAAGCCAGCTCCGCTGTGATGCAAATATCGTAGTTGAAACAGCGTCGGTCAGAGATCCTCATCATTTTGCTGTATTGTTAGGTTTAGGCGCTACCGCTATTTACCCGTATATGGCTTATGAAACTGTCGAACAATTTGTTGAAAATGGCAGTATTGATATTCCAGTGAAACAAGCGGTATTAAATTACCGTAAGGGTATCAATAAAGGCCTATTCAAAATAATGTCCAAAATGGGCATTTCAACAATTGCAAGTTACCGTTGTTCAAATCTTTTTGAAGCGGTTGGCTTAAGTTCAGAGATCATGGAACTATGTTTCCCTAATATCACCAGTAGAATTGAAGGAACAGAGTTCGTTGATATTCACCAAGACTTGATGAATGTTGGCAAAATAGCTTGGCTAAAGCGTAAGCCAATTACACATGGTGGCTTACTGAAATATGTACACGGTGGTGAGTACCACGCTTACAACCCAGATGTAGTTCAAGCGCTTCAAGTTGCTGTTAAGTCAGGTAATTATGATGATTATTTGAAGTTTGCGGACCTAGTTAATAATCGTCCAGCGGCTCACTTTCGAGACTTAATGAAGTTAAAGCCGCAAAATAGTATTCACATTGACGAAGTTGCCGATGCAAAAACCTTATATCCAAGATTTGATTCAGCTGCTATGTCTATCGGAGCGCTAAGTCCAGAAGCTCATGAAGCTTTGGCTCAGGCAATGAATAAGCTTGGCGGTTTTTCTAATTCGGGTGAAGGAGGTGAAGATCCTAGGCGTTTCGGCACTAACAAAAACTCAAGAATTAAACAGATTGCTTCAGGCCGTTTTGGTGTAACTCCTCACTATTTACGCAACGCTGACGTACTACAAATAAAGGTAGCTCAAGGCGCAAAACCAGGTGAAGGTGGCCAGTTACCAGGTGATAAAGTAACGGCAGAAATCGCTCAGTTACGCTACTCAGTTCAAGGTGTAACTCTAATTTCTCCACCTCCGCATCACGACATTTACTCAATTGAAGATTTAGCCCAGCTTATCTTCGATTTGAAACAAGTAAATCCTAACGCTTTAGTATCAGTCAAACTCGTTTCTGAACCTGGAGTTGGTACGATTGCTACTGGTGTGGCAAAAGCAAATGCTGATCTAATTACGATTTCAGGTTTTGACGGTGGTACAGCAGCAAGCCCTATAACTTCTGTTAAGTATGCTGGTAGTCCTTGGGAACTAGGTTTGTCAGAAACTCACCAAGCTTTGGTTGAAAATGGCCTACGTCATAAAGTAAGAGTACAAGTAGACGGTGGACTTAAAACAGGCCTAGACGTTGTTAAAGGTGCAATTCTTGGTGCTGAAAGCTTTGGTTTTGGTACTGGCCCTATGGTTGCTCTTGGTTGTAAATTCTTACGTATTTGCCACTTGAATAACTGTGCAACAGGCGTAGCAACTCAAGACGAAACACTTCGTAAGGAATATTTTGCCGGTTTACCCAAAATGGTTGAGAACTACTTTGTAGGAATTGCTCGCGAAGTAAGAGAAATAATGGCTTCTCTAGGTATAGCTAAATTTGAAGATTTAATAGGTCGAACTGACTTACTAGAAATCTTAGAGGGTTCAACACAAAAGCAAAGCAAGCTGCAACTAGCGGGTATTTTAGCCTCTAGTGGAGTTAAAACTGATAAACCTAGTTATTGCGTAGAAGAAAACACTCCACTGGACAATGGAGACTTAAATAAGAAAATAGTCGAAGATAGCGATGCCATGGTTGTTAACAAAACAGGTGGCACACTAACTTATGATGTTCGTAATACGGATCGCTCAGTTGGCGCATCTTTATCAGGGGAAGTAGCACAAAAGCACGGTAACCAAGGTATGGCTACAGATCCTATCAGAGTAAAACTTCATGGCACCGCAGGACAAAGCTTTGGCGTCTGGAATGCAGGCGGAGTGTATTTACACCTTGTTGGTGATGCTAATGACTATGTTGGCAAAGGTATGACAGGTGGCAAAATTACAATACATCCACCTAAGGGCGTTAGTTATGTCAGTCACAAGTCAGCTATTATGGGTAATACTTGCTTGTATGGAGCTACAGGTGGAAAGTTATTGGCCGCAGGATGCGCTGGAGAACGTTTTGCTGTGCGTAATTCAGGAGCCGTAGCTGTTGTGGAAGGTACAGGCGATAACGCATGCGAATATATGACAGGTGGAACTGTCGTAGTTCTAGGCGATATAGGCGTGAACTTTGGTGCAGGTATGACTGGTGGCTTTGCATATATCCTCGATTATAACGGTCAATTAGAGCAACGGATGAATCCAGAACTCATTGAAGCAATTGACATTGACATGCCAATCCATATTGAAAACCTCCGAGGTTTAATTAATCAACACTTTGAAGAAACTCAAAGTGAGCGTTCACAACAAATTCTAACGGAGTTTGAACAGTGGTTGCCTAAATTTAAATTAGTTAAGCCAAAAACATCTGATGTAAACAAACTACTAGGTCATGCCCACCGTTCGTCGGCAGAGCTTAGAGTTCAAGCGATGTAAGAGAGGTTAAGATGAGTCAAAATGTTTATCAATTTATAGACGTAAAACGCATCGATCCAACCAAACATCCGGTGACGAAGCGTAAAGAAGAATTTATAGAGATCTATCAGCCATTGACTGAACGTCAAGCTCAGGGTCAAGCAGACCGCTGTTTAGATTGCGGTAACCCATACTGTGAATGGAAGTGTCCAGTTCATAACTACATCCCGCAGTGGCTGAAGTTAGCTAATGAGGGAAAAATCATTGAAGCAGCTGAACTTTCTCACAAAACTAACAGCCTACCTGAAGTTTGTGGCCGAGTTTGTCCACAGGACAGGTTATGTGAAGGTTCTTGTACTCTAAACAATGACTTTGGAGCAGTAACTATAGGTAGTATTGAAAAATACATTACTGACAAAGCGTTTGAGATGGGTTGGAAACCAAAACTAGAAGGTGTTGAAAAAACAAGTAAAAAGGTTGCGGTTATAGGTGCAGGTCCAGCAGGCTTAGCTTGCGCTGATGTATTGGTACGTAATGGCGTTCAACCTGTGGTGTTTGACAAGTATGAAGAGATTGGCGGTTTACTTACATTCGGTATTCCTTCATTCAAGCTAGAAAAAGAAGTGATCACTCGAAGAAGAGAAATCTTTGAAGAAATGGGCGTCGAATTTAAACTTCAAACTGAAGTTGGCAAAGATATTGAGCTGCAGAGTTTAATTGATGATTACGATGCAGTGTTTCTCGCAGTTGGCACTTATAAATATCTAAAAGGCGGTTTTCCAAACGAAGATGCTCCAGGTGTTTATGATTCATTGCCATATTTAATTTCAAATACTCGTTATGTAATGGGTACTTCAGACCAACGCATCGACTTTAAGGGTAAAGACGTTGTTGTACTAGGTGGTGGTGATACAGCTATGGACTGTGTTAGAACAGCTATCAGACAAGGAGCAAACAAGGTTTATTGTGCTTATCGTCGAGATGAAGCCAATATGCCAGGTTCTGTTAGGGAAGTTCAGAACGCGAAGGAAGAAGGCGTAGAATTTGTTTGGAACGTGCAGCCAATTTCAGTAGAGGTTGATGCTAACGGTAAAGCAAGTGGTGTAGAGTTTGTAAAAACTCAGTTAGGTCAGCCGGATGAGAATGGTCGCCGCCGCCCTGAAGCAATTGAAGGTTCAGAGCATGTAATCAAAGCTGACGCGGTTATTCAAGCTTTCGGTTTCCAGCCTTTACAACTAGATTGGTTAAAACCGTTCGGAGTTGAGCTTACAAGCTGGAATACTATTCAAGCAAGTGAACATTCTGAATTTCCTTACCAAACTAGCAATCCCAAAATCTTCGCAGGCGGCGATATAGTGCGAGGTGCAGATTTAGTAGTGACAGCTATTGCCGAAGGCCGAAAAGCGGCAGAAGGTATTTTAGACATGTTGGAAATTTAGTAATAGGGTAAATGAGATACGAATACTGAGTTCGTATCTCATTTTCTTATCCAGAGTTGGGGGTTATTTAAATCCAACCTTTTTGATGAGCGATTCGAGCTGCATCTATACGGTTAACCGCATTAAGTTTAGCAATTGCTTCTGATAAGTAATTTCTAACTGTTCCTTCCGACAAAAATAGTTGCTCCGCAATCTCAGCGGTTTTCAATCCTTCCCCAGCAAGTTTCAACGCTTTTCGCTCTTTTTCTGATAATGGATCTTTATCATCCAAAGCCATCAATGCTAATTCTGGGTCTACGACTCTTTGACCTAAGCGAACTTTAGTTAAACAGTCGACTAGATATTGAGTTGGTGCTTCTTTTAAAACAAAAGCTTTAACACCAAGATCTAACGCTCTTTTTATATAACCGGATTTAGAAAATGTTGTCATAATCACAACATTCACATCAGGTTTATTTTCCGCTAATTTTTCAGCTAACTCCAAACCTGAAACTTGTGGCATTTCGATATCAGTTAGAACAACATCGACTTCTATTTCAGCTATAGCATTCCACGCTACTTCACCGTTTTCTGCTTGTCCTACAACATCAATATTATCTTCAAGCGACAACAGGCTTGAGATTGCTTCTCTTACAAGAGCTTGGTCTTCAACGATAAATACTTTCATACTGCCTTTCCTTAAGAATTTTCGCACGGAAGAGTAATAGTTAACTTAACACCTTCTGTAGTATCTAACGAAAACTTACCATCGAACTCAGCAACTCTTGCTCTCATCCCCGTGATGCCGTTACCTTCAGATATCTTATTTGCTAAACCATTATCCTTTATCTCTAACACGAGAGAGTTTGCCAATTTAGTAAGCTTTATCAATACTGAATCACCGTTACTATGTCTTAGAATATTTGTTACCCATTCTTTACTTAAAATTAGTAACACAGATTCTAATTCCGCTGATGTAGAGTCCAGTTCAAAAAGTAACTCCGTCTCAAAACCAAGACTTTTCAATTGTTCTATTAGTTTTTCTATACCTGCACTAAGACTTTTTTGTTTTAACCCAGTAACGGCTTCCCTAACTTCAGATAAAGTGATTCTAGCCAATTGCGCAACTTGGTCTATCTCATCACTAGCTTTAGCTACCTCTCCTTTATCAATCAGTTTTTGGGCTAGTTCTGACTTTAAAGCTAGAGAGGATAACGAATGTCCTAGCAAGTCATGCATATCTCTTGCAATTCTTTCTCTCTCAGCAATCGCTGCTAAACTCTCAATTTGTTGGTTTTGTTGTTGCTGTCTAAGATAATTCTGAGTTTCCTTTCGACTAAATCGACCATAGATATGCAAACTGATAGTTAAAGCTAATGCTGGTCCTATATAGTAAGCAAATACTAAATCATACAAGTAAACAGAAAGAAGCTGACAAGCTAAGTTAGCGATTAGAAAGTAATTGCTAGCTTTGGTACGAAAATAATATCCGCTAAAAAAAGCAGCATAGCCAAATAAAACATTAGTGCCAGAGTGAATACCTGCGCCTAATGAAGCTAAGGCGATAATGGCTCCAATAGGTACGACTGTGTTTTTTCCAACATTTCGTACCGTAAGCATAAACAAACCAATGAATACGGCATACATAGCTATAGTGACTGCTACCTTACTTATGCTGTAAGTATTAAAAGCAACAAACAGAGGGAAGAAATAGAAAAAAGAGAAAAGTAAAGAAATATAGCTCCACTTAGCAGCATCACTTTCTGCTATTGGTTGCTTTATATCATCTAAAATTGTACTAGTAGACATACACATTCCTATAATTAAGGCTACATGTTAGTAGCCCTAAAGATGCTAACATTTGTTTTTATTGGGAAGCTATTTAGAGTTTTGCGCTAATAAAGACTTAGCCCAACCATAATTAGGATCTATCTCTAACGCCTTGTTCCAATCTGCAATAGCCTGCCCAAGCTCACCTTGCTGTGCTCGTAACATCCCTCTCCATGTGTAAGCTTCAGAGTGACCCCAATAATAGTTAGAGTAAACGTCATCACTATAAGCTTCAATGGCTTGGTTAAACGAAGCTAACGCAACTTCTTTGCTACCACCAAACATAGGGGGAGTATTTATAGCACCAATACCTTTTACTAATAAAACTCTAGGATTGCTTGGAGCAAGCGCTTCTGCTGCTGAAAGCGTATTTTGAGACTTAGGGCCGTACACAATACCTTTTATCGGACTAAGCGCTATTTTATAGCCATATACTTGGGCTAATAGCGCTTTAACTTCAACATTACTGGTTTGTTCTTGTGTTAATTGTTCTAATATTTCCATAGCCTGGTCTATTGCTTGCTCAGCAACATCTGATTGACTAGTTAAGTTAGCACTTACCGCTAATCTATAATTAGCCAATGCAGCATCATAACCAGAAAATTCTGAACTAAGCGTTTTTAATGTAGCAACATCTAAGCTGCTAGCTGCAACCTCTATTCTATCAATGTCGACTTGTGCAGCATATGTCGTTGAAGCAAATACAGCTGTTGCTAGGAATAATGTAGTTTTTAATACTGATGTTGTTTTATGTTTCATGATGTTTCTCCTGTTCAAATCACAGGAGAAAGTATTGCCCTGAGGCGATAAGATTTTTAGAGTAATTTGTCATCAATTTAGTATGACAAATGTCATGAATATTTTTGCAGCCTCTCTTATTAACCTAGAAAATTATTTAGATTAACCTACTACAACTTGATTACGACCTCTTGATTTAGCTTCATAAACAAAAGTATCTGCCCTTGCTAGTAGAGAGTCGTAATTATCCTCAACTCTTATTTCTGTCAAACCAACACTGACAGTCAATTGCCAAGGTATATCTTCAAATTCATACTCGAGCGTAGCAGTTCTAAGCCTTTCGATCGAAATCAAAGCCTGTTGTAGATTTGTTTTGGGCATTACAATTACGAATTCTTCGCCACCAAAGCGAATATGAATATCAGTTTCCCGCCCGACTCTGTGTAGCAAGTCAGCAAAAGATTCTAATGCACAATCTCCCACGAGATGCCCCAACTTATCATTCACTTTCTTAAAGTGATCTAAGTCGCATATCGCCACACACAAGGACTCTCGTGAACGCGCGTACTCTTTTACTTTTCGCATCAAATAATCTGTTAGATAACGTCTATTATAAAGTTTAGTTAGAGGGTCTCTAATTGACTCATCTCTTAATCTTTGATTCGAAATTGCTAGTTGAGAAGACAACTTCATCATCCTTTTCCTATTATTCTCTAATGAAACAGCAATAAAGATTGAAATAACGTTGAGAACTAAAATAGGTAGAATCAAAGAGGCTGTAATACTTGCTTCTAAAACAAATACATAAAATAAGTTAAAGTAAATAAATGTGGTAACTGTGATGATCACATATTTCAATATGTTAGCTCTGTAAGCTGTTGCTATGCCAAGAATAGTATAACTATAAGCAGTTAGATCACTGGTCCCCATAGAATCTAAAGCTGTTACAGAAGCAGAAACACAACACATAGCAATAGCGTACATAAGTATTGTTTTGTCCAGTAATTGGAAATTACTTGTTTTGCTTACAGAAGAAATGAATACCCTAAAAACTAGGGAAATAATAATAAGTGAAGACCAGAGAATGAAATAACTATTGGTTGTTTCGCTTGGTTCTTGATAAAAATAAACGTAAGAATTTAGAGTAAAAAATAGTAAACCTATTGCGCAGGTAATAATAGGGATTATCAAAAATCGGTTGTAGTTATCTTCAACCTGATGTTTTAAATACTCAGACTTAAATGTATCAGAGCCTAATAACTCCAAACTCGCCGCACTACTCACAGTTAAACTCAACTCACTTTATTATTTTAATTTAAACGGGATTTGATAATTAAAATCTTCCCATGATCTTTTAACGTTCAGTTTATGAAAGGGAATGTATCGGTTGCACCCTAGTTTTCTTTAAGCAATTTTGTAAATTGAGTTTACATTTTCTTACGATGGATTGACAGCGAGATAAATTAAACACTCCCCTTTAACTGTTACATTAGATCCACACAAAACTTCAAACTTGTATAAAGAACATTATTAACTGTATATTTTTCAGCCTTTATAAGTAAATTTTTATATGAAGTATGATACATCTATGAACACAATCAGGACTTAGTTAACTTAGATATAGGTATTTAAAAGCGTTCTAATAGAAAACTCGTATAGATATTTTTAGAGCAATCTTCCCTGCAAAGTTTAACGAAATCCCGAATAAGTTCTGAATTTTAAAGAATTAATTAAGACACTCACTATTAGAGGTTCCGTTATTCCGACTCAAATACGCCGCAATTTATTATTCAATATGCAATTTCTTGATTCATTACTTCATCTAGGTCGCGCTATAAAAACTATGCAAAAAAAACCGCAAGCTATGCTTACGGTTTTTATCAGGGTCAACTATTACAAATTTATAATGAAGCTTCTGTATCTTCAGGCTCTTCATCTTGAATCGTCGCTTTAAGCAACAACATATCTCTAAGCTTGTGTTCTATTTCATTGGCTAGTTCAGTATTTTCCTTCAGGAATTTAATACAGTTTGCTTTACCTTGACCAATCTTATCACCGCCGTATGCATACCAAGCGCCTGACTTGTCTACTACGTTGTGCTTAACGCCTAAGTCAATTAATTCGCCCTCTTTGGAAATACCTTGTCCATACATAATGATAAACTCAGTTTGTTTAAATGGAGGCGCTACTTTGTTCTTAACAACTTTGACTCGGGTTTCGTTACCTATGATCTCATCACCTTCTTTAACTGAACCAATACGACGAATATCTAAACGTACTGATGCATAGAATTTAAGAGCATTACCACCTGTTGTAGTTTCTGGATTACCAAACATCACACCAATTTTCATACGAATTTGGTTAATGAAAATACAAAGAGTATTTGAGCGTTTGATATTACCCGTTAATTTACGCAAAGCTTGTGACATTAGACGAGCTTGAAGACCTACGTGAGAATCACCCATGTCACCTTCAATTTCAGCTTTTGGTGTTAATGCAGCTACAGAGTCAACAATCAGTACATCAACAGCGCCTGAACGAACTAACATATCGGTAATTTCTAATGCTTGTTCACCAGTGTCAGGCTGAGAAACGAGTAAGTCATCTACATTTACACCTAGTGCTGCAGCATAAATAGGATCTAGTGCATGCTCAGCATCAACGAATGCACAGGTTTTACCTTGCTTTTGTGCTTCTGCAATAACTTGTAAAGTTAAGGTTGTTTTACCAGAAGATTCAGGGCCGTAAATTTCAACGATACGACCACATGGCAATCCGCCTATACCCAAAGCGATGTCTAAACCTAGAGAGCCAGTTGATACAGATTCGATATCTAGCGCTTGGCTATCTCCAAGTTTCATTATTGAGCCTTTACCAAATTGACGTTCAATTTGTTGTAAAGCTGCGCCTAACGCCTTTTCTTTATTCGCGTCCATTTTGTTCTCCAAAATTCTTTTTTTCGCTTTGAGCTAATTCAATGAAAGTAAGTATACTGTATAATTAAACAGTATCAAGTTAACATTAAAAAATATCTTATATTTTTTCTTAAACTAAACTTAACACTTTGTTTATAGAGAGTTTTATAGTTTCCTCTCTAATATCTTTTCTAGTTCCAGTTAGTTGTAACCTACATACTGAAGTACTGATTTCTACATTTTCATCCAGTATATACTGTATAGCTACGGCCAGATATACAGTCCCTACAGGTTTATCATCACTTCCTCCTCTAGGGCCGGCTATGCCACTTACAGCAACAGCGACATTAGCATTTGCTTTGCGTAGAGCACCCAAAGCCATTGCTTCAACAACTTGTTCTGAAACTGCACCATTTTCATTAATAAGCTCAATTGGTACACCAAGCATTTCCGATTTGGCCTCATTACTGTACGTAACGAAGCTTCGATTAAAGTAAGCTGAACTTCCTGCTGTTTCTGTTATGGCTGTACTTATTCCACCACCAGTGCATGACTCAGCGGTAGTAATACTCCATTCTCTTTTAATCAAGAGTTCACCCAATTTTTTGCTTAACGTTTCAATTTCGCTCAACTGACTTTCTCCAAATGTGAATTTTACAAGACACTGCTTATTATATTTGGGACAATGGTAACAATAGAAAATAACGAATAAAAAGCAGTTTCAATCTTTATGTCTGATTTATTTAGTCCAGCGAGAATCGCCAGCCATACTCCAATGATGCAACAGTTCCTAAAAATGAAAATGGAACACAGGGACATTTTGTTGTTCTACAGAATGGGTGACTTTTATGAACTTTTTTATGATGACGCCAAAAAAGCAGCTGAGTTATTAGATATTTCTTTAACTAAAAGAGGTGCTTCAGCAGGAGAACCTATTCCTATGGCTGGTGTACCCTACCATGCCGTAGAAAACTACCTGGCGCGTCTTGTTCAAATGGGAGAGTCTGTTGCGATTTGCGAACAAGTAGGCGACCCTGCGACAAGTAAAGGGCCAGTAGAACGTAAAGTTGTTAGAATCGTTACTCCTGGTACAGTCAGTGATGAAAACTTGCTTAATGAGCGCGTCGATAATTTAATCTGTGCTGTTTATAGTCACAAAGTAAAGCAGCTAGAAACTTTCGGTATCGCTTACTTAGACATCAACTCTGGCCGCTTTTTGATAAATCAATTTGAACAACTGGCTGACCTTTCTGCCACTCTCACAAGATTACAACCAGCTGAACTATTGTATTCTGAAGACTTCGCACACTTAGATGTTCTTTCCAGTTTTAAAGGCACTCGTCGTCGCCCTGAATGGGAATTTGACCAAGAGAGTGGTGAAAGAGTGCTAGCTCAACAGTTTGAAACGAAAGATTTACAAGGCTTTGGAGTGACTAAAGCATCTGTTGCAATATGCGCAGCTGGCTGCTTAATGCAATATGTAAAAGATACTCAAAGAACAGCCCTACCTCATATCAGATCGATTCAATTAGAAGCCATAGACTCTACGATTGTATTAGACTCTGCAACACGAAAAAATTTAGAGCTTACACAGAACCTTTCAGGTGGAACCGACAATACCCTCGCTCAGGTCTTGGATAAAACAGCGACGGCTATGGGTAGTCGTTTACTAAAACGCTGGATTCATCTGCCTAAGCGTAATCAATTGGAAATCAATTCGAGACTTGATGTAGTTGAAAGTATTTTAACTGAGCAGAATCACCCTGAAATCCGAGAACAACTCAGACAAATAGGCGATATTGAGAGAATTGTTGCGAGACTTGCGCTTCGTTCTGCACGACCAAGAGATTTGGCTCGATTGAGAAATGCCATCGCTATCTTCCCTGAATTAAAAGCAGAAATAAGCAATAATAAAACCGCTAAAATGCAATCGCTCAATAGCCAAGTTCAAACTTATCCAGAAATATTAGAGTTATTGTCAAATGCGATTATAGATAACCCACCCGTTTTAATTAGAGATGGTGGCGTGATTGCTCAAGGTTATAACGCAGAACTAGATGAATGGCGAGAGCTGAGTGCAGGTGCAACAAGCTTTATCGACCAATTAGAGCAAGATGAAAGAGAAAGAACAGGAATTTCAACCTTGAAGGTTGGGTTTAACAAAGTTCATGGATTTTACATAGATATAAGTAAAGCATATTCAGACAAAGTTCCTGCGGAATACGTCCGTCGTCAAACCTTAAAAAATAATGAACGTTACATCATTCCTGAGTTGAAAAAGCACGAAGAAAAAGTGTTGTCCAGTCAGAGCAAGGCATTGGCGTTAGAAAAACGTCTATATGAAGAGCTGTTAACATTGTTAGAACCAATTATTGAAGCGATGCAAGTCACCGCTGATGCTATTGCTCAAATAGATGTACTAAATAACTTTGCTGAGCGAGCTGAAACCTTAAATTATAATAAGCCTGAACTAATCAACGGCGCCCATATCAATATCGAAGCAGGTAGACATCCTGTTGTAGAACAAGTGATGAAAGAGCCGTTTATCGCTAATCCGGTAGAGCTTTCAACAAGCAGGAGATTAGCTATCATCACAGGCCCAAATATGGGCGGTAAATCGACATTTATGAGGCAAACAGCTTTGATCGCTTTAATGGCCAACATCGGCAGCTTTGTCCCAGCTCAGTCGGCTCAAATAGGAGAAATTGACCGTATATTTACTCGTATTGGAGCATCTGATGATTTAGCCTCTGGTCGTTCAACTTTCATGGTAGAAATGACTGAAACAGCTAACATTTTGCATAATGCGACAGATCACAGTTTAGTTCTTATGGACGAAATAGGTCGAGGAACCAGTACATACGACGGATTGAGTTTAGCTTGGGCTTGTGCTGAGTACTTATCTAGCAAATTAAAAGCTTTAACCTTGTTTGCGACTCATTATTTTGAACTTACTGAGTTTGCAAATTCACAACCAACAAGCGTAAATATTCATTTAGACGCTCACGAGCATGGTGATGACATTGTCTTTATGCATGCTGTACAGGAAGGAGCCGCAAGTAAGAGCTTTGGTATTCAAGTTGCTAAATTAGCAGGACTGCCAAATGATGTACTTAATTTTGCAAAAGCTAAACTTAAGTATTTAGAAAGTAATCACGTCGAAACACCAACAATGCCCAACAATGAATCTCCACAGCTTTCATTGGTTGAAATGAGCAATAATGAAGTTGTAGATATTATTTCAAATACAGACTTAGATGACTTGTCACCAAGGCAAGCTTGGGATTTACTAAATCAGTTAAAACACAAACTGCATTAATCCAATACGGCTAAAGCTGGAGTGGTAAACATTATTATTCCAGCTTTACCTCAAACAGTTTAATTACAACTATTTAACATCATAGTTTTTTTTCAGCGTTCTGATTTTTCCGTTTTTATGCATTTTCAATAGAGCCTGCTCTAAAGGTTCCTTCAGATGCTTATTTTGAGGAGAAAGATAGTGGTAATCAAAGCGTTTCTCCAATACCACAATAACAATATCAGGATTATCTAGTAGACTAACGGGTAACAAAATATCTGACGTTATTATGGCATCAACTCTACCCATCTCTAACATTTTGGCCAGATTGTCCATACCTCCAATTGCGACTTTATTTACTCTGTCAGGAAAGTTCTCGATGTGTGCTTGGTAAATTTTTCCGCCTCTAAGGTATCCAACAATATCAATTAATTCTTCCGTGCAACGCCCACATATTTTGGTATTTGCTAACATGATTACTTCATAGGCAAAAAGCGGGACTTCGACTCTGGTGAGTTCCGGAGAGCTTTCTTCAATAATTATATCCCTAGCTAACACTCCACCTATTTGCGACTTACTCGCCATGTCGATTTCTCTAACAAAAGGTAACTCAACATAACGAACCTCATAGCCTATTTCACTATAGAGTAAATCAAATACTTCTTTTAAATAATAGCCGTAAGCAGCTTCTGGGGTTTTTCTCAACTCCACTGTTGGTGTTGCTTTAAGGAAAAAGGAGCAAAGCAAGAACAAACAAGAAAGTACTTTCACAGGCATCAGACGTTGAATTACTCATTCTGGGATCTATAACATTATGATAGTCTTAACTAACGCAAATAAAAATAACAATATTAGTATGGATTTCTCAACGTTCTTTACCCTAGGTTTGTACTTTGTGGCCATGTTAGCCATAGGTCTTTATTCATATCGAAAATCAACTTCAGATTTATCCGGTTATATGCTCGGTGGACGCTCTCTTAGCCCTTCTGTAGCAGCTTTATCCGCCGGCGCTTCAGACATGAGTGGTTGGATTCTAATGGGCTTACCAGGAGCTATGTTTCTCTCTGGATTTAGTAGTAGCTGGATTGCTATAGGATTATTACTCGGTGCTTTTATTAACTATTTGGTTGTTGCACCTAGACTGCGAGTGTTCACTCAACAAGCTGGAGATGCTTTAACTGTACCTGACTATTTTGCAAAACGATTTAAAGATGAAGGGCAATCACTTAGACTTATAGCTTCCTCTGTCATTATAATATTTTTTACTCTATACACCTCATCTGGACTCGTTGCTGGCGGAAAGTTATTTGAATCTTCATTTGGCTTAGATTACGAAACAGGAATACTGATTACAGGCGCTGTCGTTGTTGCTTACACCCTATTTGGTGGCTTCTTAGCGGTAAGTCTTACTGACTTCGTGCAGGGCTGTATAATGTTTGTAGCCCTGATTTTAGTTCCTGTTATAGCATTCTCCCAGTTTGATTCTTTAGCCCAAATGAACCAAATCGTTAGTTCCGTAAATCCATCTTTCTTTAACTGGTTTGACGGCCTTACTGGTTTAGCTATTATTTCGTCTATGGCTTGGGGTTTGGGTTACTTTGGGCAACCGCATATCATTGTTAGGTTTATGGCGCTGAGATCGGTAAAAGAAATGCCAGTGATGAGAAACATTGGTATGAGCTGGATGCTAGTTTCACTAATTGGAGCATTGGCGGTTGGTTATACGGGTGTTGCATATGTTAGTAAGTTTAGCTATCAGCTAAATGATGCTGAGACCATCTTTATAGTGTTCTCACAAATTCTTTTCCATCCTTTAATAACAGGCTTTTTATTAGCTGCAATTCTAGCTGCAATCATGAGTACAATCAGCTCTCAGTTATTAGTGTCATCAAGCTCTCTCACTGACGACTTCTATAAAACCTTTGTAAAGAGAAATGCTACTGATAAGGAACTTGTACTGATAGGTCGACTTTCTGTACTCAGCGTAGCTGTGATTGCTAGTTTACTAGCCTTTGACAGGGATAGTTCAATCTTAAGCCTGGTAAGTAATGCTTGGGCTGGATTTGGTGCAGCCTTTGGCCCGCTTATTATCTTTAGTTTGTATTGGCGTAAGATGACTAAGTTAGCCGCAATGCTAGGTATGCTATCAGGAGCTATAACTGTGCTAATTTGGATTTATCTGCCACTTAAGATTAATGGTCAAAGTTTATCATCCATCATGTACGAAATAGTTCCAGGTTTCATTGTGTCTTCTTTTGTGATCATTCTTGTCTCAATGTTAAAGCCTGAATCGAATGATGAAGTGCTTACTCAGTTTGATGACGTCACTGAGCAAGTTAACTAATTTTTATACTCAAAGGGGACAATATGTCCCCTCTCAGAGCTATTTCACAGCTCTTTCTAGCTTCCCCTATTTACTTCTGAAAAAAAATCTCTACAATGCGCGGCTGATTAAAAAATGTTCTTTAGTAATTTGTTCTGTCGTATGTTGTAGGCAACTTTTGGTTACCTACGTCTTTTGTTGTGTCTAACACTTGCGAATAGGCAAATTACGTTATTAAAATGAGGTGATTTACATATGCAACCTATGTTGAATATTGCTGTACGCGCAGCGAGAAACGCTGGTAAAGTTATAGCGAAAGCTTACGAACAACTAGATCTTGTACAGGCAGAACTGAAAGGCTCAAATGACTTTGTTACTAATGTCGACAAAGAGGCTGAGCAAGCTATCATCTCTACTATTCAAAACTCTTACCCTGATCACAGCTTTGTTGCTGAAGAAAGTGGCGTTATTGAAGGGAAAGACAGTAAGTACCAATGGATTATCGATCCACTAGACGGTACGACTAACTTCGTAAAAGGCATTCCTCACTTTGCTGTTTCAGTTGCTTTAAAAGTAGATGGCAAATTAGAACAAGCTGTTGTTTTTGATCCTATCCGTGGTGAATTGTTTACCGCATCTAAAGGCGCAGGTGCCCAGTTAGATGGTAAGAGAATTCGAGTTTCTAAAGCAAAAGAACTAACTGGAACTCTAATCGCAACAGGCTTCCCATTCAAGCAAAAGCATCAATTAGAAGCTTATCAATCAATCTTCTCTGATTTGTTCACTCAAGTTGCAGATATGCGTAGAGCTGGCTCAGCAGCATTGGACTTAGCTTATGTAGCAGCAGGCAGAATGGAAGGTTACTGGGAAATCGGCTTAAAGCCTTGGGATACGGCAGCAGGTCAGTTAATAGCTCGTGAAGCTGGTGCGGTTGTATCTGACTTTGAAGGTGGCGATAAGTTTGATAAAACAGGTAACATTGTTGTTGCAACACCTAAGATTCTAGGTGCTATCTTAAAGACGATTCGTCCTCACCTTAACGACGGCTTAAGATCTAAATAGTAGTACTTGATATTACCTAGCTTGTAGAGTTAGGTAATAAACAAGCATAAAAAAAACCGCCATAAGGCGGTTTTTTAGTACTTGTTACAAGCTAATTATAAAGTCACACCTTTACGTCTAGCTGTGTCTTTCACAAAGCCTAACCAACTGTCAGCAGTTCTTTTTGAACTCTTAGTCTTCGTTGCTGCATTAAATGCTGCGTAAGACTTCTTCCAGTTCTCTAGATAGAAATATGCTTCACCCAGTATTAACTGAACAGCACCTTCATTCTTAGGCTTAGCTTTTAAAGATTTTTCGATTGCTTTCACAACACCTTTGTAATCTTCATTAGCCATTAAAGCGATTGCTTGCTTACGGTATAGTTCTGCATCGTTATCATACTCTGCAGCTTGACCATAATACTTAGCAGCTTTATCAAACTCTTTCGCATTCTGGAAAGTTTGAGCCATGATAGATAAAGCTTGTTCATTTTTCTCTATCACGCCTTTGTTGATTTGCTCTTCTTGAACAGATGCTGATTTAAATGGAATACCAGCATTAGCATAGAACTGAGCTAAACGCTTATAGTGTGTATCTTTTGTAAGGAAACCTTGCTCATTAGCTAAACGATAAGTTGATAAAGCTTTCTCGTTTTCTTCCTGCATTGCATAGAAGCCACCAAGCTGAATCCACCATTTGCCTTCCGTAGGGAAAGTTTTAACAATATCTTCAACAGTCTTTGTTGCTTCAGGCATCATCTTTCTTTCGTAGTATGACGCCATTTGCAGAATGTATGGGTTAATATTAGGTTTATCCCACATTGAGAAATACTTGATAGAGTTTTTAGCTGGAGCAATAACTTTATCAAACTGCTTCATCTCATAATAAGCATTAGCAATTGATAGATATATTTTAGGCTCTTGATCTAAAGAAAAATCTATATAAGCCTGATTATATTTAATCGAGTCTTTATAGTTTTTTTCCTGCATAGATAAAGCACCTAGGTTTCTTAGCGCTTCACCGTGATCTCTATAAGGTAAAACATCAGCTTCAACAGCTAATTTAAGATGCTTAATAGCATCTTTTGCTTTACCGTCCAAACCAGCATACATACTACCGATGTAACGATTTACTGTAGCCTTATCAAACTCATTACTAGTATTGATTTCTAATAAAATAGCTAAAGCTTCTTGAACTTGATCTTCATTATAAAGATCAAAAGCTTTAATTACCTTTTTACCAATACGAGGACCCATAACTTTACCGCCACGAGCCTTAGTAAGAGCTTTAACTTCTTCTGCTTTTTCTGGTGGAACTTTAGCTTCTACCTGAAAAGACAGGCCAAGAATAACTAAAGCTGACGTAATCAATGTCTTTTTAAATAGCATAATTACTGACCTCCAAGCTTAAAGTCTAACTGTACAGTTAGGCCAATTTGCTTAATCGCTTTACCATCAACAACTTTCGGGTTGTAGCGCCACTTACGTAGTGCTTTTCTAGCTTCACGGTCAAAGATACGCTTAGGCTGTGCATTAATAACAGAAACGTTTTCTACGTTACCTAATTCATTAATATCAAACTTAAGTTGTACCCAACCTTCGATGCCGTCACGAGCCGCTTTAGTAGGGAATTTAGGTTCTTGTCTGAAGATAGGTGTAGCGTCACCATCTCTTACAAGAGCACCTGGGCCACTAAGACCAGCGCCTGTGTTACCTACATCAACCGAAGGCATGTTGAAATTAAATCCACCGTTATCAGCAATCTCTGGCTCCGGATCTGGAGTCTGAGGCTTAGGTGGCTGTTTAGGCGGCGGCGGAGGTGGTGGTGGAACACGATTCCTCTGCTGCGCCTTACTCTCTGGTGGCGTAGTATTAATTTCGACAATGATCTGTTCGCGCTCATTATCTTTCGATTTGGCACCGCTATTAATAAGCTCTGCCATAAGCACAAACAGACCGAATGTGATTACTACACCAACACCTATTGATGCAATAAATCTCAACATGCTACTTTTTCTCCGCCGCTATAGTAATTTTAAGATCACCAGATGCTTTAATCGCGTCCATAACCTTAACTACTACACCGTGTTTTGCTTCTTTATCAGCTTGTACAATTACAGTATCTGTAGGTTGTTCAGCTAACATACGCTCGATGTTTGCAGCAACACGCTCAATATCTACCTGACGCTTGTCCATCCATACTTCACCATTTGGTCTAATAGCAATAAAGATGTTGCCAGATTTATTTGACTTAGAGTTACTTGCTTTAGGTTTTAATACCTCAATACCAGCCTCTTTAACAAAAGACGTGGTAACGATGAAGAAAATCAACATGATAAATACGATGTCTAGCATCGGCGTCATATCGATCGCTGCATCTTCGTCTTCACGAAAACGTTGTTTACGTGCCATAGTCTAATCTCCTAATGATGTGGCAAGCTATCAACTAGCTTCTCTTTCGCCACTTTAACTCTCGTTTCTAAGCGCGTGCTGAAGAAAATACCAGACAGCGCTGCAACCATACCCGCCATTGTCGGAATTGTTGCCATTGAGATACCAGATGCCATAAGACGTGGGTTACCAGTACCTTGAGTAGCCATTGTATCGAATACAGTGATCATACCTGTCACCGTACCTAATAGTCCGATTAATGGACACATAGCTACGAGAGTTTTAATAATTAACATTCTTGCGTTTAGTAATTCGGATGCCTCAGAAACCCAAGCGTCACGGATCCTATGTGCACTCCATGAGGTGGTATCTACTCGAGCATCCCAGTTAGAAATGATTTTATTTCTAAGTTTAGGGTACTCAATTGTTAAGAACCACCAACGCTCTATCATTAACGCCCACATAATAAGTAGAGCAGCAGCTACGAAATATAGTACGAAGCCGCCAGTGCCAATAAAATCCCTGACGGATTCCCATAGACCCATCAGGTAAATCATTATGCTTTCTCCTTCTCAGCGTGAGCAGCGATGATACCAGCGCTTTGCTCATCTAAGATGTGAATGATAGTTTTCGCACGTGCATGAACTATGCTGTGTACGAAGATTAGAGGTAATGCTGCGATGATACCCATAGCTGTTGTTACAAGAGCCATTGAGATTGAACCAGCCATTAGTTTAGGGTCACCAGTACCGAATAATGTAATTTGCTGGAACGTTTCGATCATACCGATAACTGTACCTAGTAGACCTAATAGAGGTGCTACAGCAGCTAAGATCTTGATAGTGTTAATACCGCGCTCAATACGTGGAGTTTCACGTAAGATTGCTTCATCAAGTTTAAGCTCTAGGTTTTCTACGTCAGAACCTTTGTTCTCTTGGTAGATCTTAAGGATACGGCCTAATGCGTTCTTATCAGATGGGTTGCTAGTATCACGTAATTGCTTCTTAATTGCAGAACCTTCAGTGATAGTAGTGAATAAGCTCATAAGAGCGATTAAGAAACCTAATGCTAATACAGCTGTGATTACGTAACCTGGAGTACCACCTTGCTCATAACGATCTTCAAGAGTCGCTTTTTGAGTGTTAAGACGTAAGATACCGCCACGAGATGGATCTAGGTAGAAAGGAACTACTGTACCAGCTGATGCACCAGCTAAGCTTTCAGCAGAAGAACGGAAGTGAGCTTCAGCTGCTTTACCTAGAGGTTGAACTTTTTGTACATCAGAGTTGTAGATTAAGTAGTTACCAGAATCTTTAACTAAGTTGAAAGAACCTACACGAGTGATTTGCTCAACGTCAGAACCGCCTTCTAATCTAACAACTTCACCGTCGAACTTAACAACTTTACCAGACTCAGTCATCTCAGTTTGTAAAGCGATCCAAAGTTCTTCTAATTCTTTAGTTGTTGGAAGTTCTTTAGCTTCTGCTAATTCCGCTAATAATTCTGCACGACCTGGGTACTGTGAAGAAATAATTGAAGCAGAAATTGAACCGATTGTGTTATTCGCCGCACGACGTACAACACCGAACATCTCACCTAAAGTACCTTTAGCATTTTCTAGTTCAGTTGCACGAACAGCTAAAGTCTTTTCATTTTGAGCATATTGCTTTTGTAAACGAACACCACGAGCCTTTTCAGCTTTTAGTTCGTCTTGAGCTTTCTTAAGAAGCGCTTGCTTGTTTGCTTTTGCTGCTAAGAACTCTCTTTCACGTTTCTTGTTTAATTGACCTTCAGAAATACGGTCTTTCTTAACTTGGTCTAATAATTTATCAAGTTCACCAGCTGCACTTGCCGTGAAGCTTGCAGACATAACTGCAGCAGCTAAAACCAATGAATTTAAAACTTGTTTCATGTGTTATTACTCCGCTGCAAAAATTGGAAGTTTAACTAAGTCCAATGGCGCTTGTTTACGAGCCATACGGATAGTCTTTGTGATGTCTTTTAAGTACTCATCGCTTAATTTCTGCCAAGTACGAGAACTGTTGTTCCATACCCAAGCGTGTTTTAAGTCTTTTGATTGAGCGATTAACGCAACACGACCAACGTGAACGAAATCAGCTGTGATCTCTTGACCATCAAATGTTTCAGTTCCTTCCCAAGCTTCAACAGCACTGCCGTAGTCTTTTTCGATTTCGTAAGCTTCTAATACTTGACGATATTTTTCTGAAGTACTTACGTTAGGGTTAACCATGATTTCACGTAAACGTTCAACACGAGCAGTACGAGTATCTAACTTAATAGGAATGTCTGCTTTAACGAATTTTTCTAACATATCGATCATGCGGTACATTAGAGGAACAACGTTACGCTTTGTATTCTCGATCTCGCCGATTTGGTCTTCTAAAGATTTGATTTCAGCGTTTTGGCCTGCAACTAATTTAGCAACGTGGTCATTATAGATCTTGTTGATTTCAGTCTCATCAACAACACCACGGTATTCAATAACGATATCCTGAGTCTGTTCTTGGATAGTATCAATCTTGATTTGTGATTTTGCAGCGTCTTTTTGAATTTTACGCTCTGCTGCATGAAGTTTTTCTAGTGGATCAGCAATAGTAGCTCCTGAAAAAGCTACTGCACCAAGAAGTGCTGATGCAACCAGATTTAGTTTCATCTTAGACATAGTTCCCAACCAATGTGTATATGTGTTTAAATTTAATTTCCGGCAGCTAGAAGCCCCGGAACTAGAGCTTTTACTCTGTATCCAATGCCCGAAAGCAAGGGATAATCAACGGCGGAGTATCACAAACATAAAAGCATATGTCAATCGACAAAAAAACCACCTAGCTTGTTAGTGCCTCATATTGCAACGCCAGTCTACATGCGACGTTTATCAAATTGTGCAAGTTTTAACCAAGTATATTTTGTGGACTAAATTACCCAGTTTGGGATCACTCATTAAGTAATAGACCACTGATTTGTTAAGAAAGTTCCGAGCAATTAATAAGTACCAATTAATCATTAATTAAGCTGGATTTAAAAAGCACCTAATCAATGATAACTTAAGCATAATTGAATACTTTAAAAGCATCAGTGTATGAGTAACTTAGAAGAATTTGTTAGGGTTTATGATGATTTCATACCAAAAAAACTTTGCGACTCCCTAGTTTCACGTTTCGAACAACAAAAACAAAAGCAAATTTTGAACGGTAAGACAGTTAGAAACCACCTTCCTAATAGCCAGTGGCATGAGTTAGATATCGGAAAACTCTTAACAAAAGAGGAATCTGACTATTTGATTAATCGCATGTTCGCTTATAAAAAAAAATATGATCAGGATTGTAAGTTAGAACCTGAACTACCTATGCCAGGACAAATCGACCAATTAATAATGAAGCGTTATGACCCTAACGGTGAAGATAACTTTGAATTACACTTTGACTCGTTAGGTCCGGTATCAACCAGATATCTAGTGATCTTATGGTACTTGAACGACGTCGAAGAAGGTGGCGAAACTTGCTTTCCTCGATTAGACATAGCAATAAAACCCAAAGCAGGACGTTTACTTATCTTTCCTCCTTACTGGCTGTTTATGCATGAAGCAAAGCCACCAATTTCTGACGCTAAATACATTGCAAGCACCTACTTTCATTGGTAGTTTACCGCCATAAAAATAAGCTTATGGATAAAAAGCATAATGTTTGGAAAGTTTAAAAAAAGTAAAATTGAGTTTTTCACCGATCATGAAGAACTTATGCCTTATGCGCCGAAGGCAGCAAGCCACTTCTACCCAGATTGGTTTAAGCGTATGAAAGGCTCTCATGACGTTCAACCAAGCCGCAAGTTTCCATTTGGGATCAGTAGTTCGATGATATTGTCAAATGTTAACGCAACCGTAAAAAGGTGCCCAGGTGTATTGTCTTTCATGTCTCAAGGTTACATAGTTCCTTTATGGTCGGACTATGTCGTTCAAGTTAGAAAAGACAGTATATTTGCTTTTGGCTCTAATGAAAGTTCAAGCGCTAGCCTGCACGGTAGGCACATCCACTTTGATAAGATGCCACAGTCGGAAGATTACTATAAAGACGCGGTAAAATTCACAAACCCATGGAAAATTAAAACCCCTAAGGGTTGGTCAACGATGATAGTAGCACCGTTTTTCCATATGGAAGATAGATTCACTATTATTCCAGGCGTTATTGAAAGCGACACTTATCATCATATGCATGTGAATACATTTTTTAAGAATTATGAAGCCGATCATCAGCTGCGTATGGGCATGCCTTTTATTCAGGTCATACCATTTGAAAGAAGTAAATTAGAGCATGAAGTGAGAGTTTCAACAGAAGAAGATAAAAAGTTGATTGAGAACTTACAATTCCGTTCGAATCGTTTTTTCAAAAAGAATCAAGCAATTCGCAATCCTGATGAATAGCAAGGTTGCGATTAGAAATGTCGCAGAAGTTATGGTACTGCTGCGACTTATCCAATCCAATCGAATCAAATTCCAATCAATACCTAACCTTATGTTTATCAAACATATCCGTGATAGGTTTTAATTCACTTTCAAATTTGCGCCATTTATCTACCGAACGAGTATGAATTGGTTGTCTGACCTGACTTTTACTCGCACTACTAGATGAAGAAGTACGTTTATGAAACTCCATACAATCAGGTTCAAAGTCTATTTCCATGCTTTCAAATAATTTAACTATTGTTTGTTCTGGTTGTTGAACTAAGTCTTCATATTTGACGATCATTAGACGGTCTCCCAGCAAGCTCTTATAAACTTCAATTAACTCCATCGCTGCTATATAGAATTGCGCCAAATCATTTAGGTTGTATGCGTATCTAAAATACGGTTGTTTGTATAGAGCTAAACATAGATCAACAGGATGTCTTTCGACAAAAATCAGTTTTGCAGATGGGAAAGAAGCTGCGATAAAGCTCAGATATAAGAAATTCTCTGGCAGTTTTTCAATAAAATAATTTTCTGAACCAAGTCTATGGTTAATCAATGCCATATAACGCTTGGCGATATCAGACTTATCTACTTTAGCTGCGGCTCTTACCGCATCACTAGATGGAATAGACTCTGCTCTTAAACCGCAAGTATTTTGCATAGCTACAGGATAGAAAAAACTCTCATCTGCACTAGTTACATCACTATGGCCAGATAGTATTTTATCCAACAATGTCGTACCTGATCTTGGCAAACCAGTTATAAAAATAGGTGTTTTCGCTCCACCGTCCACAGCTGAAACTTGTTCGGCAACCTCTGTACTGACTTCCTTTAAACTGCTAATAAGTTCAAGATCTTTGGTTACTGAATAATTAGACAAGTACTTTGCTTCGTCTGCTGATGCTTTGTAATATTTAAAAGCATTTTTCCAATCTTTCAAATCTTCAAATTCTTTACCCATTGCTGAGTGCAAAAACACCTTGTTTGCAGAGCCATTCTGTGGATGCTCGGAAATAGTTTTCATCTGCTGAATATGGAGGTCATTTTCAGCTGTAAACAAAGTAGAAAGTTCATAGTGAAATTGTTGGTTAGACGCAAACTTCGCAAGTAATTTTTGGTAAATCTCTTTAGCTAACTCTAATTTCCCTATCGTACTTGCTACTTTAGCTAGCTCAACTAAAATCTCGGGCTGATTAGGGGCTAACTTATAAGCTTTTTCAAAATATTGAAAAGCAGCATCGAATTGATTAAGTCTCTGCCAAGACTTTCCCGTTTTAAATAAGTAAAAAGCATCATCTAAATACGAAATATCAATAGATATCAGAATGTTTTTCGCATCGTCATAGTTTCGCTTATTCAACGCAAAGTCCGACAGTTCAACTTTTGCATCTATTCGATTAGGGTCGAGTTGCAGGGCTTTGCTGAATAAACTTTCTGCTATATCTTGCTTACCAGTATTCGAAGCAACTAAACCTAAAAAATAATTACCATCAGCTTCTCCTGCCGGCGTATTAACAATTTCTTTGGCTAAAGCTTCTACTCTAGGCCAATAGCGTTGTGCCATGGCCTGTCTAATTAGAGCAATATGCTGATTATACTTAGTATCAGTCACAAATTATTCCGTTCGCTTCTAACTTTTGTTTTAACGGTTGCAACTCTTGCTCGAAGTTACGCCATTGTTCGACTGAGTTAGAGTGAATTTTTTTACGAACTTGAACTGAGCTAGCTGTAGTACTTGCATCACTGCGTTTATAGAATTCTAAAACTTCTGGTTGGAATTCTAGCTTCAACTCACGAAATAGCTCTGATACCGTCTTTTCACTATCTGTGACTAACTTTTCATAAGCTACCTCTATAAGGTCGTCTCCCAGTAGAGCTCGCCAGTGATTTAATAATCTGTTGTGGGCAGTATAATAGGTCGCTAGGTTATCCAAATCATATGAGTATTTATAAGCCCAAGTAAACACTTGCTTATACATTGAAAAACAAGCATCCATTGGATTTCTATCCATATAGATTATCTTTGCATTAGGGAAAGCCTTCTTTATAAAAGCTACATAGAGAAAGTTATATGGAAGCTTTTCTATTACATAGTCTTTAGAACGATCCATTCGATACTCTAATCCATCGAAGTATCTCTGAGCCAGTCCTGTCACGTCGTTTTTGCATGCCCCTTGTATTATTTCAGGCGAAATTTGACGCGTATCTGCCATACCACTGAATTCTCTGATCAACATAGGTAAAAATTGTGTTTCCCCTACACTAGTAACAGAGTCATGTGACGATAAAATTCTTTCCAAAAGAGTTGTACCAGTTCTAGGTAAGCCGACTATAAAGATAGGTGTAGGACCGCTAACTATTCTTGTC
This sequence comes from Psychrosphaera sp., assembly GCA_965221615.1. GTDB lineage: Bacteria > Pseudomonadota > Gammaproteobacteria > Enterobacterales > Alteromonadaceae > Psychrosphaera. Next base: position 4,094,152 of record OZ244904.1, on the reverse strand, counting down.
GTATCAGCTCGTGCGTTTAACCACTCTTGGCTACAGTGCTCAATAATAGTGTTAACTATGTTTATATCTTCACTTACATCATAGTTAGAAACTTTTGTAGCTGCATCTCCTGCAACTTTGTAATGCTCAAATGCCGATGACCATTGTTTTAAGTCTTCATACTCTTTAGCAAGAGCATAATTAATATATATATTTCGCTCATCAGACTGTCCACTTGCTTCAACAGTTTGCAACATTTGCTTAATATGTTCGTCATTTGTTGCTTCGCCCAAGCGTGAAAAGAAATAATGATGGCGTTGGTGTTCTGGATTCTTCTCTATCAAATCTTCATATAGAGATTTTGCTTCTGATAATTTACCTAAGTGCAAATTGCTTATAGCTAGATTGGTTTTGAAACTATCCAAATCAGGTTGTAACTCAAATGCTTTGTTATGAAACTCATTAGCTTCCTCGGGCATACCAATATTGTCATAAACCATACCGACTGCACTGAGATAAACAGGACTCTTGTCTATTTTATCTTGGTATTTTTGCACTAAAGAATGCGCATCTTTATTTCTACGTGAAATGGTATATAAGTGAGCCAATTCAATCGCAGCATCATAACGCTCTGGATCGATAGTTAATACTTGTTCAAATGTATGAGTTGAACCTTTGATATTGTTTTGTGCGCTAAGCAGCTTGCCTAGTAAAAAGTGGCTTTCAGCCTCTTCAGGAAATTCTGCGAAAACCTCCCTCACCACTTCAGCCAAATACTGCCAATTTTTATCGCTAATCGCTTTTCTGCCTTGCTGGCTAAATGCTTCTAGATTATCCATTATATTTATTCTTTTTATCTGAAGTTAGTCACTGGCATAGTAGCAAATTATCGATCGCAATAGAAACGACAAGCATGTTTTTGTTGGTTGCCAAAAAACTATAATCTTCTCCTGTTTACTTAAGTATACTAAGGTAAATTTTTTGTTTGGTTAAAGAGATGAAATCAGAGAAAAGCTGGGATAATTACTGGACTGAAACCCAAAATAAATCGGATCAAAAATTCAGTGCAATAAAATCAGAACTCGTTGAAAGATATTGGCAGAATGAAATTACACAACTCGATAAGCAATTCCTCCAAGGAAATGTTATTGAGATAGCATGTGGCAATGGCGAACTGTTAAACCAAGTAATTCAACTACCCAATATTAGTAAATCTCAGTTATACGCTACTGATATTTCTTTAAGCGCTCTAATTAACGTAAAAGAGCGACTTAACGTTGAACATAGGTTTATCTCTGATGCTGCAAAGTTGCCTTTAGAAAACCAACAGTTTTCCTTGATCATGAGTCGATATGGCTCTGAGTATGCAGGTAAAGAAGCGTTTAGTGAGATGCTAAGAATCGCAGCTCCTACAGCACAGGTTATGCTATTAATGCACTCTGTAAACGGTGAGATTTATCAGGAATGTAAGCGTAACTTCGACGCAATTAATGACACCATCTCTAGCCGCTTTTTTCCTCTAACTCGTGATTTGTTTCAATCAGCATTCTCGGTTATGAAAGGCGCAGACCAGAGCCTATATCAACAGTCAGCATCCAACTTTTTATCAGCTAAATCTCGAGTCGAGCATCATATTAAGCAATTTGGCACAAATATCACTGCTGGTTTCTTACCTAATATCCTCAACCAAATATTAGATATTCATGATCGAATAGAGTATTACAACTCAGCAGAGTTGGACAATTGGTTAGCTAAGCTAGAACTTGATATTGAGGCTTACAAAGCAAGAATGAAGTCTATGCTTAACGCGGCATTGAGCGAAAATGATTTCGACAATCTAAAACGTAAGTTCGAAGCAGAGGACTTTGAAATTGTGGTTGCTAAATTATTACAAAACAAGCAGGGCAGAGATGATTTAGGATGGGTATTTACAGCTAAACGAACTCTGTAATTTAAGATCTAGAGTAAGCAACTAGTTTTAATTGACTAAATTTAAACCAAAAAAAAACGCGCCTTGGCGCGTTTTTTTATTAGTTCATCAATTCTTAGAACTGATGCTTCAAGCGTAGGTAGTAACCTGCACCGAATAAGCGGTAAGTCGACGGATCTGTTGTCGCGTTGAAACCAACTTCGATGAATGGTGGTTCTTCATCAGTGATATTAGTAATACCAGCTGTTACTGAAGTACCTTGACCGAAGTCATAGTTAGCAACTAAGTCATGATACATAACTGCGTCGATTGCTTGGATGTATGTGCCATCTGGTTGGTTACCAGTACCACAGTTACAGAATGTATCTGCGTCTAATGAACTGATGTACTCACCTAAGTAACTGAATGTTAGACCCATGTCAGTTTGTAAAGTAAGTTTAAGGTTCATCTTGTTCTCTGCGTAAGCACCGCCATCTTCAGCTGTAGGGTCAGTATAACGACCAGCTAAATCAATCTCAGCTTCGCCTGGAGCAGGAGTCTTAGTACGCTCTAGTAAGTGAGACCAGATTAGTGAAGCATTTAACGAACCTAACTGCGTATCTACAGTCCAGTTGATTTCAGTATCGATACCTGATGCACCTTGCTCTGCAACGTTCAATGAAGTATCAACAACTTGCTGGATAGAGTAGTCGTCGTTACGAGTAACTAGGCCACAAGCTGCTGCGTCTTGTTGAACATAACAAGCGTCAAGGATGTATTGAACACCTAGAGAACTGATACCGTCTTCAATCTCAGTTTTCCAGTAGTCTAATGTGATTGATAAGTCTGAATCACCAATATCAGGAGAGAATACAGCACCTAATGTATAAGTGTTACCAGTCTCTGGTACTAGATCTGGGTTACCACCAACTCTAGCTAGTAACTGGTTGTCTTGCTGAACATATGACTGAGCACAGCCCGCTGGTAATGCACCACCACTTGAGATATCACAAGGATCACTATACGTTGGGAAGTCATCAACCTGACCACCGTATAAGTCATCAATTGTAGGAGTACGGAATACTGAACCAGCTGTAGCACGTAACTTAATGCCTTCCATTACTTGGAAGTCTGCACCTAGTTGCCATGTAGTATCGCTACCGAATACATTGTAGTTATCGTAACGAAGACCACCTTTCAGCTCTAAAGTCATGTCGCCTTCTTCATATACAGGAGCAATTACTTCTAAGAAAGCATTTGTGCTGTATAGTGAACCGCTAGTACCAGCACCAGTGTTACCAGTTACTGCGTTTGTTGCTTTACCTGAATCAGGAGAGTAGTCATACCATTGAGCAAAGTAACCTACACCTGCTGCCCAACCGATTTCACCACCTTGTAGTTCCCAGCCAAGACCAGAGATACTGAAGTCAACTAATTCTTGTTCAGTTGAGTATGTGTCAGTTAGGTCAGCTTCTACGTAGTCATACATTTCTTGAGTTGCTGCACCTGCACCACCGAATACGTTGAACGGTACACAACCTTCGATAAGTGTATTTGGATCATTGATGTCAGTGTAACACTCTGGAGTGCCGTCACCGTCTAAGTCAGCTGATGGACCTAATGCGTTATGGATTCTGTCACCAACGAACTGACCTCTATCGATGTCTGTACGTGCACGGTAACCACGGTTATAAGTTAATGTCCAATCGTAATCGTCCATTAACGTACCTTCAAAGCCCATTGCAGTTTGAACCTGAGTAATGTTCTGTGTGAACGTACGAGCAGATTCTAACATACGACGACGAACTTCTGTTGCTGGCTCGTTTGATAAACCTGCCGCGTCTAATGCTTGTGTTAGGTAGTAGTTATCTTGGTGAACACCGCTGTATTGCTCTAACTCGCCATCACCATCGAAATCATATAAACCGTCATGCGCAGGGTCAAAACGAGAATCGTAAGGCATTGGAGCTAACTGCTGGCTTGACTCACGTAAGTTAATACGAACTTCACCGAAGAAACGTGTATTTTCGTTTACGTCAAAAGAACCATCAGCAAAGATGTTTGTTCTTTCATATGGCGTTTGAATGAAGTTAATAGGAGCATAGTTGTATGTACGACCGTCATGCGCTTCTAAACCATTACCAGCATTCATTAATGTGCCGTGAGTGTTGAAGTTAATGCGACTTTCAGGGATACGAGATGAACCAATCGCGAAACAACCACCAGTTGAAGTACCATCGTACTCTGCAGTTAGGTTAGCTTCACAACCTTCTGGATAGATGTAGTAAGAGTTTTGGAAGAATTCCCATGGAGCGTCAGACTGTAATGCAGCTTCTTGCTTAACGTATTCAGCACCGAATACAAAGTGACCTTCAGTGAAGTCTTTACCAGCAATGAAAGAAACTGAGTCTTGCTTACCATTGTCCATGTCGAAGAAGTCAGCTGTTTGAACTTCAACTTCAACACCGTCAAAGTTTTTACGAGTAATAATGTTTACAACACCCGCTACCGCGTCAGCACCATATACCGCAGATGCACCATCTTTAAGAATCTCAACACGGTCAATCATAGCAGCTGGAATAGTTTGATAGTCACCACCGTCAACTACACGACGGCCATTAACTAACGTAAGAGTACGGTCTGTACCTAAACCACGCATATCAACTAGAACGGCACCAGAACCACCGTTGTTTGTTGTCGTACCAATTGGTGAACCAGACATCGAAGGCATACTTTGAATCAAGTCACCTACATCAGTAATACCAGTCACGAGTAATTGTTGACGATCAATAACTGTTACAGGGCTTGAGCTCTCTAAATCAGCTCTTTTAATACGAGAACCTGTAACTTGAATTTTTTCAATATCTTCGCCTTCTTCTTCAGCGATTACCTGCGCTGCAGGTAATGCCGTTGAAGCAGCACCAAACGCAATTGCCAAGCGAACCGACTTAGCAAGCTTGTTATTTGTAAACATGTATTTCTCCCTGGATCACTATCATTTGTGATTCAAATTTTAATTTTTAGTTATTTGCCTGGAAGGCATTAGTACATTGTACTATTTCGATGAGCAACTAGTTTACTCAGTTGAACGTACTGATATTAACGTCATTAATTTATCGTGGTCAACCCAAAAACTGATCTAACCTGTTATTTTTCATCATTAGCTACAAATTATGTGGTTTATTCGTGAGGAGTAGACAGCATCGAAGCTAGAGTAAAATCACTTCTTCAAGATTTGTAAGTTATTAGCGGGATTTTGTAAATCAAACAAGACGAAATTGTAATCAAAGAACACACAAAGAAAGTGTTGAGAAAAGTAACAAGTTGACAATGGTAATTATTGAAACACACACAAGAACCAACTCCTTTATTCAAAAATAGAGAGTCAAAACCTACACGTTAATATGTTTTTACATTGTAAAAACAGCCTACTTCAATGTCGCGATATTTGTTTAAATATTAGGTATTTATCAGTTAAACGTTGGCTATTTTGTACTAATTGATGGTAACTCCTTTTTACTTCAGAGCATTACAGAAAAAAAATGGCCTACTACTTATCAAGTAATAGGCCATGTATTTAATAGAGTTTTAGCACTTCTAAAACAGTTACTGTTTAGTGTACTTATCTAAAAACTCTAGCATTCTTTCCCATCTTTCTACGTTATTCTCAGGTTTGAAGAAGCCGTGGCCTTCACCCGATTTCATCATCCATTCATACGGATGGTTTCGAGCCTTTAACGCATCTCTTAAAGCAAATGCATGATCTTTAGGAACTCGAACATCTTCCTCACCTTGAATAATAAATACTGGAACTTTAATTTTATCGACATTTTTAATCGGCGATTGAAAGTCTCTATCTTTACCAGTAGGTAATACTCTATTTAAGTAATTGATGCCTGACTTGTTTTCAGGAATATCACCTTCTTCAAACATCATGTCTAAGTCGTAAACACCTACAAAACCTATCGTACATTTGTATAAATCAGGCTCTCTGATTACACTTTGTAATGCTGCATAACCACCATATGATCCGCCATACACACACATTCTATTTTTATCAACAATACCTTGATTAACCAAATGCATAGTGCCATCTGTCATATCGTTGATCATTGTAGTACCCCAGTTTCTAAAACCAGCTTTTTCAAAAGGAAGACCATAGCCACCTGAACCACGGAAGTTCGGTTGAAGAACGGCATAACCGTGTGAAGCTAAAACCTTAGCATCGCCATCCATTCGACTTATAGTATCGTAAGGGCCATGAGGACCACCATGAGGTAGTAACACGAAAGGTAAATCTTTTGATTTACCAACAGGTAATGTCAACACTGCAGATATTTCAAGTCCATCTCTTGTTTTATAAGTAATTAGCTTTGACTCAGGAATTTTAACTTCATTCAACCAAGGACGGCTTTCTGCTAATTTAACTAGCTGCCTTGCCTTGCTATCAAATAGATAAAAAACATTAGGATTATTTGCATTGCCTACTCTGATAACAATTTGAGAGTTATCTCTAGTTGTTGATGTAATGCTTACAGATTGACCTTTAAACGTATTTAATAGGCTTGCTAAAACGCGTTGCTGAGATTTATCTTTCACTTCAGGTAAGAAGAAAGAATCTATAGTTTCATACTCAAAAGAAGCACCGAATACTTCTTTAACTTTACCATCTTCGGTATGAAGAATTGGCGACACGTCAACTTTGTCGTGAGAGGCAATAACTTTATGTTCTTTAGTTTCAATATTGAACGTAGCAAGAGACCAAGTGTCTGTTTCTTTTGTACTTAGACCAACAAGAGTTTTGTTGTCTTCTAAAAATACTATTGGCCTAAATGACGGCTCATATGAACCATTTTCTAATACAACTTCCCATTCGTCGTCTACCGTTTTTCTAGCCATCAGAGTTTCCACGTTATCTCTGTTTGGATTTGCCCCTGTCATAGCTAAAACGTTGCCGTTCTGATCTGTGTAAACATTAGTACCTGAGCCTCGGTACGCTCTTAGAGGAGCACGGCCTTGAGAACTTTTTCTACCATTGCTTACTTTCATCTTGTAGATATCTAAATATGGTTCTTTAGCTGTCATATCTACGCTATAGATCAGTATTGCATCTGGGTCATCAGGCAAAGCATCTATAATTTGCGAAAATCTTCTGTCTCCGCTCTTAGCTCTCCAACCTGTTAAAACCACATTATTTTTGCCATCAGCGTCCATAGCAATTAATTCACCAGTAGGAATTGGAGTCTCTAACGAACCAACTTCTCTTGCTGTAGTGATTAATAACCTTTCATCATTAAGCCAAAAGAAAGAGCTCACAGACTCTTTTCCTCTACCTCGAGTTATAGACACTACTTCTTGTTTAGCAATATCTAAAACTGTTAAAAGTATTGCGCCTTCTGCATTACGTGAAGTCGATGCTAAATAAGTGCCATTAGGTGAAATGTTTATGTCTAAATATTGTGAAGGTTTTGCATACGCTTCAAGCAAACCTTTGTTTGTTTCTGCATAAGCATTGAATGCCATTGTTGTGCTAGATAAGAAACTTATCCATATTAGAAATACCATAGAATATTTCATTGTTTCTCCTAAATAAAAAAACCAATATTCAAATTGAATAAGGCTTCGTTTCGTTCCCCAGATTGAGGATATTACCAATCCAATTTAGAGGCTTAAAGAAGTTTATTTTTAAGCTCTCTTGCACTTTAGTGCATATAGCCGACTACCAATCACTTCTATAAGCGTGCCACTCAATTGAAACACTAATTGAATAATTAGTAGCGCTAAAACAAAAAAGCCCTCAGCTAAGTGAGGGCTTAAAATTTAGCTAAACTTAGAAGTTGTAGCGAATATTTGCAAATGCTCTACGGCCAACAAAGTCGTATTGAGAGTGGCGTGCTGCGTTACCTAACTCAAAACCACTAGCTGAAATTTTAGGTGGTTCTTTGTCAAATACGTTTGCAATACCAACAATGAAATCAAAGCTCTCATAGTCAAAGCCAGCAGATACAGTGTGGTAAGTAGTCCAAGGAGTTTCATCAACGAATGTAACTGTTTCTCCGTTTAGAGTAGTCGTGTTCGTTTCACTTGCTGCGTACTCGTAATCATTTGTAGAGTCGTAGTAGTTAGCTGTCCAAGTGATGTTAAAGTCATCGTTTGTATATGATAATCGTACTGTACCAGTGTGCTTAGGATCACCATTTTCACCAATGAAATTATTGTAAGGTGAGTCTTCAAACAACTGAGATACACGTTCAATCTGCATGTTGTGCTCAACTACAAAACGAAGTGAACCAAAATCGAAGTCTTCATCATAAGTGAATTGGTAATCAACACCACGAGCTACTTGGTTAGCAATGTTTACATAACCGCCGTTAACAACGTCGATACCATAGTCATTATTATCTGAACCATCTCTACGTGTGAATAAAGCACATAGAGGCTCATTCGCAAAATCATTTGAATCATAACAACCGAAAGTAACGTCATCACCACCTAGGTTTCTGATTTCACCTTCAATTTCAAACTTATAATAGTCGATAGAGAATGCATATGTATTCTCTGGACTCGTGAATACAAAACCAATGCCTTCTGCTACAGAAGTTTCAGCTTCTAATCTACCTTCACCACCACTAGTTACAAGTAATGCTGAGCTGCCACCAATAGTGTATTCAGCTGGAACGTGAGCTTGACAGTTGTTGAATCGTGTTTGTGTAATGTTACCAGCATTGAACTCTGCAACGTAATCAAGACATGGGTCAATAGTTAACTGACCACCGAAGCCTGTTTGCTCAGCTAAGTATAATTCAAATAGCGCAGGAGAACGGAATGAAGAACCACGACTTGCACGGATATTGAAACCTTCAGCAATCGTCCAGTTTAGACCTAACTTATAAGTAGTATCAGAACCGTAAGTATCAACATCAGTCCAACGAGCAGAAGCTGTTAAATCTAACTTTTCAACACCTGGAAGATCTTCTAAAACAGGAACTAAGAACTCACCGTAGATAGCTTTAGTTAACTGTCTACCTGCTGTAACGCCTGCACCTGAAAGACCCCAAGAGTTACCGTTAAGAGTGTGCTCTCCCGGAGTATCATTGATCTCGTCACGTTGAATTTGGATACCGATCGCAGTGCCAACTTCACCAGCTGGTAATGTGAATAAGTCACCAGTGATATAAGCTTCAAGCGTTTGTTGCTTATATGTTGTTTTACCAGTCTCTTCGCCGAACAAGAAATCACTTTGTTCTGCGTTATGGTTACCCGCTAAAAAGTTAGGATCAGTCCAAGGAATGTCTACACAAGTTTTGTTGCTAAACTCTGTAGTTTCACCATTACAAGTTGTACCGTTCGCTACGTGGTTTTGTGCCATTAACATTGAATCATTGAAAATGATTTCTTGAGTGTACTTACCTGTGTTGTGACTGTGCTGGTAAGATACATCCCACGTCCAGAAACCTATATCACCAGTAGCTCCGATAACACCACGTGTGTAGTCTACATCGATCTCAGAAGCAAAATGATCTGTTAGTGCAACTGGTAAAATAAAACCATCACCAGAGAATCCGTCAAACGAATCAGCTGATAAGAAACCTACGTCAGCAGTCCAGAATTGACGGTAATTATCACTTTCAGTAACACGGTTACTATGAATGAACTCACCATAAACTAAAATATCATCAGTCAAGTTATAGTCACCAGTAACATAAAGTGAAGTAAGTGTTGTTTCTGGAGATAATGTTTCTTTATCTAGGAAAGGATGTTGTAGATCCCATAAACCTTCACTCGCATAGTCATTACCATATGATACAGGATACCAACCATCAGGAGTGGAGAAGTTTACGTCAGCATTATCATTGATGCTGTCATAGCCATTTGCAGCAAAGAAACCATCGTAATCGTAAGCAGCTTGTAAGCTACCACCGTAAGCACTACTTACACCACCAGCTAACCAAAGTCCATAACCAGCTTCACTACAATGGTAGTCACCAGTTCTAGGGTCAATTGGATCAGTACGAGAACCATCTTCAGCAAACTGAAGTCTTTCTGTACAATTTAGGTAATCTCTATCACCACGGTTTAATCTTTCTTTATTTAAGTAATCAGCAGTAACACGGAATGAACCTTTATCAAATTCTTCACCGTAAGAAATATTAATTCTGCGCTCTTCACCGCCTGAATCGAACGGTTGGCTTACATCAACAGTAATTGTTTTATCATCACCTTTTTTAGTGATGATGTTGATAACACCAGCAACAGCGTCAGAACCGTATAATGCAGATGCACCGTCTTTTAAGATTTCAACACGCTCAATAGCAGATAGAGGTAAGCTATTTAAGTCAAATGAAGATACCGCACCACGAGTACCAGCTGGACCAGCACGACGACCGTTTAAAAGAACAAGTGTTCTGTTAGCACCAAGACCACGTAATGATACTGTTTCAGCACCAGTACCGCCGTCTGTAACGAAACCTGTAGTCATTGCAGCTGTAATCTGGCTTGAACCAGATGCTGCTGTACTTGTTCTTAGAAGTTCACCTAAACTCTTGAAGCCTTTTGCTTCACCATCAGCAACAGTGATGATGTCAATTGGTGTGTCATTTGCGAATTCGTCAGTTCTGATACGTGAACCAACAACTGTAATACGTTCTGCTTCTTCTGCTTTTTCGCCCGCTTCTTCAGCGTGTGCGATTGAAGCGTTTAACATAACCGACGCAGCACCGAACGCCGTAGCTAAGCGTACAGACTTAGCTAGTTTTGAATGTGTAAACATGTAGTTTCTCCCTGGACCACTTTTAAAAAGTGACATTATTGTTTTTTATTTAACTTAAAAAAAGCTAATGAAAGTAGCTATTTAAGACCGCGTATATTAGCCTTATTTTTTCGACAAGGTCAAATGTAACTCTTTAAATATTTACATTCTGAGCAAAACATGGACAAATAATAACCACAATGTCACCCTTAGAGGTACTAGCAATCTTTTAAAATTAATTTAAGCCACTGATTTTAAAAGAAAATAGTAATTCGTCGATTCTGTAAAGAAAATTAAATTAAAAACATTTGTTCCGCAAACAAGGCATCAACAGAAAGGCCTTCTGCTATCAAAATAGATTCGGCTATAGGCTGCAATTGTTTATCAATATAGTGCTGATAATCCAAGGTGTAATTTTCAGAATTGAGAATGACCGGGCCCGTGGTAGTTATCACATATTCTATAGTTGTGCCCTTACGATATAACTTGTCAGTTTGATCTCTTCGTGCAGCTTTAACATGTGGAGGTGTAGTTTTGGTATAATTGGCCAATGGTTGCCGCAACTTCTTCCTATAAACTAATAGATGATCTAGGTCGCCAGCTCTTAACTGTCGTATGGTATTGAGAATGTATTCTTGGCAGTCTTTTCCTTCAAACACTCTTGTATAAACTTCGGTTTGAAACAATTTTGCTAATTCAGTCCAATCACTGCGAACACTTTCTAAACCTTTAAATACAAGATGTTTCTCTTCACCGACAACTTTCATTCCAGCGTATCGCTTTTTAGAACCTGACTTTGACCCTCTGATAGTAGGCATAAAGAAAGGAGAGAAGCGACTTTCAAATTCAATCTCTAATTTGCAGCTTATAGCGAAGTCTTTATCCAGCTTTTCTCTCCACCATTGATTCAAACTGAGCTCTAAATCAGCTGCTAGCTCAGGGCTAAATTCATTAGCTTCTAAGCTCACAAAAATAGAATCTGTGTCACCATATATTACATTTAACCCTCGTCGCTCAAACCATTCTCTCGACTCATTTAAAATCCAATGCCCTCGCATTGTGATAGAGCTTGCAAGTTTAGTATCGTAAAAGCGACAACCAGACGAGCCCAAAACCCCATAAAAACTATTCATTATAATCTTAATGGCATTAGAGAGGATTTTATTATTCTCTTGCTTCGCAACCTCACGAGCTGCCCACAACTTATCTAAGATATTGGCTAACACTCCTGGTTCACGAGTAAAACGTCCACCTCGATAGCCTTCTATTGTATCTATCTCATCTAACCGTCTAGCTTCTAGCAAGCCTATAGGATCAATATTAAAAGTACGAATAATGCTTGGGTACAAGCTCTTAAAATCAAATACCAATACGTTTTGATGAATTCCAGGCTGAGAGTCCATAACAAAACCGCCCGGACTATGAATATAATTTTCCGGAGCAACTAAATTAGGTGCGATCCAGCCCTTACGATGTACTTGTGGTAAGTATAGGTTTGTAAAAGCCGCAACTGAGCCTCCAACCCTATCTAATTCGAGCCCCGTCAATTTAGTTCTAGTGATCAAATAATCAAATAGTTTCTCTTTATTAAAGATACGAGTAACTAATTTACAGTCTTGCAAATTGTACTCTGCAAGCTCTAGAGGCTTATGCTTATACTGGTGCTTTATTTCTGCTAACTTATTGTCAGTAGTATTTTCATTGATGAGTTTAGTTTCGCCTAGTATTTCAGTGGCAATGTTGTTTAATGAAAAACTAGCAAAGTGATAGGTAGCATTCTTCATTACCTCAATACCATCAAGTGCTGTTCTACCTGCAATATAAACTTTATCTGGATACCTCTGCTCACCATCTCTTACTCCATCAGAAAAGCGTATATTGGAACCATCTCTACCTATGTTTAACTCTATATTCAGCCTATTTGCAGCTTCTACTAAAACCCGAATATCAAAACGAATAAAATTCCAACCTATTAACAAGTCGGGATTTCTGTCATTGATAACTCGACAAAACTTAAGTAACAACTCTTGTTCAGAAGCGCACCATTCAATGTAAGATTCAGCCTTATTTGGGTTATTAACCACCCACTCAAGATTGTATAAAACTAAAGAAAACTCATCTTTACCATCACTCTCACAGCTGTAGAATCCAATAGAATAAAGTCTGCCTTTTTCATCACACTCTATATCTATTGATAAATGACTCAAACCTACCGAGTAATCAGCGCTTTTTACTTTCCCTTGAACTAATCTCTGAAAGCTGCCAAATGCCTCTTTACCTGTATAACTAATTCCTCCTTGAATAAAGCGTTCCATTAAAAATCGATCGACTGGCTTTATATCATGTTCAAAGAGTTCTATTCGTTGTACCTCAGCTAACTTTTTAATAGCTTGATAATCCTTCAAAGATCTGAGGTACATAGCACTCATCGATTCTTCTTGGAAAGACAGCAAAGGAAGTTCCGAAAACTGCACTGCAATTTTGTTTATGGCAAATAACTCAGCAAGAATAGCGGCATCGTCGGAACGAGCAAAACATACCGGACGCTCTCCTTCGATTAGTATCTGTTTTACTCCAGAATTATTTTTAACCCACAGCTCAAAACAGCACGCACCGCTCCTGTCATACTGTCGCCTAGTTAATAAAAAGCCGGATTCTGTTATTTGAGCCAATTTGCTACTCGTATTAATTCTATTCACCGCTATAATACCCACCGAATGACAAGCACTAAACTATAAATTGAGTTCTTTTTGGATCTGTTCAACGAATTACTGCACTATATTGATCTGTCGGCAACCACGATTTTACTGTTGATAGTAGCTGCATTTATTGCAGGGTTTATTGATGCTATAGCTGGTGGAGGCGGCCTTTTGACCGTTCCAGCTTTATTATCTTCTGGCCTTCCACCTCATCTCGCTTTAGGAACTAATAAATTAGCTTCTACATTTGGCTCAATTACCGCTAGTTATACCTTTTACAAAAAGAAGTTGTTTGATCCAGTCTTTTGGCGCCTCAGCTTTTTTGCCACAGCACTTGGCTCTATAGTCGGAACCGTTGTCGTTTACTACATTAGTCCTGAAGTATTGAATAAAGTTTTACCTGTATTTATCGGTTTTAGTGCTTTATACGCCCTGTTCAATAGAGTAAAAGAACAAGACTCTTATGATTTGCCAGAAAAGTGCAGCACCTTAAAATCCAAACAAATAGGACAAGGCTTGGTACTGGGTTTTTATGATGGTTTTGCCGGGCCGGGTACAGGTGCGTTTTGGACGGTTTCGAATTTATTCTTATACAAAATTAATTTGTTACTCTCTTCTGGTTTAGCTCGAGCAATGAACTTCACAAGTAACGTATTCTCTCTAATTGCCTTTATATATTTAGGACAAGTTCATTTCATTATTGGTATAGCAATGGGAATATTCTTGATGCTTGGTGCTTATACTGGCGCACACTCAGCAATTAAGTATGGTAATAAATTTATTCGTCCAGTTTTCACTCTAGTTGTAACAATAATGACAGTTAAGTTAGCAATTGATGCTTGGAGTTAATTCTAGTGGTCAGTGATACCAGAACTTTATTACAGCAATTACAACAGTTAGAGTCTGCCCTACAAGCTTCCGCTATTGACGATGAAAACTGGTTTAACCGCAGTGATGTTTTTGTATCTAGCGCTTTCCATACACAAAGCAATGAACTTTCTGACTATATCAGCGAAATACAAGAAAATATCAGTAAGCTAACAAAGCTTAATGAAACTGAATATGTTGAATATCTCGCTGATAGAGTTACCCAGCAATTTGCTTGTTTAAAGTCGTTGCTAAATTCAGTAACTGTACAATCAAAAGATAAAAAATATAAACAGATACACAGAGCAAAAAAACAACAAGCAAAACAATTCGCAAACAAAGTCACTCAATCCAGCCAAACTTTATATGCAGAGTTATCACAGCTTCAAGAGTACGAAAGAAGATTGCTTGATATGGTCGCAGAAAAGCAGCAAAGACTTAATCAATATCAAGGTGCTAACCTTAAACAGCAATACCAACAAGACGTGTTAATCTGCCAACAACGGTTAGGTCGCTGCCGACAGGCATTAAGCAAAGTTGAAGAACAAATTCAAAAATTAGACGAGAGAAATTAGGAAGTATTTTGTTGAAATTGCCCTTGGTTTTTCACCCAATTTATAGCCAACTTAAACTTGCTCAAAACCACAGGTTTCCGATCCTTAAGTACCAATCTCTATGTGACGAAGCTCTACGTTTATACTCAAATAAAGTAGAAGTCACTACAGTTGAAGATATTGTATCTGTAGAAAGATTAAAAACCGTGCATCAATCTGAGTATGTAGAAAGTTTTGTTACTGGCCAAATAGCTGAAAAGCAGATGAAACGAATAGGCTTTCCTTGGTCAGAACAGTTTGTAAAACGTACTCGTACAGCAATAGCAGGTACATTACTTGCTGCGCAGACCGCAATTGAAGAAGGCATAGCGATCAATCTGACAGGTGGATACCATCATGCACACCCTGACTTTGGCTCAGGTTTTTGTGTTTTTAATGACTTGGTTATTTCTGCAGAACAACTGTTGGAGCAAGGTCAAGCAAGCCGAGTACTCATTTTTGACTGTGATGTTCACCAAGGTGATGGAACTGCAACTTGTTCACAAGCAAATAACAATATATTTACTTGCTCAATTCATTGTGAAAAAAACTTCCCTGCTAGAAAGCAAAATAGTGATTGGGATGTAGGTTTAGAAAAAGCAATCGAGGACGAAGAATACCTCGCGATCACAGAGCAAACGCTAAATGCCATCATTGCCTCTTTCAAGCCTGATTTTATATTTTATGATGCAGGTGTTGATATCCATGAACACGACGATTTAGGTTTATTCAATATTTCCACTCAAGGTGTCCTTCGCCGTGATCAATTAGTTTTTTCTGCTGCTAAGCAAGCGGATATTCCAATAGCTGCTGTTATTGGTGGTGGCTATCAAAGAGATATATCAGCTTTAACGCAGGTTCATATACAACTTATACATGCAGCAATTCAAACCTATTGCAATAATTAGACACGTTTAAAGCTTCGCCAAACTTGATTGACCTGCTATTGTTTAATTTAGCTGGTTAAATTTAAGGATATAACATGCAGTTAAATGATGACATTCATAATTACTACGAAAAACTTGTAGTCGATTACATTAACCTAAATAACTTTGATAAAAAGTACAGCTATGAGTTTTTGTCAGACCTGTGCTGTATCGTGCTTAATCAATTACCTTCAAAATACATAAGACACGAAGTCGACATGGCTTTTTACATGCCCGCAGCCGAAAGGTATGAGATGGAAATGAACGTAAAAGAAGCAATAGAAAGAGCGATGGAATTCATGACGTCGAGAGAAGTGAGAGATGACTAAGCAAGAGCAAGATTTAGCTTTAGAGCAAGCTCCTGAACACGTAAAGTTGGCTGTAGATTTAATTTATTTGTTAGAGTCTAATGAAATAGAGCCACAAACTGCTTTAGAAGCAATTGAAATAGTCAAAGCCGACTTAGTGGACAAACTATCTAAATAAAACAAAGTTTCTATTAAAGTTGCGAGTTCCTTCTCGCAACTTAACGTTATAGGTTTAAGGCTTAGAGTTTATCTCTAAATTCAACGAGTTTGCTTCTAACCTTTTGTTGATTTTCTGGCCCCATTCTCAATAGTAACTTTTGTACAGACAGTAAACCTTCCAACTCAGGATCCGCAAACTGATACATAGCTGAAGGTGCAACTAACTTAGAGTCTGCAGTTAAAACAGGCGCATCAATTAAAAATTCAAGTGCTCTTTTAAGCTTACGGTTGAAAGTACCCGCTTCATAGCCTAATTCCATATGAGCTTCATCAATTGCTGGCGTTAATTCTTTATATATTTCAAGACTTTGTTCTAATGGCAATGTAGAGAGTAACGATGCGTAAACGTCATAACGTTGAAAATTTGATGTATCTAGTTGATAAGTCAACAAGTCACCTTCAACTTGCTGAGCTGAAAATTTTTCTTGAGGAGCGACTAGTGGACTAAATTGTGTAACTAACTCTCCTCTCGAAGCGTTATCTACAAACACAACAAAATTACTAATAAGATCTTGAGACACTATTAAATCTACAAGCACTGTATTTGGCACTAACTCTACTAGCTTAGTCATTAGCCAAGCATCATCTAATACTGGCTTGGTTACCGTAACTTGAGTCACAGTGTCATCCATAATGTACGCGTCGTTTCTAGTGTTTGCATTAGTGCTATCTTCAGACGAAAAGTCATCATCAGTAACTTGTGGTTCAATTTCAGGCAGTATCTCTACCCTAGGTTGTGCTTCTACCACTGGAGTTATCGGTTTTGGTTGTTCCGTTTCCTTTTGTTCAGGTATTAAAACTAACCAGACAACAGCAGCCAAAATAGCAATAATTACGACAGCGTATATCAAAAATGGTGGTTGTTTTTGTTCGTTTACTTGCTCTTGTTCCATAATGTATTAACCAATAAAAATAACTATTTACTAAGGATTGTTTGCCTTCCGTATATTGAAATGCAAACAGCCCTAATATATTACTTTATATGAGTGAACTAACAACACATAGTTCAAAAACAAAAAAACCGTCAGATGACGGTTTTTTCAAGTTAATAAATAAACGTTTCTGGCTAAAGCATTTCAACCTTAAACAGAGATTCCATGTTTAAGCCTTCCTGTAACGCCATATCTCTCAACCTACGTAATGCTTCAACCTGAATTTGACGAACTCTTTCTCGAGTTAAGCCTATTTCAGCTCCAACATTTTCTAAAGTTGAAGGCTCATAGCCTAACAAACCAAATCTACGAGCTAAGACTTCTCTTTGTTTAGGATTTAGTTGTTCAAGCCAATGAACAATATTTTGATTAATATCTTGATCGGTGATCTTAGTTTCAGGACCTTTGCCAAGATCGTCAGCTATTATATCTAATAAAACTTTATCTGAATCTCCGCCTATTGGAGTATCAACTGAGCTGATTTTTTCATTTAAACGCAGCATTTTAGAAACATCTTCAACGGGTTTATCTAGTTTAGCTGCTATTTCTTCTGCGGTCGGTTCGTGATCTAACTTTTGTGCTAGCTCTCTAGCCGTTCTCAAATACACATTTAATTCTTTAACCACATGAATCGGTAATCGAATCGTTCGAGTTTGATTCATAATGGCGCGCTCAATGGTCTGTCTGATCCACCACGTTGCATAAGTTGAAAAACGAAATCCTCTTTCAGGATCAAATTTTTCAACCGCTCTGATTAGGCCAAGGTTTCCCTCTTCGATTAAATCCAGCAAAGCTAACCCTCTGTTGTTATAGCGTCGAGCTATCTTAACAACTAAGCGCAAATTACTTTCGATCATTCTTTTTCGAGAGGCTTCACAGCCTTTCAACGCTTTACGAGAGAAAAATACTTCTTCTTCTGCAGTTAATAGTGGAGAGAATCCGATTTCACTCAAATAAATCTGAGTTGCATCGAGATTTTTTGGTTGGTCTGCCTTTGCAAAAACTTCTTCGTCTTTGTCATCGCTAGATTGTTGAGCTTTAATAGCTTCGGCATCAGCTACTATCTCGTCGATTTCCATCTCAACATCTGAATCTAGTTCAACTTCTATTACAACGTCTTGACTCATTGTACGCCTCCTAGAGACCTATCTACTTCTTGTAATCTAGGTCAGTTATAACGACGAGTCCTTATCTCCTAGGCAGGTATTTAGCCGGATTCACTGAACGTCCACGGTGTCGAATCTCAAAGTGTAATTTCACTTTATCAGTACCCGTTTGGCCCATAGTTGCAATCACTTGACCTGCTTTTACCCAATCTTGCTCTTTTACCTTCAAGGATTGGTTGTGAGCATAAGCACTCAAATAGTCATTATTGTGTTTCACAATAATGAGGTTTCCATAACCTCTAAGCGCACTACCAGCGTAAACTACCTTGCCATCTGCTGCGGCATGTATAGGGTCGCCAGTTTTTCCACCAAAATCGAGACCACTATGGCCATTTTCTTTAGCCGAGTATCTCTCGATAATGTTCCCTTTACTAGGATATCGCCAATTGCGTACCTTAGAAGGGAAAGGATCTTTTTTAACTTGTTTTTTATGTTTTTGATCCTGTTGAGTTTTACCGTACTCCCCTGAATTTTTATTTGCAACAGGTTTTTTGTTATTTTTTGGTTGCTGATTTGTTTCAACTTTATTTTTTCCAGAAGAGCTTTGATTTCTCTGAGCTAGCGAACTGGTCTGAAGAGTTAAATTTTGTCCCGGAAAGATCTGATATGGCTTTTTTATATTATTAATTCTGGCTAATTGGCGAAAATCTATTCCTGCTTTCCATGCAATTGCGTATAAAGTTTCACCTTTTTTGACTGTGTATTGAGCTGATTTCAGCTGTCCTTTTGAACCAGAATCATAAATTCTCTGACCACTTATATCTGAAATGGGAGCAGGTGCTTTTCTTCCAGCACATGCTGAAAGAAAAAGGATCAAGACTACACTTAACAACCATTTCATAGCTAAATTTTTTAAAATACCTGTTTATAAACAATAAGAACCAAGACTAAGACAACAACTGTCCAACCAATCGCATCTATGTATTGCCTAAGCTTGTGTTCCATTTTTTCTCCTCCCCAATAGAGAATACCGGCTACTAAGTAGAAGCGCATTGCTCTACCAATGGCAGATGCAATCAGGAATGGAACAAAGGCCATAGATAACATGCCTGCACTCACAGTAAATAACTTGTAAGGGATTGGAGTAAAGCCCGCTAAAAAAACAACCCAAATGCCATATTCACTGAAGTAATGAATAATTGTTTGTAGCTTATCTTGATATCCCATCATTTCCACAAAAGGCAAAACAACAGGTTCATATAAGAACACACCTAAGAGATAACCTGCAACTCCTCCAATAACGGATGCTACACTGGTTAATCCTGCTAAAAACCACGCCTTGTTAGGTCTTGCTAGCACCATAGGAGCAAGCATTACATCAGGGGGGATCGGAAAAAATACTGATTCGGCAAATGTTAATACCGCTAAGTATGTGCTCGCGTACTTGTGTTTTGCCCAACGCAAACAAGCATCATATAAATTCTGAAATAACTTCATTAAATAGTATCACCTGGAACTAGAGGAACGAATTTTACCGCTTCCCAAGACTTCTCAATAAATTCGTCACCTTGACGAATAATAGACTTCAACACTTGTTCTTGTTCACCCACAGGCAAAACTAGAATTCCACCATCAGCTAACTGCAATTTAAGCTGTTCAGGTACCTCTGAAGGTGCCGCTGTAACAATGATCGCATCAAATGGAGCTTTTGACTGCCAACCGTTCCAACCATCACTATGTTTCATCTGCACGTTATAAATATCAAGCATTTGTAATCGCTTCTTAGCGACAAATTGTAATGCCCTGATCCTTTCTACGGAAAATACTTTATCAAACAATTTACCTAAAATTGATGCTTGATAACCAGACCCCGTACCTATTTCCAAAACATTAGTTGTTACACCATGTTCAATTAAGATTTGAGTCATTAACGCCACGGTATAAGGTTGTGAAATTGTTTGCCCTTGACCGATAGGCAATGCCGTATTTTCGTAAGCTTTATGAGCTAGCGTTTGCTCAACAAAAATATGCCTAGGAATATCCGAAATTGCATCTAACACTCTTTGATTTTGAATACCTAAGCCTTGCAAAAGTTGCGCTAACTTAAGACCGCTACGAGCAAATTGATTCATATTATTAACTTTTTATTTTTTCCATCCAGTTAGACACAGTTTGAATGCTGTCATAAGCAGTCATGTCTATCTTCAAGGGAGTCACTGAAACTTTATTATTATTAATTGCGTAAAAATCTGTACCTTCACCGGCATCCAATTCCGAGCCAAGTTTACCGTACCAGTATATATCTCTACCCCATGGATCTTGTTGCTTTTCCATAAGTTCAGCCTTATGACGGCTGCCTAATCGAGTTACTTCAAAGCCTTGCAGTTCTTCAAACGAAATATCTGGGACATTTACATTTAATATTTGATCAAAGGGTATTGGATTTTTGCTTAAGTTTTCAACAACTTTTCGCGCGACTTTAGCAGCTGTTAGTAAGTTTTCTTCTTTGTGACTAACTAAGGACACAGCTACTGCTGGCAAACCTAAATTTCGTCCTTCAGCTGCTGCTGATACGGTTCCGCTATAGAAAGTATCGTCACCTAAGTTTGCGCCATGGTTAACTCCAGCCACTACAATATCAGGTGGCGTATCAAGCAACTGATTTATTGCCAAATGAACACAATCAGTTGGTGTACCATTGACGCTATAAAAACCGTTTTTGTGTTGTTGTAGTCGTAATGGGTTAGTTAGCGTCAATGAACTACTAGCGCCACTTAAATTCCTGTCAGGAGCGACTACAGTAATGGTTTCGGCAATCTCTTTTAACTCTAAATAAAGGGCTTCTAAACCAGGTGCATGAACCCCATCATCATTGCTAATCAGTATGTTCATTGCTTTCTATTTGCTCTCTTATCTGAATACATTCTCTTAACACCGAGGTTGCAAAACACCCAGTAGGTAAATCGAAACTTACATGCACATCTTGTTGTTGTTGCTGCCAAGTCATGTTCACGGGTAATAAATGAATACTTCTTCGCTCTTGCTTTAAACCATGTTCGGCAAGCATGGTTTGCCAATTTTCAAACTCTGCTAACACACCTTGCTCAAGCTCTCTCGTTTTTCCAGAAGAAACAAGTTCTCCTTCTCCTACTAACGGCGCAGATATTTGTATATCTTGGCACTGCAGACGTTCCAGTATTTGTTCACTTACAGCTTCACTAAAATATGAATTTGAACCTGACAAAAGATAAACATCACCATCTTGCGTAGTGTTAAATAGGCTGTGGCTTATTCTACTACTAACAACTTGATTAAACAGGAAAGAACGACTAGCTGATAATGCAAATCCCTTAATCTTTTTATTTTTAATGACTTCTCCATCAGCCATTCGATTAGCCCAATTAAGATTGTTCCCTTTAAAGCCAAATCTTTGTTCACCAAAGTAATTAGGAACTCCAGTTTTCACTAGCTCCAATCGCTCTAACAACCACTCAATATTCGTTACATTACCTAATCTAATGTCAAAATGGTTAGCTGTTAATGCACCTATTTTTAGTTTTTTGTTATGTCTAACTGACTTTATTAGCTGAATGCCGTCAGTGTCTAATTCAGACAAATCCGGCGTACTCAACACATTCATTTGTACTGAGAACCATTGCCTCGACACTGATTGTTTGTCTTTAAGACCGGCATAGCCTATATCTCTCAAACGCCTACCGAAAAATTTAGCTAAATATTCGCACACTTGTTGAGTATTTAATTGGCGCTTTTCAATCAATAAAAATAGGTGTTCACCTTCACCACAAGGCTGAAAGCTTAATTGTTCTGTAACAACAAAATCTTCTGGGTTAACTTTGAAGTCTGCTTCAGATTGAACATCGCCATGCAATCTTTGCCAGTGCGATAAATCCCAATCCTGTTGATAATCTTTAGTCACTTGTTCACTCAATTTAATTTTGCACCATCAATACAACCGCATGCACAGAAATACCTTCTTTTCTGCCCTCAAACCCTAGCTGTTCTGTCGTAGTAGCTTTAACCGAAACTTGTCCAAGCTCAGCGACTAAGTCTTCAGCTAATGTCGCTCTCATTCGCTCAATATGAGGAGCCATCTTCGGCGCTTGAGCAACAATGGTTAGATCACAGTTACCCAATTTATAGCCATGCTCACTTGCGACACTGACAACATGCCTGAGCAAAATTCGGCTATCAATATTTTCGTACTCATCAGCAGTATCAGGAAAGTGCTTACCTATATCACCTAAAGCAAGAGCACCTAAGATTGCATCACACAAAGCATGAATCGCAACGTCACCATCACTATGCGCGATGAAGCCTTGTTCATATGGCACTTTCACACCAGCTAGAGTGATTGGTCCTGCACCACCAAATTTATGTACGTCATAGCCAAAACCAATTCTCATTATTTTCTTCCCGATAAGTAAAATTCAGCCAGTTCTAAATCTTCCGGCATGGTGATCTTAATATTTTTTACGCTGCCTTGAACCAGTGCAACTGGCGAGCCTGCTAACTCTAATGCCGATGCTTCGTCAGTAATCAAGTTACCTACATTACCTGTTTGCGTTTCTACCTGCTTGAGTAAAGCTGCTTGTAACTCTTTCGCATTAGCACATTGTGGTGTCAAAGCATGCCACATTGCAGTTCTATCGACGGTTTCAGCAATCAAAGCAGAGCCAGAACCACTTCTTTTCATTGTATCTCGTACAGGTGTTGCAAGAATGGCCGCTGTATTTTGTTCTAAGCAGGTTTGATACAAGTTACGAATGTCCTTTTCAGTAACACAAGGTCGTGCAGCATCATGCACCATGATCCAACAGCAGTTATCTTCAATAGCTAGGGAAATGCCGTTAAGAACTGAATCGGCTCTTTCCTTGCCACCAACTACCTTGCGAATTTTGCCAGCTGTTGAAATTACTAAATTATCAAAATACTCGTCAGTTTCTGAAACAACAACATAGATAGCATTAACAAAATCAAGATTAAGAAATTTCTCAATTGTATGCTCTAAAACCGTTTTATTGTTGATGGATAAATATTGTTTTGCTTTGTCTGCTTGCATTCTACTGCCAACACCAGCAGCTGGAATGACAATAGCTAATGGGGGAAATTGACTCATTACTCTCGTTCTTTTTTCTTTGGGACTAAACGAAAAAAGGTTTCATTTTCTCGGATCATGCCTAATTCGTTTCGAGCTCGTTCTTCAATCCCTTCAAGACCAACTTTTAGATCGTTTACATCAGCAGACAATAACTCATTGCGTTTGTTCAACTCATCGTTGCCTTTTTTAAGCTCATTTACTTCTTGTCTGTATTGATTATAAAACTGCAAACCATTGTGACCAAACCACAAACGGTACTGCAATAAAAGAAATACAATCAGTAATAGTAAATTAACGGGTCGCACAGGCTATCCATTTATTAAGAATTCGGTTCATTATGCTATAGGTATAGCGCTTATAAAAGAAAGCTGAGCTATTTTTTTAGTGGGATTAGTTTAGAGAGTTGACGCCAGTTAATTCTAGTGGCTAAAAGCATTTCTCGTAATGACAATAATCTCGGTGATGCACGTCTTGTATTTAACCATTGATGACCACAGCAAGCTGCTGACATAACAGCCTTACTAGGCTTTAACAAAGTTTTACTAACAACTTTTGACTGCTCAGACTGTAAACCTGAAAAACTAAACCAACCATGTTCATTACAGTGGATCCTTTCATTGAAAGTATCAATCTCATCAATGCTGTCTAACACAACTTGTTCAATTCCAGAATGAATGATTGCAATAGGAACAACAAGTGCCATCTTGCTATGACGTTGATAAAACCCTTGAGTTTTAACCACATCAACTTTACTTGTAAAAGGCTTATTGGATTGATTACAAATCCAAGAACCATTTTGACTATCAAGATCTAATGGAGTGTAAAGATCACAGATATGTTCAGCTGCACGCTTTATGTAATAAGGTAGAGAAGATATTCGCTTTCTAAGTAGGGTTAAATCTATTTTTTCATCACTGGACAAACGGGCTAGCTCTCTTTCATAAAGCGCATTGCAAAGCTCAGCAAACAATTGCTGGTTTGTTCTTTGCTGCCAAATGAACGCTTGTTCTTGATTGTCACTCATGTTGCCAGTGTAGATAAAAAAAGGGGAGTAAACAAATACTCCCCTTTATGTGGTATTACGCTTTACCGCGGATCTCACTGCGACCATTGTAAGCAACTTCACCAAGTTGCTCTTCGATACGCAATAATTGGTTGTACTTAGCAACACGATCTGAACGACATAATGAACCTGTCTTAATTTGACCTGCTGCTGTACCTACTGCTAAATCAGCAATTGTATTGTCTTCTGTTTCACCACTGCGGTGTGAAATAACAACTGTGTAGCCAGCATCTTTTGCCATGCGAATTGCTTCTAAAGTTTCAGTTAGTGAACCAATTTGGTTGAACTTGATAAGGATAGAGTTACCTACACCTTTCTCAATACCTTCTCTTAGGATCTTAGTGTTAGTAACGAATAAATCGTCACCTACTAACTGTACTTTGTCACCAATCTTGTCAGTTAATAGTTTCCAACCATCCCAATCAGATTCATCTAAACCATCTTCAATTGAAGCAATTGGATATTTATTAGATAAGTCCGCTAGATAATCGCAGAAGCCAGCAGAATCAAATTGCTTACCTTCGCCTTTAAGGTCGTACACACCATCAGCGTAGAATTCAGAAGCAGCACAATCTAGTGCTAAAGTTACATCTTCGTTCATCTTGTAACCTGCACGTGTAACAGCTGTTTCAATAACAGTTAATGCTTCTTCGTTCGAAGCTAAGTTTGGAGCGAAACCACCTTCGTCACCAACTGCAGTATTTAACCCTTTTTCGTTTAATACTTTTTTCAGCTCATGAAAGATTTCAGCGCCCATACGTAATGCTTCTTTGAAATTTGGAGCTGATACCGGTTGTACCATAAATTCTTGAATATCAACGTTGTTATCTGCGTGCTCGCCACCGTTTAAGATATTCATCATAGGTACAGGCATTGAATATTCACCTGAAGTGCCGTTTAAGTCTGCAATGTGTTCAAATAAAGCAATACCGTTTTCTAGTGCTGCCGCTTTTGCATTTGCTAATGAAACAGCAAGGATCGCATTTGCGCCAAGAACAGATTTGTTGTCTGTACCATCTAAATCCAACATTGTTTGATCAATAGCAACCTGTAATTGTGCATCTTTACCAAGTAGTGCTGGTGCAATTTTTTCATTGATGTTACTAACTGCTGTTAAAACACCTTTACCTAAGTAACGAGTTTTGTCACCGTCGCGCAATTCTAGTGCTTCACGAGAACCAGTAGATGCACCTGATGGTGCACAAGCACGGCCAAACGCACCTGATTCTAGATAAACTTCCGCTTCTACTGTTGGATTACCACGAGAATCCATCACTTCACGACCAATAACTTTCACGATTTGAGACATATTTGATCCCTTAACTATTTGTATTAAAGACAAAACGCAGCGTTATGCTGCGTTTTGATTATTTTTATTTTTGTTTGGCGAAGTCACCAGCTGCACCGACGAACCCTTCGAATAACGGGTGTCCATCTCTCGGCGTAGAGGTAAATTCAGGGTGGAATTGACCAGCTACAAACCATGGGTGGCTTGGTATCTCTATCATTTCCACTAGTTTTTTATCTTCAGACAAACCGCCGAAGACTAAACCTGTTTTCTCAAGCTGCTCAATATAATTGTTATTTACTTCATAACGATGGCGATGACGTTCTACAATCCACTCATCACCATATACTTCACGAGCTTTCGAACCTGGTTTTAAGTAACACTTCTGCGCACCTAAACGCATAGTGCCACCTAGGTCAGAGCTTTCATTTCTTAACTCTACTTGACCCTCTGCATCTAACCATTCTGTGATTAGTCCAACAACTGGGTGAGGCGTTTCAGGGTCAAATTCTGTTGAATGTGCGCCAGCTAAGCCAGCAACATTTCTTGCATACTCGATAAGGGCAACTTGCATCCCTAAACAAATTCCCAAGTACGGAACATTGTTTTCGCGAGCATACTTGGCAGCGATCATCTTACCTTCTGTACCACGCTCACCAAAGCCACCAGGGACTAAGATAGCATCTAATTCAGAAAGAACCGCTTCGCCTTTAATTTCTACGTCTTGTGCATCTACATACTGAATATTTACCGTCAGACGCTTTTTCAATCCTGCATGTTTTAATGCTTCGTTAACAGACTTGTAAGCATCCGGAAGTTCTACGTACTTACCAACCATACCAATTGTAACTTCATCTGTAGGGTTAGATTCTTCATACAGAACTTGTTCCCATTCAGAAAGATCAGCTTCTGGAGCATCAATATGGAAACGACGACAAACAATTTCGTCTAAACCTTGAGACTTAAGTAACGCTGGAATTTGATAAATAGAGCTTACATCTTTAAGACTGATAACCGCTTTTTCTTCTACATTAGTAAATAGCGCGATTTTAGCTTTTTCATTTGCAGGAATAGCACGGTCTGAACGACACACCAAAATATCAGGTTGAATACCGATAGAACGAAGTTCTTTTACAGAGTGCTGTGTCGGCTTAGTTTTAATTTCACCTGAAGCACCTAGGTAAGGTACTAAAGTTAAGTGCATGTACATCGCATTTTCACGGCCTACTTCAGTGCCTAATTGACGTAATGCTTCTAAGAATGGTTGTGACTCGATATCACCAACTGTGCCACCAACTTCAACAATAGCAACATCCATTCCCTCTGCACCAGCAACTACACGACTCTTAATGTCGTTAGTAATGTGAGGAATAACCTGAATAGTTGCACCAAGGTAATCACCACGGCGCTCTTTCGCTAATACATCTTGGTATACACGACCTTGAGTAAAGTTGTTCTTTTTAGTCATCTTGGTGCGAATAAATCGCTCATAGTGACCTAAATCTAAGTCTGTTTCAGCGCCGTCCTCGGTAACAAATACCTCACCATGCTGAATTGGACTCATAGTACCAGGGTCAACGTTAATATAAGGGTCAAGCTTAAGAATGGTTACTTTAAGCCCCCTAGCTTCTAAGATAGCAGCAAGGGAAGCAGCTGCGATCCCTTTACCTAAAGAAGAAACAACGCCGCCAGTTACGAAAATATATCGAGTAGTCATACAAACCTTAAAAAATTAGATTGCGAAACCTACACCTCAGAAAAACAAAAACATCGCTCGAACAATAAATTCAGCGATAAGACAATTATTTTTGGATGTGTATCAGGACGGGATATAAGTATAACAAACGCGCACAAATTCAACAATCTGCAAAGTGATTTAATTCACTTTATTTTACTCATTTTAGATCAAACATTCGTCAATAAACGTCAACTTAATTATTTAACTCTTGATTAGCAAAAGAAAAGAGGCATTGCTATAGCAAGCCTCTTTGCATTCTTTATCCACCTACAAGTGCTAATAGAATACCCGCAGCTACAGCAGATCCTAAAACACCAGCTACATTTGGTCCCATAGCATGCATTAGTAAGAAGTTATGCGGGTTCGCTTCTAAGCCTACTTTATTAACTACTCGCGCAGCCATTGGAACAGCAGATACTCCAGCAGCACCTAATAGCGGATTAATTGGTGACTTGCTAAATTTAGCCATCACTTTCGCCATTAACACACCGGCAGCCGTACCAATGCTGAATGCAACCGCACCTAACGCTAGAATACCTAGAGTATTCACGGTTAAAAAAGCTTCCGCATTTAACTTAGAACCGACAGCCAAGCCTAAGAAGATAGTCACAATATTAATTAATTCATTTTGTGCTGTCTTACTTAAACGATCTACTACGCCAGCTTCTTTCATCAAATTACCTAGGCAGAACATGCCAACTAGTGGAGCTGCGGCTGGTAAGAACATTGCCGCTAAGATGAGTACAGCTAACGGGAATAAGATCTTTTCTTTCTTACTCACAGTTCTTAACTGTTCCATCTTAATTTGACGCTCTTCAGGTGTAGTCAACGCTTTCATAATAGGCGGCTGAATAATTGGAACCAGAGCCATGTATGAGTATGCTGCAACGGCTATCGCACCTAATAGATCTGGTGATAACTTAGATGCTAAGAAAATAGCGGTAGGACCATCAGCACCACCGATAATCGCGATAGCGGATGCATCTTGTAAGCTAAAATCAAAGCCAGGAATAAAATTAAGCAAGATCGCGCCAAATAATGTGGCAAAAATACCAAATTGAGCTGCTGCACCTAACAATAACATTCTCGGGTTTGCGATTAACGCACCAAAGTCTGTCATAGCTCCAACTCCCATAAAGATAAGGAGCGGGAACACGCCACTATCTATCCCTATGTAATAAACATAATAGAGAAGACCACCTGGTTCGTTAAAACCAGCCATTGGAATATTCGCCAAAATTGCACCAAAACCAATAGGTAGCAATAATAACGGCTCAAAGCCTTTAGAAATGGCAAGGAATAGTAAGCCCATTCCCACCAGCATCATTACAATTTGACCAAACTCAAAGTTGGCCAAGGCAGTTGACTGCCAAAGTGTCATTAAACCTTCCATATATTACCCCAAGGTTAATAACACATCGCCTGTCGACACTGCGTCACCTTCATTAACACTAACTGACGCAACCGTACCAGAAGATGCAGCTCGCACTTCTGTTTCCATCTTCATCGCTTCCATAATGATCACAACGTCGCCTTCAGCTACTTGAGAGCCCGGAGCCACAAGCACTTTAAATATATTTCCTGCTAGAGGAGCATTAAGAGCTTCGCCACTAGTTACTTGAGTATGTTGTGGTGCAGCTTCTTCTTGCGGACCTTTTTGTACCACTGACGTTAGTTCGCCAGATGGAGCAACAACAACTTCATATACTTTGCCATCAACCGATACACTATAAGCCTCTGGCTCACCATCAGCTGGAGCGGGAGCTTGTTGTAAAGGAGCAGTTGTTTCAATCTCACCTGTAGGTACAGGTTCAAATGCATCTGGATTATCTCTATTTTCGATAAACTTAAGACCAATTTGTGGAAATAACGCATACGTCAATACATCATCAATTTTGTCATTCGCTAACGACAATGACTTTTCCGCTGCCAATTGATCCAATTCATCAGATAACTTATCCAGTTCATCTTCTAATACATCAGCAGGTCGACAAGTGATAGCTTCACCGCCATCTAATACTCTTTCTTGAAGCTCTTTGTTCACTGGAGCGGCTGTCGCACCATATTCACCTTTTAGAACTCCTGCCGTTTCTTTAGTGATCGACTTATAGCGCTCACCTGTTAAAACATTTAAAACAGCTTGAGTGCCAACGATCTGCGAAGTTGGAGTTACTAGTGGAATATAACCAAGGTCTTCACGAACTCTTGGAATTTCTTGTAATACGTCATCTAGCTTATCTTCAGCCCCTTGTTCACGCAGTTGGTTTTCCATGTTAGTTAACATGCCACCAGGGACTTGTGCTAATAAAATACGCGAATCAACACCTTTTAAGCTGCCTTCAAATTTTGCGTACTTCTTACGAACTTCTCTGAAGTAAGCTGCAATCTCTGCTAATAGCTCTAGATTTAAACCAGTATCTCTTTCAGTACCTTCTACAATTGATACCATAGTTTCTGTCGCACTATGGCCATAGGTCATACTCATAGAAGAAATAGCGGTATCTAACATATCAATGCCAGAATCAATTGCTTTTTGGTAAGTTGCTGTAGATAAACCAGTGGTTGCATGACATTGCATTGCAATCGGTAAATCGACTGATTTCTTAAGTCCAGTAATTAACTCTTCACACTCATATGGCTTTAATAGACCAGCCATATCTTTAATACAAATAGAGTGACAACCCATGTCTTCTAGCTGTTTAGCCATGTCTAACCACATATCTAGTGTGTGAACAGGGCTAACGGTGTAAGAAATTGTGCCTTGCGCATGAGCGCCAACATCAACAGCTGCTTTTACTGCCGTTTCTAGATTTCTGATGTCATTCATAGCATCGAAAATACGGAAGACATCAACACCGTTAGTGTGAGCTCTCTCAACAAATTTCTTCACAACGTCATCAGCATAATGGCGATAACCAAGCAAATTTTGTCCGCGTAACAACATCTGTTGTTTAGTATTTGGCATAGCAGCTTTGAGTGCCCTAATGCGCTCCCAAGGATCTTCACCTAAATAACGAATACAAGAATCAAAAGTTGCACCGCCCCAAGATTCCATAGACCAGTAACCAACCTTATCCAGCTTTTCAGCGATTGGTAGCATATCGTCTAAACGCATACGAGTTGCTAGTAATGACTGGTGTGCATCACGTAGTACAAGTTCTGTTAGTAATAATGGCTTTGTCATGTTCCTGTCCTCTATTTGTTTCGCGCTTTATATTGTTTTACTGCTGCAGAAATAGCTGCAACAACTTGTGGCGATGTTTGGTTGGAATTTACTGCTTGCGGTGATATTGGCTTTGGCGCCTGAGTCACCTTATCAGGAAATGCTTGAGCAAATTTAGTGAGTAAGTGGATTGCTCCGATTAGCATAGTTAGGAATGCGAACACAACTACCATACCTACTAGCATCAGTGTGCCAGCCTCAAGTAATAATGAGGATATATTCATAAGCTCCTTCCAATAATTATTCTTATTCTGCTGATTAATACCTAGGTATTTGCATAAAACACCAAATTTATTGTATTTATATTTAGAGTATTAACTCAGTTACCTTAGAGAATTCAAAACTCAAATGCCACCTTTTTTTGGCATATGATATGTTCAAAACTCATGCAATTAGCATAGTCGAGGATTTCACTAATACCTTTGATTTACAGCAAAAACTCCGATACCCGCATTTTTAGAGGCTCAGATTAAAACGAATGCAACAATAGAGTTGCAGTTGGGTAGAGATGAAGTTGTAAATTTGTCAATAACCCTCTAGTTCTTGTTCTCCCAGCAAATAGCCGTTATCCATAAATAATAATATTGACTTACATGCAATTGCATGTAATGATAAATGCAGTTGCATATACAAATAAAAAGGTAACCTTGTATGAAATCGAGTTTTTTTGCAGTTTTAGTTTTATTGCTATCTTTCAACCTATGGGCAAAAATCGAAACTAAGCTGTCAGACGATCTAGCTAGAACATCTATAACTTATGAGTTTTCAAATGGTCAGGTGTATAACGTAAAGTTTTTGAACGATGAAGAATTAAGCTACCGTTTTGTTTCTGGTTCAAATCCAGACAGATGGTGGGGACGATATCAGTATCAAGTACAAAAGGTATCTGAGCATGAATACTTTTTTGCATGGTACGAAGAAGGTTACTACGCCACTGTTTTGTTAAATCGCAATACGAAAGAAGTATTCGGCAGCAGCATCGCTGGTGAAAACACCTATTTCTTAAAAGGAAAAATTATCGAGTAATACTCAATAAGTTACTCAATAATCAATCACACTATTTATTGGAGTATGATTATGAAAACACTAGTCATCATGATGCTTGCTTTATCTTCGTTTGTATCTTGGGCTCACGAACTGCCAAAATTTCAAGATCGTGGCGTTGCATACAACCCAATGAAATTCAAACAAGTTATTAAAACTGGTGATGGAGCGTACACTATCGAGTTTTATAATGATGAAGAGTCTTATTTCACCAACTTTATTGTTACCTCTGATGGAGTAGTTGCTTTTGATCCCTTGTCCGATAGTGCTGCAATAGAGTATGCAAAACTTATAAAACAGTACGCCCCAGAGCAACCCTTATTAGCTATCATCTATTCTCACTTACACACAGATCACATCTCTGGAGCTAGAGTACTTCGCCACTATTTTGGTAAAAACGTACCAATTATTGCCCATGAAAATGTAAAAGAATACTTTCAATACTGGCAAGTTCCTTTCGTTGACTTACCTACAGAGACAGTTAATGACCAAGGCAAAACATTTAAATTTGGCAATAGAACTGTCGATTTGAAATATATAGGGGATGCACATACATCGAGCATTTTGGTTCCTGTCGTTCGCGAATTAAAGATGGCTTACGTATGTGACTTTGCCAATAACAATGTGGTTGGTTGGACAGATCTACCAGGCATAGATATAGATGAAATGATGAAGATGCAAAGAAATGCTGCAAAGTTAGATGTAGAAGTTGTTACCTTTTGTCACGGTAAACCAGGAACAACAGCTTCAATAGATAAGCAGGTAGAATATTTTGAGGCTGTGATGAATGTAGCAAGAAAAGCTAAACGCCAAGGACTTACAGAAAACGAGGCAGCAGCTTCAATCGATCTACCTCAGTATCACCATTTTGCCAACTATGAAGACTGGTTTGAAGGTAATGTTCGCGCTATGTATCGCTGGGTTGATTAGTCAGCCATAGATATTTATAAGCCTCTGAAAAAGAGGCTTGTTCTTTCTCTTCTACCATTAACAAATCGCTCCAATTTCTCCCTATCATTGCGATTTTTTAAATTTTTTTAATTTAGCTGCAACTTTCATTATTTGCTTGGCGTAAATGCTATTGAAGACCCAATTTACGGAGCAATAACAATGAAAATGAATAAGCTTTCTATGCTAGTTTCCCTATGTGTTACTGGCTTTTTACTAGTTGGTTGTGGTGGCTCAAGCTCATCAAGTGACAATGACATAGCTGAAGAACCTTATGATGATCCTGTTGAAACACCTACAGCCACTATCGAATTTCCAATTCAGCAACTAATCCCTAATACTGTGACCTTAAATGATGAAGGTTCCGTCTTAATTGCTGCTTCTGGACTATCCCTTTACACCTTCGCAAACGATAACCTTGGTCAGTCAAGCTGCAATGGCGTTTCGGGCGACGATCCTGGTACTACTTCAGACGCTAATTCTTGCGCAGGATTATGGCCACCATTACTTGCTGATAGTGGTGCAGTTGCTAGTGGCAAATTCTCTTTAATCACAAGAGATGACGGTACTATGCAGTGGGCTTACGAAAGTGCGCCATTATATAACTTTAGCGGTGATACTTCACAGGGCGATACTCTAGGTGATGGTCTTGACGGAATTTGGCACTTGGCCCGTCCAACACCTGTAACAACAACTAGTATCAACGATTTACAAACTTATGTAGCTAATGGCGTAGTTAGATCGGTTACTTCAAACAGTGGAACATTGGAGTCAACTCGCTTAAGTAACGACGGATTTTCTCTTTACACCTTTGATGCTGACCCGCTAGATGATTCTGCCTGCTATGACTTAAACGACGGAGGCTGCATTAATGCTTGGCCGCCAGTTTTAGCTGATAATGGAGCAAAGGCAAACGGTATGTTGTCCATCCTCTCTTTAGAAAATGGTCAAAATCAATGGGCATACAAAGGCAAAGCTTTATATTTATTCGTAGGTGACACGCAAGCTGGTGATACTAACGGTGATAATGTTAATGATGTTTGGCATCTAGCTACAACTGAACCTGCAAACTACAGAGGTACAGAAGGCAGCCGAATTTTGAGTTCTACAGGCCGAGTAAACACTCTAGCTCCTAACCAAGATGGAGAACTTGCAGTTAACACAGAAGATAAAGATCAGTTCACTCTTTATACCTTCGATAACGATACTGCTGGAGTTTCTAATTGTGATGCAAGTTGCTTAGCTAACTGGCCCGCCTTACTGGCAAATGAAGAGGAAGTAGCAATAGGCAATTTCTCTATCATTGAAAGAGCTGATGGCAATCGCCAATGGGCGCTCAATCAACAGCCTTTGTATTTCTTCGTAGGTGACACTGCAATTGGTGACACTAACGGAGATGGATTAGGTGGAGTATGGCATATCATTAATGAAACAGAGCCTACTCCTGACCCTGTTCCAAATGTAATGACTTCAGTAACATCAGTCGATACCGCATTGGGCAACGTGGTTATAGCTAATTCCGAAGTTTACACGCTCGTTTCAAGTGGCGGTAATGACTCTGTTGAACTAACAGATAAAACAGGTTTTCAGCTTTACACCTTCAGTGCTGATACAAATTTAGTTAGTAATTGCACATCCGATGATTGCAAAAGCAACTGGCCTGCTTTATTAGCGAGCGAAGCCGATACAGCTCAAGCTCCATTCAGCATTTTTGAAAGAACTGATGGCCATAGACAATGGGCAATAAATGGTAATCCTCTGTACTTCTTTGCCGGAGACACTAATGCAGGAAAACAGAATGGAGAAGCTATTGGCAATGTTTGGTGGGTAGCTACGCCAACACCTACACGTATCTTTAACCACGACACTAAAGGCAACATCATAGTTGCAGACAGTAATGTTTTACCTAGTCAGGGCAAAACATCAGAGCAACTCACTGACCTAACACTTTATACCTTTGATGACGACATAGTCGGCTCTGGAGAGTCCACATGCTTTGGAGGTTGTGCAATAACTTGGCCTCCTCTTTATGCAAATAGCATGGACGAAGCTTATGGTGAATTCACAGTCATAACGAGAACAGAAACTGACGGCAGCGAAACATTTCAATGGGCATACCGAGGCTTACCACTGTACTTCTTTATCAGTGACAGTGAGCTTGGCGATACCTTAGGCGAATATCCAACTTGGGAAATAGCTAGACCTTAAGGTCTACCAGTAGAAGCTCTCGGTATTAGAGCTTCTACTGCGATTTGGAGATAACAATGAATTTATTTCACTTTCGCTCAATCTGTATTCTTTTTTGCTGCTTTAGTTTGGTTTCTTGTTCTGCTGGCTCAGGAGAAGGGCTAGACGATCAAGGAGTGCCACAATCGGAAGATAATGGACAAATCACAACTCCCATAGAGGCAAGTGATATGACATTAGCATCTTTACAAGAGCAAGTACTTACCCCTATTTGCTCTCAATGTCACTTTGGTAGTAATGCACCACTAGGCCTGCAAATGGATAGTATAGAAAACTCAGAAGCGAACTTAATTAATGTGCCTTCAGTTACTAATTCAGAATTTTTGAGAGTGGCCCCAGGCGACCCAGACAATAGTTTCTTTTATTTAAAAATAGTCGGTGATCCTATAGCTGGAAATAGAATGCCCTTAGGTCTACCTCCTTTAGAAGATTCAGTGATTAGCGACATCTACAATTGGATAGAGCGAGGAGCTCCAATCAACTCAGAACAACTAAACGTGGCTAACGTTACAGTACA
Source organism: Psychrosphaera sp. (assembly GCA_965221615.1). GTDB lineage: Bacteria > Pseudomonadota > Gammaproteobacteria > Enterobacterales > Alteromonadaceae > Psychrosphaera. Next base: position 4,058,678 of record OZ244904.1, on the reverse strand, counting down.
AAACTCAATAACGAGCTCTCAAATCACCTTACAGTTTAGCCAAGTAATAGAACAGCAAAGCTTACCTATTGAAGGAATACGATGGTTTTACTTAGAACAAGGTAAGCAAACAGAGTTCTCCCCCGAAGTATCGGTATTTACTTGGTTAAACGAATCGAAACTAGTTATTGAGATATCTAGAACCAATAACAAAGCTTTAGCGTTCGAACTTAACGGAACCAATAGCACTTCAGTGATAAGTAAGCATGGCGTGATGTTAGACGGAAATGAAAATGGCAAACCTGGAGGCGCATATTACTATGAAACTCAAATTTAAAAGCTGGCTACAAACAAGCCAACATGTACTAACTTTCTTGTTAACTCTTATTGCGATATTGAGCTTAAAAGCACAAGCAGAGCCATACTTAGCAGTAAAAACAGGTTTAAAATGCGGTTCCTGTCACGTTAATCCAATTGGTGGTGGTCAACGCAATCAATTTGGCAATATTTACGGCGCGACTCAATTAGCTGCTAAACCTTTAGATTTTAGTGTCGCGGAAGTCGGTAAGATCAACGAATATTTAAGCTTAGGCGGCAATCTCAGGTACAACGCTGAATATTCTAAAGATGATAACGACAACAAAGTCACTGGGTTTAGAACCGATTCTGCCCAAATTTATTTGTCGGTAACACCTAAAAATAGCGACTTAACTTTTTATCTAGACCAACAAGTAGCTCCGGGCTCAGCTCTGAACAGGGAAGCTTTTGTGTTGTATCGGTTTGATTCAAACAAATACATCAAAGCAGGCAAAATGTACTTGCCCGTAGGTCTGCGAATTGAAGACGACACAGCCTTTATAAAACAGGTATCAGGATTTAATTTTGACAGCAGTGATCACGGAATAGAATTGGCAATTGACTGGACAAATACTCAAGTTAATCTATTTATCAGTAATGGAACCAGTGCTGTAAGTAATGATGACGATAAGATATTGGCTGGCGTCAGAGTTGAACATTTATTCAATGGCTTTAGAGTTGGTTCAACACTGCTCCATAATGATGGTGAAGATGATGGACAAACTTTATTCAACCTTTACGGTGGTTGGCAATGGCAAGCCCTAACCTTCTTATCTGAAATAGATTGGATAAAAACAGAATCCGGGCCCACGACCGATATTGAACAGCTTATCGGCTTTTTTGAAGTGAATTATCAGTGGCAGCCTGGAGTTAATGTGAAATTAACATCTGAATATTACGACCCTAATCTAGATATCGATGAAGATCACGAAACTAGATATTCATTGCTAACGGAATACACGCCGTTTTCAGGTTTACAATTACGTGGCGGAGTAAGGATAGCTGACAGCATCCCACAACGAGCAGAGCGCAATAGTACAAGGTTGTTTGTCCAAGCCCATGTTTACTTTTAAATTACTGATAACGTTTATATTCTTGAGTGTATAGGCCAATAACCATGAAACTTTCAAACCATGAGCTCAAACAAAAGACAATGAATAGAGCTACTAAGTTAGAGCACAAGGGCATATCTGGCATTCAGGCTAAGCAACTTGAACATTACTTAGCTCAAACAGCACTAGGAGATCAGGAAGCATTTAAGCACCTTTATGAACTCTGTGGTGCTCGTTTAAATGGTGTTGCCTATCGCATTTTGAATAATGCTGATAGTGCTAATGAAGTGCTACAAGAGGCATTCGTGCAAATTTGGCGAAATGCAAAAGATTACCGCAGTACCAAAGCTGAGCCACTGACTTGGATGTCTTCCATAGTACGTTATCGCGCCTTAGATCGAATTCGCTCTGAAAATAGGCGAACAGAAGGTTACAAGGTAGATCTGGAGTTAGCTGAGTTTGACTCTCTCGAGGACAATTCGAGTCAAAACTTGTTCTGTGATGCGGACCAACAACTAGAAGCCTGTTTGCAAAAGTTAGAACATAGCCAGCAGAAATCTATTTTATTAGCTTACTATTATGGTTTTAGCCGCGATGAAATTTCACAGCAATTATCGTCGCCAGTGAATACAGTAAAGTCTTGGTTAAGACGCGGATTAATGAGGTTGCAGTTATGTCTAGAAAAGTAGAACGTTATTCACATCCGCTAATCGCTGATCATATAGCGTCAAATTACGTCTTGGGCACATTACCTCGTTTGGTAACACAGCGAGTTGAAAAATTACGCTTTGACGATAGATTTATACTGTTGCAAGAAAGAATTGAATATTGGGAATCGCAACTGTCTCCTCTATCTGAACTAACCCCCGAGGTTCCACCGAGCCCACTCACATGGCAGGCAATAGAGCAGCAAGTCTTTCCGCCAAAAGATGAAACCTTCTCGATTTGGCAGAAACTAGTTCATAAGCTAAGTACAACACAAGTTTGGCTACAAACAGCGTCTTTAGTAGTGTTTTTAACTTTGGGTGTATTCTTAGGTTTGAGCCAGCAGAAAACTGACGCTCTGAGCTACGTAGCTATTTTAGAAAACGACAATCAACAACCTTCCGTTGTAGCCTCTACATATGGAGAGTCACAAACACTAGTTCTAGACATAGTGCAATTGCCTCAACTCAGTGAAGAGTCTGCGTTCGAACTTTGGGTCACTTCCAAAACTGATGGCCAAGCGAGGAGCTTAGGTTTAATCCCAGCCGGAGAGAAGAGCTTTACTCGAACACTAACAACTGCGGAATGGCGTCTGATAAAAGACTCAGACACTTTATTAATCACTGTAGAAGAGTCTGGAGGCTCACCTATTGGTGAACCTATGGGTGATGAAGTCGCCAATGGCTTATGTATTCAACTTACCGCTTGGCAGGAGAAAGTTTAGTGTTAAAAGGAAATAAAATATGGGTAAAACTTTGTTTGTTAACACTAACTTTCAACAGTTACGTATTTGCTAGTGACTGGCAATTTGAGCCTGGAGCTCGATGGCGATATCAAGATATAAATGATGAAGTTAGAGGAGATGGGGCTGCAAATACTTTAAAGTTTCGAGCTCAGCTAACATGGCAAGCTGAAGAGAATTGGGGAGCAATAGTAGAGCTTGATAGCGTTCATGCTCTAAATGAAGGAAACTTTAACTCGGTAACAATTCAACAGAACTCAACTCCGATTCCAGATCCGGAAGGCACTCGATTTAATCAGTTTTTGCTGAAATACCAAAGCGACGGCGACTGGGCTGTCAAGTTGGGGCGACAATCCATTACCTTTGACCAAGGCAGGCATATAGGTGGAAACGAATTTTGGCAACACGAACATAGCTTTGACGCATTAAGATATACCTATCAAGACAACCTTAACTGGCAGTTCAACTATGTTTATATCGATGATATGCAGCGTATATTCGGTCCAGAAGCGAAAAATACATTGCCTAGTGATGACATCCGTTTTCCAGACTCACAACAAAGACCAGCTCATGAGTTAGGCCGGCACAAGCATGACTCTCATCTTGCGCATCTAGAATACAACTTTGACCGAGCAACATCCTTAGGTGCATATTACTATTTGCTAGATAATAAAACTCAGATTACAGAGTCAACAGCTACCTTTGGCGCCTTCATCAAAGGAGCAATAAAGCCAGAGAAAGTAAAATACAGCTACAAACTCGAATGGGCGCGGCAAAAAGACAATGCGAGTAACCCTTGGCATTACCAAGCTGACTATTATTTTGCTGAGATTGCTGCTCAAATCAAAAGTCACAGTTTGGCTTTGTCTTATGAAAAATTAGGTGCAGGCAATGGTTTCGACTTCCAAACACCACTAGGCAGCAATCATAAGTTTTTAGGTTGGGCTGATATATTCAATGGTTATCGCGGAGGTGAAGGAATTCAAGATTGGTTTATAACCTATAAAGGCCGTGATGGTAAGTTGCGCTGGCGAACTGTACTTCATAAATTCAATGAACACGGCAGTAGTAATGAAGTAGGAAAGGAGTTAGATATAGAATTGGCTTATCGATATAGCCGAAAATTAGAATTTAAACTTGCTGGTGCCTTCTATTTTTCTGACGATGGTTTGTATTCTTTACCAGCTTCACAACAAGATTTAACTATGTGGTTTGTTAGTGTTAACTACAATATCTAAAGCTTTAGAAGCTAAATAAACTATTTAGCTTCTATTTCCAATCATCAGCATTGCCATCATGGCTAATCACCACTCCTGTTAAACTATCGTAATGATCGTAAAGCTCATCAGGCATAGGGTTTTGTCGAACATCTAAAAATTCTAAAGCCATTAAGCCATCAATGGCCAAATCTTCGAGTTTGTTATCAAACAAATATCCCTGTTTCAGACCTTTCATAGGACGAATATCAATTTTGCTTAATTGATTTTGCGTGATACGAAACTTCTCTACCTTAGCCAAGCCAGAAACATCTAAAAAAGTAAGTTTATTGCGAAAAAGATACAAGGTTTCGAGTTCAGTCAAATTGGTGATACGAACCTCGGTAAGACGATTCTTAGCTAGATTCAGCTCTTTTAAGCTTTTTAGTAGAGTTAAATCTAGTTGTTTTATCTTATTGTTGTATAAGGACAGCTTGGTGAGATTGGTAAATTGAACTAACTCTTGTGCTGAGGTTATATCTTTACCATGACATTTTACACTTGTAACTTGCTCAACATCTTGCCAAGCGTTCTTTTCTGCCTGTCTAAGGACACACTCTTTTAAATTTTGATCTTGCCAAACTAATGTAGCAATAGGTTTAGCCAAAACTGGATTAGTAAACGCTAAGAAGCATAAAGAAATAATCAAAAAGAAGGTAGCTACATTCATTGCTTTATCTTGTTATATCCATAACGGTCAGGAACGACTCAAGTGACCATAGTTAATGAGCTATAACTTACTGGTAAATTTCTTAAAATTAAAGAAGAAAGAAGGTTTGTAGATATTTAAGGTAGAGAAATACTCCGTTTATCTACCAAATAAACCTTACAAAGCCTCACAGAAAGCTTAGACAATAATATTAAGTGCTCGGGAGGATTATTCCGTATGTCCATATACTCCACCCCTACGGGCCGCCTTCAGCGTTTAAATTTGTTCCAGACAAATTTATCGAACCTAGGGAGGTTCTCATCTCACGAGCTTATTTTGATATTTATTGAAGATGCTTAATAATTCTGGAAGTGAAGATGATTCTGATAGAATAGAAGATATGGCGCGCTCGGGAGGATTATTCCGTATGTCCATATACTCCACCCTGACGGGCTGCCTTCGGCATTTAAAAATGTTCCCGACATTTTTATCGAACCTCTAAGGTTCTAAACTCACGAGCGCTAAGCCGGAATATACTGAAGTCTTATTGAAATTCTGAAAGTTTTGGATGATTTGGAACTTGAAGAGAGAAGATATGGCGCGCTCGGGAGGATTCGAACCTCCGACCGCCTGGTTCGTAGCCAGGTACTCTATCCAGCTGAGCTACGAGCGCGCAATAATCTTTGGGCTTAATGAATGGCGCGTTCGGGAGGATTCGAACCTCCGACCGCCTGGTTCGTAGCCAGGTACTCTATCCAGCTGAGCTACGAACGCGCTATGTCATTAAATCACATCAAATGGCGGAGAGAGGGGGATTCGAACCCCCGATAGGGCTACAAACCCTATACTCCCTTAGCAGGGGAGCGCCTTCAGCCTCTCGGCCATCTCTCCACTTGATGTGGATGCGTATAGTAATGATCTGGGAAAATAAGTCAAACAAAAAAATTAATTAATTTTCCAACTGCGTCGAAAATAACCAATTTTAAACTTAACCTATAAAATTAGAGCAAAAACCTACGACTTTTTTGTAAATTTTAAGGCCTTAAACGAAAAAACCGGCTTAACGCCGGTTTATTGCTATTCAGCTTCTGGGGCTTGACCGCCCTTTTCTGCTTGAATTCGCATATAGATTTCTTCACGGTGCACCGCTACTTCTTTAGGAGCATTAACACCAATTCTTACTTGGTTGCCCTTAACACCTAAAACAGTTACTGTGACTTCGTCACCGATCATTAATGTTTCACCTACACGACGAGTTAATATAAGCATAATGCGCTCCTTATTGCTTTGCTTATTCAGCTTTACGGTAAAAGATAAAGCTTAAATCCGGCTACTGCCGAGGGCGTGCATTTTACCCTCTGTTCTACCTAGTTACAATTCATGAATACAAATTGCGCAAGTTTTTGTTGCGATTACTGTTTGATTTTACGAAAAATTCGTATTCCTAGATGAATATAGCAGTAGATTTTTAAGCTTGCCTAACTTAAGAGTTAGAAACTTGTAAAAAATTCAATTTTTGTCCAAAACAATTATTAAACTCTGCTTTTACCAAGATAACTGTTTCGGCCCACACAATTGAATAATACAACTCAGTAACAAACAACTGCTTAGTTAGAGCGTATTTGTCTTTCATATATTGAAATGTAGACACACTCTAATAACCCACTAGACTTTTTCCCGCTCTGAGGGAATTAGAAAGTCTTTATAAACTCATCAAAGGCACGCCGCAAGGAACCTGATTTCTGTGTTATGTGAACTGAAAATATGATCGATATTCCTGAGGACGTATTGACTAGGCTAAAGTTTAGATGAATTGGCATTAATGAATTTTAAACAAAAAAATACCGGCTAAAAGCCGGTATTTTTAATAATAACTATTCAGTTACTTCTTTTTCTTAACCGCTTTTGGGTTAGGTAGGTCAGTAATTGAACCTTCATAAATCTCAGCAGCTAAGCCAATTGATTCATTTAATGTAGGGTGAGCATGTACAGTTAACGCGATATCTTCTGCGTCTGCACCCATCTCGATAGCTAGACCGATTTCACCTAACATTTCACCTGCGTTAATACCAACGATAGCACCACCGATGATTCTGTGGCTGTCTTTGTCGAAGATTAACTTAGTGAAGCCTTCTGTACGTGCAGAAGCGATTGCACGACCTGAAGCAGCCCAAGGGAATTTAGCTGTTTCAATGTTAAGGCCTTGCTCTTTAGCTTCTTTTTCAGTAACACCAACCCAAGCCATTTCAGGATCTGTGTAAGCAATTGAAGGAATTGCTTGTGGTTCGAAGAAATGCTTCTTACCAGAAATAACTTCAGCAGCTACGTGAGCTTCATGTACTGCTTTATGCGCTAACATTGGCTGACCAACAACATCACCAATTGCAAAAATATGATTAACATTAGTGCGTAATTGCTTGTCTACATTGATAAAGCCACGCTCATCAACATTTACGCCAGCTTTAGCTGCGTCTACTAAGTTACCGTTTGGCTTACGACCAACTGCAACTAAAATCTTGTCATAACGTACAGGCTCTGCAGGTGCTTTTTTACCTTCAAACGTCACGTATAGACCATCGTCTTTTGCTTCTACTGCAGTTACTTTAGTAGATAACATTACATTGAAACGATCTTTGTTGTACTTAGTGTAAGTTTTCACAACATCTTTGTCAGCTGCTGGAACTAATTGATCAAAGAACTCAACAACAGAAACGTTTGTGCCTAGTGAGCTGTATACCGTCCCCATTTCTAGACCGATAATACCGCCACCTAGTACTAGCATTTCACCTGGAATATCTTTAAGTTCTAAAGCACCAGTTGAGTCGATAACACGAGGGTCATCAGCAGGAATAAATGGCAAGTTTACTGGCTCAGAACCCGCAGCAATAATTGCATTGTCAAAAGTTACATTAGTAACGCCATCTTCACCTTCAACAGCTAAAGTGTTGCTACCAGTAAATTTACCGTAACCACTTAATACTTTAACTTTACGCATTTTAGACATGCCGTCTAAGCCGCCTGTTAACTGAGCAACAACACTGTCTTTCCAAGAACGGATCTTATCTAAGTCAATTTGAGGTTCGCCAAAAGTAACGCCGTGAGAAGCCATATCTTTAGCATCGTCAATTACTTTAGCAACGTGTAATAATGCCTTAGAAGGGATACAACCAACATTAAGACATACGCCACCTAATGTGCTGCGCTTTTCTACTAAAACTACATCTAATCCTAAATCAGCTGCACGGAAAGCAGCAGAGTAGCCGCCTGGGCCTGCACCAATAACCACTACTTGGGTTTTGATATCGTTGCTCATTTCAAACCTCTATTAACTTGTAAGGTAAGGACTGGTTATTCCAATCCCTTTAATTGTTATAACGATTTGGGGATGAATTCCGCCAAATCAAATTTTGTGCGAGTTTAACACTCAAATATAGGAAAGTCCTACTAACAGCAGGACTTTCTCTCTACGACTATAGTACTAACTTACGAATGTCAGACATTACCTGACCGATGTGCACTGCAAACCTTGCAGCTAACGCACCGTCGATAACTCTGTGGTCATAAGAAAGTGACAGAGGAAGCATCAAGCGAGGAATAAACTCGCTACCGTTCCACTTAGGTTTCATCTCTGATTTAGATACACCTAAAATACCAACTTCTGGTGCATTTACGATTGGAGTAAACGAAGTACCACCAATACCACCAAGAGAAGAAATAGTGAAACAGCCACCCTGCATATCTTTTGCAGTTAACTTACCATCACGTGCTTTCTTAGAAATTTCCATAAGTTCACGAGATAACTCATTAACGCCTTTCTTGTCTACGTCACGTACAACTGGAACAACTAAGCCATTTGGTGTGTCTACAGCAATACCAATGTGAACATACTTCTTCAATACAATGCTTTCACCATCTGGTGTTAATGAAGAGTTAAACTCAGGATAAGCTACTAGTGCAGAAGCACACGCCTTCATAATAAATACTAGTGGTGTGATCTTAAGATCAGACTTTTGCTTCTGTAATAAGGCATTTTGCTCTTTACGGAACGCTTCAACATCTGTGATATCCGCTTCTTCGAATTGTGTAACATGTGGAATCGTTACCCAGTTTCTATGAAGGTTAGGACCAGAAATCTTTTGAATACGCGTTAATGGCTTCTCTTCAATTTCACCAAATTTAGAAAAATCTACTTTAGGTTGAGGTAAAACTTGTAAACCACCTTCACCGGCCGCAACGCTTGAAGCAGCTGTTGCTTTAGGACGAGATAATTCGTACTTAACGTAAGACTTAACATCTTCAGCTAAGATACGACCCTTACGACCAGAGCCTGTTACTTTACCTAAATCGACACCAAATTCAGAAGCTAAACGTCTAACTGACGGAGTAGCGTGAATCTTACCATTAGCCGTATTTTCTTGTGATGGGTGAGCTGCTGCCGTAGGTGGAGCTTTCTTCGCAGGTGCTGGAGAAGCTACAGCTGGAGCCGCTTTTGGAGCTTCTTGCTTAGGTGCTTCAGCTGCTGCAGGAGCCGCAGAACCAGCAGTTTCAATCACAGCTACTAAACCACCAGTACCAATTTTATCACCAGTTGCTACTTTAATTTCTTTCACTGTACCAGCAAATGGTGCAGGAACGTCCATTGTCGCTTTATCAGTTTCTAAGGTAATTAAGCCGTCTTCCTGCGCAACAGTGTCACCAACAGAAACTAAAACATCAATAATGTCTACTTGATCATCAGTACCAATGTCTGGAACGTGAACTTCTTTTGCTTCACTTGCTGCAGGAGCAGATACTGGAGCAGTTTCTGCTGCTGAAGCAGGAGCCTCAGATGTTGCAGGTGCTGCCGAGCCAGTTTCTAACATGATTACTAGTGAACCTTGTGAAACTTTATCGCCTACAGCAACTTTTAATTCTTTAACTACGCCATCTTCAGGACATGGTACATCCATCGTTGCTTTGTCAGTTTCAAGAGTGATTAAACCATCTTCTTTAGCAACTGAATCACCAACAGCAATTAGAACATCAATAACGTCTACTGAATCATCAGTGCCAATATCTGGAACTGTCACTTCAATAACAGAACCACCAGCAGCAGGAGCCGCTGGTGTAGGAGCAGCTTCTGCTACAACTTCAGGAGCTGGAGCAGGCGCTTCTTCCGCTGGTGCTGCGGCACCAGCTTCAACAGTAACTAATAAACCACCTTCAGAAACTTTGTCGCCAACAGCAACTTTGATTTCTTTAACAGTGCCAGCAAAAGGAGCTGGAATGTCCATTGAAGCTTTATCGCTTTCAACAGTAACAATCGCATCTTCTTCTGATAATGTGTCGCCAACGGCAACACATACTTCAATTACTTCAACTTCGTCGCCACCAACGTCTGGGACTAGGATGTCTTTAATATCAGCCATCTTTACTTTCTCCTAAACCTTGATTAAGCGTAAAGCGGGTTAAGCTTGTCTGTGTCGATACCTAGATCTTCAATTGCTTGAGTAACAACTGATGCTTCGATATCACCACTGCGAGCTAATTCACTTAACGCAGCGATAACAACATAGTTGTGATCAACTTCGAAGTGACGACGTAAGTTTGCACGGCTATCTGAACGACCGAAACCATCTGTACCTAACACGCGGTATGGCGCAGGTACGTATGCACGGATTTGATCAGCATATGACTTGATATAGTCAGTTGCAGCGATAACTGGGCCAGTACCTTGCTCTAACACTTCTGTTACATAAGCTTTTTGAACTGTAGCTTCCGGGTTAAGCATGTTGAAACGATCAACGTCTTGACCTTCACGCGCTAACTCATTAAATGAAGTTGCACTGTATACATCACTGCTTACACCGTATTTCTCAGCTAAGATTTCAGCCGCTTTACGAACTTGTAGAAGGATAGTACCTGAACCTAATAGGCGAACGTGTGCTTTACCTTTAGCTTCAACTTCATCTAACTTGTAAAGACCTTTAATAATGCCTTCTTCTGCACCTTCTGGAAGTGCTGGCTGAACGTAGTTTTCGTTCATTACTGTTAAGTAGTAGAACACATTCTCTTGTTCAGCGTACATGCGACGCATACCGTCTTGTACAATTACCGCTAATTCATAGCCATAAGTTGGGTCATATGTAATACAGTTAGGAACTGTACCAAAGTGTGAATGAGTGTGACCGTCTTGGTGTTGTAAACCTTCACCATTAAGAGTTGTACGACCTGCCGTACCACCAACTAAGAAACCACGTGCTTGTGAGTCACCAGCAGCCCAAACCATGTCACCTACACGTTGGAAACCAAACATTGAGTAGTAGATGTAGAATGGGATCATTGGCTCGTTGTTGTTCGAATATGATGTCGCAGCTGCTAACCAGTCAGACATTGCACCTAATTCGTTGATACCTTCCTGTAATACCTGACCTTTTTGGTCTTCACGGTAATAAGCTACTTGGTCAGCATCTTGAGGCGTATATTTTTGACCTTCGTGTGAGTAAATACCAACTTGACGGAACAAACCTTCTAGACCGAAAGTACGAGCTTCATCTGGAATAATTGGAACTACACGCTTACCAATCTGCTTGTCTTTGATAATAGCAGTTAGGATACGACCAAATGCCATAGTCGTTGAAATCTCACGACCGTTAGAGCCTTTAGTTACCGCTTCAAATGCTTTTAAGTCTGGCGTATCCATCTCAACGTCTGAGTTGATACGACGTTTAGGTAAGTAACCACCTAAAGATTCGCGACGTGCTTGCATGTACTTGTACTCTTCACTGTCTTCAGGGAAAGTAACATAAGGTACATTTGGTAAATCTTCGTCAGAAATATTGATGTGGTGACGATCACGATACGCTTTTAACGCATCTAAATCCATTTTCTTAACACCATGCGCAATGTTCTTACCTTCACCTGCATCACCCATACCGTAACCTTTAACTGTCTTAGCTAAGATTACCTGTGGACGACCTTTAGTGTTAACAGCTTTGTCATACGCTGCATAAACTTTAACAGGGTCATGACCGCCACGGTTTAAGCGCCAAATGTCTGCATCAGACATATTTGCAACCATAGCTTCTGTTTCTGGAGTCTTAGCAAAGAAGTTTTCACGAGTGTACTTACCGCCTTTAGCTTTAAAGTTCTGGTATTCACCATCTACAGTGCTTTCCATGATCTCTAATAGCTTGCCGTCTTTATCACGTGAAATTAGTGGATCCCAGTATGAGCCCCAGATAACTTTGATAACTTCCCAACCTGCGCCGCGGAATGTACCTTCTAACTCTTGAATGATCTTGCCGTTACCACGAACCGGACCATCTAAACGTTGTAAGTTACAGTTGATGATGAAAGTTAGGTTGTCTAAACCTTCACGAGCTGCAAGGCCAATCGCACCTAGTGCTTCTGGCTCATCACACTCACCGTCACCCATAAAGCAGTATACGCGTTGTTCTGAACAGTCTTTAATACCACGGTCTGTTAAATACTTTAAGAAACGAGCTTGGTAGATTGCAGCAATTGGACCTAAGCCCATAGATACCGTCGGGAATTGCCAGAAATCAGGCATTAACTTAGGGTGAGGATACGAAGAAAGACCTTCGCCATCTACTTCTTGACGGAAACTGTCTAACTGCTCTTCAGTTAAACGGCCTTCAACGAATGCACGAGAGTAGATACCTGGAGATACGTGACCTTGAATATATAAGAAGTCACCACCTGAATTGTCTTTATCAGCTTTAAAGAAGTGGTTGAAACCTACATCGTATAACATAGCTGAAGATGCGAATGACGAGATGTGACCACCAAGTTCTAATTCTTTCTTCGAACCACGTACAACCATAGCTAACGCGTTCCAGCGAATAGCGCCACGAATACGAGCTTCGATAGTTCTATCACCTGGCATTTGCGGCTCTTGGCCTACAGGAATAGTGTTTAAGTATGCAGTTGTTGCATCGTATGGTAAGTGTGCACCGTTACGGCGTGCCTTATCAATTAAAGACTCAAGTAAGTGGTGAGCGCGCTCAACACCATCTTGCTCAAGAACTGCTTCTAATGACTCAAGCCATTCTTGAGTTTCTTGAGGATCTATGTCCTGATATTGATTTAGGTTCTCTGACATATTTCAGGTTCCTATATTTTCTTAAAATTTAATGATTTAAATGTTTTCTAGTGTAGTCGATAAACTCAGCTCTGCGAGCTTGATTACTGACTATCTAACAAGCGCCTTACAGACCCTTGTATACGATTCTTACCTTGGTCTAACTTAATCAAGGATTTCTCTATAAATGCTAAATGTTGCCTGTTTGCTTTACGGGCATTTTCAGGCTCTCTATTTACTATCGCATTCATTAATTCTTTACGGTGTATACTCAGCTGTGTTCGAATCTCTGCATACGGCTGAAATACTGATAAATTCTCTTGCACGTTATGCTTTAACAATCCTTTCAAGCCTCTAAGCAAGTGCTTAAGCATGACATTGTGCGACGCATCAGCAATTGCCAGATAAAAATCGACAACAGCTTCTGACAATAGTTCCAAGTTTTCATCTTGCTGTTCTACTTGATCAAAAGCTTGCTTGATCAACTCGTACTCTTTATCTGTACCACGCAATGCTGCGTAGTAAGAAATTACGCCTTCTAATGCAAAGCGAAACTCTAACAAGTCATAATGTGACTCGGGACTATTAGCCAACAGTTCAAACAATGGCTCAGCAAACGGGTCGACCAATTCATTGCACACAAAAGTGCCGCCACCTTGTTTACGATTAACCAATCCTTTTGCTTCTAACTGTTTAATTGCATCTCGAATGGAAGGCCTAGAAACCCCGTACTGCTCAGCTAAATCTCTCTCTGACGCTAATTTAGCACCCGCAGTTAGATCGCCATCTAGGATTTGTTTCTCTAATTCAGCAGCAACTTGTTCTGAAACTTTTTGCGTTGTTACTTTCACTCAAATTAGTCCATTTAAGTTGACCAATTCGCTTTGGTAAATTGGTCATACCATTCTAAAGTTTGCGGATACTAGCAATAATTTCCTTTTCTGTAAATAAATTACAGACTGGCACGACCAGCCAAACCCCAAGCGTTTAGCCATCTAGAAGTACTTTTAAAGGGTTAAACAATCTGCCCATAAAGTGTCAATAAAGCAACAACAACTAAGAACAGTACCATGTTTCTCTTAGTTAACTTCACCATATGTTGTGCATTATTTCGTTTAAATTCTTCACCGTATTGCTCAGATTTCAATGCAACTTGGCAAAGCATTTGACGAGCTGACTTAGAATAATCAGCTGCATACTTCAACCATGTTTCTAAACCATTAGAGAAGTGACCAACGACCATAAAACCTAAGCTAACAAAACGAGATGGGATCCAAAACATCCACTCTAACCAAGTAAATAAAGTCTTTTGCTGCTTCGTTGATAATGCTGACACATTTTGTTTTTTACTGTGTTCACACAAATAGAGCAAAGTTGCGTAAAAAACGATCCCTGTGACACCAAATAACACAAAGTAAAAAATAGGTGCAGCATAGTATCTAAAGTTAATCCAAATCAGAGTTTCACCCAATGTTTCTCTTTGTTCATTTGCCGCTTGGGCTTGTTCTACTTGCTCTGAATGTTCACTCGCTTCACTCGGCTCTATGAAGTCTTCACATGAATCCGCTAACTTACACTGGAGAATAGACTGGGCTTCTTCATCCTCTCTACCTAAAGCATTGAGATATTGACGATAAAGCAGCCGAGCTTCAGCGTTACCTATACAAATGGCTACTATTAAAATACCAGCAATGAAGTCGATTAATCTGCTATCTAACAGCCATAACAGACTGCCAATAACCAAAGCTGGTGTAGCAATTAAAATCAATGCTGACCAAAATGAGTCTTTCGCTCTTTTCAATTTAGGCAAAGCAAAAGCACAATAACTTCGCATATAGTGGGGGACTTGCCATACGCTGCTTTGCAAAGCAACACGCTCAACAACAAGTACAAATAAAAGAATGATAAGAGTCATATCTACCAAAGCGTCCTTAATGTTTTATTAACAATACTAAAGCGTACTTTTATTTCACATACCGAAAGAAACATACGCCTATAGTTGGTTTTTATAGCGATCCCAATCAAAACAAGGTCCAGGATCGGTTTTCCTTCCCGGAGCAATATGTTCATGCCCCACTATATTACCCAACTCAATATTAGGGAAGTGTTGCCTTATTTCCTTAGTAACATTCACTAAGGCATCGTACTGCGCAGTAGTAAAATCCATCTCATCTGTACCTTGCATCTCAATACCAATAGAGAAATCATTACACTTGCTGCGTCCTTTAAATTTACTCACGCCCGCATGCCATGCTCTTTTGTCTAAAGGTACGAACTGAACAATTTCACCCGTGCGTTTTATATATAAATGAGCAGAGACTCTCATTTCAAAGATTTGTCTAAAATAAGGATGAGCATTAGGATCTAATTTACCTGTAAAAAATGCTTCCACATTGTCGTTATCAAAATCTTTTTCTACCTTTGCAGGGGGCAAACTTATGTTGTGAATAACTAGCAAGTTGACTGCTTCTGGAACTTGGTCAGCCTCATCTCTTTCATCATAATGCTCAGAAGGAATACACTTGGCCTGTTCTAGCCAATAATTACCTCTACCACTTGTATCCACTAACTACCTCTTACTCGTTTCTGCATGACAGATATTACCTATAGTTTGAATAAGAACATCCAACTCATTTTTAATTTCTGCCCAGTGCACACTTTCTTGTGGCTCTTCTTTATATCTAGATTCTAATTCGGCAGACATATCTGATAGTAAGGAGAAACCATAACTACCCGCACTGCCTTTAATTTTATGAAGTTCACCAATAAGCCCTGCCAAATCTTGCTTCTGAAGACTTGCATTGAGAACTTGAACTTGTTCAGGTAACTGATGAACATACTTCTTCTTTAACTTGTCCATCACCTGCTCTGGGATCATATTTTCTTCAGGCTCGGCTTGCTTTTGTAGTACTCCAGTCACGACGCGTTTGAATTCATTTCGATCAACTGGCTTTGCTATTGTACCGTCGCAACCAGCTGAAATATGCTGCTCCATATCTTCTTTCATGACATTAGCTGTCAATGCATAAATAGGTGTTTTAACACCTGCTGCCCTGAGTAATTCTGTCGCCTCTAGACCTCCCATAACAGGCATTTGCATATCCATCAAAATCAAGTCAAACTCATCTGAAATGGCTTTCTCAACCGCTTCCTCACCATTACTAACCATGACATAGTCTGCACCTAAACTTTTAAGCAATAGTTTAAATAAGTATTGATTATCTTCGACATCTTCCGCTACTAGTACTTTACCTTTGCAGCAAGTAATTTTATCTAGCTCTGAGTGCTTTGGTTGCTGAGTATTGTTTAACTTATACGCTGGCTCTTCACTGTGAACCAAATCCATCATGGAGGTAACCAGCGTATAATCGAACTTCTTCTGATCGGCAGACAAAGCAAATGTAAATACAAACTCACTGCCTTCACCTGGTTTACTCGTTACTTCAATATCCCCACCTAACAATTGAGCAAAAGATTTAGAAATAACCAGACCTAAACCGGTTCCGCCAAAACGTCTCGAAATGCTAAGGTCAGCTTGAGTGAATGGCTCAAATATATACTCAAGCACTTCATCAGTAATACCTATGCCCGTATCAGTAACTTTTACCTGCACAAGTTGTGTTTCAGCTAAGAGCTCGACATCAATTTTCACCGAGCCTTTTTCAGTGAATTTGATCGCATTACTAGCTAAGTTAAGCAGTACTTGTCTTAACCTAGTACTGTCACTTCTCACATGCCTAGGCAATGGGTAATGGTAGTTGAAGTCAAAATTAAGTTGTCGTTCAGCAGCTTGATTCGACATTATGCTAACAACGTCATTGAATAGCTCGAACATGTCAAAGCGACTTAACTCAAGTTCAATTCTTCCAGCTTCAATTTTAGATAAGTCTAAAATGTTATTAATTAACGATAGTAAGTGCTTACCACTTTTTAAAACTCGACCTAATAAATCAAGTTGATGAGGCGTTCTCGGAGAGTCTGCAATAACTTGTTCGGTGAAACCTAAAATTGCAGTTAATGGTGTTCGAATTTCATGACTCATATTTGCCACGAAAGCAGTTTTAAGTTGATTGGCTTGCTCTGATAAATGTTTAGCTTGTTCCAACTCTAAATTCGCAGACTCTAATTCTTGGTTAGCAACTTCTAAATCTTCTGTTCTTTCTTTAACTTTGTGCTCTAGTCTAAATCTGCTGTCTTTTTCTTTCTCTCGATAAACTTCTAACTGCTTAACCATAACGTTGAATGACGAAAACAGCTCAGCAATTTCATCTTTCGATTTCACATCTAACTTAATATCAAGATTACCTTGAGCAACTTCTTGTTTTGCGCCTGACAAGCTAGAAATCGGCTTAATAATGAGCCGATTCACACTTAAAATAATTAACCCCGCCGATAATAAGACAGAAACAAAAATAGCTAACGGCAATAACCAACTCAGAGTGACATCATGATGCTCATAGAAAGAGCGGTTTTGGCCAAATAAGAACAGATATTTATTCGAAATATTCTGACCCATCATGTAAATTTCTTGGCCATCGAACTCAACATCTATCGCTGTTTTGTTATTAACAGCATCGAGCAATTGAGAAAACAAGTAATCCGGTAATTGACCACCAAGCTGCTTTGTAGGAAAAGCAAAAACAATATTGCCGTCCATATCGGTGATCAGCAGTTTGTCCCCTAACTCTGAATTTAATTTTAAATATTGGATCAAATTGGGCTCTAAAACGAGTTGAATAAGACCCAATAACTTCGAATTTTCATCATTCTGCTGTTGTGTAATTGTCCAACTAATTTCTATTAAGGGCATGCCATCTTCGCCCTGAGGAAGCATATTCCAATCGGTTACCATGCTACTGGTAATTTCCGCAGCAGCTGGGTTCGCTCTACTCCGTAAATAGCTAGCAACTACCTCACCGTTAGGATCTATCAACTTTAAGCTAGCTGTATACTGAAAAGCCAAAGCAAACTCTTGTAAAGCTGACTCTGCTTCTTTGATAACGTTTGGTGAATCATTTGTTAATGCTTGTCGCAACAAATGGTTATATGACAGATAACTAATGGCGGAAATAGTATTGCGAGTGTAGTGATTTAATTCATTAACACCATGCAAAATATCACTATGCAATTTCGCATTTTCAAGATTTTCTTTGATGTTTTGTTTATAAATGTAAGTTATCCCACCGACCAGAAGAATCGGTAGGAGGATCAAAGGAACAAGAATTAATAGTAACTTTTGCCTTAACAGCACTGACTTTTCATCCAGTTAGAGTTCGTAATGCAAAAATTATTGGTACAAAGTGGTGATCCACTTCTCTTCTGTAATGAAAACCCAACTCCAATTTTGCCATTCTTTAGATAGTCCTTTCGCTAATGCTTGTTCCAAAGTCATATTACTTTGTTTCATTTTATCTACTTCTGCTTTTGTTTTTTTGATCATAGATAACTGTTTTGCTAATCCTGCTTTGTCTGTTAGCTCGCCATGACCAGGTATTACAAGCGCATCATCGTTCATTTTAGCAAGTATAGTTTCTAGATTAGCAATGTAACCATCAACTGTACCGCCGGAGTTTAAATCAACATAAGGAAAACGTGATTCAAAGAAAAGATCGCCCAAGTGCCATACATTAGCTTGTTTGAAGTAAATAACTGAGTCACCGTCTGTGTGACCTGAAGACAAATGTTGAACATCAACGGTTTGATCATTCAAATGTAACTTAACACCGCCTTGATACGTAATAACTGGTAAACCTTGTTTGCTCTTAACGGACAATCTCTTTCTAACATTCTCATGAGCTATTACACTTGCAGATTTACTAAAATAAACATTAGAACCTGTATGATCACCGTGATAGTGAGTGTTTACAACGTAAGTAACCTTTTTGTTTTCTTCAGTAAGCGCAAATACCGCTTTCTCTATTTTTGCAGCCAAAGGTTCAAATTGGTCATCGACTAATAAAATGCCATCAGTTCCTACTAGAGCACCTATGTTTCCGCCAGCTCCAGTTAGCATGTAAACGTTTTGTCTTACTTCTTGCGCTTTAATTTCAACTTTAGCAAACCCGTCATTAGCTAATACAGAACTGCAAAACAACAAACTCAAAACCGATAGTACTTTCTTCATATTATTATTCCCTACATCGTTTTATTTACTATAGAACTTTTATCTACAACTACAAAGCATACTGTTATACCAATATAGGTAAACAATAAAAAGGCCATCTGAGATGGCCTTCATAACTTATTTAATCAAAGCGCTGTAGAGAGCGGTGACAGGAGCAGCTGACGGTTTGCCATGTTGCCAATCCCCACCTTCAACACCACTACCTGCAATATCAACATGGATATAAGGCAAAGGTTGCTCTGAAGTTAAGTCATGCTTATCTAGACCAGATACTATCGATAAGAATGCCATAGGGAACTGATGTCCTCTAGCCGTAACAGCCGAAGCGGCGTTATTCGAAGATAACAGGTCATCAGCCTTAGTTCTAGGACGAACAAAATCATAATCTTCACGACGAGAACGAGAAGTTTCACAAGGGTCACCATATAAGTCACCTTGTTCAACAATCTGCTCACCTAACCCTTGCTGCCTAGATACACCATTTTCAACTAAAGCCGTATATGGACCAACAGCTCTTGCAGCATGTCCTGTTAATGTTGCAACTGTGTAAAGAGAAGGATTAACCTCATCCATTGCTTCTTCACGAAGTCGAGATAATAAATCAGCCATTACAAGTCGACCTTCAGCATCTGTGTTACCAATTCTCACGCGGACACCAGAGTGACCAGTTACTATCTCATCAGATACAAACGCTTCAGCACCAATGCTATTTCTTACCGCTGCAATCTCAGCAACAACTTTTACGCCTTGAGGTTCTAATTCAGCAACCGTTTTAACAAAACCAGCTACTGCAGCAGCACCACCTTTGTCTCGACTCATACCAGCCATATGGCCGCCTGTTTTAAGATCCGCACCACCTGTATCGTAAACAATACCTTTACCTACTAGCATAAGTGTCTTTTCGATCTTACCTTCTGGAATATATTCTAAGCGAATAACTCTTGGCTGGTGACGTTCAACTTCGATTGAAGCTCTCGCCACAGACCATAATAGTGGGAAGTCTTGCTCTAGCGTTGGCATATCATCAATTACAGACACTTTTACCTTAGTACCTGCAAATGTTTGCTCACAATATTCAGCAAATTTAGGTGGAGCCATACGCTCAGGTTCAGTACCGCATAAATCACGAGCCACATACTTACCGCTTTCAATAGCAGCTGCTTCTGCAACATTAACCGTTTCATCAACTAAACCAACCATTTGAATAGGTTCAATAGCGTCGCCTAAAGCTTCTCTCGCTTCTAATGGCTGCCACATCGACTGTGCAAAACCTAAATAAGAAACGGTTGTTGCTTGTTCAAATGCTTCTTGTTCTGGCTTTAAAACTACAATTAAAGGTTTAACAGAGCCCATAGCAAGCACAGCTTTACCCGCACCATTAGCAGCATCATAGTAACGACGAACATCGTCAAAGTAACGACTTAAAGGTCCTGTTGGAGCAAGAATTAAACGCTTCTGAGCCAATTCTTCAGAAACCATAGTTACAAGTTCAGAACCTATACGCGAGTCAAACTCAGCTTGTTTAGTTACTAGTGATTGCAAAGGCTCAGGTAAACCTTGTGTGAAGTTTTCTGCAACAATAATAACTGCATCATAACTAAGGTCAGACAGCGCACTACTAAGATTACTAATAGCAATAGGAGTTGGGTAAGACATTTCTTATTCTCTTTTGTTTTTTATATTCAGCAAGTATTTGGGTTGGGGAAAATAATTCAAGTTTTTACGGCAAATAGTCATTTTAACCAGACACATAGGTGTAAGCTAATTTTGCCAAATTAGGAATGTAGATGGATTCAAGCTTGTATGCTCCTTCGGTAAAGTGAACATACAAACTGTTTTATTTTATCCGCCAGTCACAGGCGGGAAAAACGCAACTTCATCGTTAGAATGAACAATTGCCTGTTCATTCACCATTTCATGATTAATTGCAGCCATTAAATTAGGCTTCGAAAATGCTTGATGCCAATTCTCGCCCTTATCACTTAACTGCAATTTCAACTCTGCAATGCTCATACTATGGTTAACTTGAACATCCAATTTTTCACAGTTTAAATCTTCTTTTAATTGAGCAAAAAATAATACTGTTGCCATTACACGTTCCCATTTTGCCAGTGGCCTGTTTTGCCACCTGTTTTTTCGAGTACTCTGATCCCTTGAATTTCCATACAAGGATCAACAGCCTTACACATATCAAACAAAGTCAAACATGCAACACTCACCGCAGTTAAGGCTTCCATCTCGACACCCGTTTTTCCTGTGAGTTTACACTTACCTAATACATGAATTCGCAAGTTGTCAGGTTGGATTTCAAAAGACACATCTACTTTTGAAAGAGCAAGTGGATGACAAAGAGGAATCAGATCTGCACATTTTTTGGCTGCTTGAATGCCTGCAATTTTAGCCGTGGTAATAACATCACCTTTTTTATTACTTTGCTCAATCACTTCCTGCAAAGTATTTGCTGACATATACACATAACCTTCCGCTAACGCGGTACGAACAGTTACCTGTTTATCTGTAACATCAACCATGTTGGCTTGTCCGCTATTATCTATATGAGTAAGAGAAGTCATTGTTTATCCTCTCGAATCACACTTAGCCACGCCAGACTTTAAATGAGGTACAAAATTGCAAGGTCTATGCGTAGAATTCAATTGCGACTCAATAATAGACCAACCTGTTTTGCATGCTCCAGTAGAGCCAGGCAAACAAAAAATAACGGTTCCATTAGATAAGCCCGCAACAGCTCTTGATTGAATAGTAGAAGTGCCAATTTCGCCATAAGAAACGTGGCGGAATAGCTCACCAAATCCATCAACTTGCTTATCAAACAAAGGTAACAAAGCGTCTGGAGTTACGTCTCTTTCAGTAAACCCTGTACCACCAGTTACAAGCACAGCTTGTACATCATCTGAAGCAATCCACTGTGATACAACAGCTCTTAACTTGTATTTATCATCTGGCACAATTTGTCTTTCCACCAGCGTATGACCAAAGTCTTCTAAAGCTTTGATCAAATAGCCACCTGATGTATCCGTCTCTTCATTTCTGGTATCAGATACCGTTAATACCGCAATATTTAGCGCTACAAACTCATTGCTAGTTAGATGTCCCATGGTTTTCCTATTACTTCTCTATTCACTATTCGCAAATATTAGTTCGCCAAAAACAAACTAAATCTGCGTGCGTTATTCATTATTTTTGTAATAGATAATCTAACCCGCTTCTTTTGTTTTATCTAGAGGAACTAAGCAAAGAGTTATCACTCAAGACACCATTGCTTTGCCTTATGATGTTCTTCAGTCTTTGCTAGAACTGTTGTTGAGTTTAACTTTTTCTGCAAGGTATCAAAGAAAAGCATATACCCTTTGTTATGCTCTGAAAGCTCTTTAAGACTTTTGCCTTCGCTAGTTTTTTCGCTGAAGTCCATATCTTTAAATTTTGAGTTTAAAAAGAAGTCGCAATGCGATTTTTTGGTAGCACTATACTCGAGATTAATCATATTACGTTCGTAATCTGGAGCATACATATCATCAACATGATAAATTTCATGTAGTAGCCAATAAAAATAACGATAAAAATGCTCTGATATCGATTGATATACATCGCAAGATATCATCGGCATGTAAAATACTGATCGTATTTTGCCTTCATCTCTTTTTATGTTTTCTACATTACGAAAGGAGAAACTCTCTAAAAATACAATCTCGATGTGATGTGATGACTCTAGCAAACCGCCGTACCCATCGTTATAGTTAAAGAATCTATCAAGCAGATCTGATAACTGTGGTTCACTGCAGGAGTATGAAAGTCCTTCTATATATTTAAAACTAAGAAAAAGATTTTCATTTATTTCCTTATTTAATATTGTTTTATTTAGAGGGGGACTTTCTGCTTCATAGATTGGATAGTTTTCATTATAAAAGCCAGATACAGACTGAAAAGCACCTGTGTGTGTTTCTCCAATTAAATATCCATCCATTTTTGAATCATGGGCGCTTCTCAATAAAGAGCAACTCGCCAGAGCCATTGAAGCAATAAATAAAAATAAAGTCTTAGTATTCATTTCCTTGCTACTTTTCCTAAAAATGTACTTAACTATTGCGATTCCATTCTGCTGAATAGGTTGCCACAAAAGTTAACTGGAACACATAAAAAACAATAACATGATGAAAATACACTTATAAATTCGCATTTTGTCGTTTTATCTAGAGGAACTAAGCAAAGAGGGCCATTTGCTCATGGGCTTCGTCGCCGTAACCAACACCTATGCCTATTAGTCGCACCTTATGTGCAGGGCGTGAAGCCGCTAAGTCTTTTAACATTTGTAAATATATTTCTAAATCCAAATAGCCAAACTGGTGTTCTTTGGTTTTCACCACAAAATCATCAAATTTAAGCTTCACTTGTAATTTATTGATTGGCCTTTTTTCTTTTTCCAATCGGCGATGCAATCTATCTAGCAACTTGTGTAACAAGGTGTTGTGCAATTCAAATGCACTGATATCTTTTTCAAAGGTCGTTTCAACACTTGTCGATTTAACCACTCTATAACTGCTTACCTGACGGTCATCTATACCTCGTACTCTTTGATATAAACACAGTCCCATTTTGCCAAACTTCTGTTCTAGTTCTTTTATGCTAAAAGGCAATAAGTCTCGGCAATACTCCACATCCATTTTAGCCAAGCGTTGTTGCATTACCTTTCCTACCCCAGGCACTTCTTTTACTGGTAATTGCTCTACAAACTCTCTTACTTTATTTGGGGGGACAACACAAATGCCATTGGGCTTGTTGTAGTCAGAAGCAACTTTTGCAACGAACTTGCTGCTAGAAACACCAGCAGAGGCTGTTAACCCAGTTTCGTCAAATATACGCTGGCGAATTTCTTCGGCAATCAAAGTTGCACTACCATCAAACAAATCTGTATCCGTTACATCCAAATATGCTTCATCCAGAGAAAGTGGCTCAATAACATCAGTGTATTCAGCAAAAATGGTGCGAATTTGCTGTGAGATAGATTTGTATAAAGGCATATTGCCAGGCAGAAGAATCAGCTCAGGACAAAGCTGTTTTGCTTTTCTTGAAGACATGGCTGAATGCAAGCCATATTTTCTAGCGACGTAGTTACAAGTACATAGAACACCACGATCAGAATCACCTCCAACCGCAATCGGTTTATCAACAAGTTCAGGATTTTCTCTCATCTCTACTGCTGCGTAGTAACAATCCATGTCCACATGGATAATTTTTCTTTGTGACGCTCTAGCTATGCTCATATGTAATCAAACAAAACACTGTATACATAAACAGTATATTAGCACAGCATTTAATCTCGTCAATAAGTGACTCAAAATTGATAGTTGTTAAACCACTAAGTTAGAGAATCCGTAACACCTGTGTACAAAGCGTGATAGACTGTCAGGATTAATGACAAAATCTCAAAAACGGTCTAATTTATATTAAACCGCTTAGACCTTTCCAAAAGCATATTAATGAGTCGCTTCGTTTTATTATTCTTGTTATCACTATCGCTTAATCTGCAAGCATCGGACAAAATAGACGCGATCAGTTACGTACCTCATCCAGCAATAGAACAGCATTACGTTAAGATAATTCAGAATGCATATGCCAAACTCGAGTTATATCCTGAATTTATCGCCATCAATGATAAACGCTCATTAAAACTTGTGAATGAAGGAAGGTTAGATGGTGATGTTGCGAGAATGGAAGACGTGTTAGCCGCTTATCCTAATTTGGTAAAAGTTCCTCCTGCACTCGGTCAAATTGATGTCCAACTTGTGTGTCAAAGCGACATTCCTTGCAATGTTTCACTATTTGAAAGCAAGACACATATTTTAGGGGTCGTAGCTAAGTTTGAATACTACAAAAATTTGCTACTGGAGAAGCCAATTCAAGTAATAGAAGTTGGCAACTATGAACGCTTAAAGACCATGTTCCAGCAAAAGAAACTAGATGCCATTATCATGGTCTATGATCGCAACAGCGCTCAGAACGATCACAGTTTTAACAATACTTATCTTATTGAAAAGAAATATGGCTATCACTTACTACACAAAAAGCATAGCCATTTAATTCCTGAGCTCAGTAAAGCTTTGACAGAAAGTATCAATCAACACAACTTCAGTATTAATTAGCTTTAAAAAGCTGCTCTCCTGCAATCCAAGTTTCCAGCACTTGTGTTTTCCATAACTCAGCACCGTCAATTTCAAAGATATCTCTATCTACTAAAATAAAATCTGCCCACTTTTCTTTTTGCAATGAACCTAATACTTGCTCTTGATGTGCTCCGTAAGCAGCATCTAAAGTGAACGACTTAAGCGCTTGCGATAAAGATAGAGACTCATGACTCAACCAGCCTTGTTCTGGCTGATTATCTCTGTCTTGCCTAGTCACAGCAGCATGAAGACCATAAAAAGGGTTTGCTAGTTCTACAGGAAAATCTGAACCAGATACAACTTTACTACCTTGGCGTAAGAAAGTTTGCCAAGCATAAGCACCTTTTAATCTTTCTTTACCTATACGAGCTTCAGCCATGTTTTTATCTGATGTTGCGTGTGTTGGTTGCATAGATGGCAATACATTTAGTTGCTTAAATCTTGGAATATCATCTAAGTGAACAACTTGCGCATGTTCAATTCTATTACGTAACGTTTTAGCTTTTGCTCTTTGGCTAAATGCATAGTCAAACTCATCTAATGCTATCTTATTCGCTCTATCGCCTATCGCATGGATATTGATCTGGAAGTCATGAGCAAAAATAGAGTCGAACAATACTCTCAGTCTTTCAGGCTTGGTCACTAATAGACCTGAATTACCTTTGTCATCATCATAAGGTTTTAATAAAGCTGCACCTCTACTTCCTAACGCTCCATCACCGTAAATTTTAACGCTACGTATCGACAATAGATCTTTATCGTCATTCACGTAGCCACTTTTCAACATCTCAGGTAATTTCTCATCACTACCTGATAACATGCCGTAAACCCTTACCTTAAATTCATTATTAGCTAATTTATCTTTAAAGAACTGATACCCCTGATAACCAATTCCAGCATCGTGTACACTCGTTATCCCTAAACTTAAAAGATGCTGATTAACTTTATCAAACGCTAACTCCCACCTTTCAGCCGATTCTTCAGGTACTTTTTTCCAAATCAGTTCCTCGGCATTATCAATCAGCACTCCTGTAGGTTGCCCATTTTCGTCCTTTACGATTTCACCTCCGTCAGGAGAAACCGATTGCTTATTGATACCTGCAATTTTCATCGCTTTAGAATTTAACCAAACTGCGTGGCCATCAACCCTAGTTAAAACTACAGGTTTATCAGCAACAAATTCATCTAAATCTTTAGCTGTAGGAAAACTATTATTAGGCCAAAGCACTTGATTCCAACCTCGACCGATAATCCAGTCCAATTGCGGATTATCTTTACTGTATTTTGCTACTTTTTTTGCTGTTTCAGTGGCTGAACCTAACCCTCTAACATCGACTTTCAATAAGTTAAACCCAAGTCCCATAAAGTGAGCATGGCCATCAATCAAACCAGGCAGCATAGTTTTACCTTGAGCGTCGATAACGTCTTTGCCAGCAAACTTGTTACTAAGGCCAAAGCCTATTTCTTTAACTTTGCCATCAGCAATGACTAAACTATCGAACTTCTGTAAACGTTCTTCATTATCAAAGGTATAACCATTAACGTTATGGATAAGAGTTTCTGCGAAAATACTTGAGCTAAAAAGCAAGAATAAAATCGATAGATATAATTTCATGATTAACTGAGTTTAATTGTTGTTATTAAACCCAGTTAATCATGAAATAGAATATAAAACAAAGGCATAACTTTACTAGTTTCAAACACTTCCAGTGCGATACTTGTATTACTGTCATATAAACCTTACACATTCTTATTTGACTCTAAGTTCACAACTGCGGATACTTGCTGACTCGTTAAATGGGGAGGAGTTTTACCTTGGCGCAATTATATTTCTATTATTCAACTATGAATGCAGGCAAATCTACATCGCTACTGCAGTCAGCATATAACTATGAAGAAAGAGGGATGAAGACATTAGTTTATACCGCTTCCATTGATAATAGAGATAAACAAGGCCATGTAAGCTCTAGAGTTGGTTTACACAGAGAAGCTGAGTTATTCAAACCAGAAACTGACTTATTTAGCGAAATCAAACACCAGCATGAAAAAGAATCTTTAAGCTGCGTTTTATTAGATGAAAGCCAATTTTTGACTAAGCAACAAGTTCAGCAGTTAAGCCAGGTTGTCGACGACTTAAAACTACCTGTACTTTGTTACGGCATACGAACTGACTTCCTAGGAGAGTTATTCCAAGGTAGCCAATACTTATTAGCTTGGGCCGATAAACTAATAGAACTAAAAACAATTTGCCGCTGTGGTAAAAAGGCAACCATGGTAGTGCGCCATGACGAAGCAGGTAAAGTTCTTTCTGAAGGTGCGCAAATAGAAGTTGGCGGCAATGAAAAGTACCTTTCATTTTGCCGAAAGCACTTCAACCAAGCCATGAGCCAAGGTGATATTAGCATTACTTAAACCATAAATTTTGTGTGCTAATTAATTATCAGAGCTAGCCGATAACAAATTCCAAGTAAACTATTTTGAGCAGTATATGAAGTTAAAAAACCTCGTTATTATCAGCTTAGTTGCCGCTATTGTAGTGCCGCTGAGCATATCTTCAATTTTGTTTTCAAGCTCAATCAGCCAATACTTAAGCGATAAGATGGAAACATCTGATATCCCTACTTCTCTTCGAGAAGTTAGGAATGCGGTAGAGTTAGAAATAAACTCATCTATCGTGGCCTCTCAAGCTATTGCTGAAAACAGCTTCGTCGTTGAATGGTTAAAACAAGGCGAACCTACCGATGTTCAGCCTGATTTTCTTAATTATTTAGAGCATGTAAAGCAATCAAATAATGCAATCAATGCATTTATCGTGTCTGATTTATCAAAGAATTATTATACCAATGAAGGCATTCTAACTCGTCTAACAGAGAAAGATGCTTGGTTCCCAGCATTCTTAAATTCAAATCGTGAATATCAAATAGCGATTGATGTTGATAACACTCTAGGTTCTGCAGCCGCTTTCATTAATTATGTAATCACTATTGAAGGTAGGCGTGTTGGCTTAGGTGGCGTTGGGCGTTCATTACAAGGGATCACTGACCTTGTTAAAAAGTACAAAATAGGCAAGAGCGGGGTCATTTACTTAGCAGATCCTCAAGGTCAAATCCAGATTCACCCAGATCAAAGCCAAGTTGGTAAAAAAATTGTACCTAGCAATATTGTTAATAAGGTATTTCACACCGAAGTAAATGGTGAGAAATACATTCAATCAGGCTTAGAAGTTGAATCTATTGGTTGGTATTTGATTGCTGAAATTCCAGAAGAAGAAATGTATCAAGCTATTGATGATGCGGTTTTTGAAAACCTAATTTTTGGCTTTATCATTGCGTTATCTGGTTTATTTATTGTAAATGCTTTAGCTAGACAATTGTTCAAACCTATCGAATCTATTACTAAAGCTGTCAGTGATCTTACTGAAAAAGATGGAGACCTAACCGCCAGAGTTGCTTATGCAGAACAAAATGAAGTTGGTGAACTCGCAGGTAAAATTAATCTATTTTTAGAACAGCTGCACAACATGTTTAAGCAAGTTTCGATTGCATCAGACAATGTTAAAAACCTATCAGAGCAAGTAGCTGACCACACGCTTCACTCGAGCGAATTAGCATTAAAGCAGTCAGCAAGTACCGAAGCTGTAGCAACAGCTGTGAACCAGCTAGATGCGAGTACGGGTGAAATATCTAACAATGCGAGCTTAGCTTCTAGCTCCGCTTCCGAGGTAGTGCAGGCTTCGGTTGAAGGCACAACTTTTGTTAAAAACACTATTGCAGAAATGGACAAGCTAAAGCAAAGCATTAGCAGCTCAGTCGTATCTGTGAACGAACTATCAGAAGAGATTCAATCCATCACCTCAGTATTAGAAGTTATCAAGGGTATCTCTGAACAGACCAACTTACTCGCATTGAATGCAGCTATCGAGGCAGCTAGAGCCGGTGAACAAGGTAGAGGCTTCGCTGTAGTAGCAGATGAAGTGAGAACCTTAGCTCAGCGTACTGCAGAGTCGACAGAAGAAATTAATGAAATGATAGCTTCGTTAAATTCGAAAGCATCTTCGGCAGTGACAACGATTCAAGCAGGTAGCAAAAGTACAGAGCAAACTTCTAGTAAGTTGTTAGAAGCAGCTGATACCTTTAATAAAATAGGTTCAGATATTCAAAACTTAACAGAAATGAATCAGCAAGTGGCTAGTGCGACTAGAGAACAATCTCTTGCAACGTCTGAAATTAGCCAAAATATTGTTGTTATTTCTGACACTTCTGCTGAAACACAGATGGGGATGGAACAGACCTCAGACTTATGTAAAGACCTAGACAATCAATCTAAATCATTAAGTAGTTTGATTGGTAAATTTACTTTATAAAACAAAAAAGGGCTGAAAAGCCCTTTTTATTTATTCAGACGCCAACTTGTTTGGCTGTTGTCATCAGAGATAAAAATTCCACTCTTTAAACACACTTTTTGCACTCGCTCTTGAGATAGTTCTGTTTTTTCAGCAATCACTTCTATAGAAAAAGTTCCATCACTGTCACTATCTTCAAAGAATTTTTGAACTATGCCTTCATCCATCTTGTATTTAATAACTTTGTATAACCATATCTTCACAAAACCTACACCGATAATCGCTGATACGATTCCTACCATCAATTCTGGAGTCATTACTATTCCTTTTATTACAGCAACAAAAAAGGCGCAGTGTATGCGCCTTATCATTTATCAGCATTAAGCTATCTGATTTTCTTTCCAAGCAGCTTCTTTTTCTGCTCTTGCTTCACGCTCTAAGCGTTTATCGCAAGGATTGTCACAGTTACAGGCTTTTTCTATACCTAGTGCACCTAAACCACCACAGCTACCCGCGATTGATTTTTTCTTAACTAGATAACCTATAGCCATTGCTACAAAAACAATTAATAACAAAGCTAGCGTTAGTAAAAAGATCTTCATTAGATTATACCTCTATCACTACAGGTTGAGATAAGGCTTAAATTTTGAAGAAACCACTTCTTCAAAACCGTCGCCGGATCTTACCAGCATATAGATAGCAATGTTATGTTTTTCTGCTATAGCTAATCC
Organism: Psychrosphaera sp.; assembly: GCA_965221615.1. Taxonomy (GTDB): domain Bacteria; phylum Pseudomonadota; class Gammaproteobacteria; order Enterobacterales; family Alteromonadaceae; genus Psychrosphaera. Next base: position 4,028,479 of record OZ244904.1, on the reverse strand, counting down.
CTTTTCTGCTCCCATTACATTTATCGCTGTAGATAAAGCATCGGCAACAGCAGAAGACGGGTGAAAAACAGTAACAGTAGCCAGATTATGCTGAATAGGCTTACCTGTTAATGGATCTATCAAGTGAGAATATCTGGTACCATTTTCTTCAAAGTACAATCTGTAGTCCCCTGATGTGGCAATACCCATATTGTCAGGCTGAACGTATAACTGTATTTCTCTTTGCAAGGACGTAGGCGGTCTTTCTATTGCTACAACCCACTTAGCGCCGTCAGGCTTAGTACCGTTAACTCTCAGTTCACCACCTATTTCAACCAAGTAATTCTCTACTGAGAACAACTCTAGTAGCTCTGCGACTTCATCAACGCCATAACCTTTGGCTAGAGAAGACAGATCTATATAAGTTTTATCATGAGGTTTAACGATCTCGTTGTTAGTAATAGATAGTTTATCAGCGCCAACCCACTCACGGCTTTGTTGCAACAGCTCTGCGTCTGGTTGCTTTGTAACGCGGCCTGTTGGACCAAAGCCCCAAAGGTTTACAAGAGGGCCAACCGTAATATCATAATACCCTTCGCTCAGCTTATTCACTCGTAGTGCTTCATTAATTAAATAAACATTTTCAGGTGACAACGCATATGCTTCACCTGCTTTGGTTTTATTCAATAAACTCAACTCTGAATCAGCAATATAAGTCGACATCAACTGGTTTATTTCAACCAATCTCTTATTAATTGCCGCTAAAACTTGCTCTTGCTTAGGCGTATTTTCACTTGGAAAGTACTTAACATTAAACGTAGTACCCATTGTTTGACCATGCAAAGCAACAGGCTGAACTTTCGTTTCTTGTGAGCATGAAACCAAAAAGGCTAGCCCCATAAGGGCTAGCCAGATTGTTCTAAATAACGTATTAGACATCTTTAGTGTTAACCACCGAAGTCATCCAATAGGATATTTTCGTCTTCCACACCTAACTCTTTTAGCATGTGGATAACAGCTGCGTTCATCATTGGAGGACCACACATGTAGAACTCACAATCTTCTGGTGCTTCATGATCTTTAAGGTAATTATCATGAAGTACGTTATGGATGAAGCCGGTGTAACCTTCCCAGTTGTCCTCAGGCTGAGGATCTGAAAGAGCTACGTGCCATTCAAAGTTATCGTTCTCTTCTTGTAGCATATCGAAATCTTCTACATAGAACATTTCACGCTTAGAACGAGCACCGTACCAGAAGCTCATCTTACGGTCAGACTTAAGACGACGTAATTGGTCGAAGATATGAGAACGCATTGGAGCCATACCTGCACCACCACCAACGAATACCATTTCTGCGTCAGTTTCTTTAGCGAAGAACTCACCAAATGGACCAGAGATAGTAACTTTATCACCAGCCTTAAGACCGAAGATAAACGATGACATTTTACCCGCTGGTAAGTGTAGCTTACCTGGAGGAGGCGTCGCGATACGAACGTTAAGCATAATAATGCCTTCTTCTTCCGGGTAGTTCGCCATCGAATAAGCACGTAATGTTGGCTCATCAACTTTTGATTCTACATCGAAGAAACCAAAGTGGTTCCAGTCAGCACGGTACTCTTCAGCAATATCAAAGTCAGAGTACTTATTGTGGTACGCTGGAGCTTCGATCTGAATATAACCACCTGCACGGAAAGGTACAGATTCGCCATCAGGGATCTTAAGCTTAAGTTCTTTAATGAATGTAGCTTTGTTATCGTTAGAAATAACTTCACATTGCCACTGTTGAACACCGAAGATTTCTTCTTCTAGTTCAATTTCCATATCTTGTTTTACGTTTACCTGACAAGATAAACGACAACCTTCTTTCGCTTCACGCTTAGTGATATGACCTTCTTCTGTTGGAAGAATATCACCACCGCCTGAATGCACGTCTACACGACACTGGCCACAAGTACCACCGCCACCACAAGCAGAAGGAATGAAAATACCTTTAGCAGCAAGTGCACCTAGCAACTTACCACCGGCAGGTACTGTAACTGATTTTTCAGGATCGCCATTGATTGAAATGGTCACATCACCACTTGATACCAGCTTAGATTTAGCAAATAAGATCACTAAAACCAAAGCAAGTACGATAGCGGTGAACATACCAACACCTAATGCAATTTCCATCGATTTGTCCTTTGTAATTAGTTCGCGAAGGCAAGTCTACACTTACCTTCTATTCATCTTATTATAACGAGATACCACCGAAGGATAGGAAGCCAAATGCCATCAATCCTGCAGTAATAAACGTAATACCCAAGCCACGTAAACCAGCTGGAACGTCAGAATATTTCATCTTTTCGCGTAAACCTGCTAGTAAAACAATAGCTAATGCCCAACCGATACCTGAACCGATACCGTATACAACACTTTCACCTAGAGTAAGGTTCTTCGCTACCATGAAAGAAACCGCACCAAAAATCGCACAGTTTACTGTGATTAGAGGTAGGAAAATACCTAACGCGTTGTAAAGAGGTGGGAAGTACTTATCCAACGTCATTTCTAAGATTTGAACTAATGCCGCAATTACACCGATAAATGTAATGAAAGACAGGAAGCTTAAATCTACAGACTCAGCTGGGTCAGTAATACCTAACACACCATCTAGAGCACCAGGTGCTAAAACAGCTTGATAAATAATTTGGTTAACCGGTACAGCAATACCTAGTACTGCTACAACCGCTACACCTAAACCAATCGCTGTACTTACTTTCTTAGATACAGCTAAGAAAGTACACATACCAAGGAAGAACGATAAAGCGATGTTCTCAATGAAGATCGTTTTGATAAATAAACTTAAATAATGTTCCACAATCTTAGTCCTTCTCTACTTGCTCAGGTTTCCACTGGCGAATTGCCCAGATGATTAAGCCAATCACGAAGAATGAACTGAATGGTAGAACCAATAAGCCATTTGCTTGATACCAGCCGCCATTTTGAATTAATGGTAAGATTTCGATACCGAAAACAGTACCAAAACCAAATAATTCACGGAAGAAAGCAACAGTAAGAAGAATGAAACCGTAACCTAAACCGTTACCGATACCATCTAAGAAGCTTACACCTGGCTTTTCTTTCATTGCAAATGCTTCAGCACGACCCATTACGATACAGTTCGTAATGATTAAGCCAACGAATACCGCTAACTCTTGTGATAATGCATATGAAAACGCTTTTAGCACCTGGTCAACAACGATTACTAACGAAGCGATAATCGCCATTTGTACGATGATACGTACACTGTTAGGAATATTGTTTCTGATCAGAGAGATAAATAAGTTAGAAAATGCAGTTACAAATACTACCGCTAATGTCATTACTAATGCATTAGCCATTGAGCTTGTTACAGCAAGTGCAGAACAAATACCAAGAACCTGAAGGGCAATTGGGTTATTGTCGAAAATCGGGGCCACTAGGACCTTTTTGTTTTCAGCTGACATTAGTTCAACCCTCCATTACGATATTTAGCGATAAACGGCTCATAACCTTCTTCACCAAACCAGAATTGGAATGTTTTTGTTACGCCTTGAGCTGTTAATGTTGCACCTGATAAACCGTCTACTTGATAAATTTCGTTAGGGTTACCTGGCTTAACTCCGCCTTTAACTAACTCAACGCGCATCGCGTTTTGCTCGTCAAACAGCTTTTTACCTGGCCATAATGCTTTCCACTTAGGGTTAAGTACTTCTGCACCTAGTCCCGGAGTTTCTTTCATTTCCGCTGAGTAAATCACGTTACGAATAGTGTTTAAATCTGCTTCAACACCTACGAAGGCATACATTAAGTCCCAAAGACCAGAACCAACCATAGGGAATACAACAGTCTCAACTTCATTCGACTCGCTGCGAACAAGGTAAATAACAGCATCATGAGAACGACGGTTAATACCTGCAATATCGTTTTTAGGCTTTTCAGACTTAGTTGCATCACGAGAGTTACGACGCTCGTCAAATAAGTCAGGGTTACCTTCAATAAACTCACCTGAATCAAGGTCAATCATACGAGCTTCAACACGTTTGTTGTAAACTGCAACAATCTCTTTAGAGCTCATACCAACTTCTAATAAGCCAGCTGTTTCTAAGATTTTAGTTTGCTTATCTAAAAGCTTGTTAGCCGTTTGCAAAGGTTTTAATTGTACAGCAGCTACTGATACTAATGCCGCACAAACAACACAAACTGCAAATACGAAACCAACCGTTTTGCCAAATGTTTCTTTATTACTAGACATTGCGTGCCAGCCTCCGTTTGATGTTTCCTTGAACTACAAAGTAGTCGAATAACGGTGCGAATAAGTTAGCGAATAAGATAGCTAACATCATACCTTCTGGGAATGCAGGGTTAACTACACGAACCAGAACAACCATTACACCAATTAACATACCGTAGTAGAACTTACCTTTGTTTGTAAAAGATGCAGATACAGGGTCTGTTGCCATGAAGAACGCACCTAACGCCCAACCACCAACAACAACGTGCCAGTACCAAGGCATCGCAAACATAGAGTTAGTATCACTACCAATAGCATTGAATAAACCTGCAGCTAAAACAGTACCAACTAAAGTACCAACAACGATGCGCCACGAAGCTATTCGTAGGTAGATAATGAATAAACCACCTAACAATATTGCTAATGTTGAAGTTTCACCGTTAGAACCAGCCATGAAACCTTGGAAAGCTGAAGTCCACAATGAAATATCAGCATAGTTCAAGTTACCAGCTGCTGCTTGGCTTAACATAGTTGCGCCAGTAAAGCTGTCTGCTGCAACCCAAACTGTGTCACCTGAAATCTCTGCAGGGTATGCGAAGAATAAGAACGCACGGCCAGCAAGAGCAGGGTTAAGGAAGTTACGACCTGTACCACCGAAAATTTCTTTCGCAATAACAACACCGAATGAAATACCGATAGCTGCTTGCCATAAAGGAATTGTAGGAGGAAGGATTAAAGCAAAAAGAATTGAGGTTACGAAGAAACCTTCATTTACTTCATGCTTACGAACAGATGCGAATAACACTTCCCAGAAACCACCAACGATAAATACCGTTAGGTAAATAGGAACAAAATAACAAGCACCGTAAAGCATTTTAGTAAGAACGCCAGAATCGACTGACAAGGTACTAAAAATACTGAATACTGCTGTTTGCCATGTATCAGGCACTGAGTAACCAGCAGCTAATGCTTGAACTGCTTGATCACCGATATTAAACATACCGAAGATCATTGCTGGGAATAACGCGAACCAAACCATGATCATGATGCGCTTTAAATCAACGCTGTCACGTACGTGAGTTTGACCTTTATTCACTAAGCCTGGTGTGTAGAAAATTGTCGCAGCTGCTTCATACAGTGCATACCATTTTTCGTGCTTACCACCGGCTTCGAAATGAGGTTCGATATCTTCTAAAAATTTCTTAAGACCCATGATTAACCCTCTTTCTCAATCTTAGTCAGGTTACGACGAAGAATTGAGCCGTACTCGTATTTGCCAGGGCAAACAAAAGAACAAAGAGCTAAATCTTCTTCACCTAATTCAAGACAACCTAGTTGCTGTGCAGAATCAGTATCATTAGAGATAAGATCACGTAACAACAAAGTAGGTAAAACGTCTAAAGGCATGATGCGTTCGTAGTTGCCGATTGGAACCATTGAACGGTCTGAACCATTAGTAGTCGTTGTCATATTGAACAATTTCTTAGGTGATAAATGGCCTAAGAATGCACGAGTGATAGAGAACTGATTCGAGCCTGGACGGATCCAACCTAAAAACTCTTTCTCACGACCTTCTAATAATACAGAAACCTGTAAGTGGTAGCGGTGCAAGTAACCGTGAACACCCATAGCTTTAGTCCCAGATAAAACTGAGCCAGATATGATACGGTTATCGCCGTCTTCTAGTTCACCATTTGTTAGGTCTGCAGTAGATGCACCTAGTACTGTACGAACTAAACGAGGGTTTTTAACAACTGGACCAGCTAGAGAAATAACGCGTTTGTTATCAACTTCACCAGTTAAGAATAAGTTACCGTATGCGATAACTTCTTGGTAGTTGATGTGCCAAACAACTTTAGTTGCTGATACAGGGTCAATAAAGTGGATGTGAGTACCAACTAAACCTGCTGGGTGTTTACCTGCAAATTCATGAGTCTCAGCATTGTCACCAGATATAGAAGCACCTGACGCTTTAACTAAATGAACTTTGCCTTCAGTTAAGCGAGATAGAACAGCTAAACCAGCATTAAATGCTTCTTGTTGTTCAGCGATTACTACTTCTGGATTGGCCGCTAATGGATTAGTATCCATAGCGTTAACAAAGATAGAAACAGGAGCAGAGTCAATTGCAGGTACTTTGTCGAAAGGACGAGTACGCAGAGCGACCCATTGACCTGATTCAACTAATTGCTCAACGACTTGTTCACGTGGAAGTGAAGTTAACGCACTTGCTTCGAATTTGTTGAAAGTAACTTGCTCATCGCCCGATACTTCGATTACAACAGATTGAAGAACACGTTTTTCGCCGCGGTTGATTTCCTTTACTACACCGGCTGCTGATGCAGTGTATTTCACGCCAGGGTTCTTTTTGTCTGCAAAAATAACCTGACCCTTCTTAACACTGTCACCTACCTTGATATGCATCGTTGGACGCATACCATGGTATTCTTCGCCAAGCGTAGCAACAGTTTTCACTGCTGGACCATCATGGATGGCTTGTTGTGGAGCTCCCTCTAGAGGTAGATCCAACCCTTTTTTTATGTTGATCATACGCATTGCACTAGTTAAGTTTAAAGATAATGTTGCCGTTTGCCCGCCTAGTATTGCTCTAAGCCAACAAACTAAATCTGAGAATATTTTGTTACATTAACGTCAGCCGAAAATTGTAGCACTTAATGCCCTATTCTGACCATTTAAAATTGCAAAAAATCTATCCAACACCTTAATTAGTGAAGAATTTTTCACCGCATATTTAGCAAGTGCCTATTATCGGTAGCCGTTGACCTAGATCAATCGAATAAAAGGAACAGAAGATAGACCAGTTGCGAGTTGCGAGTTGCGAGTTGCGAGTTGCGAGTTGCGAGTTGCGAGTTTACAAACAGTAAAAATAAAAAAGCCTGCAGATGCAGGCTTTTTGGTAAGAAATTGCAAAGCAATAAATTAACGCTTTGAAAACTGTGTTTTCTTACGTGCTTTCTTAAGACCAACTTTCTTACGTTCAACGCGACGAGCGTCACGAGTAACGAAGCCAGCGGCACGAAGAGGAGAACGTAAAGACTCGTCAAACTCCATAAGAGCACGAGTGATACCGTGACGGATTGCACCAGCTTGACCAGTAGTACCACCACCTTTAACAGTGATGTATAAGTCAAACTTTTCTAACATTTCTGTTACTTCAAGTGGCTGGCGAACAACCATACGCGCAGTTTCGCGACCGAAGAAATCTTCGATAGTGCGTTTGTTGATAGTGATGTTACCTGTACCTGGACGTAAGAAAACACGAGCTGTTGAGCTCTTACGACGACCAGTTCCGTAGTATTGAGTAGTAGCCATTATCTATGCTCCTTAAATTTCTAAAGCTTGTGGTTGCTGTGCAGCGTGAGTATGTTCAGCGCCAGCATACACTTTAAGTTTACGGAACATTGCACGACCAAGAGGACCACGTGGCAACATGCCTTTCACTGCTTTTTCGATGATCATTTCAGGCTTTTTAGCTTGTAAATCGTCGAAGTTAATTTCTTTGATACCACCTGGGTAACCAGAGTGAGAGTAGTACATTTTACCTTGGCCTTTGTTGCCAGTAACTTGTACTTTTTCCGCGTTAACAACGATGATGTAATCACCAGTGTCCATGTGCGGAGTGTACTCAGGCTTATGCTTACCGCGTAAACGGCGAGCGATTTCTGTTGCTAGACGACCAAGCGTTTTGCCTTCGGCGTCTACAACGTACCAATCACGAGTGATTGTTGATGGTGTTGCAGTAAAGGTTTTCATTTCTTTCTATAACCTAATAATAAAAAGTTTAAGCCAGTAACTTATTGAAATTTATCAATAAGCTACCCCATTTCATTCGCACCCCTTCGAGTGCTTAACCAAGTGCCGGCTAAAGCATCAAGGCTAGTAACGGTGGGTAGGCGCGGCATTATACAGATTTGAAATGAAAGATCACCTAAAAAATGAACAAAGTTAACGCTTTGCTGGATTTAATTACGCACTGCATTCACTTTTTATTTTTGCAGCACCCTAGCATCAAATTTTGCCTTGATATAAGTCTCATCTAGACTGTGATGAACAAGACCCGTTTTTTTACCTTTGTCATAAGCAATTTCACCTATTCTTCCAGGATTACTTTTAAATACAGCAGTTGCTTCATAGCTGGCTATTTCATCGGTAAATGCTTCTTCTATGGGAATAATATCCCATCCCTTTTTGCGCAGTGCGTCTGCCAAGTTGCCAACAAATAACGCTGTTATGTCCATTTCATGAAGTAGCAACACATGCTTTGGTGAACGCCCTAATTGCTCAATAGCTAAACCGTCGTAATGCTCAATACTTTCAATCATCAACTCGATATAAAGCTGCTCTAATGCAGCAAAGTCTATTTTCTGCTTATTTCTTAACGCTCGCTGAAATAAACTTTCCAAATACCAGTCATAATTGTCCAGCGTCACATAAGCATTGAAATAGCCTTTTTTCTTCAAGAAGCGTCTTGCACCATCTCTCTTTTCTTTCGTTTCACCTTCTTTTAAATAAGGAAATCGAAACCAAGGTTTAAAATTTGGTAGCGTTGAAATCCTTTTATCTGCCAATTCAAAATCAGTAATAAAATCATCTAGTGACATGTTGTTGTAACTGGCATGCGTATTTGAGTGGTGAGCAATTACGTGACCAGCATCAGCATATTTCAGTAAACGCTCTTTCCCTTCGCCCTCAATATCTCTGCCAATAGAAAAGAACGCAATCTGAGGAATATTGTGTCGTTTTAGTTCATCAAGTAATTCTGTAGCTCGCTGTTCTCCACTAAAATACCCAGTGGCAAACCTCGGTGAATCATCAAGAGTAATAGCTAATGACTTAGCAAAGTTTGGAGTGGAAAATAAAGATAGAAATAGGATAAAAGTTAACGCACGTCCTTGTAACATACTTAATAATTCCTTAATTGCTGTATTGATTATGGAATATGAGCTTCAGCCAAATAGTCATGGCTTTGCATTTCTTGTAAACGACTAATACAGCGCTTAAATTCAAAGTTCAATGTACCTTCGGTGTACAAGCATTCTAATGCGACCGATGCTGAAATAATAAGTTTAACCTTACGCTCGTAAAACTCATCAACCATAGCAATAAAACGTCTAGCTGCGTCATCATTTTGCTGTCCCATTTGCTTCACATTCGACAATAGTACCGAGTGATAAATTCGACTAATTTCCATATAGTCAACCTGAGAGCGTGCGGTTTCGCAAATCGCAGAGAAATCAAACCAGACAACGCCATCAGCAACTTCTCTCGTTGCTATCATTCGGTTTTCAATTTCAATTTCTGAGTTTTCAGTTCCAACTTCAGGAGCCAATTGTTGAAAATAGGTATGGAGGTTAATGTCAGCTTGAGCGTCCAGAGGGTAATGATATATTTCGGCTTTTTCCAAGGCTCTAAGTCGATAGTCGACCCCAGAATCTACATTAACAATTTCACAATGTTGTTTTAATAGTGCAATTGCTGGTAAAAAGCGTGCTCGCTGCAATCCGTTTTTATATAAATCGTCGGGCACTATGTTTGAAGTAGTAACAAAAACAACGCCTAATTTGAATAACTCTTCTAACAGAGTGCCGAGAATCATGGCATCAGTGATATCAGAAACAAAAAACTCGTCAAAACAAATAATCTTGGTTTGCTCTGCGAACTTTGCAGCTACTACCTTTAATGGGTCATTTACGCCTTTTAATTCGTTCATTTCGTCGTGAACTTTATGCATAAATCGGTGAAAGTGAATTCTTAACTTTTTGTCTGTTGGTAAACATTCATAAAATGTATCAACTAGATAGGTTTTACCCCTTCCTACACCGCCCCAAAAATATAAACCTTGTATCGATTTAGTTTTCTTAGAGCCAAACAAGCTGCTAAGTAGCCCTTTCTTTTGCGGTTGTACAGATGTTAGATCTTCATACAACCTTTGTAGATGCTTTACCGCATTTTCTTGGGCTAAATCGTGTTGAAAATCATCTCGTTCTAAATCGGCTTGATATTTTTGCCAAGGAGTAGTTTGCTCAGACATTGCTATTACAATTTGGATTACGTTTCACTCTAATGAAGCCGATACTATCATTTGAGATAAACCAATAAAACAAAAGTATTATTGAGATAATCTATACTCTTATTAAAATCATTTGAATTAGTGATGGTTTGTCTTTGAGATGTAGAAATGTAAAGAGAGATAAACCGTTTCTATTGTTGTAGAATGCTATTCGTGTTTATTAAAAGTAGTCGATGTAGGAGTGTTTATGGAAGTAGCAATAGACTTAATCGTGTTCGCACTGGGCGTATTAGTTGGCGTAGGAGCTATGTTCGCACGCAATAAATTCAATTCTGACAATCAGCAAACACAAAATGAATTAAATGCTTGTCAGCAAGAAAACGCTCAATTAAAGCAAAACTGGCAAGATCATTTAGCCGATTATCGTTCACTAGCAACGAATTTAAAGGAAATGTCAGCACACATTGAAAACCAAGTGGAAGATGCAGAAAATGTATTAGCAGAACAAGACCAATCTCCTGCATTCCCATTCTTCTCTTCAGAAGCAACAAAGATACTTAAGAGTGCAAACCGCAAAGAACGCAAAGATATAAAGATTGATAATCAACCATTAGATTACTCTGGTTCTGCATCTGGCTTGTTTCACGGTTCAGCTGCTGAAAGCCAAGCAGAAAAGCACTAATCTTCTCTTTATTTTCCTATCAGGGTTGAAAACTCCAGTTCAACCCTTAATTTCTTTTTAGTTTCTTTAAACTTAACGTTTCAAACGTAACAAAATGTGAATGTTTGGAACTTAATTTAATAACCCCTGTCTGTTTCAATGTACTTAATGTAGGAGAATGGAATAAATGGCAGTATCTATTAAATCTAATCTTTTCAAATTTACCGCAGTTTCAGCAATTGTATTATCTAGCTTAGCGATGGCGCCAAGTGCTAACGCAGCATTTCCTTTTTCGAGCGTAAAAGGTGAAGTACCTTCATTAGCTCCTATGCTGGAACAAGTGACTCCTGCGGTTGTTAATATCTCAGTTACTGGCAGTAAAGAAGTCAAAGCTGGTGTTGACCCTTTCCAATACTTTTTTGGCAATCGCCGAGGTGGTGGCCCTAGAGTGCAAGAAAGGCCATTTCAAAGCTTAGGCTCTGGTGTTGTTATCGATAAAGATAAGGGTTACGTCGTTACTAATTATCACGTAATCAATGACGCAGATGAAATCACAGTTACATTAAAAGATGGCCGTGAGTTCAAAGCTAAAAAACTAGGCGGTGACGAGCAAAGCGATATCGCGGTATTGAAAATCGATCCAGACAATTTAACCGAAGTTAAACTAGCTGATTCAGATAAAACCCGTGTTGGAGACTTCGTTGTTGCTGTAGGTAACCCTTTTGGTTTAGGCCAAACTGTTACCTCCGGTATTGTTAGTGCAAAAGGTCGTTCTGGCCTTATGCGTGGTGGTTTGGAAGACTTCATCCAAACAGATGCAGCTATCAACAGCGGTAACTCTGGCGGCGCTTTGATCAACCTACAAGGTGAATTAGTTGGTATTAACACCGCAATTATTGCACCAGGTGGGGGCAACGTGGGTATCGGCTTCGCCATTCCATCAGTAATGATGAACAACTTAGTTGATCAAATTGTAGAGTTTGGTGAGGTACAAAGAGGTGTACTAGGAATTTCGGGTACAACCTTAGATTCCGAAGTAGCTGAGGCTCTTGGAGTAGATTTGGCTCAAGGTGCAATCGTCAATCAAGTAATGCCTGATTCTTCTGCTGAGAAAGCAGGGTTAAAAGCTGGTGATGTTATTACCCATGTTGATGGAGTCAAAATTAAGACCTTCCAAGAGTTACAAAGTAAAGTTGGAACAAAGGGCGCAGGTAAAAAACTAACGTTAACGGTAAGTCGTGATGGTGATGAAAAAGAAATAGACGTAACTTTAGGCTCAGCAGATCAGCCAAGCATGTCCGCCGACAATATTCATCCGTCACTTAAAGGTGCAATCTTCACTAAAGGAGAAACCAAACGAGGTGACGCTGGAATAGAAGTGTCAGAAGTAGAAGAGCGTTCCCCTGCTGCTATTCTAGGCTTAGAACAAGGCGATGTCATTGTAGCGGTAAATAGAAAACGAGTTTCCAGTGTTTCTGAACTGAGAGACATGTTATCTGAAGCCAAAGGAGTGATGGCGCTTAATGTGGTAAGGGGTAATAGTTCTCTTTATATATTAATTAGATAGATAGTAATTTTTACGGATAAAACCTACAATGATGTTACAACGCATCCTTGTAGGTTTTTTATTGCCACTTTTTAAGCAGGTTACCGTGACTAAAACAATTAAATTTTGGTTTAACTCTATTGCCTATGGCTTAGCCGCTGCATTAATCATCATTATGGTTATGCCAAGCTTAAGAGATAATATAGGGCTAACAACATTTACCAATAAAGTAATCAACCCTGAGGCTATGTCATTCGCTTACGCTGTTAAGCAGGCGGCTCCAGCTGTAGTAAATGTTTACTCTGAAGAGATTCAATACAAAAACTTTGCTAGCAGACCGAAACTAAACGATTTAGGTTCCGGTGTGATCATGACTAGTAATGGCCATATCCTCACCAACTATCACGTTATAGATAACGCGCAGTTAATTAGAGTTTTATTACAAGATGGCCGTCTCTACGAGGCTGAAGTTATCGGCTTAGATGCGGTAACTGACCTAGCCTTATTAAAAATAGATGAAAACAACTTACCAACGATTCCACAAGACCCAGATTTAGAAGCTCAAGTTGGAGACATAGTTCTGGCAATTGGTAATCCTTTGAACTTAGGTCAAACTATTACTCAAGGCATTATCAGTGCCATAGGTAAGAGAGGCATTGCCAGCAACAACAGCTATGCTGAATTTATCCAGATGGATGCTGCAATTAACTTGGGTAGCTCTGGCGGAGCACTAGTTAACTCAAAAGGTAAACTAGTTGGTATTAACACCGCTAAAGTAGACGATAATACGCAAGGGATCTTCTTAGCCATACCTTATCAGTTAGCTAAAAAAGTAATGTTAAAGCTGTTAGAAGACGGCGAAGTTAAAAGAGGCTATCTAGGCTTAAATGGTTATCCTATCGATCATACTGGCTCGCCAGTAAGCGGAAGATTAGACTCTATTGCAGGTATAAAAATCACTAACGTAGACCCTTTAGGTCCAGCATGGAGCGGCGGTCTAAAAACTAATGATATTTTGCTGGCGGTAAACGGCAAACAATTAGCTAGTTTCCAAGACTTGATTTATCTAGTTGAAAACACTGAACCAGAAACCGTACTAGAGTTTAGTTTATCGAGAAAAGGTAAATTAGAAAGAAAGCTAGTGAAGGTAGGAAAGTTAGGAGTTGATAACTAATCAACTCCTAATTGGTGCAACTTATAATTGCCTAATTAAATATCTACGCGTTCTATTTTCGCGCCTAAGCTAACAAGCTTTTGTTCAATATTTTCATAGCCACGGTCAATGTGGAACACTTCGTCTAATTGAGTTGTCCCTTGAGCAACTAGGCCAGCAATAGCTAAGCTTGCAGAAGCTCTTAAGTCAGTCGAAACAACTTGAGCACCTGTCAATTCACTCTTTTCAGGACAAATTGCAGTATTGCCTTCCAATTGAATGTTAGCCCCCATTCTGCGTAACTCTGGTACATGCATAAATCTATTCTCAAAAATAGTTTCTGTAATAGTACCAACGCCATTTGCAACTACATTTAAGATTGTAAACTGGGCTTGCATATCTGTAGGGAAACCAGGGTGAGGTAGAGTCTTAATATTTACAGCTTGTAGCTCTCTGCCAGCCATATCTACTGTAATTGAATTTTCATCCCACTCAACAAGTGCATTCGCGTCTCTAAGCTTTTCGATTACAGGCTCTACTAAATGGTAATCTGTATTTAAACATTTAACTTTACCGCCAGTAACAGCCGCAGCAACCAAAAACGTACCTGTTTCAATACGATCTGGTAATACATGATGCTCACAGCCGTGCAATGTCTCAACACCTTCAATTTCAATGTTGTTACTGCCTGCGCCCGTAATTTTAGCACCCATTTTATTTAAACAGTCTGCAAGGTCGACAATTTCAGGCTCTCGTGCCGCATTTTCAATAATAGTTTTACCTTCAGCTAATGTAGCAGCCATCATAAGGTTCTCTGTTGCACCTACACTTACTGTGCTCATGTAGATACGATTACCTTTTAATCGGCCATCAACTTTAGCGTTTACATAGCCAGCTTCTACCTTGATGTCTGCACCTAGCTTTTTCAGTCCCTCAATATGAAGGTCAACAGGTCTAGCTCCAATAGCGCAACCACCAGGCAATGAAACCTCAGCATGACCAAAACGAGCTAATAAAGGTCCTAAAACTAGAATAGAAGCACGCATTTTTTTAACTAAATCGTATGGCGCACACGTAGAGTTAAAATTAGCTCCACTGATTTCTATTGTGTTTTTCGCTGTTTTATTAACTTCGATCCCAAACTGTTGGAGCAATTGAGAGGTAATATCAATATCTCTAAGCTCAGGAACGTTAGAATATGTACAAGTATCAGCTGTTAGAATCGAGCTGATTAAAATAGGAAGGGCAGCATTCTTAGCGCCAGATATGGTTACATCTCCATTTAATGGAGCACCACCAGTTATAAGCAATTTTTGCATTAGTCTTGATTTTTTAATTAGGAAAGTAACTGTAATTTTTTATCTTTTTCCCAGCCTTCTGGGGTATAAGCTTTAATTGTAACGGCATGCATACTACCGTCTGCTATATAATCAGATAGTAATTTTAATACCAATTGTTGCTGTTTTACGCGAGATAGGCCTTCAAAGCAACTACCAATTACAGTTATTTGAAAATGAGAACCATCTGATTTTACGATAGCCTCATCTAATTTTAGTTCAGAAACTAAAGTAGACTTTACCAGTTCAAGATCCATAGCAACCCGAATATTTTATTCTGCATTTTGAAGTGGTAACAATGCTAGCACATTGCTCAATTCCGCCAAAGCAATTAATTGCTTAGGAGCATTCAAAATTGAAGTTTCTTTCCCACATTTGTTATAAAAGGACACACACTTCAAAATCCAAGCCAAGCCAGAGGTATCAATAGGCTCAGCTCTACCTAAGTCGATATTTACCGATTTAGCATCTAGCTTTGGAAACTGAAACTGTTGTTTTTTTACTAAACTATATCGATCTAAAGCGCCTAGTACTGCAACTCTGTTCTTGTCCACTTCTAACTTCATTTTAGTTATCACCTATCTCTTTCACTACAATAGGCTTGGCAGCTTTATCTAGTAATAGTTGAGTAACGCTAGTAACACCTTGCTGACGAATAATACCTTGTAGCTCAGATTGTTTGCTCTTCAATACGCTTATACCTTCAGCAACCATATCAAATGCAGCCCATTCGCCTTTTTTGTTTTTCCTTAACTTAAAAGCAATTTCAATATCAGGGCGTCCCTCATCTAGTACTCGTACTTTAACTTGTACTATTTTGCCTTTAATAGGTGAAGCCGGTTCAAAAACCACTTTTTGATCTTTGTATAAAGTTAAGATACCAGCGTAAGTTGCAATCAAATACTTACGAAACGCTTCAAAAAACTCAGCTCTCTGTTCAGCTGTAGCCTTCTTATAATGCGTACCTAATACTTTAGCTGCTGCGTATCTATGGTTAATGTATGGTGCAAGCTGTTCAGCAACTACAGTCCTTAATACTTCAGGATCATCTGTTATCGCTGCTTGTTCTTTAGAGATACGCTCAAACAAATCGTGTGCTACAACTTGCACTAACTTGAACGGGTCAGTTTTATCTACTTCGGCCTGAGCACTAAACGCTAAGCCGAAAAGTAAACAAAGGAATAAGGCAAAGTTTTTCATATTTATTAATCTTCACTACCTTGGCTAAACAAGAACTGACCAATTAATTCTTCTAAGACTAACGCCGACTTAGTATCTTCAATATAGTCACCATTACCTAGTATCTCTACAGTCTCATCAATAAAACCAGGCTCTAGCCCTAAATACTGTTCACCTAATAACCCCGAAGTTAAAATAGATAATGAACTAGTATCTGGGAAATTGTCGTACGATGTTTCAATAGCCAATGTTGCTACCGGCAAATAATCTTCTGGGTCTAAGTGAATACGTTCTACACGACCCACGATTACACCACCAACTTTAACTGAAGATCTAACTTTCAAACCGCCAATGTTTTCAAACTTAGCATAAAGCGTGTAAGTTTCACTCGATCCCGATATGCCAGCCCCAGCTACTTTTAAAGCTAAAAACAGAACCGACGCAATACCAAGCGCAACAAAAAAACCAACCATAAGTTCTATTTTTTTAGAAATCATTTTTCCCCCAATGATTTAACCGAACATAAGTGCGGTTAAGACAAAATCCAGACCCAACACAGCCAATGATGACTGAACCACAGTTTGCGTTGTCGCTTGGCTTATACCTTCAGATGTAGGTACCGCATCATAACCTTTAAAAATTGCGATCCAAGTAACAACAATTGCAAATACAATACTCTTAATTACGCCATTCATGACGTCTGCTCGAAAATCGACGCTCGCTTGCATGACAGACCAAAAACCACCGCTATCTACGCCAAGCCATTCAACGCCGACTAAGTGACCACCGATTAGGCCAACCGATGAAAACATCATCGCCAGTATCGGCATACTAATTACACCAGCCCAAAATCTAGGAGCTACTACTCGTTTCAACGGGTCAACTGCCATCATCTCTAACGAAGTTAATTGCTCAGTCGCCTTCATCAAACCTATTTCTGCGGTTAAAGCTGAACCAGCTCGACCAGCAAATAATAAAGCTGTTACTACCGGACCTAGCTCTCTAAGTAACGATAGAGAAACCATTTGCCCTAAGCTTCCTTCTGCACCGTAGTCCACTAATACGGTATACCCTTGCAGCGCCAATACCATGCCAATAAACAGGCCTGATACAAGAATAATAATTAACGACAAAACACCCACAACATAAAGTTGCTTCACTAGTAAAGGAAACCCTTTTACTGGATTAGGTCTGCTAAATATCGCTCCAAACAACATCAAAGATGCTCGACCAACCGCAGACAACCTTTCTATTGTTTTTTTACCTAAACTTTGGATCCAATTTACAACCATTTACATTAAATCCTGTTCTAATGGTTCTGCAGTAAAGTGGAATGGCACTGGACCATCCGCTTCGCCTTGTAAAAACTGCTGAACTAACTCTGAGTCACTTGCTAGTAATTGCTCTTTGGTTCCGTGACCTATAACTCGTTTATCTGCAATGATATAGATATAGTCAGCGATACTCATCACTTCACCAACATCATGCGAAACCACAATACTGGTTAAGTTCAGAGAATTATTTAAGTCTCTAATCAAGCGAACTAGCACCCCCATGGAAATAGGGTCTTGGCCAACAAAGGGCTCATCATACATAATCAGTTCAGGGTCGAGAGCGATTGCTCGAGCTAATGCAGCTCTGCGAGCCATACCACCTGACAATTCACTTGGCATCAAATCTCTTGCACCTCGTAAACCTACCGACTCAAGCTTCATCAATACCATAGTTCTAATGATATCTTCGGGTAATTTTGTGTGCTCTCGAATAGGAAAGGCAACGTTGTCAAATACTGACATTTCAGTGAATAGAGCACCGCTTTGAAACAGCATGCTCATTTTCTCTCTTGCTTTATACAGCTCAGAGCGAGATAACGATGGGATATTTTTTCCAGCGACTAAAATCTGACCTGAGTCAGGTGCTAACTGACCACCTATTAGTCTAAGTAAGGTAGTCTTACCTATTCCGCTTGGTCCCATAATTGCTGTTACTTTACCTTTTGGAAAGGACATAGAGATATCATCATAGATGACTCTCTCACCTCGACTAAAAGTAACATTCTTTAGTTCAACTAAAGGGGAAGTTAAATGACTTTGATTAATACTCATTATCTCTTTACTTGATCAGCATCATTGCTTTGATTGACTTCATTCCGTAATAAAGGCCCTTATTGTATTTACTTAAGGTCAAGATTGCTACGGCAAAGATGTCAAAAAATGTAACATTTGAGCAATAATAATTTTACATGAATCAGGTTAATGTTGGTTATTGAGTATATTTAAAGCAACAAGTTCAACATTGCTAAGAATAATTTTGATTTATCATTAGACAACCGCCACAATAGCGGCAAAGTCTGCCCTTTAGGAGCCCCAATTACATGTTAACCGCCACTATAATTCTAGTTATTTCATTTGCTGTACTAGTTTGGAGTGCTGACAAGTTTGTATATGGAGCTTCCGGATTGGCTAGAAACCTAGGTGTAAGCCCCATGATTATCGGCTTAACTATTGTGGCTATGGGGTCTTCAGCACCTGAGATAATGGTATCTGCCAATGCTGCATTAGCAGGCGCAACAGATACTTCTGTAGGTAATGCAATTGGTTCAAACATTACCAACATATTACTAGTTCTTGGCATAACTACACTTGTGAGACCGGTTTCCGTCTCTTCTACTACTCTGCATCGCGAGCTGCCTATTCTTTTAGCTTTTACTGTTATCGCTTGGTGGATATTAAGTGATGACTATCTATCACTTTACGAAGGTATATTTTTATTTGCGGGTTTCTTTGGTTTTATAGGATTTCTCATTTATTTAGCTAAAACAAATACTGGAGAAGTTGACCCTTTATTGGCTGAGAGTGAAGAAGAAATACCAACCGACTTACCAACATCAAAAGCTATTTTTTGGGTTGTTGTAGGTTTAATCATGCTGCCGCTTAGCTCACATTTCTTGGTCGAATCTGCTGTTGTTATTGCTCAATACTTCGGAATTAGTGAACTCGTCATAGGTTTAACAATCATAGCATTGGGAACCAGCTTACCAGAACTTGCAGCAAGTGTAGCAGGTGTATTGAAAGGCGAAGATGATTTAGCAATTGGCAACGTCATCGGTTCAAACATTTTTAACATCTTAGCGGTATTAGGCATAGGCGCCCTGATCAATCCAAGTCAGATAGATCCGGCAGCTGCAAGCAGAGATAGTTATGTGATGATTGCTGCAACAGTTGCTATTTTCTTAATGGCAATGAGCTTCAAAAAAACTCGTCGAATCAATCGTTTCGAAGGTGGTTTATTGTTAGCAGGCTTTATTGCTTACCAATTTGTCTTGTTTGGTTAAAAGTACGAAATTATGGAAAAAACGAGCTATATCAAATCGGCAACACAAGTTTTAGATATCGAATTAAAAGCGATAGAGAATTTACGCAATTCTCTTAACAACGACTTCGAGTCAGCTTGTGACATGATGTTTAATTGCCAAGGCAGAGTTATAGTAACTGGAATGGGAAAGTCGGGACATATTGCTAATAAGATAGCCGCAACTTTAGCCAGTACAGGAACTCCGGCATTCTATGTTCACCCAGGAGAAGCTAGCCACGGTGACTTAGGGATGTTTCAGAGCAGAGATGTTGTATTAGCCTTGTCCAACAGTGGCGAAACAAGTGAAGTGCTAACGCTATTACCTGTGTTAAAAAGAATCGGCTGTAAAATCATTGCGATGACAGGTAATCAAGATTCAAGTTTATCACTTAATAGTGATGTTCATTTGAACGCAGAAGTAGAACAAGAAGCTTGTCCACTAGGATTAGCTCCTACAGCATCAACTACAGCGTCCTTAGTGCTAGGTGATGCTTTAGCTGTTACATTGCTAGAGGCTAGAGGGTTTACTGCTGACGACTTTGCTTTAAGCCATCCTGGTGGTGCATTGGGCAGAAAGTTATTACTAACAAACAGTAATATTATGCACAAAGATGAACGTCTGCCTTTAGTTAAAGATGATGTCACATTAAAAGATGCAATTATTGAAATTTCAGCGAAAGGTCTAGGCATGACTGGCATAGTCGATGATACTGGTAAGTTAATTGGTATCTTCACCGATGGCGACCTTAGACGTTGGTTAGATAAAGGTGGCGATATTTCGACTCTAGCAATAAGAGACGTGATGACGACTAATTTCACTTCTGCGACCGAAAAACTACTAGCTGCCGAAACATTGAAGTTAATGGAAGACAAGAAAATAAACGGTTTGTTTATCATTGACGAAAATACAAAACCAATTGGCGCACTCAATATGCATGATTTACTAAAAGCAGGTGTCCTCTAATGCAGCTCTATCAACAATGGTATCAAGATGTTTCCGCACAGATTGAACAAGCAGCAAAAAACATTAAGCTGCTGATTTGTGATGTGGATGGCGTGTTTTCCGATGGCTCTGTCTATTTAGGCAATGATAAAGAAGAGTTCAAAGCGTTCAATACAAAAGACGGGTTTGGCATCAAGTCGTTAATTAATTCAGGTGTTGAAGTAGCAATTATAACTGGCAGAACATCAAATATAGTTCGAGACCGCATGGCTAGTTTAACGGTAAAACACATTTATCAGGGCATGGAAGATAAAATAACAGGTTTTAATCAGTTATTGCTCGATTTGAATCTAAGCGCTCATGAGGTTGCATACATAGGAGACGATTTTCCCGATATTCCAGTTATGCAAGAGGTTGGATTAGCAGTAGCAGTTGCAGATGCCCACCCATATGTAAAACAAATTGCAGATTTAACGACAGTGTTAAAAGGTGGTAAAGGAGCAGTGAGAGAACTCACAGATCTTATTATCATGGCTCAACATGGGGAAGCTGCTGTTACAGATAAACTAATTGGGGCGAGCTTGTAATGAAGTTTAGGTTATTAGTTGTTATCATTTTTATTACTATCAGTTTACTCTGGTGGATGCCAACGTTTAACGCTAATAAAACCGAACAACCGCAACAAGAACAAGATATTCGTCCAGAATTTACAGCTGAACTATTGCACCAAGAAATTTATGACGAACAAGGGAACATTCACCGAGAAGTCTTCTCAAAAAGAATGGAGCACTATTCAGAGTTATCACTTACCCATTTTGAACAACCTGAGTTTATTCTTTATGCTGATGAAAGCCCAGAATGGCGAATTTCTGCGCAAATGGGCAATATGCAAGATGATAAACTTGTTTTAGATGAACAAGTGGTTATGTTACATATAGTAAATAATAGTTTGGTAAAAAAAATTACCACTGAATATTTAGAAATAGACTTGAACAATAGCCTAGTGACCACAGATAAAAAAATAAGCATTGAAGGAAACAATGTTTGGATAGAAGGACAAGGATTGGCTGCAGATCTGAATCTAGGCACAATTAAACTAACGAATCACGTACAGACCAGAATAAAATAATATGTTAAAGCACCTTATCCTTGTTATTTCCATTTGCTTCTTTTCACTAGCAGTATCTGCTAATGAATCAGAAGACCTTCTTATTAACTCAGATCACCAAGATGCCGATTATAAAGAAAAGACAG
Source organism: Psychrosphaera sp. (assembly GCA_965221615.1). Taxonomy (GTDB): domain Bacteria; phylum Pseudomonadota; class Gammaproteobacteria; order Enterobacterales; family Alteromonadaceae; genus Psychrosphaera. Next base: position 4,006,791 of record OZ244904.1, on the reverse strand, counting down.
TACACTTTTTAGGTAATGTTGTTGTAAGAAAAGGTAACATATCAATACTAGCTGATGAGTTATTTGTTGAAACTAACGAAGCTGGCGAGTCAAAAAAACTTACGGCTAAAGGCAAGCCTGCGAAGTTCAGCCAACAAGGGGAAGGCAGTTTAAATATTTCTTCAGAAGCATTAGAAATTACCTATATGGTTGAAACAGAGGTATTAACCTTTAAAGATAATGCAACTCTAGAACAAGGTGGTTCAGAAGTAACTGGCGATATCATCATATTCGATCTTGTTGCACAACGTGTACAAGCAGCTGGCGACGAAAAGGACAACAGCCGAGTTACGACTCGTCTTAAGGTAAAGAAAAACTAAACTAACTATGACAACGCACTTAGTAGCAAAGCATTTAGCTAAATCCTATAACAAAAGACAGGTTGTAAAAGACGTAAGCCTAACGGTAAGCGCAGGCGAAGTTGTTGGCTTGTTAGGCCCTAATGGCGCAGGAAAAACAACCACTTTCTACATGATTGTCGGCCTTGTACCTAATGATAAAGGTGAGATCACATTAAACAATACAGATCTTAGTCATGAGCCTATGCATGTAAGAGCTCGACAAGGTATTGGCTACTTACCGCAAGAGTCTTCTATTTTTCGCAAACTAACCGTGTCGCAAAACATTATGGCCGTGTTAGAAATGCGTAAAGATCTTAATTCGAATCAAAAAGCCGAACGATTAGATGATTTAATATCAGAATTTCATATAGAACATATTCGTGACAGCTTGGGCATGGCACTTTCTGGTGGTGAAAGACGTCGTGTAGAAATAGCTAGGGCACTAGCTGCAGACCCAAAGATTGTTTTATTGGATGAACCATTTGCTGGTGTTGATCCAATTTCAGTTATAGATATAAAGAAAATAATACAGCAGTTGACCGCTAAAGGTATCGGTGTACTAATCACAGACCACAATGTTAGAGAAACCTTGGATGTCTGTGAAAAAGCTTATATCGTTAGCCATGGTGAATTGATAGCAGAAGGTACACCAGAACAAGTTTTACAAAGTGAAATAGTAAAACGAGTATACCTTGGCGATCAGTTCACGCTATAGTATAAAGACGAAAAGAATTTGCTTAGTTAAAAATAAAGAGCGTGTTTAGTTTCACTAGTTGAATGGTAAATTCGCCCTAATAACAAAGATAAGTGTTGGGAATAAATGAGACCTACGTTACAGCTAAAAATGGGTCAACAGCTCACAATGACCCCGCAATTGCAGCAGGCTATTCGATTGTTGCAATTGTCTTCGTTAGAGCTACAGCAGGAAATTCAAGATGCTCTTGATAGTAATCCTCTGCTAGATGCTGATGAAGGTAACGAACAAGCTGAATCAATCGATGAGAACAAAGAGTTAAGCACAGAAAGTGCTTCAACTAACGATGATGAAGTAGAGTGGAGCAAGGAAGAAATCAATACAGACGAAGCACTGCAAAGCGATACTATTTCTGACGAACTTCCTACAGATTCTACTTGGGATGACTATATGAGCGCTGCACCAGCAAGCAGCGGACCAGCTTATGAAGGCGAAGATACAGTCTATCAAGGCGAAACAACTGAAAATATTCAAGACCATTTACGTTGGCAACTTAATCTCTCCCCATTTTCCGACCAAGATTTAGCTATTGCTACTGCCATTATTGATGCTGTAGATGAAAAAGGCTTTTTGACTGTTTCTGCTGAAGAATTAGTTGCAGCAGTAGACAACGAAGATGTTGAAATTGAAGAAGTTGAAGCGGTATTAAAACGTATACAATTATTTGATCCTGTTGGCGTTGCAGCTAGAGGCTTACAGGAATGTTTATTAATTCAGCTTAAACAGTTTGAAAGTAATGTAGATTGGCGTGATGAAGCGATTGATTTGATCGATAATCACATAGATTTATTGGCCAATCGCGACTATCGAACTTTATTGAGAAAGGCAAAACTCAAAGAACACGAATTAAAGGATGTGCTTGAGCTAATCCAGCAGCTTAATCCAAACCCAGCAAGCATGGTCATTAAAGAAGAAATTGATTATGTCATTCCTGATGTTAGCGTGGTTAAGAAAAAAGGTCGCTGGGTAGTAGAGCTAAATCCGAATTCTATGCCTAAACTTAAGATAAACGAACAGTACGCATCTTTGTCGAAAACGAGTAAGAACACTAATGATGCACAATTTGTTCGTTCTCATTTACAAGAGGCGAAATGGTTTATCAAGAGTTTAGAAAGTCGTAATGACACCCTTTTAAAAGTTTCCAATTGCATCGTTCAACAACAACAAGCATTTTTTGAATACGGTCCAGAGGCGATGAAGCCTATGGTACTTAATGATGTTGCTGAAATGGTAGATATGCACGAATCGACAATTTCTCGTGTTACTACACAAAAATACATGCATACCCCAAGAGGTATCTTCGAACTGAAATACTTCTTCTCAAGTCACGTTAGTACAGAAAATGGTGGAGAGTGTTCTTCAACAGCTATTCGTGCTTTGATTAAAAAACTAGTGGCAGCAGAAAATCAAGCTAAGCCACTGAGTGACAGTAAGATTGCAGATATTCTAGCCGAACAGGGGATCCAAGTAGCTAGAAGAACTATCGCAAAATACCGGGAATCGTTAAACATTCCCCCTTCAAACCAAAGAAAACGTCTAGTCTAATGACTAGATCAATCAACAAAGAAGGAATTTCTTATGCAAATTAACCTAACTTGTCGTCACGTTGATGTTACTGAGTCTTTAAAAGATTATGTTGATACAAAATTTGCAAAGTTAGAGCGACACTTTGACCACATAAATAACGTACATGTGATCCTAGATGTTGAAAAGTTAGTGCAGAAAGCAGAAGCAACGATGCACGTAAATGGCGGAGAGCTTTTTGCTACCTCCGAGCACAATGATATGTATGCGGCTATTGATGGCCTGATTGATAAGTTAGATCGACAAGTCATTAAGCATAAAGAGAAAATGTCTCGTCATTAATTATTTTTTATTTAGGGCCTAGTTGTAGGCCCTTTTTTACCTTAAAACAAACACCATGAATTTGAAGTTCCTATTACAACCAGAAAGCACCAAAAAACTAAACAACTGCGGCAGTAAGAAAAAGATCTTGGAACAGATCGCTCACTTAGCCAGCCAACAGCTGCCAAATCATTCAGATGCAGATATTCTTGAAAGCCTTATGAATAGAGAAAAGCTTGGTAGTACAGGGATTGGGAATGGCATAGCCATACCACATGGAAAAATTAAGAACTCGCAAAAAGCGGTTGCAGTGCTTTTGGTCAACGAGTGTGGAATTAACTACGACGCTATAGATAAAAAACCAGTTGATATCTTCTGTGCTTTATTAGTACCGGAAGACCAATGCGATACGCACTTATCAACATTGGCATCTATCGCAAAAATATTTGATAACAAAGATACAATACGTAAGATACGTCGAGCAGAATCAGATCAAGATTTATACAATATAATTGAAGCAGCCTAAATGCATATATTCATAGTAAGTGGCCGTTCTGGCTCAGGGAAGACAGTTGTTCTAAGGGTATTAGAAGACCTTGGTTACTATTGTGTGGATAATTTACCAGTAAACTTACTGCCAGCACTGAGCCATAGTTTAGGCAAAAACTTTACTCAGGTAGCCGTTAGTATTGATGTAAGAAACATCCCAGATTCAGAGCAAGAACTTATGGATAACCTAGAGTTTCTGCCGAAAGGGGTCAATATTACTGTATTGTACATTGATGCTAGCGACGATGTACTCATTCGACGCTATAGCGAAACTCGACGCTTACACCCTCTTTCTCATAAAGATTCTTCATTACCAGACGCCATTGCTGAAGAGCGCAAATTACTAGATGCTCTGGCTACTAGAGCAGACTTATACATTGATACTTCTAATTTGAATGTGCATCAGCTGACAGAAATGATCAGAGAAAAAATCTTAGGTAAAACATCTAAAGACCTTGTGCTTACCTTTGAGTCTTTTGGTTTTAAATATGGTGTGCCTAACGACATAGATTTTGTATTTGATGCTCGTTTTTTACCTAATCCTCATTGGGAACCTGAATTAAGACCTTTAACAGGCTTGGATTTACCAGTGAGAGAGTACCTAGCTGCTGAGCCACTTGTGAATAAATTTATTTTCCAAATAAATAATTTTATGTCGACCTGGCTGCCTCATTTAGAACTAAACAATAGAAGTTATTTAACAATAGCCATTGGTTGTACTGGCGGTAAGCACAGATCTGTGTATATTGCTGAAACATTAGCAAGGCAATTTAAGTCCAGAGACAAAAATGCGCGAGTGCGCCACCGTGAGATGGACAGATACTTGAGTGAAACCAATGAAAATAACTAAAACAGTCATTATAGAAAATAAGCTAGGTTTACATGCTCGAGCAGCAACTAAACTAGCTCAATTAGCGCAAACTTTTTCTGCTGAAGTAACAATTATACAAGCAGACAAAAGTGCAAACGCAGACAGTGTGATGGCACTTTTAATGTTAGCTAGTAATCAAGGTAAAGAAGTAACTGTCTCTGCGCAAGGTGATGATGCTCAACAGGCAGTTGACTCAATTTGCCAACTAATTAGCAATAAATTTGACGAAGAAGAATAACTTTCATAAAACGGTAAACTTTCTCAGCTATAAATCAACGAGTTACTGTTAAAAATACCGATACTAAGTTAGAATTTACCCATCCATGATTTGTTTATCGCTAGATAAACATCTGTGCCAATAACATTGACCGAAGAATAATACTCATGGCTGAACTTCTAGAACAAGAATACAATTTACCTCTTGATGAGTTTAACTCTGCGTTAAGCAGCGGTATGTTTGTTCACGTTCGCAACATGCTAGAGTCAATGGCAGCAACGGATATTGCTCTCCTCCTTCACGCCAGTACACCGAAATCTAGAACCGTCATTTGGCAGCTTATTGATGTCAGCATTCAAGGTGAAGTTTTAGAAGAACTATCTGATGAAGTTCGTAATCCAATTTTAGCTAATATGAGCCCTGAAAAGGTAGCTGAAGCTGCAGGTAATTTGGATGACGATGACTTTGCAGACGTTCTAAGAAGTATGCCGGATAGTGTTTATCGTAAAGTGATCAAAAGCATGGATAAACAAGATCAAGCTAGAGCTGAAAGAGTGATGGCTTATGAGGAAGAAACTGCTGGCGCTCTAATGAACACAGATACCATCACAGTCAGACCTGACGTTACAGTTGATGTTATCTTGCGATATTTAAGATTAAAAGAAAGCCTACCGGAAGCTACTGATTACCTGTACGTCGTGAATAAAAACGACAAGTTTATAGGTGAAGTCTCTTTAGCAACCTTAGTCACTTCTCAGCCTAGTAAGCTGGTTTCAGAAGTAATGGAAGTAGACTTTGAAGTTATTCCTGCCGCTATGCCAGAATCAGAGGTAGCTTCTCTATTCGAGCGCTATGATTGGATTTCAGCTCCTGTTATCGATGAACAAGGGACCTTATTAGGTCGTATTACCATCGACGATATTGTTGACGTTATCCGTGAGGATGCTGAACACTCTATGATGAGTATGGCAGGTCTTGATGACGAAGAAGATACATTTGCTCCTGTTATCAAAAGTACTCGACGCCGCTCTTTGTGGTTAGGTGTTAATTTATTTACAGCCTTACTCGCCGCGTTTGTTTCAAGCTTGTTTGAATCAACGTTAGATGAGTTGGCTTTTTTAGCAGTATTAAACACCATAGTACCAAGCATGGGTGGTGTTGCAGGCAGTCAGACCTTAACTCTAGTTATTAGAGGTATGGCAGTAGGACACGTATCTCAAGCAAACTCACGCTGGTTAATGGGCAAAGAACTAGCTATTGGTTTTTTAAATGGCTTGCTTTGGGCCGTACTTATTGCTGGCGTCGTTGCTATTTGGAAACAAGATATCGCGCTTGGTGGCGTGATTGCTTTTGCAATGATGATGAACTTAATTGCAGCTGGTTTAGCAGGCGTTGTCATTCCTTTGGCATTAAAGCGCATGAATATAGACCCAGCCCTTGCAGGTAGTGTAATCTTAACTACAGTTACTGACATAGTTGGTATCTTTGCTTTTCTCGGCACCGCAACTTGGCTATTAATTTAACTAACCACATTGTTATTTAGCTTAATTACCTCTCAACCTTCACTTATTTTTGGAACTCATACATGGCACAACTTGGTCAATACGCACACTTAACTGTTACTAAGGTAATGGACTTTGGATATTACTTAGATGCGGGTGAACTAGACGAAGTATTATTGCCAAACAAACTGGCAGATGCTCGTTACGAAGAAGGCGACGAAGTAGAAGTCTTTCTTTACCTAGATTCTAAAGACAAGCCTATTGCAACAACACAGAAGCCTAAAGCAACTGTCGGTCAGTGTGCCTATCTAACAGTGACAGACACCAACAGATTTGGCGCTTTTGCAGACTGGGGATTAGATAAAGATTTAATGATCCCATTTGCTGAACAGCACAAGCCATTACAAGAAGGTGAGTCTTATCTGGTTTATCTTTATATAGATAAAGTTGATAACAGAATCACAGGTTCTACCAAAATTGATAAATTTCTAACTGACGAAAACCAAGGTAAATTTAAAGCGAAACAAGCTGTTAATATTCTAATTGCTAATTCAACTGACCTAGGCATCAAAGCGGTTATTGATCACTCTCACTGGGGATTAATCCATAAAAGTGAAATTTTCCAAAGGCTTAGTTTTGGCCAATCTAAAAAGGCATTTATCCAACATGTGCGCCCTGATGGCAGAATAAACTTAACGCTTAATGGCGGTTCACAATCCAGAGATAAAGATAGTAAAAAGATTTTGGACTATTTAGCTGCAAACGATGGCTTTGCACCATTTCATGATAAATCTGACGCAAAAATTATTACTAAAGTGTTTGGCATGAGTAAAGGCGCTTTCAAAAAAGCAATTGGTGGTCTTTATAAAGCTGGAGAAATAGTAATAGAAAAAACAGGAATAAGAAAAGTTAAGTAGTTAATCGTATTTTATTGTCCGGCCGCATTAGCGACCGGACAAAACAAACTATTAGTTGCCTGCAATCTGCATGTTTTCCACTAAGATAGAGCCTGTTTGCACTGCCCCTCTCTTTTCAATATCACCGCCAATAGCAGCAATTTGTAAAAACATATCTTTTAGATTTCCAGCAACCGTTATTTCAGAAACAGGGAACTGAATTTCACCATTTTCAATCCAAAAACCAGCTGCACCTCTACTGTAATCACCAGTTACTGTATTCACACCTTGCCCCATTAGCTCAGTAACAAGTAACCCTGTGCCCATTTTCTTTAATAACGAGTCTAAATTAGGATCTGTATGTTTGACCAACCAATTATGAATACCCCCTGCATGACCTGTCGTTTTCATGCCGAGCTTTCTTGCTGAATAGCCAGTCAATAAATAAGTCGTTAATACACCTGCTTCAACAATATTTCTATCTTTGGTTGCTACACCTTCTGAGTCAAATGGACTAGAAGCCAAACCTTTACTAATATGCGGGCGCTCTTCAACAGTCAGAAACTCAGGGAATAATTTAGTTCCTAAGCTATCCATTAAGAATGAAGACTTTCTATACAAGCTACCGCCGCTAATAGCTGATACTAAATGACCAAAAATAGAAGAAGCTATTTCAGCATGAAAAATTACAGGAACCTGACAAGTATCAAGTTTTCTAGGATTTAGCATAGCAACAGCATCTTGTGCCGCTTTAACACCAATATCCTGAGCTGATTTTAACTTGTCAAACTCTCGGTCTACTGAATATGCGTACTGACGCTGCATTTCATCGCCATCTTGAGAAATAACAGAACAACTCAAGCTATGACGAGTGCTAGGATAGCCTTCTACAAACCCTAAACTATTTCCATATACTTTAAAGCCTTGATAGCTTGATAATGAAGCACCATCAGAATTAGTTATTCTTTCATCGTATTCAAACGCTGCAGTTTCAGCTTGAATACAACTTTCAATAGCTTGTTCCGGCGTTATTTCATGAGGATGGAATAAATTTAAATCTGGAATATCTTGAGCCAACTCTTCAGGTTCAACTAAACCAGCAAACTCATCTTCTGAAGTGTACTTAGCAATATCAACAGCTGCTTTTACTGCTTGCTCTAGCGCTTCTTTGCTTAGATCGGCTGTAGATGCAGAGCCTTTATTTTGTCCAACATAAACAGAAACTCCTAGAGCTCCTTCTTGGTTGAACTCAATATTTTCTAATTCCTGACAGCGACTAGATACAGTAATCCCCTTAGATTTACTGATCACAGCTTCCGCAGAAGTAGCGCCGTATTTTTTAGTTAAGGTCAATAACTCAGAGACAGCCGACTTAACTTGATCAATTTCCTGAAAAATATCCGTTTTTATTGTCATAAATGCTCAAAAAGACTGGTGAAATAAACGCTGTCAGCATACCATAAACTTTATCAATTCATTACGATTAATTATTCATGACCAAGCCTTATTACTTAATGCCAGATGATGAAAATTACATCAGCAAAACTGACCTAAAAAAAGAAGCGAAAGAACTGCAGGAATTCGCTAAGCAATTAATAAAATTAGGTAAAAAACAACGCAAAGAGCTGACCGCTTCTGACGAACTACAAGAAGCATTCTTACTAGCAGATAAAATCGCATCAAAACCAGATGCATTGAGACGTCACGTGCAGTACATGGCTAAAGTGTTGAAAGATGAAGATCTTGATACCTTGAAAGCCGAACATGAACAGTTTACGTCACCAGCTAAGGCCAACGACAAGCAAAGTAAACAATTAGAGTCACTGCGAGAAAAACTAATCGAACAAGGCGATAGCGCAATTAATGAATTAATTGAGCTATATCCAACTTTAGAACGACAAAAACTGAGACAATTAGTCAGACAAGCTAAGAAGGAACTTGGCCAAGAAAAGCCAGGAAAAGGTTATAAAGAACTTTTCCAATACCTAAAAAACGAAGCCGTTAGTTAAAGGTTGTTAAACAATGTCACTTAAAGCAGTCAAGTTATACCTAATCCAAATATTTGTTATCGTATTTTTGAGCGCTTGTAGCTCGGGTTCTTCCGAAGAAAGCACTGACAATACAGTTACGGGCACCAATGCGCGTATTTCTTTAGCTGTATTAGATTCAGAAAATAATGAAGTAACCAGTATTACAACGGGAGTGTCACTCGCGTTACAGGTTCAACTAACAACAGTAACAGGCCTCGCTATTACTGATCATGAAGTTTCCTTTGCTGCAACAAGTGGTGTTATTTCGGCCTCGTCTCGACTCACTGATGCTAGCGGTCAAACATCCGTTACCTACGACTCTGATGGTGTAGAACCGAGTGTAGTCACGATTACAGCAACAACGATTTACAATGAAGAGCAGCTATCAATTACTTCACAATTTGAAGTATTAGGAATAGCTACAGGTACTGAAGCTGCAGAACTTAATGTGACATTTAAACAAGATGGTATTGCTACCAATCGAATTCAAGTTGATGAATCTGCTCAAATAGGGGTGGAGTTAACTTCTAGCTCAGGACTACCTATTGCCAATACTATAATTAATTTCACTGCTGATTTAGGTAACTTAAGTGCAAGTTCTGCTTTAACAAATAGCGATGGTATAGCTGAGGTTACTGTTACGGGTGTAACTGATCAACTTGGTGCAGGTATCGCCACAGCAACAGCAGTAGTGGACAATATTACTGTTTCTGACAGCTTACCTTATGAAGTAGTTAGCAGTGATGTGGTTATAGATACTTCATTAAAATTAGGATATTTGGACGACCAAGGTAATTTCCAACCTGGGATACTATCACATCTAACAAACAGTAATTCAGAGTCAACAATTAGCGCAGGTGGTACTTTAGGTATAGAAGTAGGTATCTTTGACCAAGATGATGCGTTATATACTCCGCCGCTGACAGTTAGTTTTGCTAGTACTTGTGTTTCCAGCGGCAATGCAACTTTAGATGCAACAACAACTACCATCAACGGCATAGCAACAGCAACGTTTGAAGATGTAAGCTGTGCGACTGCTTTCGGCAATGAAGATACCATTGTTGCGACTGTAACAATTAACTCTACAGACATAGCAACCACTCATGATGTAACCATTCAGCCTGAAAACTTAGGTTCGATTGAATTTATTTCTGCCGATCCAGAATCTATTGTCCTCAAAGGTACTGGAGGCCAAGGTAACCAAGAAACCGCTACACTCACCTTCCAAGTGAGAGGGGAGTTAGGCAATGCTCTAGCTCAACAAACTGTAGACTTTGCACTCAATACAGATGTAGGAGGACTATCGTTAGCTTCGGAGTCTGGTGTAACAAATTCCGAAGGCTTAGTAAGTGCTAAAGTCATCTCAGGAACTGTTCCAACTGCAGTTCGTGTTACTGCAAGTGTATCTGTTGGTGAATCTGAGATAGCTACTCAATCAGACTTGTTATCACTGAACACAGGTTTACCTGACCAGAATTCTATTACGATAGCCCTATCTCAAGTCAATCCAGAAGCTAGAGAAATCATAGATGCAGAAGTGATTGTATCAGCCTACATGGCGGACAGCTTTAACAACCCTGTACCTGATGGAACCACTGTCAACTTTACCACTGAGGGTGGCTCAATAGGCTCAAGCTGCAACACAACTGCTGGTACTTGTAATGTAACTTGGAGAAGTCAGGAACCGTTTGAAGATAATCATAGAGTTACTATTTTAGCCACAGCTATAGGTCATGAAAGTTTCATAGATGTTAACGGTAACAACTTGTTTGATACCGCCGATGGCGCCGCTGTTACTAGTGATGAGGTATCTTCAGGATTTGGACGATTAAATAACATGTCCTCTGGCTTTATTGATATGTCGGAAGCATGGCGTGATGATAATGAAAACGAACTCTATGACTCAGGTGAACAGTTTATTGATTCTGTAACCGAAGGCGACAGCTTCGAGAGTTTTGACGAGCCCGATGGCTTATTTAATGGACCACAATGTCAAGGCAGCCTATGTGCAGGTTCTAGCCAAAACTCCACAATAGTCCGTAAATCAGCTGTCCTTATTACATCGAGCTCAAATGCAACTTACCGAATCTCCAGAGTTTCGAATAACTTAGTATTAGCAAGTGGTACTGGAGGATTAGCAACAGGTTCAACCCTATCTATTAGCAATGGAAGCAGTGTTGCTTTAAATATTGAGTTGTCAGACAGCGCAGATCAAACTCTACCTGTAGGTACAACTATTTCACTTTCTGCAACAGGAGCTACGTTGATAGGAACAGAATCTTTTACGATAGCTAATACAGTTGGAACAACTGATCCGAATGGATATGGTGGACTGGACTTTAATATTAATCTATCAAACTCAGTAGATGAAGCTCAAGCTGGAGAGTTTACAGTAACTGTTACAACACCATCAGGAAGAATAACTGAAGTTACTATTCCACTGACACTACCAGCTCCTTAAACTAATTCCACTAAAAATAAATCAGCCCCTAAATAGGGGCTGATTTATATTGGTAATTAAAAGTGGCAAAGCTTATTGAGTGCCGCCTACCGTCATTTCATCTAGCTTAAGAGTTGGTTGACCAACACCTACAGGTACACTTTGGCCATCTTTACCACACACACCGACACCTTTATCAAGAGCAAGGTCGTTACCAACCATAGATACCTTTGACATAGCATCAGGGCCATTACCAATTAATGTTGCACCTTTAACAGGCTTAGTAACTTTACCATTTTCAATTAGATAAGCTTCCGACGCTGAGAATACAAATTTTCCTGAAGTGATATCAACTTGACCACCGGCAAAGTTAGTTGCATAAATACCATTTGGCACACTAGCAATTATCTCCTCCGGCGATGATTCACCTGGTAACATATAAGTGTTTGTCATTCTCGGCATAGGTAAATGAGCATAACTTTCTCGTCGGCCATTACCAGTAGGCTCTACACCCATCAGTCGAGCATTAAGTTTATCCTGCATGTACTTCTTCAAAATGCCATTTTCAATCAGCACATTGTATTGTCCTGGTACACCTTCATCATCAATAGAAATCGAGCCTCGTTTATCTGCCATAGCACCATTATCAACAATAGTACAAAGTTCAGAGGCGACTGATTCACCAATTTTTCCGCTGTAATTACTAGAGCCTTTTCTATTAAAGTCACCTTCAAGACCGTGACCAACTGCTTCATGTAAAAGCACACCAGGCCAACCTGAACCTAGAACAACTGGCATAGTCCCAGCTGGAGCCTCAATACTCTGTAAGTTAACTTTAGCCATCCGAATCGCTTCATCAGCTAACGTTTGATAACGAATTTGTCCTTCAACTAATTCAAGAAAATAACCATATTCCGTACGTCCACCTGCTCCGGCTCCGCCTCTTTCTCTGCGACCATCTTGTTCAAGAACAATAGAACAGTTCAGTCGTATTAATGGTCTAACATCAGTTGCCCAAGTACCATCACTAGCTGCCACTAATACTTGCTCATAAACTCCAGATAAACTAACCACAATATTTTGTGCTTGAGGTTCTTGTTGACGAATATAAGCGTCGACAGATTTTAATAGCTGAACTTTATCATCATTACTCATACCTTGAATTGGCTGATGATCTTTGTACATGGCCTTTGCGGCAACTTTGGAAAACGCTTTTTGTTTACCATTTTGACCAGCAGAACTAATACTTCTGGCTGTTAATGCTGCCTCATGAATAGCATTAGCTGTGATTTGATCCGAGTATGATAACCCTGTTTTATCGCCATTAATTGCCCTAACGCCTACACCTTGTTCTAAATTATAAGAACCATCTTTGATGATACCGTCTTCCATAACCCAAGATTCATGAGCACTCGTCTGAAAATACAAATCAGCGTAATCAAGCTTGTGTTGTAACAACACGTCTAGACCATTCAATACATCTTGTTCAGTTAAATCGTTCGCAAGCAATATGCGTTGCTCTACATTATTCAATTGTTAATCCTTATAAAGGGCATTAAATTTATTGTGTTGCTGGATAGGCATAGCTGCTCTCACTTTTTGTTGATTTGCAGCACTCAATTCAGCACCAAATATTCCAACTTCTTTTTTTGCATCAACCATTACTGTGCCCCAAGGGTCAACGATCATTGAATGGCCATGCGTTTCTCTATTATTTACGTGTACACCAGTTTGGTCGCTGGCTATCATATATATTTGATTTTCTATCGCTCTTGCTCTTAGCAATACTTGCCAATGAGCCTGACCCGTTTTCTCGGTAAAAGCACTAGGCAATACAATTGCCTTACATCCCAACTCGGTAAGCTTCTGAAACAGTCCCGGAAATCTTAAGTCATAACATATTGCTAAACCAATCCTTCCCCATGCAGTATCAAAGTATCTAATCTCGCTACCAGGTTGCCAAGCATCCGATTCTCTGTAACTGCCTGTTGAATCAGCAACATCAACATCAAACAAATGGATTTTTTGATAATGCTCTATCAACTCTCCCGATTTATCGAAAACCAAACTAATTGGTTTAGCTTTGTTCTCGTCAGTCTCAATAGGGAAAGTACCAGCTACAAGATAAATAGAAAACTGCTTTGCCATTTCAGCTAATTTGCGCTGAACTCTTCCTTCAAATAGAGGCTCAGCTATCTGCAAATTTCGTTTATCTCCACCACCAAAAAGCGCAAAACATTCAGGTAACACAACCAAAGCGTTCTCAATCTCTTTTGCTTTTGATGACAATGACTGAAATACAAAATCTAAGTTTTCATCAACATCTGGAGTGGAGGTCATTTGCAATACAAAGGCTTTCATTATTCTTCCTCAACTTTTGTCGGTGGCTGAGGCAAACCTTGCTGATATTTCTCGATCTCTTCTTTGTTAGGCATTTGTACTTTTTTCTTAAAGCGTTTCACTTCTTCCACTTTAGGATCGGAAATATTACCAGACACCCTCATTCTAACTTCGGCAATAACATCTGCATCTTCAATAATTTTATCAATAGCAAACGCACCAATAATAGCAATAGGATTCGAAGCTGCTATCCATGTCAAAACACCAAGACTAGAGGTAAGTTTAGGGGTAAAGGTTACATTATAGTCCAACACATCAGTGTTTAAATTAGTATTACCTTTCATTTCCATATTGCCTGCAACACCATCCATTTTAATGTTATCAGAATAGGCAATGCCATCTTTAACAACTAAATCGCCAGTAATATCATTGTAGAAAAGCCCTTTGCCAAACACATCGTTAAAGTCGAATTTCAACTTTCTGTATAGAGAATCAAGACTCAGCAAAGAAAGTAGCCTAGCTCCCTTGTCACTCACCTCACTCAGATAGCCTTCACCCAATTTGAACTTGGCATCTCCAGCTAAAGTTTCATAACCGAAAAGGAAAGGGGCACTGTCCCAAGTTAAGTTTAATTCAATATTCGCATCGCTATCTTTAACTCCAGTGTTCAACTCATATTCTTTTAGCCATTCGCCAAAATGTCTAGACTGTAATTTACCTGAGATTTGCGTTTTGCCTTCACCTTCATCACCAAACCAAGTACCTTTCATGTCAATGCGATTGCGCTTGTATTGCATAGACGCTTTATCAACTATGAGTTCTGGGCCTTCTGAATATGCATTGATTTCGACAGTTCCGAGTGGCTTACCATTGTAAAAGCAAGATTCGCAGAAAAATTTAATTGGTGGTAATGAACTAATTAATCCAGCTGAATCTGTTAGCTTAACTTCCTCTACCGACTGCTCTTGCTTGTCTTTTTCAGTTACCAACACTTGTAAAAATTCTGACTTAATATCAATTCCTTTATTCTTGATATCATCATAAACCAGCACTTCCGTTAAGGTTTGCTTAGCACCAACAGAGAATAACCAAGCATCTTGCTCTGGTTTCGCATCTAAACTAACGCCCTGCCATTCTTGGTCAAAAATAGCAAAGTTCTGTACATTGCCGTAAATATGGTGAGGTACATCGATAAAGGAGTCTGATTGCTCAGCTGTATTTGTGGTTGCATGTTCATTTATTGAATCAATGGTATCGAGAAGGTCAATAACAAACTCTAATGTTGGTTCAAACTCAACTTTGTCTAGTCCGATTTTTATATCAAAACCTTGTTCTGGCAGTCTGGTTTCATCAGTTCCAATAGATAAATTAGCCTGTTCAAACTTCACACTGTTGTTATCAACAAAACCAGAGAAAAAGGCAGTTTGGTCAAAATTGATTTCAATATCATTGCCATCATCGTCACCAATTGCCGAGATATCAATAAATCCATACTCTCCAAGAGACTTCTCGATACCTGAAAAAATCTTGTAACTAGCTTGTTCTAAACTCGTTTTACCATCGACAACATATTGGTAGCCTTGCTCATCTAAATTGACTTTTACTAACAATTCAGTATTCAAATCTCCGTCGTAGTATTTATCAAGCGATGTTGGGTATAAATCATTGATCTGTTTACTGTTCCAGTTAGCGTCTAACCTAGCATCTAACACATAATCTTGGCCTTGCAGTTCGCCAACAGCATTGAATGAAACAGGCAAACCAAACAATTTTCCTGAAACCGTTTTTACGTCTATTTGATCATTTTTGAAGTTAACTACTGTATCTAATTCAGTAAATGTTAAATCAAGATCAGGAAACTCTAGCTCTGATGCAAAAGTAACGACAGTTCCTTGAGCAACCACATCTAATTCCGCATATTTAGGAATAGCTATGTTAATCGTAGCCGTAGCACTACCATCAAGTTTGATAAACTCAAAAACCTTGCCTAACTCTTCTTTCAAAGGCGAGTTTTCTACCAAGTTATGGAATTTAGCAAACTCGATTTCCTCAGGAGTAAACATAACTTGAAGCATCTCATTATCCGAAGATAGAGGAATATCAACAATGACATCGTTATCTATTTTAATGCCATAAAACAAGCCTGTTTGCCCCAATATCCTCATATTATCAGAGCGAACCCAAAGCTCAGCATCAAGTTCTTCTACTTGAGGCCACTCTGGATCAAAACTAAAGATGCCATCCCTCAGCTGAGCTTTCACCAATAATTGAGATTTCTCTTCATCTAACACATCTTCAAGATCCGCAAAAATAGCGACTTGAGTAAATTCACCACGACCTTGCTGCAGCCCTTCGCTTAAATACTGGTAAGTTTCTTCATCAATAAGATGTCTTGGTAAGTAATCATGAATAGAACCTTGTCCTGGACCTATAACCTCAGCATACAAGGACAGCAAATCTTTTTCTGCCATCACATACTCGCCAGCCAAGGCAACTGCAATATCTTGGTTTTTTAATTCAAACTTAGGGATTGTGATTGTCGATATGTCTCTTTCAGCATTGAAATAGGCTGACAAAAATAAACTCTGATAATCGATATTTTTACTAAAAGTATCTCCGGTGTTTAACTGACCATTTTTACCGTTCAATTCTAGCCAAGCTTGCTGACCGTACCAGTAACCTTCAGCAGAAATTCCTTCTACCCCTAAATAAGCTTGGTTTTCTACAGCTTGAGGCAAAATATCCACTTCACTCATGCTAAACCTAGCTGCTATCTGTTCTTGCTCGTCCCAATAAACTTGAAAGTTATCTACCTTTCCAGACACTTGACCGCGGGTAAGAAAATCCAAATTCTTAGTTGCTGAAAATAGAGAAAATAGCTGACTTAATGTAGCTATTTCGGCATTGCCAATATCCAAACTAGAATGATCTTGGTCTGAGAACAAAGAAAAATAAAAGTCGTCAAACTCTGTGCTTTCCGTTCTTAGTTTCACATCATTGGCAAAAGCGACCCAAGCTGAATCGGACTTCCACCAATGTAACCTAGTATTCTTAACCCCTAAATACTTGTTCCTTTTGTCCAACGACCAGTTCAAACCTGAGTCATAAACATCTAACAAGATATCATCAACCAAGCCATTTTTAATTTCCCCCCAAGCTCTAAAATTTGCCTGAGTCGAAGAAAGTTCCACATGCTCGTCAATCAATTGCATTAGCCAAGGAGAGACATCCATATGAGTTGCTTCGAAATATACCTGACCGAAGATATTTTCACGCTTATTACCGTATAGATCGGCGATAAATGAAATGGAGTTATTAGAAAAACCATCAACATACAAACTACCATTAGCTTGGTGCTTATTACTTGAGTTTATCCAATTAAGCGACTCTAAATGATAGCTTTGAGTTCGACCGTTTTTATGGCGAACTAAAATGTCGCTATTAACTAATTTAAACGTACGAAGCTGTGATAAGAATAAATGACTTAAGTTATCTAATAACTGGCTACCACCAGAATTAGGTCTAATTTGGTAAAAGACTTCACTGTTAATCTTAGATTTCACGCCATCCAAAACAAAAGATTCACTTACAAACCTTTGCTGTAACAATGACTGCCAAAAATTAACTTTAAGCTGAGTTTCCTCTATGGAAATATCCAATGGAGCTTGCGGACTTGGTTTTAACGATAAATCATAAAGTTGAACAACTGGACCAGATGCTTGCCAAGAAGCACCAATTTCACCAATAGAGATTTTTGCACCAAAATTATCGTATACATAATTTTCGATGTCAGACTTATAATCATCGGCAAATTGTAACGAATATTTGATAGCTGTTACTAATACAGCCAGCAGCAATATTACTGATGCTAAGGTAGCCCAGCATACTTTTATTGCTCGCAGAAAAAATTTATCTATCAAATTCGAAACTCTTACTTTTTAACGAATACCAAAGTGAGAAATAAACTTAGCGACTGCAGCTTTTAATAGCCTTTGGTAATTGTTCAATAACATCTGTTGCTATGATACCTATCTCACCACTTTTTGCAGCAAAATCTCCTGCAAGTCCATGTAAATAGACAGCTAATTTCACCCTTTCGTTCAGTTTATTTTGTAAGTTTTCGTTATTGGCTAATAAAGCAGCAATTATTCCTGCTAAAACATCTCCCATTCCCGCTGATGCCATTCCCGAATTGCCAGTGAGATTCACACTTACTTGCTCATCAGACACAACCAAAGAGTGATTTCCTTTGAGGATGACGCTACAGCTATATTTTTGTGAGAGTAACTTTGCATTTTCGATTCTATTTTGATTGATATCTGAAGCTTTGCTTCCTAGCAGCCTAGCGGCTTCCAACGGATGTGGAGTCAATACAATTTCAGCATTTAATTTATTAAATAAGCATTGAATTTCTGGTTCTATTGATAATAAATTTAAACCGTCGGCATCTAGGATGATTGGTTTTGCTTTAGCAACTAAAATTTCTAACGCTTGTTTTAACAGCCAAAGGCTCCACGAGCTTTGTCCTAATCCAGGACCTAACACTACAACATCAGCGCTATGAATTTTTTTCTTAAGAAGTTGCTGCTGATCTGGCGATTCTTTTATGCCCCAAACCATAAGTTCAGGACAGATGGAATTTATCGTTGTTTCGTTGTCTTGATGACATACAACTGATACCTTACCAGCTCCAGTTCTCAACGATGACTTAGCCGCAAGAAAAGCAGCACCAGGCATACCTTTATCACCACCTATGCATAACACATGACCATTTCGTCCTTTGTTTGTATTGCGCTTCCTTTGCTTGATAATCGCCTGATTTGGTAACCCATAAACGCTCGCAACAGGTTTAAACTTCTGATTAAACAAATCATCAATCGCTAATCCTGCAAAAACTAAAAAACCGGATTGATCTGGGCCATCAGAAATCAACAGGCCAACTTTGACAGCGATAAAAGTGACCGTGTAATCAGCGACAATACAATCTGCATCGGCTATGCCTGTATCCGCATCTAAACCAGATGGTAAGTCGATTGAAATGATTGGAGCCTCAGCCATATTGACCTTAGCTAGTACCTTTTTCATATCATCTCTTAGATTGCCAGCAAAACCAGTCCCCAACAAACCATCAACAATTAACTCATAGCCATCAAAGTTTGCAGTTTCGATATTTTCAACAGTTTGACCTTGGTTTACATATGCTTGCCGAGCAATTTCCGCATCTCCAGTTAACGGTTTGTCCGGTTGAAATGAATAAACAGTCACTACACATTTTTTTTGCAAAGCTAGCCGAGCAAAAACATAGGCATCGCCACCATTGTTTCCTCTACCTGCTAATACTGCTATTCGTGTAGCTTGATTAAAGTGCGCTAACATAGTTTCAAAAACGGCATGACCAGCCCTCTCCATGAGTTGATACATAGAAATGCCTATTTCTTCAGCACACTCAAGCTCTCCTGATTTTACCTGTTGGGCGGAATATAGCTGACATGTTAAAATGTCGGAATTGTCGATGGCATACATAGAGATTGCTTTAAAATTCAAATGCTTTGTTCTGATATTAACTATTACCAACTTAAACAAAAGATCAAGTCCTGGGGCAAGGATTTGGGCTTTCAGCACGTTGGTATTTCAGACATTGACTTATCTGAACACGAACCAGAATTCTTACATTGGTTAGAACAAGGTTTTCACGGCGAAATGGCTTTTATGGCCAGCCATGGAACCAAGCGAACCCGCCCAGAAGAATTGTTGCCAGGTACAATTTCAATTGTATCGGTAAGAATGGACTACTTGCCGCCACAAGCTGAGTTTGCAAAAACCTTAGAACAATCAGATTCTGCATATATTTCTCGATATGCTTTAGGCCGTGACTACCACAAAGTTGTTCGCAACAAACTCAAAAAGCTTGGTCAACAGATAGAGCAAGAAATTGGCGCAGAGAACTTAAGTTTCAGGCCCTTCGTTGATTCAGCCCCAGTATTAGAAAGACCTATTGCTGAAAAAGCAGGATTGGGCTGGACTGGTAAACATACTTTATTACTGGATAAAGAAGCTGGCAGCTGGTTTTTTCTAGGTGAACTATTTTTGCCTTTACCTTTAGAACCAGATGAACCTGTTGAAGCGGAATGCGGTAGCTGCGTTGCTTGTATAACCACTTGCCCAACTCAAGCCATTATCGAACCTTATGTTGTTGATGGCCGCAAATGTATTTCATACCTGACTATTGAACTCAAAGGCAGTATCCCTGAGCAATACCGAGAGGCCATTGGCAATAGAATTTATGGTTGTGACGACTGCCAGTTGATATGCCCTTGGAATCGCTACGCCGAGCTATCACAAGAGCCTGATTTTCTCCCACGTTCACAATTGCACCCTGCTAAATTGTTAGATTTATGGCAATGGGATGAAGCAAGCTTCTTGAAAAATACTGAAGGTTCGCCGATTCGTAGAATCGGTTTTGAAAACTGGATGAGAAACCTAGCGATTGGAATTGGCAACGCTGACTTCTCCATCACAAATTTAGAAGCGCTCAAACAAAAGCAAGGACTGATATCTGCGATGGTAGACGAACATATTGCTTGGGCTATTAATCAACAAGAACAAAAAGCAGAAGCTCAAGGGATAGCATCTCGTAAATTAAAGCGCTTAATCAAAGCGATAAAAATAGGCCTACCTAGAGACGCCTAGCAACTACATAAGAAAAAAATAACAGAGACACCCATCACAATTTTACGGTGGGTGTCCGCGTAATTACCAAGAAACGCCTAGCAACTACATAAGAAAAAATAACAGAGACACCCATCACAGTTTTAAGGTGGGTGTCCGCGTAATTACCAAGAAATGCCTAAGTAACTAAATAAGAAAAAATAACGGAGACACCCATCACAATTTACGGTGGGTGTCCTTCTAATTACGCTTCTAATTGTTTCCTTGTATTCGTTTGAAAGGTTAAATTGAGTGAACTAATTTGCCTGCACGCCAAGTGTTAGTCACTTGATAAAGTTCATTAAACGCAACGAAATCAGCTTGTTTGCCTACTTCAATGCTTCCCATTTTATCTTGCACACCTAAATACTGTGCCGGATACAAGCTAGCCATATTTAGAGCTTCTTCAATTGGAATTCCAACGTGCTCAACTGCATTTTTGACAGCAGTGATCATATCAAGTGCAGAACCAGCGAGTGTGCCATCTTCGGTTGTTAACTTAGTCCCTTGCTTTGTTACTTTAAGTCCAAACAAATCAAACTCTGCTTGCTCACTACCAATCGTAGACATAGCATCAGTTACTATTAATAATTTCCCCTTGGGTTTAGCTTGATAAGCTACTTTTGCCGAACTAAAGTGCATATGATGACCATCCAGAATAATGCCACACCAAGCATTATTTTCGGATAAAGCAGCCCCCAGTACTCCTGGTTCACGACTGGAAAAAGGAGACATAGCATTAAACAAATGAGTAAAACCATCAGCACCTAATTCTAGAGCTTGCAAAGCTCGTGTGTGATCTGCATTTGTATGACCCAATGACACTTTTACACCGTGTTCAATCAATTGTTTGATGTCTCTATCAGAAACATTTTCTGGAGCCAAAGTTACTAACTTTATGCCAATATCTTGTCTAGTAAATAACGCTTGCTCTCTATCTTCAATTGGCCTAATAAATTGCTTTTTATGAACCCCTTTTTTGGGTACTGATAAATGAGGCCCTTCGAAATGAATGCCTAACACTCCCACTAAGTCACTTTTAATCGCGTCAGCTACAGCATCAGCTGCTGACTGCATAACAGCTATTTCATCAGTGATCAAAGTCGGTAAAAACGCAGTAGTTCCGAATTTTGCATGAGCCTTCAACATAGTCTCGAGAGTCGAGGTTTGAGGTGCAAAGTTGAATAACAAACCTCCCCCACCATTAACGTGATAATCAATAAAGCCAGCTGTTAACGTACCGGTTACATATTGCGCTTCGGGCAATAACTGGGGATGAATAGCGAAAATTCTTCCATCGCGAATCTCTAGTGTAGATTGAGTGAGAAATTCACTTCCGGTAAATACTTTATCTGCAGCGATTAACATTTGATTCTCTAGTTCATTTATCTGTCATCACAGCCATCTTTTACAGCTGTAATTGGAATACTCGAAACTCTAACCTAATCCAGCATAGGAATGAAGGAGGCAACCAATAATCCAGCCATTAGAATATTGAACGCTCTTAATTTCTTAGGGTCCGATAAAAACTGCTTCATACCTTGCCCGGCAACTAACCACATAGTTATTGCTGGAAAGTTACAAATAAGGAAAACCAAACTAACCAGTAATACCGCAGTTAAGGTTTGTTCTGGTGCATATACGGAATTAACCGATAGAGCCATAGTCCAAGCTTTTGGATTTACCCACTGGAATAGAACAGCTTGCGTGAAACTTATAGGTTTTTGTCTAACATCGTTATTGGACAGACTGCTGCTATTTGCAATTTTATAGGCCAAATAGCTTAAATACCCGATACTCAAATATTTCAGTACTAGGTAACTGCTCGGATATAGTTCAAAGACTTGGCTGACACCAATTCCAACTAAAATTACCATGGCATTAAAACCAAGAGCAACGCCAAACAAATGGCCTAATGAGCGACGAATTCCAAAATTAATCCCTGAACTCAATAGCATCAGATTATTAGGTCCAGGAGTAATAGATGACACCAAGCAAAATACACTCAGTCCAATCAACATCTCTATATTCATCATAGTTCCTTATTATCTATTGAGAACTAATAATAAAAAACTTTCCTTCGAATTTGCTTGCGTTTATTGTTATAAAATAACAAAAACCACAACAATCAGTCGCAATGGATAAATTTAACGAAAGAATATTGCAAGAACTAAAAAACGATGGGCGGATCACTAATGCTCAATTAGCAGAGCGCATAGGTTTATCACCTTCCGCTTGTTTACGTAGAGTTCAAGATCTAGAGAAAGCGGGAATAATTGCAGGTTATAAAGCCGTAATCGATTCAACCAAACTAGGTAAAGGTTTCAAGGCGTTTGTCACCGTAGGTTTGGCTATCCACACCAAAGAAGCACAAAAAAACTTTGAACAAGCAATAGTAAAATCTGAAGAGGTGACCGGTTGCCACAATGTTACAGGCCAGTTTGAATACTTGTTACAAGTAGAAACCAACGACTTAACCAGTTATAAATCATTTCACACCAATGTGCTGGGAGACTTGCCTCAAGTTGCAACAATCAGTACACACGTAGTAATGGAGTCCGTCAAAGATGATTAAAAGGTCCTAATACACAAAGGTTAAGGTGCATTTTGCTCCCATCTAGCTTCTGGTTCTCCAATGTAATGTCGAGCAGCGTCTAAAAACAATCTCGTTCTTACAGGCAAATCACGGTGTGGATAAACCGCATAAATGTCATTGAAGTCTTGTAACTTTACATCGGGCAGTAATCGTACAAACTGACTCGAATCCAAGCGCTCTGAAAAAAAGAAAGTGGGAGCAACCATAAAGGCAGTATGTGACAGCACTTTAGTAAGCATCGCATCCACATCATTTGAACGAAACACCGAGTTAATAGTTTGTTCTTGCGGCTTCCCTTCTTCATCAAAATAACTGACTGAATTAACCGTAATATGCTGATTATGGTAAGTCACAGCTGGTAACTCTGCTAAATCTTGAATTACTTCAGGTTCACCAAAAACTTCTACAAACTTAGGCGTAGCAATAATGATTTTTTTATTATCAGCCAGCTTTCTAGCGATCAGCGATGAATCTTTTAGTTCACCAACGCGAAACGCTAGGTCGAAACCATCTGCGACCATATCAACAAATCTGTCATCTAGTCTAAGCTCTAATTCAACTTGTGGATAACGTTTTTGAAACGATGCAACAACAGGCATCAAATAGTGGTTACCTATATAACTTGGGGCAGTAATCCTTAACAATCCTTTTGGTTCCTGATGATAATTGCCAGCCAATTGAATGGTGTCATGCAACAGATACCTCAGCTCCGATGCTTTTTTTACCATTTCGGCACCAGCTGCAGTTAAAGAGAAAGAACGCGTTGTTCTATTCAGCAACCTAACCCCAAGATCTTCCTCTAATTTGTTGATTTGTTTAGAAAACACAGACCTATCTATATTCCGGCTCTCCGCTGCTTTTGAGAAAGAGCCTTGCTCAACAACTTCAAGCAACATAATCAAACGACTCGTTGTGTCCACGTTTTCTCCACCATCAAGCAAGCAATTGATGCCATTATGACACCAATATGTTTACCAAACTAGTGCATTTCATCCTCAATTGTTCACGTATCATTCACTCAGTTGCTGTTATGAGAGATTATTATGAAAAAGTTAAGTTATGCATTAAGTCTGATTGCTTTAGCATTAGTGCTAAACGGTTGTGGTCAATCGAATGCTCAGCCAGAGCAAGCCCCACCAGCATTAACCATAGATGTTGCCAATGTTGAATTACAAACTGTTCAATCGTGGCACACCTTTACCACGCGTTTAGAAGCACCTCAAAGAGTTGCTTTGAGACCAAGAGTATCAGGCCAAATAGATGAGGTTGTATTTACTGAGGGCTCAATTGTAAAACAAGGCGATATCTTATTCCGCCTCGACCCTAGACCATTTGTAGCTGAAGTTGAAAGACTAGAGGCGCAACTTGCTAGTGCTGAAGCGCAGTTAGTACAAGCTAAACAAGAAGCAACCCGAGCTCAAAAACTTATTGCTCAAAAAGCAATTTCTACTGAACTTGCAGATCAACGACAAGCTACATTAAACCAATCAATTGCTGGTCGTAACGCAATCGCTGCGGAACTAGAGTCAGCAAAACTAGATTTAACCTTCAGTAAAGTTGAAGCTCCTATTACAGGTGTTGTTTCAAGAGCTTTAATTACAGAAGGTAATTATGTAACTGCAGGTAATACAGAACTAACAACATTAGTTTCTAACCAGTTAGTTTACGCTTACTTCGATATTGATGAACGCACCTGGAGTCAAAGCTTTGCTAATGTAAAAGCTGAAGATAAAGTGCAAGTAAGCTTAGAAAAGCTTAATAATCAAGGTTCTATCCCTGGTTACTTAGACTTTATCGACAATGAGATAAATCCAACAACTGGCACTTTAAGAGTACGAGCTGTGTTCGATGCTCAAGCTTATAAATTAAAACCTGGCGCTTTTGCCCGCGTTTCAATCAATGCTAATGATGCTCAAGAGTTAGCTATAGTGCCTGAGCGAGCTATTGGTACAGATTTGAAAAATCGCTTTGTACTAGTCGTAGATGACAACAATCAATTGCAATACCGACTAGTTACTTTAGGTGAACGTTATGGTGCTTACAGAGCAATCAAATCAGGATTAGCGCAAGGTGACCGTATAGCCGCTAACGGCCCAGCACGAGTTGGTCCTGGTATGCCAATCACACCAAATATAGTAGAACTGGATTTCAACACAACTCAGTTTGTACTTACCCCAAACCAATCGAATACAAACTTACTTAGTTCAATAAACTAAGGGAGCTGTTATGAATTTTTCTCACTTTTTTATCAGCCGACCAATCTTTGCGGCCATGCTGTCGCTTGTGTTTGTCATTACAGGTGCAATTTCATTATTTCAGTTACCGGTAAGTGAATACCCAGAAGTAGTACCGCCAACAATTGTTGTTGCTGCAACTTATCCAGGAGCCAACCCTAAAGTTATTTCACAAACTGTGGCTACGCCTCTAGAACAAGAGATGAATGGTTTGGAAGACATGCTATATCACTCTTCTCAAGCAACTAGTGATGGCCGTTTAACTTTAACAGTTACTTTTGCGTTAGGAACAGACTTAGACAAAGCCCAAGTTCAGGTGCAAAACCGAGTTAACAACGCCTTGCCCAGGCTACCTGAAGAAGTACAGAGACTTGGCGTTACTGCACAAAAGTCGTCTCCTAATTTAGCACTAGTTGTTCACTTAGTATCACCAGATGGTCAACAAGACACAGCTTATATGGCCAACTATGCGGAGTTATATATTAAAGACGAACTAAAACGTTTACCTGGCGTTGGTGATCTACAACTGTTCGGCGGAGCAAAATACTCCATGAGAGTTTGGCTTAACCCTGATGCTATGGCCGAACGACTACTAACCGCTGGTGATGTGATGAGCGCCCTGCGCAGCCAAAATCGTCAAGTAGCGGCTGGTTCATTAGGTGCACAGCCGTCTCCTGAAGAAAATCAGTTTCAAATTTTACTGAATGTTAAGGGTCGTTTAACAAGCATTGAAGAGTTCGAAAACATAGTTATTAAAGTTGGAGAGCAAGGCCAATTAACGAGATTAAGCGATGTTGCTAGAGTCGAACTTGGTCAAGAAAATTATGCTCTACGTGCAATGTTAGACAACCAACCAGCGCTAGCTATGCCAGTATTCCAACGCCCAGGCTCAAACGCAATCGAACTTTCTGATGATGTTCGCTCTACTATGTCTAGATTAGCCGAAAAATTCCCTGCGGGAATGAAGTACGAAATTGCATATGACCCGACTGTATTTGTTCGCGGCTCAATCGAAGCTGTTATTCAAACATTGTTAGAAGCTATTTTGCTTGTTGTACTGGTTGTTGTGGTATTCCTGCAAACGTGGCGAGCTTCGATCATACCTTTAATTGCTGTACCGGTTTCTTTGATAGGTACTTTTGCTGTAATGCAACTGATGGGTGTCTCTATAAATACCTTGTCACTATTTGGCTTAGTACTGGCTATAGGCATTGTTGTGGATGATGCTATTGTTGTTGTGGAAAATGTTGAGCGAAATATAGCCGACGGTCACAGTCCAATGGAAGCGACCAAAATAGCAATGAATGAAGTAACAGGTCCTATCGTAGCTATAGCTTTTGTGCTGTGCGCGGTATTTATTCCAACGGCTTTCATTACTGGCTTATCGGGCCAATTTTACAAACAATTTGCATTGACCATTACAATTTCAACTTTGATCTCTGCATTTAACTCATTAACTCTATCTCCTGCTTTGTCTGCGATTTTGTTGAAATCTCATGACGCACCAAAAGATAGATTAACAAGGGTGCTAGATAAATTATTTGGCACTTGGCTATTTGCACCATTCAACCGTTTGTTCGACCGAGGTGCTAAAGGTTACGAAGCATTAGTGAAAAAACTAATTCGTATGAGTGCATTAGTAATGGTTGTTTACTTAGGACTAGTAGGTTCGACTATTGGTTTGTTTAACTCTGTTCCAGGTGGGTTTATTCCACAACAGGATAAGCAATATCTAGTTGCTGTAGCACAGTTACCTGATGCAGCAAGTTTAGACCGAACAGAAGAAGTTATTCGACAAATGCAAGAAATAGCTTTGGAAGTTCCTGGTGTTGCAAACACTGTTGCTTTCCCAGGTTTGTCAGTCAATGGTTTTACTAACAGCACAAACAGCGGAATCGTGTTTACACCATTAGATAGTTTCGATAAAAGAACGGACCCTAGCTTATCTGCATTTGCTATTGCCATGCAGCTAAACCAAAAGTTTGCAGCAATTGACGAGGCCTTTGTAGCTGTATTCCCGCCTCCGCCAATTCTAGGTTTGGGAACAACTGGTGGCTTCAAACTGCAGCTCGAAGACAGAGGTAATCAAGGTTTCGAAGCTTTGTTCAATACTCTTCAAGCTACTATTGGTGCTGCACAACAGACGCCTGAACTAACAGGTTTGTATTCTAGTTTCCGAATTCAAGTGCCTCAGATGGACATTAATATCGACAGAGAGCAGGCCTTGATCCAAGGGATTCCACTTGATGAAGTGTTCAATGCATTACAGGTTTACTTAGGCTCAGCGTACGTCAACGATTTCAATATGTTTGGTCGAACATACCAAGTAAATGCGCAAGCTGACGCTGAATTCAGAAGTAAGCGCCAACAAATTAACAATCTGAAAGTAAGAAATGCAGCAGGGATTATGGTTCCTCTAGGTTCAGTGGTCACAGTTGAAGAAACAACAGGGCCAGATAGAGTTCAGCACTACAATGGTTACATTACCGCTGAGTTAAACGGCAGCCCTGCACCAGGTTACAGTTCAGACCAAGCTCAACAAGCAATTGAAAGAGTATTGGCGGAACAGTTACCTGACGGAATTGAATATGAGTGGACAGAAGTGACCTATCAACAAATATTGGCAGGCAACACTATGGTTTACGTATTCCCACTGGTAGTACTATTAGTATTCATGGTACTTGCAGCTCAATATGAAAGTTTAAAACTGCCATTAGCAATTATTCTAATAGTGCCTATGACAATATTCTCAGCTTTAGCAGGTGTAAACATGTTAGGTGGTGACAATAATATCTTCACTCAAATAGCGCTGATCGTACTCGTCGCTTTAGCTTCAAAGAATGCAATCTTGATGGTTGAGTTTGCTCGAGATAAGCACCTGCAAGGTGCAACGCATCTAGAAGCAATTATTGAAGCTTGTCGTTTACGTTTGCGACCTATTTTAATGACTTCTATCGCTTTTACTGCTGGTGTAGTGCCTTTAGTTTTAGCATCTGGAGCAGGAGCTGAAATGCGCCACGCTATGGGTAATGCAGTATTCTTCGGCATGATAGGCGTTACCGTATTCGGTCTGCTATTTACTCCTGTATTCTATAGATTAGTTACAGGTAAAGAGTAAGAGTAAAATATAGAGGCAGGCAAATTGCCTCTATATTTACTCCAAACAAAAACACAAGGTATTGCTGAATTTGAACCAAGGTGTTCTAATCGCAAATAAACTTATAGCCTTGTGAGTTCCTTTAAAATAAGTGAATCACTGCAACATCAAGTAAAGTTATTAATATGTTAGCTACTAGCAAAACAATGAAAGTTCTAGAACTGAACAAAGCTGGAATTGATTTTGACTTAACCATGGTAGAACGTGACATTCCTGCTCTTGCGGAGAATGAAGTATTGGTAGAAATTGAGTACGTAGCGCTTAACCATTTAGACGCTAAATTAGCAGCAAAGGGTTATGACCGTTGGCATTATCCCCACGTACTCGGATTAGATGCTGTAGGCACTATTGTTGATACAGCCAAAGGCGTATTTCCAAGTAAAGGAAGTCGAGTTTTATTTCATGCTGATATCGCAGAGCAAGGCGTATTAAAACAATTTGCGGTTTTGCCTAATCATTCAGTGTGTGAAATATCCGATGAGCTTGCTAGCGATGTTGCTGTACTGCTGCCAAGTTCCGGTATGTCAGCTTTATTAGCTATCGAAAAACTGCAGCTGAAAAAAGGTGATTCCTTAGCAATTAATAGTGCGCAAGGCGCGGTAGCTCACTTTGCAATACAATATGCCAAACAAAAAGGAGCTAAAGTATTTGCTTTTGCGCAAAAGCCTCACCACAAACGATTAACCAAGTTAGGTGCGGATTTTGTCTTTGACTGCGAGTCGACGAGTATCTGCGACACCATTAATTTGGAATTGGGTCCAGGAGGCTTTGATTGCATCATTAACACCACTGGCGGTGATGGCTTTCTTAGAGATGTAGAAAACCTCAGGTTTGGCGGCCGTATTGCCTGTTTAAACGGCTTTCCACAGCTCCCTGAAAAGCTACAGTGTATGCACTCTCCAACCATAAGCATTATTTCAGTCGTAGGTGCTAAGTTATCCAACTGTTTATGCGCGCAGCAGCACTTGCACTTTATTGGTGAACAACTGATGAATGATGTTAGTTCAGGAAAGATTTCAACTCCAGAATTAAGACACGTTGAATTTTCAGCAGATTCAGTCAAGCAGGTGCTTGCCCACCTGTTAGAGCAAACTTGTGAAGTTCGCCCTGTTGTAAAAATCAAATAATTCAAACTTACGGTTTGTCATTACAGAGTCATAAAAAAATGCCGCTCTTTAAAAGGAGCGGCATTTTTTATTCATCACTATTCGCTTAATTCGAAATCAAGCTAACCTAGTGCCAATATGCTGTTTCCAGGCTATCTTCTCTCTCTGGTAAGCCTTTTGACAATCGAGGTGATGCCTGAGATAACACTTCATAACTCACACGATTCGCGTACTTACAAATCTGTGATAACGATGAATAAGTGATAGCAGGCACTTCATGCTTACTTGAATCTGGTACATTCATTTTATGATAATCATTGGCTGAAATATCATGAAGAACGGCTGCTAAAGCGCCATCTCCAGCACCATTGGTGTTTTTAATTTTATCTGGTCCACCCATGTAAGGTGCAATATGTGAATAAATCTTAATTGGTTGTTCACAATGTTTCTTAGGAATAGGACGAGAAAATTCGTAACGATTAAACTCTGAAATTTCTCCAGGCAATAAAGAATGAGCAGTCTTACGCTTGAACTTATCATCAGTATAACCTGCCATATAAAGCCCTTCAGGGCCTGCAGTACATAGAATTAAATCTGCTAGTTCTAACGCTTTTTCACAAGCAAGCAATGGATCAGTGGTACCTACAAGAGCATCGGCTTCTTCTTCATTCATTGCTAAAACTTGAACATTCTCTTTGATAAACTCTCGCCACCATTGCGGTTGCTCTTCAATCATAAAGCGAGTACCTAGTGTTAACACAACAGGTACCTGATGCTTGTTCGCATACTCAATAGCTTTAAGCGCCGCCTCATTTAGCGTGTCGCCTTCTTTACAGCGAGTGAAATAAGCACTGATCACGAAAGCTGAAGAATTTTTTATCAAATCTTCATCGATAAACTCTGGTGTTAAACGATTCATCATGCCTGAGTCTATTGCGAAAGTTCTTTCACCATCTTCAGTGATAAGTGTAAACGCTCGACCTATAGGCCCGTCTACTGGTTGTAGATGCTGTAAATCAACTTTCGAAGAGGTATTACACAGGTAGCGATAAGCGTAATTACCAACTTGAATATTTTGGCTCATTACTCCGTACAATACTGATCTATCATCCGCCAATACCGAATAATTGTGCATAGTGTTACCAATAGTGCCACCAGCGTGTTGATCTAGTTCTAGACCAGAGTCGACCATTTCTTGGTATAAAGCTTCAGCGATATCACTCTCAACTAGTTGAGACAAGCCCTTCTTCAAACGGTACTTTTCTAGCAAAGCGTCTGGAACATGCGCTTCGATATCGACTATGGTTTGGTCCATACCAACAACATAAGGGTGCTTTAGATCAACACTCTTACTTAACTTATTTGTTAGTGGATCTTTGTTTTCAACTGGAAAGTAATGACGTTGTTTTCTTCTACCTGGAAATCGCATAGTAGGTACTGGGTTAACAAAAAGGCGGCGTATTATATGCGTTCATCGCTGCCGATGAAATATTCAATTTGAAATAATTGGTCAAAATTTCTTAGCTACTTGATTTCTTCCCCAAAAATAACAGAGACACCCACTGTAACATTGAGATAAACCTCCTCAATCCAAACCAAAAGAAAATAACAGAGACACCCACCTTTAATTTAAGGTGGGTGTCTCTGTTATTTCTGTTATTTTTCTTCGAATACAAAAAAGCCTGACTGAATAGCCAGGCAATACGACAACAACTTATCTAAATCTAGTATTATTGATAGAGACCTAAGTTTTCTTTTGCATAAGCTTCAAACTCAGTGCAACCACCAATATGAGTCTGATCTACAAAAATTTGAGGCACAGTTTCTACGGGCTTACCCACTGTTTTTTCTAAGTCAGCTTTACTGATCCCTTCCGCCTGAATATCAACATAACGGAACTTAAAATCGTCACGATTTTCAACGAGTTCTTCTGCAATCTCTTTTGCTCGAACACAATAAGGGCAACCTGGACGGCCAAAAATAACTGTAAACATAACTTTCTCCTCTAAACTTGATAGGCTTATATTAAGGAATTATCCTCACCGAAGAAATTAATTAAAAACGATGATGATTATTCATTTTTTAGATTAAAGAGTAAAAATGATAAAAACAATCGAGTCTCCTTGCACAAGAAACTGTTGCTTAGATAAACAAGATATTTGTTTAGGTTGCTATCGTCACATTGACGAGATAGTAGGTTGGCAGCAACGCTCAGAAGAGGCGAAAAAAAAGATCTTAATAAATTGTCAAAAACGAAAACTGTCTCATACTGAAAATAATAATAAGCTGTAAAATCAGGATTATAGACAATGGCCTTTAGCCAAAAACAGGTTTTGCTCGTAGATAATGCCACCACTTGCGCTATGAGAATTAAAACCCTTGTTAACATCCATGGAGCAATAGCAAAAATTATTCATTGGTCCGACTGGCATCACTTTATGCAGTTAGAGACGCCTAATGATCCTTGCTTAATAATCATTGAAGAAACAGTACCAGACCATATCGTAGAAAATATTATTCAGCACTTTCCTGCCCCTCCACTATTTCTTTTGATAAATAAAAAGTCTAACGCCAAAAACTGGAGCTTTACCAAACCTATAACGCCTATTCTAAGTAATCTCTCTAACTTTGAGATGATGGCTTTACTAGAGCCTTACTGGAGTGAAGAAAGAAGTATCAATCTTCCTACAGTCTTGATATTAGATGAAATACCAGAAACTTCTTTTCTACTACAAAAAGGCTTATCCGCAGCCAATATTCCATGCCGTATATCAAGTCGTATTGATAGTGCTTCAACTAAAGAGTTGGACATGCTTATGGTGAATGTAACTAATTTAGAGAAGAGAAAACGACAGATAAAAAAGGTTAAGTCGATTAATAATTCAATTGGCGTAATTGCTTATGGTGATAAAAAGAGTTTAACGCAACTAGACTTCGTGCAATTTGCAATTAATACCAAAATAGATTTGGCATTAACTTATGAACAATTAGAACAAACATGGATTTCTGACTTTTATAAGGTGTGGAGAGAGAAAGCTGAATACAATGACCAACAGTTTGTTACTCAACAAGTCGAGGCTTCATTATCTACATTGTTAGAGAAGAGCTTAGTCATGCAAGTACTATTAGCAAGCTCAATGGATGGCGTCATTTCTTTTGATGAAAATGGTCAGATATTGAGATTCAATAGTGGATTTTGTGAATTAGTTGGGGCAACTAAACAACAACTTGTTAATGATAATTTATTCAATTGGTTACCACTGCAAGCAAAACTGGCTCTTAAAGACTTGTTATCTAAAGATTACTTTCAGCAACAGCAAGTGCTAGACATTCAAGTACGTCACCAGCACGGCATAAATATTCCAGTATCCGTTGCAATTAATGAGATAAACTTTCATGGGCAATATATTTTTGTCGCTGTAATGCGCAATGATACTAACCAGCAGCTACAGCAGAAGCTATTGAGCCAAAGAAATGTACAATTATCCCACCAGGCTGACGAACTGAAGTCTCAGAAGAAACTGGCTGCTGAGTTGGCGAGAAAAAATCAAAGAAAACAATATGACTTTATTCTTAAGCTAATAAATCTGCTATCAATACCTAAGCAATCTAATCGAGCGCAAAGTGTTAATATCTCAAATATCCAGCAGTACTTTCGACTTATTTCTCGACAAGAACAAGCTATTCCCGAGCCCCTAACAATTAATAAAACGGTAACCGAGGCCTTAAAACAACAGTCTGCAAACCTTGAAGCTTCAATGATAGAAGTGGACTTGAATATCAGCTCTAAACTGCAAACTTTCTTTGACCCTCACCACTTATCTTTAGTTTTTTTAGAGCTTATCGGTAACGCGATAAAATTCTCCGTTAAAGGAGGAAAACTTAAAATTACCAGCAGCTCACTATCAGAAAACAAAATCGAAATTCATATCGCGGATTTTGGCATTGGTATTTTAGAACATAAGCAGAACCACATATTCGATATCTATGAACTGAACTCTGAGCAAAAAGAAGAAGTTGCCACAGGATTGCCACTAGTAAAGGCGCTGATGCTCGCCAATAAAGGTGACGTGTCTGTTGACAACCACTACTCAAATGGAGATGTAGTAGGTACAGTTTTTAAATTAGAGTTACCAATAATTTAACTTTTTAAATGCCATATTTTTATTTTACTTTTAATAACTTACTGATAATTTACACATGCAATATAGATTGATGACTTAAAAAAAATAAAAAATTTAATATTCTTTTAAACCTTTTTAAATCATTCCCCTACTAACTAGACAAATCAAATAAACAACGAGCTAATTTAAGTGACAGGAAACGTTATTAGTCCAATGGAATTTAGACAACAGACTGAGACTCTGGGCGATGACGTGCTAGTGGCAAAACTTAAGCGTGGTGAGCAGTCAGCCTTAAAAGCGCTTTACGAGCAGCACGGGAAAAAAGTGTACGCCTTGTGCTATCGATTAGCCGCTGATGCAGAGATAGCAGAAGACATAACTCAAGAAGTGTTTGTGCAA
Source organism: Psychrosphaera sp. (assembly GCA_965221615.1). Lineage (GTDB taxonomy): Bacteria > Pseudomonadota > Gammaproteobacteria > Enterobacterales > Alteromonadaceae > Psychrosphaera. Next base: position 3,972,643 of record OZ244904.1, on the reverse strand, counting down.
ATCTGGCAGAAGATCCATAACTTTAGAGGTGATAGCAAGTTTTCAACATGGCTTCATTCTGTAGCATCCAATGTGGCAATTAGCCATATGCGTAAGCAGAAATCTTGGTGGCGTAGCTGGTTTGGCAGCGACGAACAAAATGAAGCTGAGTTAGCAAATATTGCTATAACGGATGATTCGTCAGACTTTGACTTGAGTCGAAGTGGTTTAGATAAGCACATAGCTAATCTACCAGAACAAGCAAGAATGGTATTTGTGTTGTTTGCTGTTGAAGGCTGGCGCCACGAGGAAATTAGCACTGAGTTAAAAATAGCTGTTGGGTCAAGCAAAGCTCAATACCACAGAGCAAAGCAATTACTGCAGCAATCAATTATTAAAGAGAGTAGGTAATAACATGAGTAACAAGAACAAAAATGAAGATGTTGACTTGTTAACCCTTGTTAATGAGTTACCAAAAGAGATAGAGCCAGAAAGAGACCTGTGGCCGGGTATTGAACAAGCAATAGCAGAAAAGCCACAGATACGTTCTGCAAGCAATGACAATAGTTGGCACAGCTGGGCAAGAACTGCAGCAGCTTTTGTTCCAGCGGCATTTGTTCTTATTTTTTGGTTACAACAAAGCTCTGCTCCTGCTGAGTCACAAAGCCAGTTTAATTCAGTAACTGCGAGCTTTGAGGCACAGAAACGCCAACTACTGAGACAAGTGGCAAATGAAACTCCATTAGTGGATAACTGGCAAATGTCGTTATCTGACTTAGAACAAGCGGAGCAGGCGTTATTAAAAGCATTGCAATCCCAGCCGGAGGATCCGGCATTATTGAAAATGTTAACTCACGTATATCAACAGCAACTGGAAGTTATTCAAAAGTCGCATAAAGCAACTGCTCAACACCAGTTTACCCAGATTTAAAGTTAGGAAATGAAGATGAATAGACAAGTATTAAACACATTCAAATTAGGATTAGTAACATTTAGTTTAATGTCAGTAGCAGCGATTGCAGGCGATAAAGTAAATGAAGAGTTAAAAACAAAAGCAGATGGTTTCGTGGTTGTGGATGTTCAATCAGGTAATGTAAAAATTCAAACTTGGGATAAAAACCAAGTCAAGGTAGTTGGCGAGCTCGATGATGATGCTGAAGGTTACAAGTTTGAAGTGGATGGCCGTAAAGTTTACTTCAAAGTTGAAATGCCAGAAAGACGTTGGGGAAGTTATGACAAAGATGACGGTTCAAAATTAGAATTTTGGCTACCAAAGAAAAATAAGCTCAAGTTTGAAGGTGTAAATGTAGACGTTATGGCCGACGGTGTTGAAGGAGGCTCAATGATAAATACCGTTAACGGGAACATTGAAGCTACTAATTTAACTGACAAAATTAAACTAGAAACTGTTAATGGCGAAATCACTTCTAAAAACTTAAGCGGTAAAGTCAGCATCTTTACTGTCAATGGCGAAGTTATGGATAACAACAGCTCAGGTTTACTATCTATTGAAACAGTAAACGGAGAAATAGAAACAACAACAAAAGCGACCGAGTTGTCTCTAAATAACGTTAATGGCGACATGAAGATAGTGACAGGAAAACTTGATGATATTGAAGTTAGCACTGTTAATGGTGACTTGGATATTGAGCTAGAGCTAGCTGAAAAAGGACGATTTGTTTACTCAAGTGTAAGTGGTAATGCGGATTTATTTTTCACTGGTCAATTATCAGCTGATTTCGATGTAGAAACTCATGCCGGTGGTGATATTGATAACTATATAACTAAAGAAAAAGCGACTGAAGCTAAGTATGGTCCATCTGAAAGATTACGCTTTAAAGTAGGCTCGGGCAGTGCAGATGTTGAAATAGATACTGTTAGCGGTGATATAAAGCTAAGAAAAAAATAGAACCAACCAAATCTAACAAAAGCACCAGCGTAATGCTGGTGTTTTTTTATCAATAAACTTTAAGAGAGACACCCACCATAAATTTTAGCAGAGACACCCGCCATAACTTTTTAAGTTGGAACTTTAAGAGAGACACCCACCGTAATTTTTTAAGTTGGGTGTCTCTGTTAACACAATTAACGCCTAACTAGTTGTTAATTTTATACTCAGCAGTTTCTCCTACAACCGCTTTAAAGCTGCCTAACTTTCCTTCTAATTGGCTTATCCCATCAGCTTGAATAACTTCAAAATTGCTAGAAGCTACACCTCCAACAAATTTTCCATCATGCTTGAGTACCAGACGACACTCCTGCTCTTTAATGGTACACATCAGGTATTCAAAGCCATTAAACTCTGAATTTGTTTCATCGGCATAATGCATATGATAATGAACAGTGCTTGTACCATTGATATCCCCAGTGTACTTTTGTTTGATATTAGCCTGATTTAATTTTCTACCATCGCTAAAGCTTGTCTCGGTTGTTTCATTCCATTGTTCAACTAAAAATTTGCCCGATAACTGCATTACAATTCCTTAATCTTGATTACATTTTATGGATTAGAGATTAGCATCTAAGTTATGGCTAGTATTGTAGAAATGCGCCAAGAGCTTTTAAGGAATTGATAAGTTGAAAGTAAACAAACAAAATGTGTCAGGGGTATTGCATCAAAATAAAGGAAAGAGCAATTATGATTTACGCCGCTATTTTCCAAGCGCAGCCCTTGCTAATATAGTTGAACAATTCTGGTTTGTTGATTGGTCATTGCAAACCGATAAAGAACACCTTCAGCAAAACTTACCAGACCCAAACTTTCACCTCGTATTTGAAAACGGTTCAGCTCGGTTAATAGGTCCTGTTAGCAAAGTTTTTTCGTACAGAATGAAAAAAAGCGGAGCTATAGTTGGTGTTAAACTTACTGTAGGCTCGTTAAACACACTGCTAGACGAAAAAATTCGAAGTTTTGTTAACCGAGAAATTCCGGCACAGGACTGTTTTGGGGAACAAATCAATGAACTGGCTCTAAAATTAGCTAACAACTCAAATGATGAACAGCGATGCGAAATGCTGCATACATTTTTTGAAAAGTTTCCCATCAAAGTGTCTACTTTAGCCATATCAGTGAACAAGCAGCTAACCTTGATCAGAGAAACTGAACATATAACTAGCGTACAATATTTGTCTGAATTAACTAATATCAGTACCCGCAGCTTACAACGCAATTTCATAAAGTACCTAGGTTTGAGTCCGAAATGGTTAATTAGAAAATATCGTTTGCACCAAGCATTATCTCTATTAGAGAGTGGTGAAATTGACATTGCTGATTTAGTAGTACAGTTAAACTACACAGATCAATCCCACCTAATACATGACTTCAAAGATATGTTGGGTATCACCCCTAATACCTATATAAGCAAACAACAATGATGTTAGAGACACCCACCGTAATCTTTTGCAAAGGATGATACATTACAAAGACACCCATAGCTAAAAAGAAAAAAACATGTGCAATACATGCCAATTTATGTGAAGTATGAAGGGAATGTATCGGATATTTTAAGAGTTTATCTACCCACATTACATATTTGTAATGTTACGGACGTACTTAGATTGCACAACCTATAAGTTATGATTAAAAGACATCAAAAATTACGCTAATAGCTTTAAGCTAGAATTAAAATTGCTTCTACGCCTTTTATCTTGCTGGATTGCAAATTCGGTCAAAGAGCCAACTGTGCCTACCGCACCTCGAAACTCTTTAGTAAACCGAGTCATCATTATAAACCAATTCTTTTCACTCACTCCTAGCTGCGACAAAATGTTAGGAAATTGACTATCCATAAAGTCCAACCTCCCCTCTGTTATACTTTGCGCTGATAAACCTACAAGCTTTATATAGTCCATCAAATCAAATGGAATTTGTTGACATTTACCTTGTAACTCAAGATTAGAAAGTGGCATTAGCTCTTTAGGTTGTTCATGTGCTAGTGCCTGATGAACCCTGCGCTTTATACTCGTATAGTCCGAGGTTTGAGGGGTTATAGCGATACCCGCTCGAATGGGGTTTAAGTCAACATAAGCCATACAAGCGACAACTGCTTTTTCATCTAACAGCGCTTGTGTTTTAAATCTTCCTTCCCAAAAGCGTCCTGTACAGTGGTCTTCTTGGTTCGCTTTTCTCGCTATACCTTCGTTAAGTACTCGCATAAACCAACTGATACTCATCAACCTTTCTCTATATACTGAAGCGGTTTCTTCTACACTCACTTGTTCATAAACTGCCAACTCTTTTTCTTGAAGAAAAGCTTGTGTTAGTAATGTACCTTTAAACAATTGATGCCACCGCGTTATGACTTCTTTTGTATCCCATTGCTCTGCTTTCATTTTATCTACATGCAGTACGATGTGAGTATGATTGCTCATCACTGCATATGCACAAATATCAATAGCAAACACAGTACTCAAAAAGAGTAGTTTTGTTTCTACCCACTCCCTTCTATGTTCATAGCTTTTGCCTGTAACTTCATCTTCACCACATAAGAACGCTCGTCTTACACAACGAGAAATACAATGATAGTAAGGCGTAGCCATTAAGTTGACTTGGCTCTTCCTTGATTGGGGCATGCATCTTCCTGAACGCTTTTATTTGTACCTTAAATATAGACAATAAAAACCCACCGTCAAATTGCGGTGGGTGTCTTTGCTGTTTTCGTTGTTCCATATAACTAGCTTCACTTTCAATTTATGACCAAGCTTCGAATCATCATCTATAATTATCAAACTGCTGGCTTTTTGCTGCTTTGCAATGCAGTAAATAACACAGTATTTATTTAAAAAAATATATTCATTCAATAGGGAGGGACTAAACAATTGGATTACAAAGTCTATTCGGTATTAATCAAGTTAATTAGAACATTTTGCATTTTTTTTATTGTCTCCACCACTGCTGCGAAGGCCGATACAGTAACAATATGGGGAGAATATCATCCTCCATTGAACGGTAACCCAGAAGACGCAAACCCTGGATTCATGATAGAAATTGCTCAATCAATATTTCATCTAAATGGCCACAGCATTGAATACATTTTAGGTCCAAGAAGTAGGGGGGTTAAAATGGTGCAAAAGGGAGAAATTGATTGCGTAGTTAATGCAAAAATCAATGATCATCATTATCTTGCATTTCCTGATGAGCCATGGGGTTACCACGCCGCGACTCTATTTGCATTGCCAGATTCAACTTTTGAATATAAAAACATAAAGCAAGTTGAGGATATCTTCTTAGGAGCTATTGCTGATATGCGTTATGACAACGGTTCTTTAGATGAATACTTGGGCACTGGAAACGAAAATATCTCTTTTGCTTATGGTGAAAATGCCATGTCTCAGCAAGTAAAAAAGTTATTAAAAGGGCGTACCGATGTCATGGTCTCATGTCCCCTATTAATGCGAGGACAGCTAGACTTATTAGGAGTTGATAGCTCTGAAGTAAAAATAGTAGGAGAAGTAAAACCTTTCGTTGGTATGTATTTAGCTTGCGGTAGAGATCAAGCAAGAACACAAAAATATATTACTGAAATTAATGCAACTTTACCTCAATTAAGAGCTAGCGGCGAACTGCAAAAAATATTAGATAAATATGGACAAATAGACTGGCTTGATTTGTATGAAACCATAGGTCAACAGTAACTTCTCTTTAATTGTAATAATGGAGAAATACAAATTATTCTACCGGTTAAGTACGTAACAACAACTTTCCTATCACAGTAATTCACTCAAGAATTGACTTTAAAATGAAAAGTAACCTTTACAACTGAATTACGGTGGGTGTCTCCGTTATTTATTCACATTTCAACTCTCCTACCAAAGAAATCAGCTCAAGAATTAACTTTAAGATGAAAGTAACCTTTACAACTGAATTACGGTGGGTGTCTCCGTTATTTTATCCGTTATTTAAAAGTAATATTTTTCGCCAGCATTGCAGCGAATCGGATATACTCATAGAATATCCAGTTCTAGTTTTTTCGAGTTGTAATTCTTCAAATGGCAAAATCCTCATACAAAGGCAACAAAGATCAAGAAGCGCAAGTAGAGTCGCTTAAAGTACCTCCGCATTCCTTAGAAGCGGAACAGTCTGTATTAGGAGGTTTAATGCTGGACAATGCAGCTTGGGATAGAGTTGCAGAAAAAGTAGTTAAGAATGACTTCTACTTACGTCAGCACAAAGAAATATTTTCTGCCATGGCTGCACTTATGGTGCAGAACAATCCAATCGACTTAATCACAGTCTCAGAAGCACTCGAAAAAGACAAAAAATTAGAAGACATAGGTGGCTTTGCCTATTTAGGTGAAATTGCTAAAAACACCCCAAGTGCAGCTAACATTGTTGCCTATGCCGAAATAGTACGTGAACGTGCCGTTGTAAGAGAATTAATTGGTACCGCCAACGAAGTTGCAGACGCCTGTTACAACCCGGAAGGACGTAGTTCTGAAGAATTGCTCGATTTTGCAGAATCTCGCGTATTCAAAATTGCAGAGCAAAGAGAAAACAAAAACGAAGGACCAAAAGACTTAAACTCAATTTTATCGTCAACCGTAGATAAAATCGAAACCTTGATGGCAACCGACTCAGATGGTGTTACCGGACTAACTTCTGGTTTCACAGACCTAGATAAAATGACATCTGGCTTCCAGCCTTCAGACTTAATTATCGTAGCAGCCCGTCCTTCAATGGGTAAAACAACTTTTGCCATGAATTTGGTTGAAACAGCAGCATTAACATCGGATAAACCAGCTCTAGTATTTAGTTTAGAGATGCCTGCAGATTCAATTATGATGAGGATGTTGGCTTCATTGGGCCGAATTGATCAGACCAAAGTTCGTACTGGTAACTTAGACGATGATGATTGGGCAAGACTCGCCAGCACTATGGGTTTAATGCAAGAAAAAGGGCAGTTATACATCGACGACTCATCTGGCTTAACCCCTACCGAAGTTCGCTCTAGAGCTCGTCGTATTGCCCGCGAACATGGTGGTCTATCAATGATAATGATCGACTACTTGCAGTTAATGCGCTCACCGGAATTCAAAGATAACCGAACATTAGAAATTGCAGATATTTCTGCGTCATTAAAAGCACTAGCTAAAGAGTTAGAAATTCCTGTTATAGCCCTTGCCCAGCTTAACCGTGGTTTGGAGCAAAGAGCGGATAAACGACCAGTAAACTCAGATCTAAGGGAATCAGGTTCAATTGAGCAAGATGCCGACTTAATCATGTTTATTTACCGCGATGAGGTTTATCACGAAGACTCTGAGGATAAAGGCACTGCAGAGATAATAATAGGTAAACACAGGAATGGCCCAATTGGCCGTATCCGTCTGACCACACAACTACATTTCTCTCGATTTGATAACTACGCTGGCAACGCATTTATAGAAGACTAATGATGAACCCTGTTATTGCTGAGATCAGCAAAAGTAGTTTAAGGCATAACCTTCAACGAGTAAGACAGTTAGCCCCGAAATCTAAAGTATTAGCTATGATAAAAGCTAACGCATACGGACACAATTCTATAGGTGTTGCCAAAGCACTTGAAGGAGTGGATGCATTGGGAGTTGCTCGACTCAACGAAGCAATGACACTTGCTAGTGCAGGTATAAAAACACCGATTGTTTTAATGGAAGGCTGTTTCAATATCGACGAACTGCAGCAAGCTAGTGATATGCAATTTGAAATTGTCGTGCAGAACAGCTTGCAGCTCAGCCAATTATTGTCCCTTCAAAATGTTTCGAATCCAATAAAGGTGTGGCTAAAGCTAGAAACTGGAATGCACAGAGTTGGTGTTCCAACTGACCAAGTTCCTAGCATGATGGCACAGCTCATTAGCTGCAAACATGTATCAGATGAACTAACTTTAGTTAGTCACTTTGCTTGTGCCGACGAACCAGAGCACCCGCAAAATCAGCAGCAATTGGACGTATTTAACAAAGTAACAGCTAATTTAGATATTAAACGCTCGTGTGCAAATTCAGCAGCTACAGTTGCATTGCCTGAGTCACACTTTGATTGGGTACGCCCAGGTCTAATGCTATATGGCAACACACCTCTACTAAATAAAACCTCTGAAGAGTGTGGCTTAAAGCCTGCAATGACAATGCGCTCTCAAGTAATCGCAGTGAACGATATAGAAGCGGGAGCCTCTGTTGGCTATGGAGCTAATTGGACTTCTGATAAAAACAGTCGCATCGCAGTTATAGCTATGGGTTATGGTGATGGTTACCCTCGTCACGCCAAAAATGGAACCCCAGTACTTATCAATGGTAAGCGTTACCCTATGGTTGGGCGTGTTTCTATGGATATGCTAACAGTTGATATAGGTATAGAGTCAGAAGTAAGCATAGGTGATCCTGTGATTCTCTGGGGTCCTGAACTACCCGCAGAAGAAGTGGCAGAATACGCGGATACCATTTCATACGAAATGTTTTGTAATCTAGCCGGTAGAGTTAAAAGAATATTTGTCGAATAAGGAAATAAGATGTTTGAAAGGAATAAGATAAATCTAGCAATAGCTTTTACTATTATTGGTTTATTACTTTGGTATACATTAAGCCAAGATTCTCAGCCGTATAAATTTTTAGGCTTCTTCGCTTGTTTAAACATTCTATTTTCTTTCTCTAACAAAGAAAATAATCCGCATATTAGCTATGTCGATAATCCATTAGACACAGTTACTTTTTCAGCTGACCGAATTCATGTGGATGGTGAAACAGTTGAATTAGAGCGAGTTAAAAAAGTTGTTTTAGAGCTTCAAGATGGAGATGGAATATTGCAGCTGCCATACAATAATGGTGGAAAAATTAATATCGCATTTCCAGCCAAATATTTATTTAAACTAAAGCAGCAATTTAAACATCACTTACCAGACGTAACTTACATCAGTTAATTTCTCAAATTTATAGTTGCACAATTTTCATTCGAAACTATAATACTTTCGAAACGAAACTTAAGTGAAACTATTTTGCAACGACGTAACACCCAATTTCGCCGCCGAGCTATTGTTGATAAAGTGAATGAGCAGCAAGAAGTAACGGTTGAAGAGCTGACACAGTTATTCGATACTTCTGAAGTAACTATCAGAAAAGACCTTACTGCACTTGAACAGAATGGCTTGTTGCTACGCAAATATGGTGGCGCTATTGCCTTACCTTCTGAAGCATCAGAGTTAACCACCCCAGAAATTTCGAAACGAAAGAATGCGATAGCAAAACTCGCAGCCTCTCTGATAAAAGATCATAATCGCATCATTATTGATAGTGGCAGCACAACATCTGCAGTATTGAATCATGCTCAGCATGTCAGAGGCTTGGTGGTAATGAGTAACTCATTACAAATTGCTAGCCAAATTTTAGAGCTAGAGAACGAGCCTACGCTACTGATGACAGGTGGAACTTGGGATGCCCAATCCCACTCTTTTCAAGGCCAACAAGCGGAAACAATGCTACAAGCTTACAACTTTGACCAAGCGTTTCTTGGCGCTTCTGGCTTAGATGTAAACAGAGGCTCTACAACTTTCAATGAACTCACAAGTGTAAGCAGAGTGATGGCTGAGGTTTCGCAACAAACTATCGTATTAGCAGAATCAGAAAAGCTAGATCGTAAAATCCCAAATTTAGAGCTGTCGTGGCAACAAATCGATATTTTGATCACAGACGACGGCATAGACCAAACAAGTAAAACACTAATCGAAGCACAAAATGTGCAGGTATTAGTGGCAAAAGATTAGGAAAAATATATGTGTGGAATCGTAGGTGGCGTTGCTGAACGTCATATAGTACAAATTCTATTAGAAGGTTTGAAACGCTTAGAATACAGAGGTTATGACTCTGCGGGTGTAGCTTTAATGGAAAGCGATGGCGTTATTCAACGCGAACGCCAAGTAGGTAAAGTACAAGCGCTAGCTGATGCAGTAGCTACTTCACAAGTAAATGGCACAACAGGTATCGCTCACACACGCTGGGCTACTCACGGCGGTGTAACACAAGCAAACGCTCACCCTCACGTATCAGGCCAAGAAATAGCTTTAGTTCATAATGGCATTATCGAAAATCACGAATTATTAAGAGCTAATTTGCAAGCAAAAGGCTATGAATTCAGTTCCCAAACAGATACAGAAGTAATCGCTCACTTAGTTGCAGAAAACAGAAAGTCTAGTAATTCGTTATTAGCTGCAGTTCAAACATCAGTAAAACAATTAGAAGGTGCATACGGCACTGTTATCATGGAGCCATCAAATCCAGATCGCATCGTAGTAGCGCGTTCAGGTTCACCTTTAGTAATTGGTTTAGGTATTGGTGAAAACTTTGTTGCTTCAGACCAATTAGCTTTATTGCCTGTTACTCGTCGCTTTATCTTCTTAGAAGAAGGTGACGTTGCTGAAATTACTCGTGATGAAATTAATATTTATGATGTAAATGGTAATCCAGTTGAACGTGAAATCAACGAATCGAATGTAAGTCATGATGCTGGAGATAAAGGCGAATACCGCCACTACATGTTAAAAGAAATTCATGAGCAACCAGCTTCTGTTCGCAATACTTTGTTAAACCGTATTAACGACGAGACAGTAATTGAAGAGTACCTTGGCGAAAACGCTGCTCAAATTCTTGAAGGTATAGACCATGTGCAAATCATAGCTTGTGGCACTTCTTACCACTCTGGAATGGTTGCACGCTACTGGTTAGAGTCTTTAGCAAACGTAAGCTGTAATGTAGAGATTGCATCTGAGTTCCGTTATAGAAAATCATTTGTACCTAAAAACTCACTAATCGTGACTATCTCACAATCTGGCGAAACAGCCGATACCTTAGCGGCATTACGCTTAGCAAAAGAAATAGGCTATAAAGCAAGCTTAACTGTTTGCAACGTTCCAGGTTCTTCACTAGTTCGTGAGTCAGACTTAGCAGTAATGACAAACGCAGGCGCAGAGATTGGTGTTGCTTCAACAAAAGCATTTACAACTCAGTTAGTTGCTCTACTTATGTTAACTGCCGCTCTAGGTAAGCAAAAAGGCATGAGCGCAGAAATGCAGAAACAAATCGTAACTGCGTTAGCAACTTTACCAACCAAGCTAGAAGAAACACTAGCAATGAGCGATGGCATTGAAGCATTAGCTGAAGAGTTTGCTGATAAGAACCACAGCTTATTCTTAGGTCGTGGCGAGCAATATCCAATCGCAATGGAAGGCGCACTTAAGCTTAAAGAAATCTCTTACATTCACGCAGAAGCTTATGCAGCTGGCGAATTAAAGCATGGTCCATTAGCGCTAATCGATGCGGAAATGCCGATTATCGTTGTTGCTCCAAACAACGAATTATTAGAGAAACTAAAATCGAATGTTGAAGAAGTAAGAGCACGAGGCGGCATTTTATATGTATTCGCTGATAAAGATGCTCACTTCAAAGGCGATGACACTATGCGTGTTCTAGAAGTACCACACGTGGATGAACTAGTAGCACCTATCATCTACACAATCCCACTACAGTTATTAAGTTACTATGTTGCTATCATCAAAGGTACTGATGTTGACCAACCAAGAAACTTAGCTAAATCTGTTACGGTTGAATAAACCAAGTACACAGTGCTATCAATTGTGTGGGACAGTAATAAAGTATCTAACCTTGGGGTGATCGCTTCGCCCCTTAACCTTGGTGATTGAATTTTCAAATTAATATGACTTAGCATATGGTTAATGCAGGTCTAATTAGGAGATATTTCAGTCACTATGATTGTAAATGATTTTTATGTTCGGGAAGTTGAAGTTCACCGAGATCCTGAACTCACCTTTTCAATAGACAAAGAAACTGGTGAAGAGCAGTTAAAACTATCTGAGCACACTGATAGAGAAACAATCAAAGTTCATGTTCTAATAGATCCCGAAGGAAGCTTGGTTAAGGCTGCTTGTTTATATTTGTATTGGAAAAAGGATGAAGAGCAAGCCAAAACTACTGCTACAGAAGCGAAAGCATTACTACTCTACTTTAGATTCTTACGTCAAAATCAGCTAAATTACTGGAAATTCCCTCACTCTAAAAGTCGAAAGCAAACATTCAAATTTGCTGACTTTCTTGTCTCTGCGATCAATTCTAATGACATCGCTATTTCTACGGCTAAAACTTATCTAAGAGTGATTGTTAATTTCTATAAATTCTTAGGACGAAATAACCTAATTGAATTTTCCGAGAGAAATAAACCGTTTGATTTTGAGATGATTTCACTTAGGCAGTCAGGGATGCTGTCCCATACACAACGTGTTATCAGTGTACAAACGACCAACCTTATGAAAAGATTGCCAAAAGAACAAAAGAAGCACATTACTAGGAAGTTATCTCCTCTAACCCAAGAACATTTACAAAAATTCTTATCTTATTTGCCTAATATTCAGGCTGATAAAGCACTAATATTCGAAGTTGCATTGATTACAGGGATGAGGCTACAAGAAGTATTAACAATCCCCGAATCGATTATTTTTAATCCTGAAAGCGAACAGCCCATTCCCATTTCTATAGGGCCTAAAATCGGTGTTCATACTAAATTCAGTAAGCAAAGGTATGTTGAGTTTCCTGCGAACTTAATGTTTAAACTCCATCAATACATGTGGTCTTCGATGCGTCAAAGATATGCTTCAAAAGACAAGAATCAAACGGAAAGACTGTTTATTAGTCGCCAAGGGAAACCTTTCAATGCTAATACCATAGAGAAGTCTTTTTCTGATATTAGGAATGAAATATCCACAAATTGTATTGATTTTAAATATGCAATACACGACCTTCGGTCGACTTATGCAACTTACACTCTACATAGGCTTTGGGAAGAAAAAGGTAGCTTGAGAACTGCTGCTTCTATTCTTCAGGAACTCATGGGACATAACAGCTTTGCTTCCACATTTAAATATGTTGAATTCATAGAAGCAAATGCGTTGATGCTAGAGCATGCTCAAGATATTAGCGAAGTATTTGAAACTGTAGGCTCTGGTTATGCCGAAGAGTAGATTAACAGGAAGTAAACTCAACAGCGGAGAAGCTTATTCGACTTCTGAGTTTCCTGTGCTTAGATACGAGCTAATGATTGATAACATGCGTGTACAGGTAGAACTATCCCGCTTGTTACATTTCAAGTGTGATATCACCCAAGGAAAAGCAAACAGACAACCACATATCATTAAATATGCTCATGCATTTAAAAAAGAAATAGATTGTGGGAGTGCAACAGCCACTGTTTACAACAATTTCTTGAAATTTAAAAGCTACTTAATGTGGTGTGACGACAAAGAATTCTCACCCTTTTGTGAGGCTACATGGAAACAATATCGAGCCTACTTATGGGAGTTGGTTTTGGCGGGTAGCTCTAATATTCCAATATGGCAGCAGCCTGACGGACAAATGAAAGGAATAAAAGAGAGGACTGCAAATTATGTAGTTTCTACAGTAGAACAAGCTTTGGTTTGGTGTGAAGTGAATGTCAATAAATGGGGGAGACAACTCCGTCCCTTTAAAAATGGTAAGCCTGAGTCTTATGAAGCATATTCTGATAAAGAGCTTTCAACTATTTTAAATCGAGTATCTTCTTACTTTTTCCAGCTAGCCTTACCTCTCCTGAATGATGAACAACCATCGAGAATTGACGTTGAAATACTTGGACAGAGTTTTGGTGTTACATTTAACAGTGAAAATAAAAAAGGCAGAGCCCAATATGCGTCAATGGATACCAGCACTCCATTTAACCAGGCTATGTCATGCGCATATTATTTATTAAGTTATTTTACAGCATTTAACTCCAGCCAACTTATTGAACTGCGTCACCCTATAGATTGGCAGCAAGATAAGACAAATGAATACTTCAAATTATCAGCTCATAAAAGACGAGCAAACAGAGAAGTGATTAGTTTTATTGGTGGAGAAATTCATAAAAAATCTATTCAGTTTATAGAAACATTAATAGCTTTATCATTGAAGTACAATAATGCACCAAATGGGCTGCTTGTGTACTGGCTAGATAAAGAAAATAAGCCTCGTGGTCTAAGCTCTGCTCTGTTAAATAAAGCAAATATAAGTAGTCGCCTTATGTTGATTTCAGATAAAGCATCAACATGCCTTCCTTATCTATTTAAGTTGCACCGTAGTTTCATTACAACCAGTCAGAAAGGATATGTAGAGTTCTATGAGCATAAAATTATAGGAAGAAAACTAACTCGTATTAAAAAGGTTATTAATCGATTTTATTCAAGGAGAGTCACGACATTAAGCATACTTTTGTTATATGCGATTATTTATGCGCATTCTAAAAATAGAAAGACAACAGTCAATTTAAAAGGGGCTGTTCTGCCATTGACGATTAAACAAAATAAAGAAGAGCTTCAGGTTACGATTCACTACGAAGATAACACTAAAACCGTTGTTTATATCGATACTAAATATCATCAGTTTCTCGAAAATATACAAGCATTTGCTTCGTTACGTCAAAAGGAGGGATTGAAAAAATACAGATACTTGTTACCTCTTGGGCCGGCAAATCAACCTATGAAATGGGAAGGGTTAATTCCGAATACTAATTATTTGAATGATTATGGAATAGCTGCTGGGGAATTCTTTGTTAGTTTATTATCCAGCCGATTTCGGGAAACTGCAGCCAAGTTAGCAAGAAGAAAAGCAAACCGTACAGAACTACATGTTTCACAAATACTTAATAATCAATACCGAACTGTTATCAAACATTACACTGAAGGTAATCACTATGATAACCAATTGATCTTAGCTCAAGGCTTATCTGTTATCGAAGTTATGAGCAAAGGCCAAACTATTCAGCAGGCTAAAAGTATAGTTGCCTCCGAGTCGAATATGGACGTTATTAAATTTGATGAGATTCATTTTAACAATGCAACTATGAATGGTGTTGGCGTAGCTTGTTCAGGTAATGAAAAATTGAAACAAGACGACTCGGATAGCTCAGTGTGTTTTGATTATGAGAATTGTATTAAATGTAAGTTTGCAAAATTGGTTGACGATATTGAGCCACTATATAGGCTGTTATCGTTTCTAGAGTGCATGGAAGAAAGCTGGTTGTACTATCCAGAAAGGTTTACTAAAAATATTGGACAATCAATTGAGCTTTATCGGAGAGTAATTACTGAAAATCTTCCTAAAAAAACTATAGAGGCGGCTCAACTAAAGTTAGATTCTGTTGGCCGTCATGTTCTGTGGGACAATCTCGAGCTAGCTTCTATGGGTTACAAGGGAGTTTAAAGCTTATGTTAGATGGCAACTTTCAATATACTGGAAGCATAAATCTTGACGATGTAAGAAGTCGCTTACTTTATATGGTTACGAAAAGGCTGAAACTTGAACTGGGTAGAGAGCCTATTTCTTTCAACTTTGACGGAGAAGTTATTTCTTTTTTCAGTGATGATGTTTGGGATTTCAGGCCGTATCGTGTTGGAACGGAAGAAACAACTATTTCTTTTAATATTCCAGACATCGATTTAGCGCCTTCCTTAGTTATCGAGCTAAAATCTTTGGCATTAGCTTTTATCTATCATTCCCAATATGCATATAGGGTTAACTCAGTGATAAGTAAAATAAATAGTCTCAAACGACTTGCTATTGCTTTGAACAAAACTGGGATCACAACATTTGACGGCCTAAGTATTGATAACATAAAAGCGTTAATTAAGGGAGGCGTTTACACACCACGTGAAATCGATTTAGCGCCATTAAATAGCCTTAATGATCTATCTGATTTTGTACAATTTAATGTAAATATCTTCGAAAAAATAACATTAAAAAAATTAAGAGTTATTCAGCCAGAAAAAGAGCAACACCCTGTTATCCCTTTTAGAATCTACCTTTCAGCTTTAGATTCATACACAAAGAAAGTGCAGTATTGGCACTCATATAGAATGCAGCTGGAACAAGCCATTCAAGATGTTTTTGACTATGAGCATAATCAAATTCGAAGACTAATAAGTAAGTTAAGGCAAGGTAATTGTGGTATTGAGCAAGTATTTAATTACAGTGATAAAAAGTATCAACAATTCACTCAAGAACTAAATAAACGTCAAATACCACTAGTAGATCATGAAAATAATTCTGAATGGGGAGAAATTTGGGCAGATATTCAACCAAGCGTTCGAACAGACTTCTTTGAAAAGTTCGCCCCGACAACGATTGGAAGAGAAGTATTCAATAGCCATCATCAAGTTAAATCATTTTGCCGAAGTCTGGATACTGTATGTCGATATTTAATATTATGCTTGAGTGGTATGCGCAGTAATGAATTACTTAAAATCACGCCTGAATTTGGTGCTCAAGTAATTACATTAGATGGAGTTGATATCCATTTATTTCATACAAAGCAGCAAAAGATAACGTCTGGCTATCGAGGGTATAATGATGTCTATGTAACAACAAAGAATGGTCATCTCGCCTATGACTTATTAAATAGTTTAAATACACCAGTAAGAAACTGGCTAAAAAGCCAAGGTGAGGAAAGTTGGCTGTTAAACAATCTACGACACTTCCAATACCCCAGATCGATTAGTCGATCTGGAAATGTATTACAATCATTGAGCCGATTGTTTTCTTCTAAGGAACAAGATTTTTCAGTAGAACTTAACTCTAATGACATTGAAATGCTTAGACGAAGTGACCCTGAAAAGTTATTTAATATAGGTGACAAATGGCACCTTACACCACACCAACTTAGGCGTTCACTGGCCTATTATTTAGTAGGAATGCAATTAGCAGATTTCTCACAATTAAAGCAGCAGTTTAGTCATTACTCAATTGCAATGACTATGTACTACGCCCGCAATGCGAGCTCTTTTCAAAAAATGTATCATGACTTGGAAAAGGAAAAAGTTAGGCAACAAGGACAGTTGTTTTCAAGGTTATCTACTCAAGCATGTAGTGGCCAGAAGTTAGGTGGAGGGCAAGGAAAAATAATGTTTTCTGAGAATTATGAAGGTCGAGATATTTCATCTAAATATTATGAAAAAGAAATCAAATCAGGTAGAAAACATATACACGCTTTAGCACCAGGTATGTACTGTATTAACAATACTTGTAGTATGAGAATAGGCATTGAAATCGGAGAGTGCGTAGATTGTGAATGGGCAGTCATAGAAAGTGAAGCTTACGCTAAAGCCGTTAGACAGGAGAGTATTAATATATTGGAAAATTTGCATGAAAGAAAAGCGTTAACTGCTGATATTGTTGCTTTTCAAGAAGTTCGTATTCTATCCGCCGAAAAAATTTTAAACGACCTTGGTATTGACTATACACCTCATAAGCTATCTCAAGAGTTAATTACATCAACAATAGAGGGTTAAAATGACAGCGACGCGTAATCCCGAAATTACTAAAAAGAAGCTTTTCGATGCTTTAAAACGTTTGGTTGATGGTGTTCCAGAGCGACTAGTTGGTAAATATAAAATAAATGTTAAATCTGTTCAGGAGGAAGCAGGTTTAAGCTTAGGGTCGGCTTATAGATACCCTGAGGTAATGGACGCGATTGCAACGGAGAAACAAAAACAAGCACAAAAAAATGGCAATGCTCGTAAACGTTCAGTTCATACTGACTTAGAAAGGCTGAAAGAAGAAAAATCAAAAGAAAAAAGGCTGAAAGAAAAGTATCGACACGAATTAGATATTGCAAATCAAAGACTAGATAAAGCTTATGCCGAACAAACAATGCAATTAACCGCAATTATGAACTTTTTAGATATCAACGACAGAAGAAAACTGTTAAAAGAAACTAGCGCTACAATCGTCAGGATAAAATAGTGGATAAAAATTTATATGCTCATCATCAATTATTAGCATTATCTGAAAATAAACACCCATCAATACACAGTCTTATTTTGAAAAATGGAATATTAGATTTTCCAGAAGACACATCTAATTCGGTATTCGAATTCATCGCCAAAACAATAATTGGACAGCAGTTATCAAATAAAGCTGCAAATACTATTTGGCACAGGGTTAAATGCATGTCAGTTAGTAAAGACATCAATATATTTGATCTATTTTCCGAACAAAATAATGTCGAGATTAAAAGCTGTGGTGTATCAAAAAATAAAATGAAAGCCATTCAAGCATTAAAAACAAAACTATCTGAAGATGAAATGTTTGAAGCTAGACTCATAAACCAACCTTATGATGTCGTTAAACAGATGCTGACTTCCATCTGGGGGATTGGTATATGGACAGCAGATATGACGTCTATATTCCACCTCAAAATGCCGGATGTTTTTCCAGAAAACGACGTTGCAATAGCCAATGGCCTCACCAGACTTTGTGGTGAGAAATCGAGTTATTCAGACGTTGCATCATTCTATTCTCCATTCCGATCTTATTTGTGTTTACATGTTTGGAAAGGGATAGACTTAAAGCTTATATAGCTCATGTTTACCTTCGTTTCATAACTCCTTCATCAAGTAACCATTCTATATCAGTTACAAATTCATGCGCACTTATTACTCTATATTTTAAATTGTTAGTAACTAATTTGGATAACTCAGACTCTAAAATGGCAAAGTTTGCACCACACCCTGGCACGAGTAAAAACTTTCCAGTTTTACGCTCTGAGTCGTTAATTTTCATACCATTGAGAACTGCAAGATCTAATGTTAATAAACGTCGAGCAATGCTCTCCCTATTTTCACAGATAGTTACTTTGTTATCGTTAATAACAACATGAGAATGTTCCTGTAGAAATAATTTCACTCGGTTTATTTCTTCTTCTGAGTAACCATCATTTAATAACATATCGACTATATGCTCTAAGCTATTGTCTTCACTCATTAATAGACATTGTTCGAATTCAACTGGTGTTAAGTAACTAATTTGTTGTAACTCTCTTCTTAATCGAACAAGAGAAGTTCTTACTTGGAAAAAAGAAGCTGTGTCGTCAAACGTCAACATGTGTTCCAAGTCGCCCCTCAAAGAGGCGTAGTAACCGGCACCATCTAAATATTCAACAAATCGAGCATGAGGGTATTTTTGCAAAGTAAATTGTCTTGAACTCGCTGTCTGGTCTACGACTTTATGAGATATGCTTCCTGAGTCGCCTGCGTAAAACTGCGACTGGATGAATAATTTCGGTTTATTCTCCCAGTTAGGAGTTGCGAAAGGTAAAACGAAGTCATAGGCTCTAGTTTTTTTCTTTCTTTTTGAGCCTTCTATAATCTCTTGCTTTCCTATCTCAACATCAGTCATGTTAAAGTCTACATTTGGTTGCATACCTAACGTAGTCATCTTTTTTCGTAATATTTCTTCAGGTATATGTCCTCCAGAAGCCGTCACACTTCCTCGAACTTTAAAAATGGTACACGAGTTTAATAAATATTTACCAAAACTGTGCTCTGTCGAGAATTGCTCCAGAGAATTATAAGCATGACAAATGGACCATAATTGAAAGAGTTCCTCTTCATCTTCTAAGATCAAAGATACATATTCTTCCAGCATTGTTGAGAGATATACTTCTAATGAAAATAATGGCTCAGTCAAAACGATATCTTGGTAACTAGATACACCTCCAACGTAGCAACCTGCTAATGTTTTTGCTAGCGAGTCTGATTGGAGAACTGGCGGGATATCCACTAGTTTAAACTTTATTGTTTTCTTACCATTACCACGTTTGGGGTATTTGGGTTCAATTTCATCCGTTTTAAGCTTGATTAAAAAATGATTTTTTAAATTATTGTCTGTAGCCCCGGACGCTAAGAATAAAAGGTTGAATAGCGAGTTATAAAGAGATTGTACTCTGGCTTCATCCTCAAAGTAACATTCACCTTGAATACATAAATTACTGGACTCAATAACCGCCGCGCAGAGATTTTTTACCGTTAATAAGCTTGGATCTGAAAAGCCATGAAAGATTGGTGATAGCATTTTAATAAGCTGGGTAATTGAATCGATCTCATTCTTAAATCTATCAGTATCTTTGATTCTTTCTAATTGTGGTGTTAACCATTGGTCAAACTCAAAAAGTTGCTCTTGAACATCCATTGATTCTTCAGGCAGTTTCATATTTAGTTGCTCTACTTCTAGTGATTACTTTGTTACTATTAATGCTCTTCGGAGGACCAACATGACACCCTTAGTTAGCCAAACAATTCGCAAAATAAATTCAATCCTTGGGCTTTCTGCCCAATTAAATGTAGAGAGCAAAATATCACAGATCAGCAACTTTTTACCAAAAGTCTGTGATATTGACAAAACAGCGCTTTTTATAGGTGATAATTTAAACTCATTGTCTGCTTTATCGGTTCACTCCGAACAAACCGTAGATCTATGCTATATAGATCCACCCTATAACACTGGGAACAAATTTATTTATAACGATAGCCGAAAGGCAGAGAACTCTGGACATTTTGGAACGCATGGCCAATGGATGAGTTTTTTACTTCCTAGAGTTGTATTAGCACGCGAATTGCTTAAAGAGTCAGGGGTTATTGCAATAAGTATTGATGACTATGAGCTCCCTTACCTACGAATACTAATGGATCGTGTTTTTGGTGAACAAAACTTTATTGGGAATATAGTTGTTTGTCGGTCAAAAAATGGAAAAGGAAGTAAACGTAACATTGCTGAAAATCATGAATACTTGGTTGTTTATGGTAAGTCCTCGAAGTCAGAATTGATAGGGGCTCGCGATTCTGGCAATTATGATAAGAGTGATCGGTATGGTGAGTTTAGGCTAGATGGTATGTTTCGAAAGAAAGGAGCAGCAAGCCTCAGAGCTGAAAGACCTAACATGTATTACCCACTTTATTGTGATGTAACTTCAGGTGAAGTGTCAGTAGATGAGAAAGTTGGGTGGAAAGAGGTGTTTCCCGTAGACTCTAAAGGTACAGAAAGGCGATGGTTGTGGGTTAAGGAAACTGCAAGAGAAAGGCAACACCAGCTATATTCCGGCCCTTCAGGGACGGTCTATGTGAAAAATTACTCTTGTCCGGAGGATATGAAGCGCACAAAGCTTCGTACAATGTGGAGTGACAAAGCTTTTTATACTGAGCGAGCAACAAATGAATTAAGTAAGCTATTTGGAGACAAGATTTTCGATACTCCAAAGCCTCTGGAATATATGAAATACATAATCGATAGTATGTGTCCAGAAGGAGGCGTAGTAATGGACTTTTTCGCTGGTTCTGGAACTACCGCTCATGCTGTTGAAGAATTAAATGACGTAACTAAGCCTAGACGAGTTACTTTATTAATGGAAGAAGCTGAACCAATTCCAGAAAAGCATGCTGCATACATGGCAGGATTTCGACAGATAGCAGATATCACGCAAGCTCGTTTAGAAAAGATATCCAATATAAAAGATGATTTTAGTTATGACATTTATGACTTAGATACTTTAGTAAAGAGTATTGAATTACTAGAAAGCAATAAAGAAAGTGCTTAAAAGTATGACTTATTTGTGGGTAATTTCACCATAATTAATAAAACTATATGACTAAAACTATGACGTGAAGTTGAAGCAGCTACAGACCTTATAATTAAAAGGGAAGAGCTGATTATCATATTTTATATCACACTTTTCACCAAGGTTAAGGGGCGAAGCGATCACCCCAAGGTTAGATACTTTATTCCTCTCTTACAAATTGTGGGACAGTAATAAAACTCAACGTTGGGGCGATCGTTTCGCCCCTTTTTTCTTCACCTACCAGCCTCGTTGGGCAGTAAAAGAGTTGACAAATAGTTTAATGAGACTAACTCTATAAATACCCCTATAGTTCAGCTTTTTGTTAAGGAAAAAGAATGAAGTTTATAAGGAAGTTTCTAACGGCAGCTTTAATATTAGAATATTGGCAAGTATGCACTTCTAAAGCTTGTAAGTATTGGATTGAACAGGACACACAATGCCATTAACTTTTTTATTAGCAACTATATTCATCATGGGCTGTATGACGTTTTTTCTTGTGAAAATTGTTAACTCCCTTATGCTAAAAATATTAGCTTTTGCCATTTGCCCAATATGCTTTACGTTCGCTTTGTCTCAACTAGAAACCTACTCAGACCCTGAAGTTCATGTTCCCTTGGCTATGATTGGCTGGATAGTCATTGTTTGCTGGACGTACTCAGTTAGTGGAACTTTGGTGTTTATTGATTGGATATACTGGAAAAATCGAAAAAATAAGTAGCTCGAAGAGTTGTTGCAGATAGTCAACAGCTCTTGAAAAGGCTAATAAAATCGCACAAAAAAACCACGCTAATAAGCGTGGTTTTTGTATCTACGAATAATTAATACTGCCAAGTATTAGCGTAGTCATATCTAAAACCAATCGTAATCGAATCAGAATCTTCTAACTCGTCATAACTTTTGGTTAAGTACTCTAGGTGGAACCTTAAATTGTCTGACGGTAGC